>NZ_CP134605.1:6053750-6677500 GCF_031844685.1 Streptomyces sp. ITFR-21
CGGAAGGCGGCGGCGGTGCCCCGCTCCGCGCACGAGGAGATCCGCGAGTTCTTCTACCGGCGGCAGAACTACCTGCACGACACCGACCTCGCGGCCGAACGCCTCGCCGCCGAGATCGGCGTGCGGCCGGGGGCGGTCCTCGCGGCGCTGGCCGCGCGGCTCGCCGACCGCCACGGGGTGCGGCTGGCCGCGGACTGCGAACTGCTCCACCGCTACGACCCCGCGACCCGGGTCCTCCACCTCTCCAGCCGGCTGCGCCCCGGCCAGCAGGCGTTCCGGATGGCCACCCAGCTCGCGCTGCTGGAGTACGCGGACGGCCTGTCCGCCCTGGCCGCCGAGGACTTCGCCCCCGACTCCGCCGCGTGGCCGCTGGCCCGTATCGGCGTGGCCACCTACTTCGCCGCCGCGCTGATCCTGCCGTACCGCCGCTTCCACCGGGCCGCGGAGGAGTTCCGCTACGACATCGAGCGACTGGCCGACCACTTCGGCCTCGGCTACGAGACCGTCTGCCACCGGCTCAGCACCCTTCAGCGCCCGAGGTCGCGCGGTGTGCCCTTCTCCTTCGTCCGTGTCGACCGGGCCGGCAACATGTCCAAACGCCAGTCCGCGACGGCGTTCCACTTCTCCCGCGCCGGCGGTACCTGCCCGCTGTGGAACGTCTACGAGGCGTTCGCCGTCCCGGGCCGGATCCAGGTCCAGATCGCCGCCATGCCCGACGGGCGACGCTATCTGTGGACCGCCCGCACGGTGACCCGGCACCGCGGCAGCTGGGGCGAGCCCGGCAAGACCTTCGCCATCGGGCTCGGCTGCGAGATCAGGCATGCCTCCCGGCTCGTCTACTCCGACGGCCTCGACCTCGGCAACACCTCCGCCGCCGTTCCCATCGGCATGGGGTGCCGGCTCTGCGAACGCACCGACTGCCCCCAGCGGGCCCAGCCGCCGCTGGACCGGCGGCTGGCGATCGACGAGAACACCAGCACCTTCGTGCCCTATCCCGTCGCCGACGAGGACTCTCGTACCGACTGACCGACTGACCGACTGACCGACTGACCGGGGCGCGGGCGCCGGACGCGCCGGACGCGCGGGGAGCGGGAAGCGGGGAGCAGCCGGCCGTCTTCGCGGCGGCCCGCCGCGCCTTCGAGGCGGCCCCGGACATCACCGGCAAGCAGCTCCACGCCGAGGTCGAGCGGCTCGCCGCCGACGCGGGCTGGGAGCTGGGCGGCTGGCACGCCGGCCACCTGGTGGGCGAGTTCCCGCCCGAGTACGACACCTGGGAGGACGTCGACTCCCACATCGTGCCCGCCAACGACAGACGGCTGCGGCGCACGGACGAGGCGGGGCGGCGGCTGCACTGGATCCTGGAGATCCACCTTGTCGACCGCGGCCGGGGCTTCGGCGGCTTCTACGAGGAGCTGCTCGACCTCTGACACCCGCGAGCGGGGGCCGGGGCGTGTCGCCCGGCCGGCGGCGGACCGGCGGCGGACCGGTGAGCGGCCCTGCCGGAGGCGGCGGCGCGCGCGGCCGGCGCAGCGCTTCACCGCCCCGGCCGCCGCGCACACCCCGCCGGGGGAGGTCCGCTGCCATGACTCGCCTTCGTCTCACCGACGGCCGGACGCTGGACTACACGGTGGCCGGCCCCGCCGACGGGATCCTCCTGGTGCTGCACAACGGCACGCCGTCGGCGGCGCGGCTCTACCGGTGGTCGCCACCGCCGCGCGGCACGGCTTGCGGGGGGTGGTCCACAGCCGGCCCGGCTACGCCGGTTCGACACCGATGCCGGCCGTACGGTCGCCTCGGTCGCCGCCGACGTCGCCGCGGTCCTGGACGTGTCGGGCGCCGACCGGTTCGTCAGCGCCGGCTGGTCCGGTGGCGCTCCGCACGCGCCGGCGTGCGCCGCCCTGCTGCCCGACCGGTGCCTGGCCGCGGCCACCGTGGCGGGCCCGGCGCCGTTCGCCGCCGAGGGCCTGGACTGGCTGGACGGCATGGGCCCGGAGAACATGGCGGAGTTCGGGGCGGCCGTGGCCGGAGCGGAGCCACTGACCGCCTTCCTGCACACGCAGCTCCCCGTCCTGGCCGAGGTGCGCGCCGACCAGATCGCGGCCGCGCTGGGCGGCCTGGTCTCGGACGTGGACCGCGCGGCGCTCACCGAGGAGTTCGCGGAGCACACGGCGGAGGCGTTCCGGACCGTGACGTCCGGCGGGATCGCCGGCTGGCGCGACGACGACCTGGCCTTCGTCGGCGACTGGGGCCTCGACCTCGGCGCCGTCCGGACACCCGTGTCCGTCCGGCACGGCGCGCAGGACCGGATGGTGCCCTTCGCCCACGGCCGCTGGCTGGCCGACCGGCTGCCCGCGGCCGCCGTCCACCTGGAACCCGCCGAAGGACACCTGAGCTTGCTGCTCAACGTGTTCGACGACAGCGTCGCCGAACTGACGACGCGCCTGAACTGACGACGCGTCCGGCCTGACGCGTCCCGGCAGGACCGGCGCCGCGGGCCGGCCGCCGCCGGAGCGGGACGCCGGCGCTCAGGAGACGGGGGCACCGTCGGGGTGCCGGCCGTCACGAAGCCGTCTGAGCCGGGCGGTCAGCACCCTGATCACCGGCGTACGGCTCCTGTGCGCGCGTTCGTACCGCAGGACGGTCTCCACCTCCTCTTTGGCCAAGTCGTGGGAGAACCCCTCGATCGCCAGCTTGGGAAGGTGGTTGTAGTCCACTATGGGAAGTTCCCTGGTGGCAGGGCTCGGGCCCTCGCCGTCGGACAGCTCCACTGAGATCACCTCGAAGGTCAACGGTTCGACTGCCCCGGCGCGAACGGGCAAAACCCCCGGAACGGCGACGCATCCGGCGGGATCGCGCGGCGCGGCCCGAACGGGGGCAACGGATGGATCGGGCCGGCCCCGGTGCGGTTGTCCGGGTCGGCCGCGGCCGACCCGTCGCCGACGGCGTAGCGGTGTTCCGGAGCGGCACAGGGGCCGCCGAAACCGGGTGGTGGTCCGCGGACACCGGTCAGCGGCCGCGGGTGCCGGGTGCGGTGTCGTGGGAGCGCGGTGGACGGATCGTCCGACCCCGACCCCGACCCCGACCCCGGTGCGGGGGCGCCGCGGGTCCGGCGGGGCGGTCATGCCGCCGTCCCCACGGCGAGGTGCGTGCGTTCGGCCTCCTTGGCTGCCGACCTCCCGGCCGCCCGCCTCCCACCGGCCCCGCACAGCCGTCCCACAGCCTCCGCACTGCCTCCGACCTGCGCCGACCCGGGTCCGGCCGACCGGCCAACGCAGCATGCGGGACGCCCTGTTATTGCCGTTGCACGCTTATTGACGCTGCATACCCGCGATGATTCACTTCGTCCCTGAGAGCGCTCTCTCGCGGTTGAGGACCAGCCGCGGTCCTTCCATCCACCACCTCCAGGGAGAGCCGTGTCCGTGATTCCCACTCGCCGTGCCGTGCTCCGCGGGGCGGCCGTCGCCGCCGCCGTGCCACTGGTCGGCGGCATCTCCGCAGGATCCGCCCTTGCGTCGGCGCCCGCGTCCGCGGCGTCCGCACACGGCCACGACGCCACCGGTCTCGGCCCGAACGTCCTGGTCTTCGAGCCGTCCATGGGCGACGCGGCGATCCAGGCCCGGGTCGACGCCGTCTTCGCCACCCAGCAGTCGAACCAGTTCGGCACCGAGCGGTACGCGCTGGCCTTCAAGCCGGGCACGTACCACGTCGACATCAACGTGGGGTTCTACACCCACGTCCTCGGACTCGGCGACAGTCCCGACGACGTCGTGATCAAGGGCCATGTCACGGTCGACGCCCAGTGGCTGGAGGGCAACGGCACGCAGAACTTCTGGCGGGCGGCGGAGAACCTGAGCATCGAGCCGCCCGACGGGCTGGAGCGCTGGGCAGTCGCCCAGGCCGGCCCGATGCGCCGCGTCCACGTCAAGGGCAACATGACCCTGTGGCCGAGCCCGCCCGGCAACCAGTGGTCCAGCGGCGGATTCCTGGCCGACAGCGTGGTGGACGGGCAGGTGGAGTCGGGCTCGCAGCAGCAGTGGCTGTCGCGCAACGACACCTTCGGCAGCTGGACCGGCGCCAACTGGAACATGGTCTTCGTCGGCGTCCAGGGCGCTCCGGCCCAGTCCTTCCCCACGCCCCCGTACACCACCGTCGACCGGACGCCCGTGGTGCGGGAGAAGCCGTTTCTGACCGTCGACCGGCACGGCTCGTACCAGGTCTTCGTGCCCGCGCTCCGCCGTCACAGCACCGGCACCACCTGGGCCCAGGGGCGGGCCAAGGGCCGCAGCATCCCGCTGTCCGGCTTCCACGTGGCCCGGCCGGGCGACTCGGCCGCCACCCTCAACCAGGCCCTGGCCCGCGGCAAGCACCTCCTGGTCACCCCCGGCGTCTACCGCGTCTCCGCGCCCCTGCGCGTGACCCGCCCGGGTACCGTCGTCCTGGGCCTCGGGCTCGCCACGCTCCAGTCCACGCACGGCGACACCGTGCTGGAGGTCGCCGACGTCAGCGGCGTCACCGTCGCCGGTGTGCTCTTCGAGGCCGCCTCGGCCCACACCCCCGTGCTGCTCCGCGTCGGCCACGGCACGAGCCGGCTGCGGCACACGGCCGACCCCACCGCGCTCTTCGACGTCTACGCCCGTATCGGCGGCGCGCTGCCCGGTGGCGCGGGCGTCAGCGTCCAGGTCGACAGCAACGACGTGATCTGCGACAACCTGTGGCTCTGGCGCGCCGACCACGGCCTGGACGGCAGCGTGGGCTGGTCGGTCAACCCGGCCGAGACCGGCATCCTCGTCAACGGCGACCACGTCACCGCGTACGCGCTGGCCGTTGAGCACTACCAGAAGTACGAGGTGCTCTGGAAGGGCAACCACGGCAGCACCTACTTCTTCCAGAACGAGCACCCCTACGACGTCCCCACCCAGAGCGCGTGGGCGCACGGCGCCACCAGGGGGTACGCCGCCTACAAGGTCGCCGACCACGTCACCGACCACCACGCCTGGGGCCTGGGCAGCTACTGCTTCTTCAACCTCAGCGCCGACATCTACACCGACCGCGCCTACGAGGTCCCCGACACCCGCGGCGTCGTCTTCACCGACCTGATGACCGTCTGCCTCAACGGCGCGGGCGGCGGCGGCATCCTGCACTGCATCAACGACACCGGCGACCCGGTCCAGAACGGCTTCGGCACGTTCAACATGAAGTCCTACGCGAACGGCACCGGCACCGTCTGATCCCCCCGCCTCCGCCGAGACCGGTCGGGTGGGTCCCGCGGGCCCCGCCCGACCGGCGCGCGCCCCACACCGCGCCGGGCCCGGTCCCGCGGGGCCGGCCGGCCGCCGCAGCGCTCCCGCCGGCCGTGCCCGCCCGGTCCACGGATCCACGCGCTGCGCTACGGTGGCCAGGTGAGTCGGGATAGCGAACCAACGAACCCGGGGGCGCCCCGGGTCTGCTCCATCGCCGACGCGCTCGAGGTCGTGGGCGAGCGGTGGATCCTGCTGGTACTCCGCAAGCTGGGCTTCGGCGTCAACCGGTTCAACGACATCCGGACCAACACCGGCGCGCCCCGCGAGACCCTCGCGCCGCGGCTGCGCAAGCTCGAGGCGGCCGGACTCGTCGAGCGCCGCCAGTACTCGCGGCACCCGCCCCGCGACGAGTACCTGCTCACCCCCGCGGGCGAGGAGATCGCCCCCGTCCTCGGGTCCCTGCGGCAGTGGGGCGAGCGCCATGTCACCCCGCTGCTCGGTAGGTCCTGAGCCACCCGGCCCGCACCCGCGCGCCCGCGTTCCGGGCGGCGCCCGGCCCCGGCCGCCGTCCGGTCAGGATCCGGGAACGAAGGGGACGCCGTCGGGCGCCGCCGGCGGGCCGCGAGGATCGTGTCGGCCGCCTCGCCGATCGGCAGCCGCAGCGGCGGCGCGTCCGGCTCCGCGGCGTCGGCGACGGCGGTGGCGACCTGCTCCGGGGTGATGGCGGCACCGCGGTCCAGGCTGTCGGCGGCCAGCGCGGTGTAGGGGTCGTCCGGCAGCCGGTGGACCAGCGGGGCGTCGAGTGCGCCCGAGCTCACCGAACCCGGCTCCAGCAGGGTGGCGTGGATTC
Source organism: Streptomyces sp. ITFR-21 (assembly GCF_031844685.1). NCBI lineage: Bacteria > Bacillati > Actinomycetota > Actinomycetes > Kitasatosporales > Streptomycetaceae > Actinacidiphila > Actinacidiphila sp. ITFR-21. The sequence continues at coordinate 6,059,841 of NZ_CP134605.1, forward strand.
CGAACCGGCCGGTCTCGATGGCGAGCGACTCGGCCAGCGACTCCAGGGCCCACTTGCTGGCCGTGGAGGCGGCGTTCCCCGAGAAGACGATGCGGCCCACCACGCTGGACACGAACAGCAAATGCCCGCTGCGGCGCTCGCGCATCTGCGGCAGCAGCGTCTGCGCGACCCGGATCGATCCGGCGGTGTTCCGCGCGAACAGCCGCTCGATCTCGGCCACCGGGCTGGTCTCGACCGCGCCCAGGAAGATCACGCCCGCGGCGGCCACCGGGACGTCGACCTCGCCCGCGGCGGCCACCGCGTCGTCGACGGTGGTTTGGTCGGTGACGTCGAGGCGCAGCCGCTGCGCCACGTCGAGGCCCGCCAGCGCGCGGGGGTCGCGGGCGGTGGCGACGACGTGGCGGCCGCGGGCGGCGAACTCGGTGGCGGTGGCGCGGCCGATGCCCTTGGAAGTCCCGGTGATCAGGACGGACGGCATGGACGCCCTGTCGGTTCGAGAACCGAACTTACATGACGCCGCCCACGCTAGTGCTGTGACCGGGATGGTTCACCGTGGTCGGGAGACGGCTCACGGGACGAGCGCGGTCCGCGAGGTGACTGGTATTACTGGTGCATGCAGGAAGAAACCGCCCGGTCCGCGATCGACACGTTCATCTCCGCGTTCAATGCCTCGGACGACGGCTATGTGACTGCGCTGCTCTCCCAGGCCCTCACCTCGGACGTGGTCTTCTGGGGACCGTTGGGCCGCAGTGAGGGGATCGAGGCGGTCGAGCGGTTCGTGCTGGACATCCGGCGCCACCCCGCGGGGACCGGCACGATGGTGCGCTGTTCGGCGGTGGACATGCCGGACGAGTGGGCCCGGTACCGGTGGGTCTTCACGACGCCGGACGGAGGCCCCCGCCTGGCGGGAACGGACGTCGTCCATCTGCGGCGGAGCCTCATCGACCAGGTCATCGTCTTCGCGGGGGAGATCGAGCCGTCCGCCTCCTGAGTCATTCTCCTCCGGCGCCGTCCTTCTCCTGAACCGGCCCCGTTCGGGGCTCCGGGTCTGCCCAGCCGAGATTATCCGCACAACGCTTCGGTCGTCCGCGCTTGGCCACGAGCGGACCGATTTCGCCCCTCGGCCGGGGTCGGGGTCGGGGCCGGAGTCGGGGTCGGGGTCGGTGGATTCCCCAGGTCTTGGTGTGCTGGAAGGTGACTCCACTTCGACCAGCGGTTTTCGTGTCCGCGGCTCGCCGTGGGGGGCGGTGGCGGGCGCGGTCCGCGGCGCCGCGCGCCGCCCGTCGGCGATCTTGCCGGGCCGGGCCCCGGAGGCGACGGCGGACAGGGCCGGCGCCCCGCCGGGCGGGACCTTCTTCGCGAGGTAGGGGTCGGCGGCGGCCGGGCCGCCCGGCGGATCGGCGAGCCCGGAGACGGAGGACCCGATCGCGCCCGCCGCACGGTAAAATGGCACGGCGTCCGCCGGCTTCCCGCGCACGGCGACCACGGGGACGCGCAGCCGCGGGGACGGTGGAGCCGCACGGATCCGGGCCGGGAAGGTCCCCTCGACTTCCGGTGCGGACGGGCGCCCGTCGGAAGAAGGGGACCGATCGTGTCTTCGAGGACCGGTGCCGACCGCCTGGTGCCGTCGCCCGTGTTCATCCTGAGCCCGATCCGTTCCGGGTCGACGCTCCTGCGGTGCATCCTGGACACGCACAGCAGGATCCGCGCGCCCCACGAACTGCATCTGGCCGACGTCGCGGTCCGGCTGTCCAGCCCGCACGCCGAGTTGGCGGTGAAGACCTCCGGGCTCACCGTCCCGGAGATCGAGCACCTGCTGTGGGACCGCATGCTCCACCGCGAACTGGTCCTCAGCGGCAAGGACGTCGTCGTCGACAAGACGCCCGACAACCTGATGCTGTGGCGCCGGCTCGCCGAGTGCTGGCCGCGGGCCCGGTACGTCTTCCTGGTCCGCCACCCGCTGCACATCCTGGAGTCGGCCCTGGCCGGAATACCCGACCAGAGCCCGGCCGAGATCGAGAAAATGGTGGCGGCGTACCTGCGGGAGCTCGCGGCGGCCCGCCGTGAACTGCCCGGACCCACTGTGCGGTACGAGGACCTGACGGCCGACACGGAGACCGTGGTCCGCCGGGTCTGCGCCCACCTGGACGTGCCGTGGGAGCCCGGGATGCTCGCCTACGGCACCGTGGACCACGGTCCGTTCGTGCCGGGGATCGGCGACTTCACCGAGAAGATCAGGAGCGGTGTGGTGCTCCCGGGCCGCGGACTGCCCGCCGACTCCGAGGTGCCGCCGGGCCTGATCGCCGCGTGCCGGGCGTTCGGGTACCTGGCGGCCCCCGGCTGACCGTCCGGCCGGCGGCGCGCCCGGCTCCGGCGAGGACGCGGGGCATCCGCCCCGAGGCCGCCGGCTCCCGGCCGGCGCCGGGGTGACCTTCCGATCCGACAGGGCCTGTGCGATGGAGGACGACCGGTGGATGCGAGCGCTGACGGCGTGGTCCTGTGCTTCGACTCCGCCTACGTCTGGCCGGCGTGCGTGGCCGTCCACTCGGTCGTCCGCACCTGGTCGTCCCCCGGGCCCCTGAACATCTACTGCCTGTGCGACTCCGGCGTCACCGCGGCGGACCGGCTCGCCGTCGAGTCGGTGGCGCGAGGGGCGAACACCCGGCTGCGGTTCATCGACGTGGAGATAGCGGTCCCGGAACTGCGCGTCGGGCACGTCAGCGCGATGACGTACGCGCGCCTCCTCGCCCCGGAACTGATCGACGCCGCCCGACTGGTGTACCTCGACTGCGACATCGTCGCCTGCGCCAGCGTCTCCGCGCTGCTGCGCCCGATCGCCGCGGACTATCCGATCGCCGCGGCCCGGGACGTCTACGGACCCGAACTCGACGCACCGCACATCGCCGCCGCCCGGTTCCCCTTCGGGCGCCGGTCGGGGGCGTTCCCCTACTTCAACGCGGGCGTGCTGGTGGTCGACGTCGAACGATGGCGGCGGCAGGGGATCACCCGGCGGGCCACGGCCCTCATGCGCGACCCGGACTGGCGTCCGGTGCTGGAGGACCAGGACACCCTCAACCACGTGGTCGACGGCCGGTTCGAGATGCTCGACCCGCGTTGGAACGTCGTACCGGTCGACTTCATCAAGCGGAGCTTCGGCCGGACGGCCATCCCGGGGGACCGCTATGTGCCGGCGGAGTACCAGCGCGATCTTGAGGACGCTCCGTGGATCGTCCACTACCTGACCGACCGCAAGCCGTGGCTGGTGGACTTCGGGGACGACCCGCTGGGCCGGCTGTGGCACGAGACCGCGGCCGGGACGGCGGACGTGCTCGCCGGGGCCCGCGTCCCGCATCCGGCGCCGCGGTCGCGTGAGCGGTGATGGTGTGACCGGTGACCGGTGACCGGTGACCGGTGACCGGTGACAGCCCGGACCGCCGGCCACCGCCGTATCGCCCCGTCGCCGTACTGCCGTACTGCCGTACTGCCGTACTGCCGTACTGCCGTACTGCCGTACTGCCGTACTGCCGTACTGCCGTACTGCCGTATCGCCGGGCGCCTCCGTGCCCGTCCCGGCGACGCGTGCCGCCCGGGGCCGGCGGTTCCCCCTTCGGAGGACGGTCGGCGCTGTCTCGGTCCGCACCGTGATGTGCGGTTCCGTCCCGCTCGCCACCATGGACGCGGGAGGTGCGGCGATGACTTTTCGCATCAGCAAGGAGTTCCACTTCTCGGCCAGCCACCGGCTCGACGGACTCGCCGACGGGCACCCGTGCAGCCGGCTGCACGGCCACAACTACGTCGTGGAGCTGGAACTCTCCGCGGCGGCGGACGCTCTGAACGACGTCGGCTTCGTACGCGACTACGGCGAGCTGGGCGAGTTCGGCGCATGGCTCGACCGCGAGGTCGACCACCGGCACCTCAACGACGTCCTGGCCGACCGCAACCCGTCGGCGGAGAACCTCTCGCGCTGGCTGTACGAGCGGTGGCAGCCGCGCTACCCCGAGCTGAGCTCCGTGCGGGTCTCCGAGACGCCGAAGACCTGGGCGGAGTACCGCCCGTGACGGCGCGCCCGGCGGCGAACAGCGCGGGAGGTGATGCCGCCGCAGGACCGAAGCTCGTGGTGAACGAGATCTTCGGCCCCACTTGACCGTCCAGGGAGAGGGCCCCTCGGCCGGGCAGCGCTGCGCGTTCGTACGCCTCGGCGGCTGCAACCTGTCCTGCCGGTGGTGCGACACCCCGTACACCTGGGACTGGACCGGCGTCGGCGACTCCGGCGTGGCCTACGACCCGCGCCGGGAACTCCACCCGCTGCCCTGGCGCGAGGTGTTCGGACGGCTGCTGGCCTACCGGGTGCCGATGGTCGTCGTCTCCGGCGGCGAACCGCTCAGCCAGCAGAGCCGGCTGGTCCCGCTGGTGCGCGCGCTCGCCGGGACCGGGCACCGGATCGAGATCGAGACCAACGGGACCATCGCGCCCCGGCCGGAACTCGTCGGCGCCGTACGGTTCAACGTCTCGCCCAAACTGGCCCACTCCGGCGACCCGCAGGCACGCCGGCTGGTCCCCGGGGCACTCGCCGCGCTGGCCGCCGCACCCGGTACCGCGTTCAAGTTCGTCTGCCGGACCGCGGCCGACCTCGACGAAGTGGCCTCGATCGTCGAACGCCACGGCATCGGCCCGGTGTGGATCATGCCCGAGGGGCGGGTACCGCAGGAGCTGGACCGCAACCTGCGCGCACTCGCCGACGAGGTGGTCGCCCGTGGCTGGAACCTGACGACCAGACTGCACATCGCCGCATGGGGAAACCGGAGGGGTATATGACAACGACGACGGGTGAGCCCGAGGAGGGGCGGCTGGCCCGCGACCCGCTGGAGGAGGTGGCCCGCCGACTCCTGGTGGAGATAGGCGAGGACCCGGACCGGGACGGCCTGAAGGAGACCCCCGGCAGGTTCGCCCGCTGGTGGCGGGAGTTCAGCCAGTACGACGCGGGCGCCGCCGACACCCGCTTCCCGCTGCACACCCAGGGGCAGATCGTCGTGGTCTCCGACATCAACGTCTGGTCGCTGTGCGAACACCACCTGCTGCCCTTCTCCTGCGCCCTCACCATCGCCTACAAACCGGACGGCGACGTGCTGGGCCTGTCCAAGTTCGCCCGTATCGCCCACCGCCACGCGCACCGGCTCCAGGTCCAGGAACGCCTCATCCAGGACATCGCCCAGGAGCTGACCGCCGTGACCGGCTCGCCCGATGTCGCGGTGATCGGCCAGGGCGAGCACCTGTGCATGAGCATGCGGGGCGTACGCACCCCGGCGCTGGTGACCTCCTCGGTGTTCAAGGGGATCTTCGAGGAGTACGGCCCGGCCCGCCAGGAACTCATCGCCACCGCCTTCCCGCGACGATGACGCGACAGGAGCGCCCGTGAAGCCCGTGACCATCGCCCTCGTCCTGCTGACCCACAACCCCGACGAACCCGCCGGGGTGGAGCGCGCCGTCGCCTCCCTCGCCGAGGGACTGCGCGAACTCGGCCACCGCGCGGTGATCGTCGCCGCCGGTCCGGCCACCGCCTCCGACGGCCCCGACCTGGTCCGCCTGACCACCCTGTCGCTGCCCAGGCCGATGCTCTTCGACGACCTGCCACGGCTGCTGGCCGACCCCGAGCCCGTCCGGCGCGAGGTCCTCGGCCTGCTCACCGGCATCGGCGCCGACGTGGCCTGCTGGACCGACGCGGTGGTGGGCCTGGGATACCTCAACCCCGCCCCGCCCGGGACGCGCACCGCGCTGATGCTCCACTTCCTGCGGGTCGACGAGCCCATCGCGCAGAGCCTGGCCCACCGTCCCGACACCGTCATCACCCCCAGCCCGTTCCTCACCGGGGAGGCGGCCCGCGCGGGACTGGACACCAACGGCTGGCACGCGCTGCCCAACGCCCTGCTGTGCCGTACCGCCCCGCCGGCCGCGGACGAGCGCGAACGGCTCCGGCGCACCGGCCCGGTACGGATCCTGGGGCGCGCCGACCCGTCGAAGGGCATCGCGGAACTGCTCAGGGCCTGCCCGCCGGACCTGGGGCGGCCGGTGGAGATCGTGCTCGCGGCGGCCGGATTCGAGCTGTGGCCCGGTATGCAGGACGAAGTGCTGCGCGAATGCCGGGCGCTGGCCGCGCGGCTGGCGAACGTCGAGATCCTGCCCGCCGTCCCGTGGTCCGAGGTGCAGCCCTTCCTCGCGGGCGCCGCCCTCGCCCTGGTCCCCTCCACCAGCCCGGAGACGTTCGGCAACGTCGCCGCCGAGGCGCTGTCGGTGGGCACCCCCGTCGTCGGCTACGGCTTCGGCCACCTCCCCGTGCTCACCGGCACGGCGGGACGTATGGTCCCCCTGGACGTGGCCGGCGGCTTCGGCCATCTGCCGCCGCTCACCGGCTCCACCCGGAAGGTGATCGACTTCGAGGAAGGCGCGGCCCGGCTGTGGCGGGCCACGACGGATCTGCTCGCCGACGCCGACGCCTACCACGCCGCCGCGCGGCAGGCGCCCCTGCAGGTCGCCGCGCACACACCCGCCGAGGTGGCGCGGGAGTTCCTCCGGATCACCCTCGGCCCGGAGGAACGGCCGGCCGCCGACGCGTGACCGGGGCGCCCGCTCGCCGCGGGTCCTCCCGCCCCCGGCGGGCCGCGGTCAGCGTGTCTCGCCGGGAGCGGTGAACACCGTCACGTCGTCGCGGTACTCCGTCGGATCGGTCAGCCCCGCCAGCTGGAAGGCCTCGCGCCGCTCGTAACAGGTCCCGCACACCCCGCAGTGCACCTCACCGCCCTTGTAGCACGACCAGCTGCGCTCCAGCGGCGCCCCCAGCCGGGTGCCGTGCGTGGCGATGTCGGCCTTGGACCAGTCCATGAACGGCGCCTGGACCAGCGGGGTGGCGAAGCCCTCGTTGGCCACCGCGACCAGCTCCCGCAGCGCGGCCACGAAGGGCGGGCGGCAGTCGGGGTAGATGAAGTGGTCACCGGAGTGCATCCCCAGCGCCACCGTGCCCGCCCGCACCGCGACCCCGACCGACACCGCGACGCTGGCCAGTACCGCGTTCCTGTTGGGTACGACCGTGGCCCGCATCGACTGCTCCGCGTAGTGCCCGTCGGGAACCGAGACGCTGTCGTCGGTCAGCGCCGATCCGCCGAGCAGCGCCCCGAACCCGCTGAAGTCGACGACATGGTGCGCGGCGCCGTAGTGCGCCGCGATCTGCCGGGCCGAGTCGATCTCCCGGCGGTGCCGCTGCCCGTAGTCCACGGTCACGGCGACGAGAGCGAACCGCAGTGCCGCGTAGTGCGCCATCAGCACGGTGGAGTCCATGCCTCCGGACAGGACCACCACAGCGGTGAACGGATCCGACGTACTGGTGTCGTGCTGCTCCATCACAGGCCTCCGGGGTGAGTTCCGGGTGGGTGCGGTGTCGGGGACGGCCGCCGGCCCGACGCGCGCGCCCAGTGTGCCGCCGGGCGTGCCGCCCGCACATCCCGGCCGGATGCCGAAGGATGCCGGGCGGCGGTCCGAAGCGCGGGCGCCCGGCCTCGGACCGCCGCCCGGCGGGCCGGCGTCACCGGGCGACCGGGGTCCCGTCGGTGAGCAGCGTCCACAGCCCCGGGTTGCGGAACGCCAGCGGGAAGTCGCCGCGTCCGCCGATGCCGAGCTTGCGGTACGCGCTGGACAGGTGCAGCTCGACCGTGCGGCGGGTGATCTGCCGGGTCGCGGCGATCCGCTTGTTGGTCAGGCCGCGCATCGCGTCGACCAGGATCTGCCGCTCGCGCGGGGTCAGCGCCAGCACACCGCGCAGCGAGACGTACTGCGGGGCGCGCTCGTCCGTGCTGAGCAGCTGCTGTCTGACCCGGGCGGCCAGGGCGCCGGCCCCGCACCGCTCGGCCAGCCGCGCGGCCCGGGTCAGGGCGGCCACCGCCTCCCGGGGCCGGTCCAGCGCGGTCAGCAGGCAGCCCAGGTCGCCCAGGGCGTGCGCCAGGTCGTACGGGCCCGGCACCGTTTCGAGCAGTTCGACCGCCTCGCGCAGCAGCCGCTCGCCCTCGGCGCCGCCCGACACGCCCCCCAGAACCCGCAGGGCCCGGCCGCGTTCGTACGCGGACTCCGTCGCCTCGGCGTACCGCAGCTGCTCTAAGGCCAGCCGCCGGGCCTCCTCGGCCCGGCCCACCTGGTCGAGCAGCTGGACCCCGTGCATCCGCCACGCCACGGTGCCGGTGGCCCGCAGCCCCGCCTCCTCGCCGCGGGCGCGCAGCTCGGCCAGATCCCGCCCGGCGGCCGGGAGGTCGCCGGCGGCGGCCCACAGCCGGGCCCTGGCCAGCAGCACGCTCCGGTAGTACCACCCGGCCGGCAGCTCACCCAGCTGCCGGTGGCGGCGCAGCAGCGCCTCGGCCCCAGGGGCGTCGCCCCGGCTGAGCAGGGTGTCGGCCAGCAGCCCCACGGCGCTCACCAGCAGCGGGTCGTGCGGGTGCGCCCCCCGGACTGCGGTGGTCTCCAGTGCTTCGGCCAGGAGCCGCTGGGCGGCGGGCAGACCTCCCTCGGCCAGTGCGATCCGCGCCCGCGCCAGCAGCAGCGCCGTGCGCCGGGGCTCGGGCCGGCCGTGCGCGGCGGCGCCGAGGCGGCGCGCCTGGGCGGCGGCCTCCGCATGCCGGCCGGCTTCCGCGAGTACGGTCAGCGCGGCCGGCAGCGCGGGCGGCTGCAGGTCCAGTTCGTCGATATCCCGGCCGAGCGCCCACCGCGCCCGGCGTACGGACTCCCGCGGGTCCTCGTCGACGAGCCAGTGACAGAAGGCACCGACGGCGGTCGCCGCCGCGTGCAGTTCACCGCCGCCGGCGGGAACGTGCCCGGTGCCGGTGCCGGTGCCGGTGCCGGTGGCGGTGGCGGTGGCGGGAGTGTGCCCGTCGGGCGGCGGGGGGAGCGCGGGCAGGTCCTCGACGAGCTTGGCGGTGGAGGCCGGCGGTGACTCGAACAGCCGCGAGACGACGTCGTGCAGCCGCGGCCAGCCGTGGAACCCCGTCCCCTCGACGACCGCCGCCACCCGGTCCAGTACCCGCTGCCCGTTCCCGGCCGGACCCACCCCGTACAGGGCGTCGCTGATCCGGCCCAGCAGACGGCGGCGCGTGGTGTCGTCGGTGGCGCGCGCGAGCATGGCGACGGCCGAGCCGAGTCCGGCCGCCGGGTCGATACAAATGTGGACGTCGGCGAGTTCGAGGGCGGCCCGCAGGTGCTCGGCGCCGGAGGCCGTCTGCACGGCGAGCCGGAGGCAGCGCAGCGCGCGGGCGTCGTCGCCGGCGGCCCGCGCGGACCCGGCGGCCCGCCGCAGCACCCCGGCGGCCCACGCGCCCTCCGGCGGGACGGTCGAGGCGACCAGGTGGTCGGCGATCCACTCCGCCGGCGCCTGGCGCTCGTACAGGTACGCGGCGGTGGCCAGGTGCGCCGCGTTGCGGGCCATCAGCGTCATGCCCCCGGTGAGGGCGTTGCGCAGCAGCGGGTGGCGCAGCCGCAGCGCGTTGTCGTCCTCCACCAGCCGCATCCGCACCAGCAGGTCGAGGGCGGCCAGCGTGCCGGTCAGCTCGACGCCGCTGAGCCGCGCGACCAGCGGGGTGTCCGCGCTGCCGTGGGTCTGCGCCACCGCGATCGTCCCGGCCAGTCGCGCGGCGGCCGGGTCCAGCCGGCCGGCCCGCCCGGTCATGAGGCCGGCCACGGCGGGCAGCACGGCCGTCTCCAGCCGCGCCGGGTCCCGGGCCTCGTGCGGGTGCTCCCGCATCCAGCCGGCCAGTTCGCCCAGCAGGAACGGGTTTCCGGCCGTCAGCCGGTGACACGCGGCGGCGAGTCCGGCCGCCGGTCCGCGCGGCAGCACGGTACGCAGCAGCAAAGCCGTCTCCCGCTCCGACAGCCCGCTGAGCGCCGCCTGATCCGCGTCCAGCAGCAACTCGGCCAGTTCCGCCGGTGCTTCTGGCGGCTCACCGAGCCGCAGCGACACCGCCAGCACCACCGGGTGCTGCGCGCACACCTCCACCACCCGCTGCAGGAAGGCCAGCGACCCCGCGTCCGCCCAGTCGGCGTCGTCCACGGTCAGAACCAGGGGCGCGCCGGACGTCAGCGCCGCGACCGCGCCGCCCACCGCCGCCAGCAGCCCGGGATCCGGCTCCGGGCGGGCGTCCGGGGTCCGCAGCCGGTCACGGGCGTGGCGCAGGCGCGCCTCCTGCGGGCTGCCCGGCGCAAGCCGGCCGGCGAGCGCCCCGGCCAGCTGGCCGACCAGCGCCGCCGGGGTGTGGCGGTCCTGCCTGCGGCACACCAGCGCGACAGTGGCGCTTCCCCGCTCGCGCGACGCGCGGGCGAAGGCGCCGAGCAGGGCGGTACGGCCCACCCCCGGCTCGCCCGTCACCACGTACCGGACCGGGCCGGCCTGGGTGCTCACCCGGCAGGCGTCGTGCAGCGCGCGCAGCTGTTCGAGCCGGCCCACGAACGGCGGCCTCGTCCCGGCGCGCGTCACGAGGCCGTGCCCGGACGGGCGACCAGCACCGTGCCCTGGTCGCCGACGGCGTGCGGGCGGTGCGCGAAGTGCCGGCGCAGCTCGGGCCGGAGCGCGTCGCGCATCTCCGCGACGCGGGGATGGTCCGCGTACCAGAAGTCGGCCATCATCGTGGCCGCGGCGTTGATCCTGGCGTCCGGCGAGACCTCGGGAAAGTGCAGAGCGGCCTCCGTCCGGTACAGCGAGAAACGACCGAACCCGTTTTCGGACAGTGTTGTCGCCGCGGCCGAGAGGAGATACCCCTGGTGGTCCTCGGGCTCGCCGGCGACCGGCACGCAGGCGCGGTTGAGCAGGCTCACCAGTTCGTTGCCGGGGCCGCCGCCGATCAGCAGGATCCTGGCCCGCGGGCTGGCGGCGTCGCACACCCGGGCCAGCTCGCGCACGGATGCCTCCAGGTCGTCCACGTAGGGCAGCACCCACGCCGCGAAGACCGCGTCGAACGACGCGTCGGGAAACGGCAGCGACTCGGCGTGGCCGGGGATGACGTCGATCGAGCCCGTTCCGCCGGTCTCCGCCCCGGTGGCCAGCGTGGCGACCCGGCTGCCGTGGGGCTCGATCGTCGTGCAGTGCCCCACCTCGGCCGCCACGGCGCGGGTCAGCTCGCCCGTCCCGCCGCCGACGTCCAGCACCCGGCGGTTGGCGGCGGTCGCGCCGCGCACCAGGGCGATCTCCTCGCGGCGCTCCAGCCGGCCGGTGAAGTTCAGCCACCCGTCGTGGCTCAGCCGGTGCGGCCCCCGGTACCGGGTGGGCATGCGGTCGGCCGGCCCGCATAACGGGTGGTTGCGCACCTGGAGTGCGTCGAGTGCCGGTGTGCCGTCGGTCGGGCTGGTTTTCCCTGTCACAGCGATGTCCTTAGGCGGGAGGGGTATGCCTGGCCGCGCTGCCGGGCGGGCCCGGCGCGAACGGTCAAGATGGCATGGTCATGACATGAATGGCGTCGGTCGGCACCGGGTCCCACGGGGCTGTTCGCGGCGCCCGGAACTTCGCCGCTCGACGCGTACGGGCGGGGCCTTCCCCGGTACCGGAGGGCGGCCTACGGGAGCCGGCGGGCCCGCGCGGCGCCCGGGAGGACGTCCGGCGTGCGGGGAGGGCCGGGCGGTACGGCGGCGCCTGCGGGACGTCCGGGGATTCTTCGTTGGCGGCGCAGACCGCCGCCGGGTGACCGCCGAGGAATCCGCATATCCACTTCCATTCCGCCTCTGCCGGCTCCACGGCTGAACCGGGCCGGGGCCCGGTTCGCAGCCCTGGCCCGGCAGCCGAACCGTCGCGGCACGTTCTCCCATGTCAGCGCCCTGATCAAGCGGGCTCGCGGGTGCGCCGACCCGCGAACGCGAACGAGGCACGGCGTACCCAATGGGAGCTACCCAGGCACCACGGCATCAAACTTCCATAACACCCGTCCCACGGCCACCCGCGGGACGGGCCGGCGGCGGGCGATCCGGTCCGCGGGCCGGACGCACCGGCCCCCGTGGCCCGCCCTCCGCACCGCCCGGCCCGGAGGACGGCCGGGCGCGGGCCGGGCGGCTGATCGGGCGTCAGGCCCCCTCGGACGGGCTCAACCCCCGTAGCGCGGACAAACGGTGTCGCGCCGAGATGGACCGTGGTGCCGCGGGCGGGCGTGACGGCCGTGGAGCCGTCGAGAGCGGACTTCCAGGTCGTGGTACCGGTGTCGGCCTTGCCGTTCAGCGCCGTGACGGTGCCGGTGCCGGACGCGGGGGTGACGGCGGTGACGCAGCCGCCCGGGGTCGCGGAGGCCGTGGCCGCGTCCGGCACCGCGCCCAGGGTCGTGGTGGCGCCGGTCGCGGTGACGGGCACGGAGCACACCTTCAGCGAGCCGCTGCCGTCGTCGACGACAAGCGCGAACTTGCCGGTGGTGCCGCTGGTGAGGCCGGTCGTGGTCACCCAGGCGGGCGCGCCGGGGGTGACCGGGACCGGGGGAGCGGCGGTGAAGCCGCCGCCGGTGACGGTGCGGAGGGCGTCGATGGAGGCGTACGCCGAGGGACCGGTGTCGGTGGGCAGGTAGCGCAAGCCGCCGCCGGGGCTGAACTGCTGGGCGATCAGGAAGTCGATCGGCGTCTTGTGCGCCGCGCTGGTGAAGTCGGTGCCCGGCGGGTTGAGTCCGCAGGCGTTCAGACCGGAGACGGCCCAGGCGTTGGAGTCGGTGTCGGCGCCCAACAGCGAGTTGAAGCGCTGGTGGCGTTGACCGGTTTGCCCTTGAGGAAGTTCTTTCCCGCCTCCACCGCCGGGTCGGTGCCCGGCACCCCGGCGGCGCACAGCGAGGTCAGGGTGGCGCCGGTCATGTCGATGCCGCCGGCAGCGGCGGGCTGGGTCGGGTTGCCCGCGGCCCGGGAGTAGTCCCAGCCGCCGTCGGTGTGCTCGTTGGCGCGCACCGCGGCGATGGAGGAGTCGGGCAGGGACTGGGGCACGCGCTGACCGCCGTCCTGGGTCTTCGCCCCCGCCAGGGCGAGCAGCGCGAAGACCGTGCCGTTGCAGTCGGCGGGCGGCCCGTAGCAGCCGGGGGAGGCGGGCTGCCAGTACGAGGCGATGTCCGCGATCAGGTTGCGGCCGGTGCCGACCCGGGCCGGGTCGATGCCGGCCGCGTAGGCGTTGAGCGTGCCGCGCTCGTAGTCGGTGACGACCGGGGAGGCGGACGGCCGGCCCGAGGAGGCCAGCAGGTCGCGGTAGACGGTGCGGGCGTTCTTGGCGGTGTCGCCGCCGGGGTGGACGTCGACGGCCGCGGTACCGGCGGCGGCGAAGGCGCTGAACGCCCATTCGCCGGACCGTCTGCCGCCCGTGTGAGAGCCGTCGGCCGCCTGAAGGGTCTTCAGGTAGGCGACACCGCTGGCCTTGGCGGTGGCGATCCGCGCCAGGGCCGAGGTCGCCCGCGCAAACGAGGTCGCGGCGAACAGCAGGGCGCCGGCGGCCAGGGGTACGGTCAGGGCCAGGGCCCGCCTGCGGTGGTTGCGTGCGGTCGGGGGTATCGAAGTCGCCGGGGGGGTCACGGGGGTCACGGGGGTCACGGGAATCACGGGACGAGGACTCTCCTCGGGTGGGACGGCTCGCGCCCCGGACCCCGGGTGTCCTGGTGACCGGTCCGTGCCGGAGCGGTCGCCGCCCGATCGCGTGCTCAGGCTTCCGCACGTGCTGTGTCGCCGAACCGGTGATCGGGCTCGGACCGCGGGGAAGGGCGGTCCACACCGTTGCGCGTCAGTCCCGGAAGCCCACCGGGTTCCCCGGTCGACGACATGGATGAGGCTGAGGTCCGTCGCTCCGGGATCCCCGGTCCACCGTCTACGGGAGATCCGAACGACCGACCCCAGCGCAGGACGCGAGTTCCGTAAGGGGCGCGCGCGAGTGGCGAAGGCAACTGCGCACGGCGTTGACGCCACGGCGGGTGACGTGGTGCCATGAACCCGCAATCCGACGCATTTCCGATTCAGCAGCCAGGGGAAGCCGGTCGAAGTCCGGCGCTGACCCGCAACCGTAGGCCCGCCGCCCGGCGGGCGAGCCGGACCGCCTGCGCTGAACGCGCAAGTCACGATCGCCGTCGAGGACTACGGCACGGACGACAGGACGGCCCGCGCCACCCGCCCGGCCGCCCCGACCTCCGCGGCCCGCCCTCCCCGCCGGCCGACCCGGGGGGCCACCCGTGCTTCGTCCCGCCCCGCGCCGCCGTCACCGACAGCCGCGCGCCGCCGCCCTGCTCACCGCCGCGGCTCTGGTCCTCGCCGGCCTCGCGGCGGGGCTGTTCCCGGTGGCGGCGCCGGCCCACGCGGACCCGATCGGCGCCTGTACGCCGACGACCGGGGCGATCGTCGCGGTGGACTTCGGCCACTGGGGCGGGCCCGTGCTGCGCGGCTGCGACGCGCACCCCACCACCGGGATGAACCTGCTGCACAACGCCGGGTTCACCACCACCGGCACCGTGCACGACGGCCCCGGCTTCGTCTGCCGGATCGGCGACGACGGCTTCGACGGCGGCACCCCGTACCCCACCACGGCCGACGAGGCGTGCGTACCGACCCCGTCGGCGGACGCCTACTGGTCCTTCTGGACAGCCCCCGCCGGCCAGGACACCTGGAGCCACAGCCCGCTCGGCGCGCAAGGCGACCAGCCGCGCGACGGCGAGGTCGAAGCCTGGACCTACGGCTCCACCGACGCCGGCGGCACCACCGGCGGCCCGGCCTTCACTCCCGGCTCGGTCCGCGCGCAGGGAACTCCCACCACGCCGCCCACCACGCCTGCCACCACCGGGCCGACGACCCCGCCCACCCCACCCGGCGGCGGACCGGCCGACGTGCCCGCGGCGGCGGCCCCGACCACCCCCGCGGACAGCGGCCCGCCGGAACCGGCCGCGACGACGCCCGACCTGGCCAAGGGCGTCGCCTACCTGATCAACCGCGGCAACCTGGTGGGCGGCCGCTACTACTCCGCCGCGGGGCAGCACACCGGCTTCGCCGACTTCGGCCTGACCGTCGACGGCCTCTTCGCCCTGGCCGCGACCGGCGGCGCGGACACCACCCTGGCCGCCGTCACCGACTTCCTCCAGCACGGCAAGGACGGCACCGGCCGTACCGCCGACGACTGGACCCTGATCGGGACCTCCTCCGCGCAGGGCGGCTCGCTGGCCAAGGAAGCGCTGGCGGCCGAGGTCACCGGCGGCGACCCGCGCTCCTTCGGCGGGCACGACCTCATCAGGGCGCTGGACGGCACGGTCTGCGCGGCGGCGGACACCGCCAAGGGATGCGCGGCCAAGGGCAACTACGCCTACGCGGGCTCGGTGTTCTCCCAGTCCCTCGGTGTCATAGCCCAACTGCGCGCCGCCGACTCCGCCGGGGCCGCAGGACCGCTCGCGTACCTGGAGAGCCTCCAGGACCCCGACGGCGCCTGGCCGAGCCTGATCCCCTCCGGCAAGGACCAGGACGTCGACAGCACCGCCATGGCGATGATGGCCCTCGACCTGGTGCCGGGCGACGCCGCCGCCCGCGCGGTGGCCAAGGGCGCGGCCTGGATCGCCGGCCGGCAGCTCGCCGACGGCGGCTTCCACGGCGCGGCCGGCGATTCCGTCACCTCCGCCGCCCTCGCCGTCCAGGGCCTCGGCCTGGACGCGGTGCGGTACCGGGACCGGATCGCCGCGGCACGCCGCTTCCTGGCGGAGCAGCAGAACCCCGACGGCGGCTTCCGCGTCGCCTCCGACAGCGACCAGACGCTGTCCGACGTCCGCGCCTCCGCCCAGGCCGTCGGCGGCAGCACCGGCACCTCCTTCGGCACGCTGCTGCGGGACCTCGCCGACCAGAAGGCCGCCGCCGCCGGATCCGCGTACCTGGTCGGTCGGCTCGCCGGCGGCGACCACCTGTCCAACGCCTACGGCCCGGACTACGGCCTGACCGCCGACCTCGCACTCGCGCTGGCCGCGACCGGCCGCCAGGACACCGCGCTGACGAAGGTGACCGGCTACCTCGCCGGACACACCGCCGACTACGCCGACCCGGCCGGCACCTCCGACTACCCCGGCCCGTACAGCGGCGCCACCGCCAAACTCGCCCTGCTCGCCGAGGTGATGGGCCAGGACCCGCACCGCTTCGGCGGCTTCGACCTGCTCGCGACCCTCACCGGCCACGTCTGCGCGACCGCCACCGACGACGGCGCCTGCACCGCGCCGGGCGACTTCAGCCAGGCGTACTCCACCGTCTCCCAGGCCCTGGGCGTCCTCGCCCTGGCACGGGCCGGCCAGACCCCGCCGCCCGCCGCCGTCGACCGGCTGCTCCATCTCCAGTGCGCCGACGGCGGCTTCTCCTCCACCCTCGCCGCCGCGGGCGCCGACTGCGCCTCGGACGTCGACACCACCGGCTACGCCCTCCAGGCCATCACCCTCGTCCCCGGCCACGCGGACGCCGTGGCCGCGGCCCGCGCCTATCTGGTCGGGGCCCAGCAGAAGAACGGCGGTTACCGGGGCGCGGCAGGCGTCAGCAGCAACTCCACCGCCCTGGCCGCCCAGGCCCTGCTGGCCACCGACCGGATCCGCCCCGCGGCGGCCCGCGGCGGACAGGAGTTCCTGCGCTCGGCGCAGAACAGGGACGGCGGCTTCCGGATCACCGACACGGCCGGCGCCTCCGACACCCGCTCCACCACCCAGGCCGTCCCGGCGCTGGCCGGCACCCCGCTGACGACCCTCACCCACGCACTCGCCCCCATCGCCCCGACCGGCAGCGGCGGCACCGGACCCTCCTCGGGCGGCTCGCCGGGCACCCCGCCGGGCGGTTCGGACTCCGGCGGCGGCTCGCTGGCCGCCACCGGCAGCGACGCGCTGACCGCGGCCGGTGGCGCCGTACTCCTGCTGGCCGCGGGCGGCGTGCTCACCGCGGCGCGGCGCCGCACCGGACAGGGCACCGGGAGGCACCAGTGACACGGCTCCTCCGGCTCACCGCCCGGCGCGCCGAACTCCCCCCGCCGGCCCGGTCCGCCGACCGGGCGGCCGGGCGGAGCAGGCGGTCGGCCGCCGGCCGCGCCGCCGCCGCGTCGGCCCTGCTGCTCGCCGCGGTGTGCGGCGGCCTCAGCACGGGCGCCGGCCGCGCCGCCGCCGCCCCGCAGCCGATGAGCGCGTGCACGACCACCTCCGGGGTCGTGCTCGCGGTGGACTTCAGCCACTGGGGCGGCCCGCTGCTGCGCTCCTGCGGCACCACGCCCACCACCGGCTACACCCTGCTCAACCAGGGCGGCTGGACCACCACCGGCACCCAGCACGACGGCCCGGCCTTCATCTGCCGCATCGGTTACGCCGGCTACCAGGGCGGCAGGCAGTACCCCGCGGCCAAGGACGAGCCCTGCGTGGTGACCCCGCCGACGACCGCGTACTGGTCGTACTGGCACGCGGACGCGGGGAAGAACACCTGGTCCTACAGCCAGCTCGGCGCCATGAGCTACCGCCCGAGGCCCGGCAGCGTGGACCTGTGGACCTTCGGCGCCACCGACGTCGCCGGCGGCCGGGGACGGCCGACCGTGTCCCCTGACACCGTCCGGGCCCGCAACACGGCCCCCGGCCCCGGCACCTCACCGCCGCTCAGGCACGGCGGGCCGAGCCCCCACAAGACGGCGGGCACGGCGCCGGGCACGCCCGCCCCCACCACGGCCCCGGGCGCCCCCGCCCCGGCGACGACGCCCCCCGCTCCCGCGACCCCCGCTCCCGCGACCACCGCTCCCGCGACCACCGCTCCGGCGACCACCGGGACACCGGCCGGCGCGGCCGCCACGACCGCGGCGCCGACATCGCCGGCCGCCGGGCCGACCGCCCAGGACGCCGAACCGGCCGCGGCCGCCGGCCACTCCTCGGGGTCGGTCCTCCCGTTCGCCGTCACCGCCGCCGTCCTCGCCGTCATCGCGGGACTGATCGTTCTGCGGGCCCGGCAGCGGCGACGTGCGGAGTAGGCCGGCGCCCACGGGTCCGCCCGGCACCGGCGGCGACACCCAGGGCGGCCCGCGCGGGCCCCGGCCGGGGCCCGCGCGCCGACCGCTCGGGAGCCCGGGGCGCGGGCTGCCGCGCACCCTGCACCCGGTCGCCTGGTGGATCTGGGGCATCGGCCTGGCCACCGCGGTCAGCCGCACCACCAACCCGCTGCTGCTCGCCCTGGTCCTGGCCGTCCTCGGCTACGTCGTCACCGAACGCCGCACCGACGCGCCCTGGGCCAAGGGCTTCACGTACTACCTGTGGCTCGCCCTGACCGTCGTCGCCGTCCGGGTCGTCTTCCGCTGCGTGTTCGCCTCCGGCATCACCCCCGCGGACCACATCCTGTTCTCCCTGCCGCGGATCCCCACCCCGCACTGGTACGCGGGGATCCGGCTCGGCGGCCCGGTCTCCCTGGAGGCGGCCCTGTCCGCCGCCGTCGACGGACTGCGGCTGGCCTGCCTGCTGTGCTGCGTCGGCGCCGCCAACACCCTCGCCAACCCCAAGCGGGCGCTGCGGGTGCTGCCCGGCGCGCTGTACGAACTCGGCGTCGCCGTCACCGTGTCCATGAGCGTCGCCCCCCAACTCGTCGAGAGCGTCCAGCGCGTCGCCCGCGCCCGGCGGCTGCGGGCGGACCGGGCCGCCGGGCCGCGGGCGGTACGGGCGCTGGGCGCTCCGCGGGCGCTGCGCAGCATCCTCGTCCCCGTCCTCGAAGACGCCCTGGAGCGCTCGCTCCACCTGGCCGCCGCCATGGACTCGCGCGGCTACGGCCGGGCGGGCACCGCCACCCGCGCCTCGCGCCGGACCACCGCGGCGCTGATGCTGGGCGGCATGCTCGGCCTGTGCACCGGCGTCTACGGACTGCTCGACGGCACCACCCCCCGCGCCCTCGGCCTGCCCGCCCTGCTCGGCGGATCGCTGCTGTGCTGCGCCGGGCTCGCCCTCGGCGGACGCCGGGTGCGGCGCACCAGCTACCGCCCCGACCCCTGGCGGGCCCCGGAGTGGGCGGTAGCGCTGTGCGGCGGCGTCACGGCCACCGTGTTCTTCCTGACCGCCGGCTACGACGCGGCCGACCTGAACCCCGGCCTGTATCCGCTGAGCTGGCCGTCCCTTCCGTGGCTGCCCGCCGCGGCGATCCTGCTGGCCGGCACGGCCGCCTTCGCCGCGCCGCCCCCGGTCCGTACCCCGGCACCCACCCCGGCACCCACCCCGGCACCCACCCCGGCACGCACGCCGGTCGCGCGGACGGCCGCGCCGCCGCGTGCCGCCGGGGCGGCCGGCGTGCGTGCCGGGGCCATCAGGGTCGCCGGGGCCGCCCGGGCAGCTGAGGTCACCGGGGCAGCTGAGACTGCCGGGGCTGCCGATGCCGCCGGGGCCGCCGACCAGCCCGGCGAGGTCCCGCCGTGATCCGACCCCGCCGGGCCGGCCTCCGCGGTGACGGCCCCGCCCCGGCCCGAGCCCGAGCCGGGCAGCCCGCCGACACCGGCCGGGCGTCCGGTCCGGCCGGCGCCGGCGCCGACCGCGGGACCCGGCGTGCCACCGCCGCCCGGATGCACGCCGCGGCCGTGGCCACCGTCGTGCTAGCCGCCTTCATCGGACTGGTCGCGTTCTTCTGGCCGTTCGTCGTCGCCCCCGGCCGCTTCGGTTCGTCCTACGCGCCCCCGCTGATCTTCGGCGTCCTGCTCGTCCTCGTCCTGGCCGTCGTCCTCGCCCAGATCGCCGACGGCGGCATCGACGCCAAGGCCCTGGCCATGCTCGGCGTCCTGTCCGCCGTCAACGCCGCCCTGCGCCCGCTCGGCGCCGGAACCGCCGGCATCGAGACCGTCTTCTTCGTCCTGGTGCTGGCCGGCCGCGTCTTCGGCCCCGGCTTCGGCTTCACCCTCGGCTGCACGTCCCTGTTCGCCTCCGGCCTGCTCACCGGCGGCGTCGGCCCCTGGATGCCGTACCAGATGTTCGGCTGCGCCTTCGTCGGCATGCTCGCCGGGCTGCTCCCGCGCGCCCGGGGCAAGGCCGAGATCCTGCTGCTGGCCGCCTACGGCTCCGCCTCCGGCTACCTCTTCGGCTTCCTGCTCAACCTCTCCTTCTGGCCCTTCTCCCTCGACCCGGGCAGCTCCATCGCCTACCTCCCCGGCCTCCCCTTCACCGAGCAGTGGCACCGCTACCTCGCCTTCGACGCCGCCACCTCCCTGGGCTGGGACACCGGCCGCGCCGTCACCAACTTCGCCGCCGTCCTCGTGGCCGGCCCCGCCGCCCTCACCACTTTCCGCCGCGCCGCCCGCCGCGCCAACTTCACCGCCCCCGTTGTCTTCACCCCCGCCGCCGGGCAGCCGGCGCAGCCCCGGAACAACCCCGACCCGCCGCGCTGAACCGGCCTCCGCGGCCACCCGCCTCCGCGCACCGCCGAGCCGGCTGCGGCGGGTGGCGGAGGTGGCGGGTTCGGCGCCGTTGCCCCCGGCCAACCGCCGGTGCCATGGTCTCATCAGCCCGCCCTCCGGCGGGCACCTGCGCCACCACAGCACGCCCAGCCCGCGAACGGTCCTATCCGATCGGCGACAAGGACGTCATCATGCGAAGCAGAATCCCCGGCCTCAGGGCCCTCGTGATCCCCGCAGCCATCGCTGCCGGCTTGTCCGGTCTGGCCACCGCCGGGCCGGCGCAGGCCGAGACCGCGGCGAACGCCGCCCCCTCGGTCTCGACGCGCGTGGCGGCGTACCAGACGGAACCGGGCGAGCCCGACGTGACCAGCCCGAACCTGTTGAGCGCAGGATCCTTCGAGCAGAGCATCGCCGGCTGGCAGCGGCTGGCCCCCTCCGGCGGGACCGTCAACTGGGCCGACTACAACACGGCGTTCGGCGCCCCGGCGCCGGCCTACGACGGCACCGGGTACCTGGCCGTCAACACCGACACCGCCGGCGGCTCCGTCTATCAGGATGTGCCGGCCTACGGCGCCGGCGGGGTGTACCAGGCTTCGGTGTGGCTCTCCTCGCAGTCCGGCTCCGCAAGCGGCGTCTTCTGCCTCTGGAGCCTGAGCAGCACCAATACCAGCCTCTGCAGCCCCTACAGCGTCGACTCCGCGACCGGCTACCAGAATTACGTGCTGATCTTCGGCGTGCCGCTGCAGGCGGGCACGCTGCGGTTCCAGGTCTACCCGACGGCGAACGGCGGGACCACCGACATGGACGCCGCGAGCCTCGTCCGGATCGCCTGACCCGTCGAGCGGCCGTGGTGCACCGCGCCACGGCCGCAGCCGCGCTCCGCAGCCGCGCTCCGCGGCCTCGCGGTGGCCGACCGGATCACCGGTGCCTCCGACTCCGTCGAACCGCTCGTCGAGCACGTCCGCATTTCCGTTCGCCTTTCCGTTGTCTTCCACCGAGCCGGCCGGCCGCCGCGCACCCCCGCACCGCCGTCCCGGGCGTCCGCGACTGCTCCGCCGGTCCCACCACCGGTCCGGCGCCGCCGCGTCTCCCGTGCGCCGACGGCAACAGCCGCCCACCGGGCCCCCGTTCGCGCGGGTTGTGGCACCGGCCGCTGGTTCTGCGCCGTCACCGGGGCCTTGCGGCAAGCCCCCCGCCGCGCTATAACGTGAAAGTGGCGAGGAGCGGATTCTCCTTGCCTCTGTCTTTTCGCCGCCCCGTCGAACCGACACCCTTCCCGCGAAGCGGTGGCGCGGTGGGACGCTTCGCCCTGGGGGCGAGCGCGCCCTGCGGCCCGGCCGGCCCTGCTCCCAGCGGGAACTCCTTGTCGCCGCGTGCCTCCAGCGGCTGCGGGTCTGGTCTTTCGCGTACCGGCGCGCCTTTGACACCATGGCTTGCCCGTACGTTCGAGCAGGCCGCCGAACACCATCGCACGGAGCCGGGAGACGCCGTTGCACGGATCCGAGTTCGCAACCGCCGGCGCGTCAGGCGGCGGTGACGGCTGATGGCCGTGTCGGCGGTGCTGGAAGCGGTGGCGGGGATCGCCACGC
Organism: Streptomyces sp. ITFR-21; assembly: GCF_031844685.1. NCBI lineage: Bacteria > Bacillati > Actinomycetota > Actinomycetes > Kitasatosporales > Streptomycetaceae > Actinacidiphila > Actinacidiphila sp. ITFR-21. The sequence continues at coordinate 6,081,786 of NZ_CP134605.1, forward strand.
CGGGGGCCGTGGTGTGGCAGACACGGATCCAGGCCGCGGCGCGGCGCGGGCGCCTTCGGGACGCTTCGGCCGGCGGCCCGATGACATCGGTGGCACCGCCGGTCGGTGCGGTCCCGGAACTGGTGCGCGGCCGGGGCCAGGTGATGGGTCAACTGAAGCGGTGGCACCGCAGGCCGCCAAGCGCCGTGGTCGTACTCGCCGGCATGGGCGGTGCGGGGAAGCCGACCGTGGCGGCGGCGCTGGCCCGCCACACCGCGCGAAGGCGGAGGGTCTCACGCCCGCCGGGGCGTGTGTGGTGGATCTGGGCCGCCGACCGCCTCAGCCTTGCCGCGGGACTGGCTTCGGTGGCCCGGCAACTGGGCGCCGGACGCGTCGACCTGGAGGCGATCCCACCGGCGCCGCCGACGGCCCGGACCGCTTCTGGGAGCTTCTGGACAAGGCGCCGCCGGGCTGGCTGCTGGTCTTCGACAACGCCGACACCCTTGAGGTCCTGGCCGGCCCCCGCCGTGACGCCGACCAGAAGACGTGGGGATGGCACGCGCGGGTGGTGTACCTCAGACCCCTCGACCCGGCCGACGCCGCCCTCGTCCTGCGGGACCTCGCCCCCGGGGCGGGCGACGGGGCCAAGGCGCGCGCGCTCGCCCAGGACCTGGGCGGACTGCCGCTGGCACTCCACCTGGCCGGGATGTACCTGAGGTCCACCGTCGTCCGCCGGTCGACCTTCGCCGCCTACGGCGAGGCACTCGCCGGCGGCGGGCTGCACCTGCTCGACGAGCCGGGGGCACCGACCGGGCACTCGTGACGCGGACCTGGGAGATCTCGCTGGACGACCTGGTCCGGGACGGCATACCGCACGCGAGGACTGTGCTGCGCCTGCTGTCGTGCTACGCGGCCGACGCCGCGATCCCGCGGTACCTGCTCGACGACCACCGCCTCTCCGGGCTGCTGGCGCCATCACAGCCGTCGGAGTCGTCGGGCCGTACCGGCGGGCCACCCGGACCTCCTGCTGGACCACGCATTGCGGGGGCTGGAAAGGCTCGGCCTGATCGAGAGCCGGCCGGCCCGGAGCGGGCCGTCATACTCCACCCACTGGTGGTGGAGACGAACCGGATGTACCTGCGGGCGGGGACCGCGCGGCCCGCCGAACTCATGGTCGGCGCGCTGTCCGGTCTGCCCGTCGACTCGCACGCCGCCTGGCCGCGCTACCGGATGCTCGGCGTCCATCTGCACGCCCGGCTCGACACCGTGGCCGCCCACCTCGACCAGGACTGTCTGACGGCGCTCCGCGATCCGACGTGGATGACGGTTTGCGCCCTGGACGAGAGCGGAGCGTACGACGCCGCCGAACGCCTGTGCCGCGCCGCGCTGGCCCGCGTGCCCGGTCCGGACCACCGGGCCGGCCTCCGCCTGCGCCGCCAGCTCGCCTGGGAGCTCGCCGTGCAAGGCGAGTTCACGGGCGCCGAGGCGATGTTCGCCGAAGTGGCGGCGCGCCGCGCGCGACTACTGGGTGACGACCATCCGTCCGCCTGCTGGCCGAGCGCGGCGGCGCCGCCCTGCTGATCGGGGTCGGACTGAACCGGATGACCGCGCTGCACCACGCCGAGCAGCTGTCCGGCCGGCGGCTTCTCGTCCGGTGGGCACGGGACGCGGGCGGCCGGGTGTTGATGGTGAAGACAGGGTCGTGCTTCGAGGGGTTCCCACGGCTGGAGCCGGCGCTGCGGCCGCTGGTCCGCACCGCGCGGGTGGGGGAGTCCCGCTGGACGGCCTACCCGGTCGAGGAGGCGCTCTCGGCCGCGTGCGGGGCCATGTCCGCCGACCAGCCGGTGACCCACTGCGCCGACGAGGGCTGCCCGCGCTGCCGTGACTCGATAGCCGGCGGTCCGATCGGCCCCGCCCCGCTCCGCTGACCGGCCCGGTGCCGGGGGCGGCGCGTTCCCGGTCGGCGGTGGAATCCCTGCGGCGGTGTCCGGCCGGCCCGGTGCGGGATCGCGCTCGGCCCGGTGCGGCGCCGGGGAGGCGAAGGCGGTACGGTTTCGCGACGTTCACACCCCGGACACGGGTGACGCCCTGCGCGGACGCCGTTGTGTGCGATGGTGTGGACCGGACCGCCGGGCGCACCCGAAAGCGCGCCTACGCACGCGTGGTCCCGGTCGGTACGGCACCACGTCCGAAATGGCTTGAGCACCGGCGAGGAACCGATGAACCCGAGGGACGCCGACCGCCTCGAACAGGCGGCCACCACCAACGACGCCGACACCGCCGGCGGGATCAAACCGATGCTGGACGCGCCGCAGACGGCCGCCGCCGCGGCGACGATGTGGGCCTTCGTCGTCGGCCCACCGCTCGGCCTGATCGCCGCGGTGCCGTTCGTGTGGGGATGGGGCCTGTCCGCGTTGGACGTCGGCATGGCGGTGACCGCCTACCTCGTGTCCGGCTTCGGCCTCACGGTCGGCTACCACCGTCTCTTCACGCACCGCTCGTTCAAGGCGCGGCGGGGCCTGCGGATCGCGCTGGCCGTCGCGGGTTCGCTGGGCGTCGAGGGCTCCCCGGTCCAGTGGGTGGCCAACCACCGCCGGCACCACGCCTTCGCCGACCGCGAGGGCGACCCGCACTCGCCCTGGCGCTACGGGACCGACACCCGCGCGCTGCTCAAGGGGCTGCTGCACGCGCACGTGGGGTGGATGCTGAAGCGCGAGCTGAGCAACCGCGCCAGGTTCGCGCCCGACATCGCCGCCGATCCCGACCTGCGGCTCGTCGGCCGGCTCTTCGGGCCGCTGACGGCCGTCTCGCTGCTGTTCCCGGCGCTGGCCGGCGGCCTCGTCACCGGCAGTTGGGCCGGGGCGCTGACCGGGTTCTTCTGGGCCGGTGTGATCCGGATGGCGCTGCTGCACCACGTCACCTGGTCGGTGAACTCGGTCTGCCACGTCGCCGGCCGGCGCCCGTTCGCCAGCCGCGACAAGGCCACCAACTTCTGGCCGCTCGCGCTGCTGTCCTTCGGCGAGAGCTGGCACAACTCGCACCACGCCGACCCCACGGGCGCGCGCCACGGCGTGCTGCCGGGCCAGTTGGACCCGGCCGCCCGCCTCATCTGGGTGTTCGAGAGGCTGCGCTGGGTCCACGACGTGCGCTGGCCGAGTGCGGAGCGGCTCGTCGCCCGAGCGCTGCCCGAACCGGCCGCGTCGCAGGAGTCCGCCGCCTGACATGCCGGCCGGCGGCGGACCGCCGCGGGTCCCGCCGGCCGGCGGCGGCCTCAGCAGGCGCCGTTGTCGGCCCAGACCGCCCAGGACGCGGGATCGCCGGGTACGGCGCCGGTCGAGTAGTAGCTGGCGGTGTACCGGTGGCCTCCGTACGCCGCGGTGTCGCCCGGGACGTAGGACGTGGCGGCGTTCCAGGGGGCGGGGCAGCCCGTACCGCCCCCGCCGCCGGCGGTCGTCGCGGGGACGGCCGCCGAGGGCGCGCCGACCGTACCGGCGGAGTCGGCTGCGGCCACCGTGTAGCTGTAGGCGGTGCCCGCGGCGAGGCCGGTGTCGGTCAGCGAGGTGGCCGCGGTGGAGCCGACACGGGCGCCGCCCCGGTAGACGACGTACGACGCCGCGCCGCTGACGCCCGACCAGGACAGCGAGACCGAGGTCTGCGTGGTGCCGGTGGCCCGCAGACCGGTGGGCGCGGGCAGCGGCGGGGGTGTGCCGCCCGATCCGGTGAACTGCCAGCTGATACCGGTGACGACGCCGACGGTGAGCGGGGCGAACTCGGCGAAGGCCGGCTGGCTCAGGTCGATGTGGGTCGCGTCGCAGACGGGGCACTTGTCCACCACCGGCAGGGTGAGGGTCCTGCCGTTGTAGGTGACCTGGACAAAGGTCCCCTTGCACAGGTCGTCGTTGTTGGGGTTGGCGGCCGTCCACCACTGGTGGGACACCGCGACGAGATACTGCGTGGACGCGTCAATAGGGGTTCCGCACGCCCCGTAGCCGACGTCGTTGTAGTAGGTCATCTCGCCGGCCATGGGCCGGCCGATCGGAACGGCCGCGGCAGTCGGTCCGCCGGCGAGCAGGACGAGCGCCGACGCGCCCGCCGCACCGCCGATCCAGCGCCCGACACGTCGTGGGATGCGCACGGTGCCCCTCCTGTACGACAGCGCAGCGGGAATAACTGAGCAGGACGGTGCTGAGCAGGGCATGCGAAAATGACGGTACACGAACAAGTCTGCGTGAGTGAGGGGCGCGCGGGCCGTTCCCGGTCGATGGCCGGGAAGGCCCGGCCGGCGGTAGCCCGACGGGGGCGACGGAGGGGGCCGCGCGATGGTGCTCTGGAACGGCGTCAACTTCACCGCGGACGGCCGGGAGCCGGCCACGGCGGACGAGTTCTACCAGATCGGCCTGCGCTGCTGGAAGAGCTCGCAGTACCGCCCGGCGGCGCCGTTCTTCCTGGAGCACGCCGCGGTCGCCGGCCACGCCCTGGCGGCGGAGTTCCTCGGGCATGTGTGCTTCCTGCAGGGGGACCACGCCAAGGCCGTACCGTGGTTGCGGCGGAGCACCGCCTCGCCCAGGGCCGGGTACTACCTGGGATGCCTCTGCCAGCGGGGCTTCCCGGAGGCCGGCATCGCGCAGTCCTTCGACGCCGCAGCCCAGTGGTACCGGCACGCCGTCTCGCTCGGCGAACCGGAGGCGATGCTGGCGCTGGGCGACCTGTACCTGGAACGGCTGCTGCCGGTCAGCCGCGCCCCGATGGCGCACGCGCTGGAGTACTTCCTGCTGGCCGCCGGGCAGGGGCACTCCTACGGGGCAGTTCCGGGCCGCCGAGGTGTACCGGACGCTGTACGAGGACCTCGACCGTGCCGCGCTGTACTACGAGCAGTGCCTGGCCAACCCCGGCCGGCACAGCCACGCGCTGAACACCTTGATGACCCTGGAGAGCGAGGCGGCCCTCAGCCGGATCAGATGGACCCTGGCCCAGCGGAACCTGCACCTGCGGCGCGACACGGCCAACCCCCCGCCGCCGCACAACCCCGCCTACCAGGACCGGCCGCCGGCGCCGCCGTCAGCTGAGGGTCGGCTCGCGGAGGAGCTCCGACCGGTGGATCCTGATGACCCTGCACGCGGGCCCGACCCGGCTGATCCGCATGCCCGGGTCGCTGGCGACCCAGAGGGCCACCGTCCGGGTGGACGCCCCGTAGTGGTCGGCGAACTCCTGGAGCGTCAGCCACTCGGGCCGCGCCGCATCCTGCGGGTCCTGGAGATCCTGGCCCTGTTCCTCCACCAGCGTCCTTTCTGTGTCGGACCGGGTGACGGGACGGACCCGCTGGGGCCGGTGGGCAGCACGGGACGCCGTGTCCCGTGGACGACGGGCCCATGGGTGACGGGCCGGGGGACGAGGATCCGGGCAGACGGGTCCGGCCGCGCTCCGGCCGCACCGGCCGGCACCGGACGCGCCGCCGGCGTGCCACCGCCTGCGCCGCGGCGCGCTCAGAGCGCCGCGATGACCTCGGCCGACCCCATGGGCAGCGAGAACATCGGGTAGTCGTAGGTAATCGCGTTGTCGTGCTCCTCCTGGGAGGTGGCGGCGACGCAGTCCGGCACGGTGATGACGCGGAAGCCGTTCTCGTACCCCGTGCGCATCGTCGACTCCACGCAGCAGTTGGTGAGGAAGCCGCTGAGGACGATCGTGTCGATCCCTTTGCTCCGCAGGATGAAGTCGAGGTTCGTGCTCGCGAACGTGTCGAGGCCGCGCTTGCCCTCGATCACGATGTCGCCCTCGGCCGGGGCGAGTTCGTCCACGATCGCCGCACCCCAGGTGTTCTTGACGAAGGCCGAGCCCTCCACGACCCCCTTGAGGATGCCGTACGGGTGCCGTGTCAGTTCGCCGTAGCCGGGGGCGAAGGTGATGGGCGCGTGCATGACGGTGACGCCGGCAGCGCGGGCGGCGTCGGCCAGGGCCACGGTGTTCGCGAGCATTCCGGTCTTCGCCATCACCCCGGCCACGGCGCCGTGGAGCACTCCGCCCTCGCTGGCGAACTCGTTCTGGTACTCGATCAGGACGAGTGCGGTCTTCGCCGGATCGAGGCGGAAAGTCTCGGACATGGCGGCTCCTCGGTGAGCTGGGACACATCAACGGCATTGAACAGTCTGCCCGACAGGGGAGTCAATCGGCCGCCCGGAAACGGCAACACGCATGGTGACCACCGTGTCCGCGCGGGACAAACGGCAGGCGCGGACCGGTGGCGGGAACCCGCCGGGCGCGGATCAGTACGAAGCTGGGTTGCGGGGCCGGATTTCCGGACGCGACGGACGGCATAGGCGAGGGACCGGGTCCGGCGGCCGATAGCGCGAATGCGGGTGGCACGCACCACGCGATAACAGGGCACGGTCCCAGGACAGAACCCACCACCCCCCGGAGTGCACGCCGCTTTCGCTTTCCCGTTCACGATCCGGACACCCGGCCCGCCGAAACGCGGGGGAGAAGGCAACATCAAACTGCCGGTCGCCCGGGTCGCGCGCGCCGTTAGGCCGCTGCGCCGGTCGGCGCGAAGCGGCACACGTGAAGTGAACTCTGTGTCGCTGTCATCTGTCGCTGTCGGAAAGGCACAGGTCAGGGGCGCAGAAGAGAAAAAGTCGCGACGGGCGGCGACTTTGGCCGGTCAGGGTTCCGGGAGTGGTCGCGGGCGCGGTCGGCGGCAGCCGGCGGGACCGGCGCGTGCATCACATCTGGCCATGATCGCCACGGACGTCCCCGCTTCTCCGTGAAACTCCGCTGACCAGCACCGATACGGCCGGGAAAGCACATCGCGGCTGCTCGCAGCCCCGGCCCCGGCGACCTGGCGTATTCCCTGCGCCCCCAGAGGTCGCCTTCCTGAACTCGGGTAACATCCGCTTTCCCTCCCTTCCTGACCAGGTCACATGCCTCGGCTGGGGCTTTGGTGCATGATCGGGAAGGTTTGTGGCGGCTTTGTGACGCGGTTGCGACAGGGATTTACAGCGGGCCGCATCTGGCTTAGAGTCGCGGCCGGTGAGAGGTAGCTGGACCTATGTCGGCAGTCAGTGGCCTGTGCTTTCACCAGGCGTGGCTGTCCCGACGCAAGGCCAAACCGGCCGATAGAGAATCAGAGGCGTTGAAGGTGTACCTGCACGGGGAACGTCGGCCGCTCTGTTGCCGGATGCTCGCATGCCAAGAGTGTCCGTAGGACACTGTCCGGCGATGCGCAATTCATGAGGGACAACAGCCGCTCGGGTAACCGTCACGCGATTCCTGTCGTCTGCGCGTAAGATCCCTCTCATTATTCTGCTGTCCTGCTCGCCCATGTTCGCTGCCTTGCCGCGGTAAATGCGCGGCGGGCGGTCAGCTATGGTCGCTGCCTGTTGTGTCGGTCGGATCAGCGGTAAACCCTTACTGGCGATGCACTCGAAAAAAATGAATTCGAGGGGTGATGATGGCGAAATTCGTGGTGCCCGGCGACCTTGACTTAACCCTGTCGGACATGCTGCGCGCGGCCACGCTCGCCAGCCCGACCGGACCGCCGTCTCGTGCGGCACGGAGCGTCTGACCTTCCGCCAGCTCGACGAGCGCAGCACGGACATAGCCGACCACCTGCGGCGACTCGGGGTGCTGCCCGATGAGCCGGTCGGCATCTTCATGGAGCCGTCCGTCGATCTCATGACCGGGGTCTGGGGCGTCCTGCACGCGGGTGCCGCCTATCTGCCGCTGTCGCCCGAGTACCCGGAAGACCGCGTGCGCTACATGGTGCTGGACTCGCACGCCGCGGTCATCCTGGCCGACGAGGCCCTGGTGCCCCGGCTGGCCGCGATGACGCCACCGGAAACGCGCATCGTCACGCTCGCCCAGGCGCGCGCCCACCGGGCGGACACCCGCGGGGGACGGGCCCGCCGGGATACCGGGCAGGACGAGCGGCGCGGGCGGGCCGCCGACGGCGCACCGGCCCACGCCCGGTCGGACAGCCTCGCGTACGTCATCTACACCTCCGGGAGCACGGGCAACCCGAAGGGCATCGGCATCGAGCACCGCAGCATCGTCAACCAGATGCGCTGGCTGGCCGACGCGCAGGGGCTGGACCGGCGCCGGACGGTGCTGCAGAAGACACCGCTCAGTTTCGACGCCGCCCAGTGGGAGGTCCTCGCGCCGGCCGTCGGCAGCGGCGTCGTGATGAGCGAGCCGGGTGCCTACGGCGACCCCGGCCGGATCGTCGAACTGGTCGTGGCACACGAGGTGACCACCCTTCAGGGCGTGCCCACCTTGCTCCAAGCCCTCGTCGACACCGGCGAGTTGTCCCGCTGCACCTCGCTCACCCAGCTGTTCAGCGGTGGTGAGGCGCTCACCAGGAGCCTGGCGGTCGAGCTGCTGGCGGCCCTGCCCGGCTGCGAACTGGTCAACCTGTACGGCCCGAGCGAGTGCACGATCAACGCCTCGGCCCACCCGGTCGACCGGGACACCGTCGGGCAGGGACCGGACATCGTCCCGATCGGACGCCCGGTGCGGGAGACGAGCCTGCACATCCTCGACGCCGCCCTGCGGCCGGTCGCACCCGGCGAGTCCGGCGAGCTCCACATCGCCGGCCGCCAGGTCGCCCGCGGCTATCTGCACCGCCCCGACCTGACCGCCGAACGGTTCGTCGCCAACCCGTTCTCCACCGATCCCGGGCACGCCCGCCTCTACCGCACCGGCGACCTGGCCCGCTGGAACGAGGACGGCACCGCGCAGTTCCTCGGCCGTACCGACAGCCAGGTCAAGCTGCGCGGCTTCCGGGTCGAGCTGGACGAGATCAAGGTGGCCATCGAGGCCCGCGACTGGGTCAAGCGCGCCGCCGTCCTGGTCCGGGACGACCCGAGAACCGGCGCCAACCTGATCGCCTTCGTCGAACTCGATCCGAACGAGGCCGCGCTGATGGACCAGGGCAACCACGGCGCCCACCATCAGTCGAAGCAGAGCAAACTGCAACTACGGGCACAGCTGGCCAACCTGGGAGTGCGCGAGGAGGCCGGGCTGCCGGCCGTCGACCTGCCGGGACGGTCGCCGACCGCCGAGCAGCGGAGCACGGTGTTCGCCCGCAAGACGTACCGGTTCTTCGAGGGCGGCGAGGTCACCCGGGACGACATCCTGCGCCTGCTCGCCCAGCCCACCGGGCAACCGGCCGCGCCCCGCCGCCCGCAGACCCTGACCCGGGCCGAGCTCGGCTCACTGCTCCGCTACTTCGGCCAGTTTCCCAGCGCCGAGCGGCTGTTGCCCAAGTACGGTTACGCCTCGCCCGGTTCGCTGTACAGCACCCAGCTGTACCTGGAGCTGTCCGGTGTCGCGGACCTCGACCCCGGCTACTACTACTACCACCCGATCGGCCACCGGCTCACGCTGATCAGCCCCGCCCCGGCCGGCGCGCCCAGGCTCCGCATCCACTTCGTCGGGCGCAGGTCGGCCATCGAGCCGGTCTACCGCAACAACATCCGCGAGGTGCTGCAGTTCGAGGCCGGGCACATGGTCGGCCTGTTCGACGCGGTGCTGCCCCGGTACGGGCTGCGGATCGGCGCCCCCGTCCCGGCACCGGCGGCCAAGGACGCCCTGCGCTGCCCGGACGAGGACTACTACCTGGCCGCGTACGAGGTGGAGACCTCCGCCGCCCCGGCCCGGCCGGACCCGGTCGAGACGTACGTGCAGGCCCACCCGGGCCGGATCGCCGACCTGCCCGGCGGCCAGTACCGCTATACCGGCGCCGACCTGGTGCGCGTCTCCGACGAGCTGGTCCGCAAGCGGCACGTCATCGCCATCAACCAGGAGGTCTACCAGCGGGCGAGCTTCGGGATCAGCCTGATCGGCGGCGCGGCCGACCCGTGGCAGCGCTACACCGACCTCGGCCGGGAACTGCAACGCCTCCAGATGAACGACATCGGCCTCGGGCTGATGTCCTCCGGCTACAGCTCGGAGACCGGCAACGACCTGCCGTCGGCCCGGCGCATCGCGGAGATCGCCGCCCTCGGCCCCGGCACCGCCTCCTACTTCGCCGTCGGCGGCCGGACCAGCGCGGACCAGCGACTGAGCGAGGGCATGAAGGAGGACTCCGTCCACATGCGCGGCCCGGCCGAGATGATCAAGGACGACCTCGCCGACGGCCTGCCGCGCTACATGCTGCCCAACCGGATCGCCGTACTGGACTCCTTCCCGCTCACCCCCAACGGCAAGATCGACCACCAGGCGTTGCGGGCGATGGACGAGGCCACCGTGGACGACACCGAAACACCGGTCGTCGCGCCGCGCACGCCCACCGAGGAAGCGATCGCCGCGCTGTGGCAGAAGGCGCTGCGGCGGCCGACGGTCTCCACCCAGGAGGACTTCTTCGCCGTCGGCGGCCACTCGCTGACCGCGGTCAACCTGGTCAGCCGGATCAACCGGGAACTCGGCAGCTCCCTGCCGCTCCAGGTGCTGTTCGAGTCGCCGACCATCGCCGGGCTGGCCCGGCGCGTGGACCGCGAACCCACGACCGCGCTGTCCCGGCTGGTGCGGCTGCGCGGCGACGGCGGCGGCCGGCCGAGCTTCTGCTGGCCGGGGCTGGGCGGCTACCCGATGAGCCTGCGGCTGCTGGCCAGCAGGCTGCACCTGGAGCGGCCGTTCTTCGGCGTCCAGGCGCACGGCATCAACGCGGGCGAGGTGGCGTACCCGACCTTCGACGAGATGGTCGCCAGGGACATCGACATCATCAGACGGGTCCAGCCGGCCGGCCCCTACGTGCTGTGGGGGTATTCCTTCGGCGCCCGGGTCGCCTTCGAGGCGGCCTACCAACTGGAGCGCGCCGGCGAACAGGTCGAGGAAGTGGTCCTGATCGCGCCGGGCAAACCGCGGGTGGAGGTCCGCGAGGCCGGGCGGGCCGGCGCGGCGGTCAGTTTCGCCGACACCACCTTCGTGTCGATCCTGTACTCGGTGTTCGCCGGAAACCTCGCCCAGGAGGCGGTCGACGCCTGCCTGGAAGCCACCCACGACGAGGACTCCTTCGTCGACTTCGTCTGCGGCCGGTTCGAGCACCTGGACCGTGAACTGGTCCGCAGGATCGTCGGCGTGGTGTGGCGGACGTTCCTGTTCGAGTACGCGCCCGGCGAACTGGCCGAACGCAGCATCAAGGCACCGATCACCGTGTTCCGGGCCGCGGGGGACCAGGACTCCTTCCTCGACTCCGGCCACGCGCTGTCCCGTACGCCGCCCACGACCACCCGGCTCGCGGCCGACCACTACGGTCTGCTGCGCGCGTCCGGAATAGACGAACTCGTCACCGCCATCCAGTCCGCACGGCTCACCAGAAAGGCCACCGAAGTGCCGCACGTCAACATCAAGCATTTCCCGAGCGACCTCGACGCCGCCCAGATCTCCACCCTGGTCGACGCGATCACCAGCGCGGTCCGTACCGCCTTCTCCGTCGACGACGGGGCCGTGTCGATAGCCCTCGAACCGGTGGCCCAGGAGGTCTGGAATGAGCGGGTGTACATCCCGGAGATCGTCAAGGGCACCGGGAACCTGGTCAAGGTCCCCAACTACTGAGCCGGCCCACCGCATCCGACGGGGCCACCGGTCGACCACGCCGCCACAGAAGGAGGACCGCATGCGCAGGACGATCGCCAGGGCGAAGGAGGATCTCGCCATGATCGTCGCGCGAGACCCGTCCATCGGCAATCGCGCGGAGGCACTGCTGCACCCGGCGCTGCCGGCGCTGTGGACCCACCGGCTGGCCCACGGCCTGCACACCCGTGGCCACCGCCGGATCGCGCGGCTCCTGGCCTACCTGGCGCGCGCCGCGACCGGCGGCATCGAGATCCATCCGGGCGCGAGCCTGGGCCGCCGCGTGTTCATCGACCACGGGGCCGCGGTGGTGATCGGGGAGACCGCCGAGATCGGCGACGACGTCACGATCTTCCACCAGGTCACGCTCGGGGCGGTCGGCTGGTGGCGGGACAACCGGCGCGAGCCCGCCGCCCGCCGGCACCCCAGGGTCGGCGACCGGGTGGTGATCGGCACCAACGCGATCGTGCTCGGCCCGGTCACCGTCGGCGACGACGCGCTGGTCGGCGCCGGTTCGCTGGTCGTCACCGATGTCCCGGCCGGCGCCCGGGTGCTGGCCCCCGTCGCCGAGATCGTGCCGCGGCCGGCCCCCGAGGACCGCGTGGAGCCGGCGCCATCGCTCCGCGCCCTGGCCACCTTCGGGTGCTGGTAACGACCGCCCCGTCCCTAGTCCGTCGCAGCTCAGCCCGGCCGCGTGCCGGTACGCCATTGGAGATACAGATGATCCACGTCGGTGTCCTGGAGAGCAATCTCTCCGGTTCCGGGTTCGAAGGTCTGCAGATCATCAAGGAACTCGACTGCCGCGTCACCTTCTTCACCCGTGACCTGGACCGCTACCTCGAAGTGCCGGGCGGCCCGGCCTACTTCGACGCCTACGTCGACGAGATCGTGCACTGCGAGACGAACATCCTTGAGGAACTCCTCCCGCATGTACACGAGATCGCGGCCAAGCAGCCCTTCGACGCGTTCCTGACCCTGGCCGAGTACGACGTCGTGGTGGCCGCCGAGGTGGCGGTCCTGCTCGGACTGCCCACGGTCAGCGTCGACGGCGTCGCGCAGGCCCGCAACAAGGCCTTCATGCGCCGCCGCTGCGCCGCGGCCGGCGTGCCGATGCCGGCGTTCCGCGCGGTGCAGACCCCGGCCCAGGCGGAGTCGGCCGCGCTGGAGATCGGCCTGCCCTGCGTGGTGAAGCCGGCCGACGAGACCAGCAGCGCCGACGTCCGGCGGGTGGCGACCGCGGCGCAGGCCGCCGAGCACGTCGCGCTGATCCGGTCCCGAGTGGAGAACACCCGCGGCCAGAGCCGCTACCACGAGCTGCTGGTCGAGGAATACCTGAGCGGCCCCGAGGTCAGCGTCGAGGTGCTCGCCGAGGGCGACCGGTTCGAGGTGCTCGGCGTGACCGACAAGTCGGTGGGCGGCCAGGGCTACTTCGTCGAGATGGGCCACAGCTTCCCCTCCGGCCTGCCCGAGCCGGTCGTACGCGCCTGCGGCGAACTGGCGGTGGACGCGCTGCGCGCGGTCGGGTTCGACCTCGGCATGGCCCATGTCGAGATCAAGGTGACCGGGTCGGGACCCAAGCTCATCGAGATCAACCCGCGGCCCGCCGGCGGCAAGATCACCTACCTGGTCGACCGCGCCCTCGGCATCAGCTCGCTGGAGTTCGTGATCCGGCAGTACCTCGGCCAGCCGCTGCCGGCCGAGGTGGTGCCCGCCGAGCCGGTCGGCGGCGCCGCCATCCGCTACCTGACCGCCCCGCCCGGCCGGGTGGTGTCCGTCAGCGGCCAGGACCGGGCCGCCGCGCTGCCGGGCGTACTGGAGGTCACCCTCAAGCCCAAGCCGGGCGACGTGCTGCGGGAACTGCGGCGCAACGGCGACCGGGCCGGGCACGTGCTCGTGGTGGCCGAGACCGCCCAGCTGGCCCAGCGCACCGCGGAGGCCGCCGCGCACGAGATCGTCATCGCGACCGAGCCGGTCCGCCGGCGCCCGGTCGCCGACGCGCTGGTCGACCTGATCGGCGGTACGCCGCTGCTGCGGCTGCCGCTGGACCGGGTCCTGGACGAGGCACTCGGCGACGCCACCGTGCTGGCGAAGCTGGAGCTGTTCAACCCGTGGTCCAGCAGCAAGGACCGGGCCGCCCTGTCGATGCTGCGCGGCGCCGAGGAGAACGGGCTGCTCACCCCGGGCAGCGGCACCGTCATCGAGGCGACCTCGGGCAACACCGGTATCTCGCTCGCTGCGTTGGCGGCGGCCCGCGGCTACCGGTGCCTCATCGTGCTGCCGGACAACGCCACCCCCGAGCGGGTGGGCATCCTGCGCTCGCTCGGCGCCGAGGTGGTGCGGACACCGCACACCGGAGGGTACGCCGCCGCGGTCGAGAAGGCCGAGGAGATCCACCGGGAGACCCCCGGGTCGTGGTTCTGCCGCCAGCACGACAACCCGGACAACGTACGGGCGCACTACGAGTCGACCGGCCCGGAGATCTGGGCGGACGCCGAGGGGCGGATCGACGTGTTCGTCTGCGGGGTCGGTACCGGCGGCACGCTCAGCGGCGCGGGCCGGTTCCTGCGCGAGCGCAACCCCGCGGTCCGCATCGTGGCGGTCGAACCCGAGGGGTCGCCGCTGCTGTCCGGCGGCGACCCCGGCCCGCACGGCATCCCCGGGTTCAACGGCGGCTTCATCGCGCCGACCACCGACCGGGACCTCATTGACGAGGTGATCACGGTCTCCGACGCCGACGCGCTGCACACCACCCGGCGGCTCGCGCTGCGGGCCGGCCTCATGGTCGGTGTCTCGGCCGGCGCGGCCGTGCACGCGAGCGGTGTCGTGGCCGGCCGTCCCGAGTACCGGGGCAAGCGTGTGGTGACCCTGCTGCCCGACACCGGCGAGCGCTACCTGAGCCTGCTGGGCCGCGAGGCCGAGCCGGTGCTGACCGGCGCCACCGACAGCGGCGGCGCCCGGTGACCGCCTCCGCCCCCGCACCTGACTCCGCTCTCGCCCCCACACCTGCCCCCGTCCCCGCCCCGACCCCCGCCTCCGTCCCCGCCTCTGTCCCCGCCCCGACCCCCGCCTCCGTCACCGCCTCCGCCGACGACCGGCCCCGCCTGCTCATGGTGATGCCGTACCGGCAGTTCGTACGGAAGGCGAAGGCGGCGGGCTTCTGGGTCGGCGCGATCTGGGACACCCGACTGGAGACCCCCGACTACCTCGACGACGTACGCGAACTGGCGGACGTCTTCGTACTGACCGACTTCCGGGACGAGGAACTCCTGCGGGACACCGTCCGGACGGTGGCGACCGAGCACCACGCCTCGGTGATCTACCACATCGGCCGCGAGGAGACCATGGTCAGCGCCTACGAGGTCGCCGAGGAACTGCACGCCGAGCTCAACCCGTCCGCCGCGATCCGGCTGCTGGCCGACAAGCACGCCATGCGCGAACTCCTCGCCGAGCACGGCCTGTCCGCGGTGTCGTACGCGCTGGCGCCGACCCGGGACGAGGTGCCGGACGCCGTCCTGCGGGTCGGCTGCCCGGTCGTCGTCAAGCCCACCGCGCTCGCCGGCAGCCGCGGGGTGTTCCTGTGGCGGGGGCCGCAGGACCGCGCCGCCTGGACCGAACTGGTCGACCGGTACGGGTACGACGGCCCGTTCCTGGTCGAGGAGTACCTGCGCGGCCCCGAGTACAGTGTGGAGACGCTGAGCAGGGACGGCGGGCACCGGGTCGTCGGTATCACCGAGAAGCTGCTCGGACCGCCGCCGCTGTTCGTGGAGATCGGCCACGTCCATCCGGCGCCGCTGCCGGCCGACCGCGAGCGCGCCATCGCCGACCTGACGACCCGGTTCCTCACCGTGTGCGGGTACCGGTTCGGCCCCGCGCACACGGAGGTGATCTGGACGCCGCGGGGCCCGCGCATCGTCGAGTCGCAGGCCCGGCTCGGCGGGGACCGGATACCCAGGCTCGTCGAACTGGCCACCGGTCTTGACATCGAGCAGGCGATCTTCACCGGCCTGGCCGGCAGGCCCGCCGAGCCGCCCGCGCCGACGGCGACGGCCATCGTACGGTTCTTCACCTTCCCGCCCGGCCGGGTCGACGAGCTGCGCGGCCTGGAGGCGGCCGGTCGGCTCGGCTACGTCGACGAGCTGACCGTACGGCTGCGGCCCGGTGACACCGCGCCGGCGGTCGTCGACTCCAAGAGCAGGCACGGGCACGTCATCGTCTCCGGCGCCTCCGCGCAGGAGGCGCGGGCCCGCTGCGAGCAGGTGCTCACCACCATCGAGGCCGTCATCGACGGAACGCCCGCACGGGCGGACGGCCGGGCCGAGCCGCTCAGGACACCCGCGTAGGCCGTCAGCCGCGAGGTTCCCCACCACGGAGAAAGGCAGTGATCATGCAGTGGTCCGTCCCATCAACCAGGAGGTCGGCATGACCGCCCCCGGCACGGACGCACAGGTGCTGTTCGTCGGCTACAACGCGGCCTACCTGCGCGCGATCGACGGGAGGGTGCCCAGCGGATCCGTCGTGGTGATCGAGGAACCCGACATCATCCGCAAGCGGAACCTGCGCGACGCGCCGACCGGCTTCGACTGCCTGGAGCGGATCGTCCCGGCCCGGTACCAGCAGTCGGCCGAAGCCCTCGACACCGCCGTCGAACTGGCCGCCGTACGGCCGGTGGCCGCCGTCGTCCCGGGGCTGGAGTACGCGGTGCCGGCGACGGCCGCACTGGCCGCGAAGCTCGGGCTGCCCGGCGCGACCGAGCCGGCCGCGCAGGCGCTGCGGGACAAGGTGCGGCTGCGCGAGGTCGCCGGGGCCGGCGGTGTCCGCAACCCGCGCTGGCGGGAGGTGCACGGGCCCGAGGACATCCTCGCCTTCGCCGGCGACGGCCCGGTGGTGGTCAAGCCGGCCAACCGGCAGGCGAGCGTCGGCGTACAGCTGCTGGACTCCGTGGACGCCGAGACCGCCGCGCGGGCGTGGGCGCGGACCTCGACGGCCGCCGAGTACGAACAGGTGCCCGACCGGGAGCTGACGTGGCGGTTCCTGGCCGAGGAACGCCTGCGCGGCCCCGAGTACAGCGTCGAGGCACTGGTGCGGCGCGGCGAGATCATCTTCGAGAACGTCACGGCCAAGACGGTCATCGAGGGGCCGTACCCGGTCGAACTCGGCCATCTGCTGCCCGCCCCGCTCGACCGGGACGCGCAGGAGGCCTTCGGGACGGCCATCCGGGCGCTGGTCACCGCGATCGGCTTCCGGACCGGCATCCTGCACGCCGAGTGGATCCTGACCGACGCCGGCCCGACGCTGGTCGAATGCGCCGGCCGCTGCCCCGGCGACTACCTGATCGACCTGATCGACCTGGCCTACGACACCCGGATCAGGGTGGACCTGATCGACCTGCTCGCCGACCGCCCGGTCACGCTGCCCCGCTCGCCGCGGCGGACATCCGCGATCCGGTTCCTGGCCGCCGCGCCGGGCACGGTGACCGAGGTGGCCGGCGTGGACACCGCGCAGGCGCTGCCCGGGGTCCACGCCGCCGAGGTGGACGTCGAGGCCGGGCAGGAGGTCCGGCCGTGGGCGTCCTCCTGGGACCGGGCCGGCCACGTCATCGCGACCGGGCCGGACGCGGCCGCCACCCGGCAGCGCGTCCTGGACGCCGACGCGGCCATCCGCATCACCACCGGCTGAGGAGGACCTGTGTCTGCTCTGTGGCAGCGCGTCCGCGGTCTGCGCGGATCCATACCGGGCGGCCCGGTCGGACTGCGGCTGGCCGTCATGGCGATCATCGACGCGGTGGGCACGGGCGCCTTCCTGGCCGTCTCGGTGCCCTTCGTCACCACGTCGGTCCACCTGTCGTCGGGTGACCTCGGCGCCGGCCTGGCGCTGGCCGCCGCCATCGCCCTCGGCACCGCGATCCCGATCGGGATGGTGGCCGACCGGATCGGCCCGAAGAAGGTCCTGATCGGGGTGAGCCTGTGGCGCTGCGGCTGCTTCCTGGCGTACCCGTTCATCCGGAACCTGTGGCAGTTCCTGCTGGTGGTGTGCCTGCTCGGCCTGGTCGACAAGGCGGCGGCGCCGATGGAACAGGCCCTGGTCGGGCAGGCGGTGCCCACCACGGAACGGGTCAAGGTGATCGCGGTGCTGCGCTCGATGCGCAACGTCGGCTTCACCCTCGGCGCCCTGCTGGGCGGCGTCGGGCTGCTGATCGGCACCAGGACCGGGTACGCGGTGATCCTGCTGCTCAACGCGGCCTCGTTCGCCGTGCTCGCGACGCTGGCCTCCCGGCTGCCGCTGCTCAACGCCCCGGCGGCGAACCTGCGCCGGCGCTTCTCGGCCAGCGTGCTGCGCGACGGGTCGTTCCTGTCGTTCTCCGGGATCAACGCCGTACTCACCATGCACATGACCCTGCTCAGTATCGGCATCCCGCTGTGGATCGTCGGACACACCGACGTCTCGGCCGCGCTGATCGCCCCGCTGCTGGCGGTCAACACCGTGCTCGCGGTGGTCCTGCAGGTGCGGGCCAGCCGGGGGACCGAGACCATCCCCGGCGCCGCGCGGGCACTGGTGCGGGCCGGGGTCTCGCTGGCGGCCTGCTGCCTGCTGCTCGTCGCGGCGCCGAAACTGCCGGTCGCCGCCGCGGTCGGGGTGCTGCTGCTGGCCATGATCGCGCTGACCGGCGGCGAGCTGTGGCAGTCCGCCGGCGGCTGGGGCGGGTCCTATCTGCTCGCGGTGCCCGGCCAGGAGGGGGTGTACCTCTCGGTCTTCTGGCTCGGGGTGAGCGTGCAGCAGATCGCGGCACCGGTGGTGCTCAGCCTGGTGGTCACCGTCGGTACCACGGCGTGGATCGTGCTGGCCGCGGTGTTCGCCGCCAGCGGCCTGGTGGCGCCGGCCATCGGCCGGTGGGCGCAGGCACAGGAAGCCGGCCGGGCGGAGCAGGATCCGAGCCTGACGCCCGCCTCGTAACCGCCGGCGTACGCAGACCCGTCGCCGGCCGCCGCTTGTCAACAACCAAGGAGAGACATGTCGATTCCACTGTTCGTTCCGCCGGGCGAGGGCGAGTTCGTCAACATCCGCGACACCAAGCGGACCTACCTCAAGCTCACCACGCCCGACAGCGACGGCGAGTTCGGCTTCTTCGAGCACCACATGGCCCCGGAGGCGTCCGGCGCCAGCCCGCACGTGCACAAGAAGGCCACCGAGATGTTCTACGTGGTCCAGGGCGAGATCGAGTTCACCATCGGGGACCGCAAGGAGGTGGGCACGCCGGGCGCGTTCGCCTACGTCCCCAAGAACGCGCCGCACGGTTTCACGAACGTGGGCTCGGAGGCCGCGACGCTGCTCATCATGTTCTACCCGATGAACAACCGCGACGACTACTTCCGCGGTCTGGAGCGCCTCACCCGCAACGGGCGCAACCCGAGCCTGGAGGAGCTGCAGGAGCACATGGCCACGTACGACCAGTACATGGTCTGATCCGCCAGGGGCCTGATCCGCCGATCCGCGCCACCGCACGAACAGGGTCCGGGCCCGGCCGCGACAACCGCCGCCGGGCCCGGGTGCCGCGCGCTCGGCGCGGTCAGTCGGCCGTAACCGCCCCGGTACGGAACCGGCGGTGCAACGCACGGATTTCGTCGGCGAGTTCGGGGACGGGACCGGCCACATCGAGGCCGGGGGCGACCTCCTGGACGGACAGCGCGGCAACCGGCGAGCCGCCGGACACGCCCAGTTCGGCCAGCCAGCCGCGGGCCTGCCGGGACGAGCTCACGTACACGATCCGGCCCAGGCCCACCCATCCGTGCGCCGCCGCGCACATCGGGCAGTGCTCACCCGAGGTGTAGACGGTCGCCTGGGCCCGCTCCTTCGGGCCCAGGTTGGTCGCCGCCCACCGGGCGAGTTCGAACTCCGGGTGGCGGGTGGGGTCTCCGCTGGTACGTTCGCGGTTGCGCTCCTCGGCCAGGACCGTGCCGTCCGCGTCGACCAGCACGGAACCGAACGGCTCGTCCCCGGCGTCCACCGCCTCGGCCGCCAGCTCCACACAGCGGCGCAGATACGGCAGGTCGGCCTCGCTGACGGCGGCCGCGCGGTCGGCGTCGCCCTGGGAAAGGTCGTGGTCGTCGAGGGTCACTGCTGCTCCGTATCTCTGCGTGTCTCCGTGTGTCCCCGCGGATCCCGTCGGATCTGTGGGGCGCCGGCGCGCCCGGCGCTCGGCCGCGGCGGCAAGGCGCCCACCGGGCCGCCGCGGGAGCGCCGGTCGGGCCGTTCCGGGCCCGGGGGAGACTCTAGGGCCTGTCGCTCGGATTTGCGGGGGGCGGCGGAGCGGGGTCCGGTGCGTTCGGCTGCACGGTGGAGGAGGGCGGCGGTGTGGTGTGTCGCCGACCGGCGCGAACGCGGCGGACGCGCGGGCCGGGGCCCGCGACGCCGCGCGGATCCCGCCGGCAGACCCTGGGCCCCGCTTGCGGCCGGGGACCTGCTGTCGGCCGGGCTGCGGCCGGCCCCCGGGGCCGGGCCGCTCCGGCCCGCGGGACTCGGGCGACCGGAGCGGCTCCGCGGCGGGCCCGCGGGATCAGTGCGCCCGGCCGGCGTCGACCGGCGGAGCGGGGCGGAAGTCCGTCAGGTGCAGGGGGCCGTCACCCGTCAGCCGTTTGGCGAAGGGGAGCGGACCGCCCAGGGACTCCGGGTCGGCGGCGAGGTCGAACAGCGCGGTGTAACCGGTGGACAGGTACAGCGCCTTGGCCTCCGGCTGGCGCGGCCCGGTGGTCAGGAAGACCCGTGTGTATCCGGCCGCGGCGGCGGCCTGCTCCAACTCGGTGACGACCCGGCGGGCCAGACCGCCGCGGCGGTGCGCGCTGTGCGTCCAGATCCGCTTCAGCTCGGCGGTCTGCCCGTCGAACCGGCGGTACGCGCCGCCCGCGACCGGCTCGCCGTCCCGCAGCAGCAGGAGCAGCAGCCCGCCGCCCCGCGGCTCGAACTCCTCGGCGGGGTAGCGGGCCATCTCCCGGCCGACCCCGTCGAACGAGGGGTAGCGGGTGCTGTACTCGTATTCCAGTTCACGCAGCAGCGGCTGCGTCAGCGGATCGGTCAGCGTGGCCGTCCGCACCTCGTAGCGGGGGGTCGTGGTGGTCATCGGCGGGTTCCCTCCGCGTCGCGCTTGGCGACCTCCTCGCGGACCAGCGGGATGACGTGCCGGCCGAAGTCGATGGCGTCGCCCAGCAGGTCGTAGCCGCGGGCGGAGATGATGTCCACGCCCAGGTCGTAGTAGTCCAGCAGGGCCTGCGCCACCGTCTCGGGGGTGCCGACCAGGGCGTTGGAGTTGCCGGCGCCGCCGGTCGCCGCGGCGGTCGGGGTCCACAGCGCGCGGTCGTAGCGCTCGCCCCGCTCCGCGATGGCGATCAGCCGCTGCGAGCCGGTGTTCTCCGGCGCCGCGCCGGCCCGGCGCTTCCAGGCGCCGGACGCGCGGCGCTCCCCGATGGCGGCGACCGTGCGGTGCGCCTTCTCCCAGGCCAGTTCCTCGGTGGCGGCGATGATCGGCCGGAAGGCCACCTGGATACGCGGCGGGGTGTCGCGCCCGGCGGCGAGCGCCGCCGCCTTGACCGCCTCGATCTGCCGCGCGGTCTCGGCCAGCGGCTCGCCCCACAGCGCGTAGATGTCGGCCACGGCGCCGCCCGCCGCGTAGGCGGCGGGGGAGGAGCCGCCGAAGGAGATGTCCGGCCAGGGCTGCCGCACCGGGAAGACGTCGGACACGTAGTCGTTGAAGCGGTAGTGGGCGCCCTCGTGGTCGAAGGGCTCGTGCTCGGTCCACACCCGCTTGACGATCTCGATGTACTCCCGGGTGCGGGAGTAGCGCTCGTCCTTGGTCAGGAAGTCGCCCTCGCGCTGCTGCTC
Source organism: Streptomyces sp. ITFR-21 (assembly GCF_031844685.1). Classification (NCBI taxonomy): domain Bacteria; kingdom Bacillati; phylum Actinomycetota; class Actinomycetes; order Kitasatosporales; family Streptomycetaceae; genus Actinacidiphila; species Actinacidiphila sp. ITFR-21. The sequence continues at coordinate 6,103,200 of NZ_CP134605.1, forward strand.
GTGGTCGTTGCCGCCGGTGATGAAGTGGACGGCGAGCCGGCCGTCGCTGATCCGGTCGAGGGTGGCGAACTCCCGTGCGGCGAACGTCGGATACGACACGTTCGGCCGGTGCGCCAGCAGGATCTGCAACCGTGCGGTGTGCGCGGCGATGTACGCGGCGGCGGTGCCCGGTTCGGGCGAGCCGGAACCGTAGGCGAACAGCACCCGGTCCCAGCCGTGGTCCTCGTGGGCGCGGGCGAGCTTGAGCGTGTACTCCTTGTCGAAGGACGCCCCGCTGCGGGGGCTGGTCTCCGAGCCGTCGTTGGTGGCGGCGATACCGAGGAACTCGATGGGCATGACGGGCCTTTCCGTGCGGAGACGGTGTCGGAAGCGCGGGTGGCGGGCTCGGGGCGGGGGCGGGCGTGCGGTGCGGTGGCGGACGGCGGGCGCGGCACGGTCACTCATGGCCGGCCCGCCGGGTCGGGAGCCGGTCGCCGCCGGGCGGCTCAGCCGCGGGCCGCTCGGCCGCAGCCCGGTCGCCCGCGACCGCACGGCCCACCGAAGCCGCCGGGGGCGCGGCGGTCCGGCCGGCCACCGCCCGTGGCGGCGACAGCGCCGGCAGCGGCCCGGCGGCGGGCCGGCGCCGCAGCCAGAGCGCCACGGCCAGGGCCGACAGCACCGCCGCGCCCCCGCCCGCCGCCAGCCCCCAGCGCACCCCCGCGTGCTGGCTGAGCCAGCCGATCACCGGGCCGCCGAGCGGCGTACCGCCCATGGAGATCACCGTGTAGACGGCCATCACCCGGCCCCGCACACCGTCGCGCACCTCCGTCTGGACGAAGGCGCTGACCGCCGTGTTGAGGATCATCAGGGTGAACCCGACCGGTACCAGCAGGGCCAGATACGTCAGGTAGGACGGCGACAGCGCGGTCAGCGCCTCGCTCGCCCCGAACAGCACCGCCCCGGCCACCACGGTCCGCACCCGCGGCGCGACCCGCCGGGTGGCCACGATCGTGCCGGCGATGGTGCCCACCGACAGGGCCGTCGACATCAGGCCGAGCCCGCCGGCCCCGACATCGAAGACCCGGCCGGCGAAGAGCGTCATCGTGGTCGGGAAGTTCACCGCGAAGGTCGAGACCATGCCGAAGATCGCGAACGCGCCGAGCAGTTCGGGCCGCTGGGCGACGTACCGCAGCCCGTCGGCGCCGGCCCCGGCCCACGGCGTCCGTACGGCGGGCGCCGGCCGCCGCCGCGGACGGATCGACAGCAGGCCGATCAGGACCACCAGGAAGGACACCGCGTTCACCGCGAACACCCAGCCGGTGCCGACCGCGCCGATCAGCACACCGGCGACGGCCGGCCCGACCAGCCGGGCCACGTTCAGCGACAGGATGTTCAGCCCGGCCGCCTTCGGGATCAGCCGGACGCCGACGAGTTCGGTCACGAAGGACAGCCGGGCCGGGTTCTCCACCGTGAACACGCAGCCCAGGCAGAACGCCAGGGTGTACAGCAGCCACAGCGGCGGGTGTCCTGCCAGTACCGCGACGGCGAGCACCAGCGCCTGCACCGCGTACAGCGACTGCGCCACCAGCAGCAGCCTGCGCCGGTCGCAGCGGTCGGCGAGCACACCGCCCCACAGGCCGAACAGCAGCACCGGAGCGAACTGCAGCCCCGCGGTCCAGCCGACCGCGGTCCCGCTGCCGGTGACGGTGAGCACCAGCCAGTCCAGCGCCACCCCCTGCATCGCGCTGCCGGTGTTGGAGACCAGGCCCGTACTCCAGTAGACCCGGTAGTCGCGCACCCGCAGCGCGGCGAACACCCCTTGCGGGGCGGTGCTCTCGAACACCGTACGTCCCCTCTCGTCGAGTTCCGCCGGACGCCGTCGAGCGGCGCCGGATCCGGGCGGGGCGGTGCGCCGCGGGGCGGGGATGCCCGGCGGGCGGTCCCCGCGGTCGCGGTGACCTGGTGGCAGGGGAGAGGGCACACCACCGGGCCGTCACGGCGACGGTGCGGCGATGAGCCGGGGGGAGGGTGCGGCGGGGGCGGGCGACCGGCCTCAGCGGGTCCGGCGCGCCCCGGGACACAGCGCGCTGCTCACCCGGAGCAGATCGACGTGGATCCGCGCGGCGCCCAGTTCGAAGGACCCGTACGGGCGACACGCGCTGCCGGAGCGTCGTACCCGCACGTACCCACCTCGCGCTCATCCGGTCCGGTGGGCCTGGTGTCCACCGGACGGTCCGTCCTGTCCTGTCGGGCCGTCACCTGGCGGACAGCGGCCACACCGGGGGCGGGGAACCGCCGGTCAGCGGGCCGGGGCCGGGCGTCGACACGCACAGCCGTCGATCACGCTAACCGCTCGGCGGATATTGGGCAATGCCTGCCGCGGGGTGGACGGGGGCGCCCCCGGTGTCGCCGGGGGCGCCCCCGCCGGGGCTCACGGGCGGTTCAGCGGCGCAGCGCCCGGCGCGCGAGCCAGTTGCCGAGGAACTGGCCGGCCTGCACGATCACCACGATCGTGGCGACGGTGATGTACACGACCGGCCAGTTGTACCGCTGGGAGCCGTAGGTGATGGCGAAGTCGCCGAGCCCGCCGCCGCCGAACAGGCCGGCCTGCGCGGACATGTCGACGACGGCGACGAAGATGAACGTGTAGCCGAGGATGATCGGGCCCAGCGCCTCGGGGATCAGCACGGTCACCAGGATGCCGAGCCGCCGGGCGCCGGCCGCGCGGGCCGCCTCGATGACCCCGGGGTCGACGGTGAGCAGGCTCTGCTCGACGATCCGGCTGACCGCGAAGGCGGCGGCCAGCGACAGCGCGAAGGTCACGGCGTTGGTGCCGATCGTGGTGCCGATGGTGTGCAGCATCACCGGCTGGATGGCGGTGAGGAAGATCACGAACGGCACCGGGCGCACCACGTTGACCAGGACGTTGACCGCGATGAACACCGCGCGGTTGGCCAGCAGGTTCCCCGGCCTGGTCGCGTACAGCACCAGGCCGAGGCCGAGACCGAGCACGCCGCCGGCCAGCACGGAGATGAGGACGATGTAGAACGTCTGCCGGATCGCCTCCCGGTAGACCGGCAGGTTGGTGACGAACTCGTGCATGTCAGGAGTCCTCCTCGATCAGGTCGACGCCGTCGGCGCGCAGCGCCGCCAGTGCCGCGTCCACGGCGGCGGCCGTGCCGACGAGGTCGAAGGTGAGACTGCCGACAGGCCGTTCCTGGAGTTCGCCGATGCCGCCGAAGACGATCTCGGCGGCCACCTTGTGGTCCAGGAACACCCGGGCGAGGTCGGTCTGGAACCCGGTACGGTCCTGGACCCGGACGGAGACGATCCGGCCGGTGTGCCGCTGGCGCAGCCGGGCCAGCGTCGCCGCGGAGGGGCGTTCGCGCAGAGCGGCGCCGATCAGCCGCGCGGCGGCGCCGCTCTGCGGATGGGCGAACACGTCGTAGACGCTGCCGTGCTCGACGACACGTCCGGCGTCGAGCACGGCCACCCGGTCGGCGACCGCCCGGATCACGTCCAGCTCGTGGGTGATGATCACCACCGTGACGCCGAGGTCGCGGTTGACCCGGCGCAGCAGCGCCAGCACCTCGCCGGTGGTCTGCGGATCCAGCGCGCTGGTCGCCTCGTCCACCAGCAGCAGCGAGGGCTCGGTGGCCAGCGCGCGGGCGATGCCCACCCGCTGCTTCTGCCCGCCGGACAGCTGTTCGGGGTGGTCGTGCGCCCGGTCGAGCAGGCCCACGAAGTCCAGCAGCACCGCGACCCTGCGGTCCCGCTCGGGCTGGCCGACCCCGGCCACCTTGAGCGGGTAGGCGACGTTGCCGGCCACCGTGCGGGACCGGAACAGGTTGAACTGCTGGAAGACCATCCCGATGTCGCGCCGCACCTGCCGGCGGTCCCGCTCGGCCAGCGCGGTGAGATCGTGGTCGCCCACCCGCACCGTGCCGGACGTCGGCGTCTCCAGGCCGTTGATGAGCCGCACCAGGGTGCTCTTGCCGGCGCCCGAGTGCCCGATGATCCCGAAGACCTCCCCCTTCCTGATCTCCAGGTCGACGCCGTCGAGCGCGACGAAGGGGGTGCCGCGCCGGCCCTTGCCGGGGAAGGTCTTGCGCACGCCGTCCAGCCGGACGTGCACCTTCCCCGGCGTGCCCGACGACTCGCTGCCGGCCATCGACTCCCTTTCCCGCACGGCTACTTCTTCGCCGCCTCGGCCTGCTTCTGCACCGTCGCCAGCTCGGCCTGCAACTCCGCGGGGGACACCGTGCGGAACACCGCGGTGCCGCTGTTGGAGGTCTGCACGCCCTTCTCCACCGAGGGGTCGTGGTAGAGCGCGGCGAGCTTGAGGTACGTCTCGTTGTCCTTGTCGGCGGCGCGGGAGACGAAGATGTTCACGTACGGCGCGGCGGCGGAGCTCGCCGGGTCGTCCTGGAAGATCGCGTTGGACTGGGCGAGCTTCGCGCTGGTGGCGTAGTTGTTGTTCACGATCGCGGCGGCGACCGAGCCGCTCTGCAGCGCGCCCGCGGTCTGCGAGGCGTCCAGGGTCACCACGTCGACCTTGTGCGTCTCGATGTCCGAGGTGCTGGAGAACGCCGTTCCGCCGTCCTTGAGCGTCAGCAGCTTCGCCGCCTGGAGCACCAGCAGGCCGCGGGCCTCGTTGATCGCGTCGTTCGGGATCGCCACCTTCACCCCGTCCGGCAGCGCCGACGGCGAGCTGTACTTGAGCGCGTACAGCGGCAGCGGGTAGACGGCGGTCGCGCCGATCGGCTGGAGGTCGTCGTGCGCCGTGACGTTGTAGTTCGCCAGGTACTGGATGTGCTGGAACTCGTTGAGGTCGAGCTGCTTCTCCTTCAGCGCCGGGTTCGGCTGGCTGTAGTCGTTGAAGTTGACGTACTTCACGGTCACGCCCAGCTTCTTCTTCGCCAGCGACGCGAACGTCTTCCAGTACGGCTGGGAGGCGTCGGTGACACCGATGCTCACCGTCTTGGCGTCCGACCCGCCGCCGAACGACAGCACCAGGCCGACGACCAGTCCGGCGACCAGGACCACCGCGACGGACGCCAGCCAGGTGACCCGCCGACGGTTCCAGCGGCGCGGCGGCAGCTGCGGCTCGTTCGACGGCTCATCCGCTACGGACGATTCGGACATGACAAAACCTCCAGAGAAACGCACTGGTGCGCAGAAGGGGGAAGGACGGGGAAAGGGCGGAGCGGAGGAACCGGACGGTGCGGATGGGGACGCCGACCGGACCACGGCGCCGGGCACGCGGGCGCGGGCCGGGACCGGGGCTGTCGGCTATGGGTTGCGGCGATCCGCGCACGCGGCGGCCGGGACCCCCTCAGGGGGTCGACGCCTCAGTGAGCGGTCCGCGGTGACTGCTCGTCAGTGACAGAGACAGCTGGCGACTCGCGCGTAGTCGATCGTGCGTCGACTCGTCAGATACGCGGTGTCCATGCCATCACCCTAACAGCCCAGCGACGTGGAACGGGACGCGTTGGGTAGCCGCGCGGTCACGGCGGGGCGGCAGAAACGCCGAAACAGGCAAGTAGCGGGTCCGGCCCGAGGTGCCGGGCGGCTCCGGGCGGCAGCCCGGATGGCTGGACCGGTGGCCGGACCGGTAACTAGACCGGTGCCCGGGTCAGGGGATCGGCGGGGGACCGGCGGGGGACCGGCGCCCGACCCGCCGGACCGCATCCCGGTGCCGGATCCCCGGCCCGGAGGTCTCCCGGAAGCCGGCTTCTGCCGAACGCATCGGGCGAGCCTGCGGGGCGGTGGCTCGGAAATCAGCTCGGGCCCTACTGCTTCACATCCGGTGTCCCACGGGGGGGCGCCGTGGAGTGATATCCAGGGAAGGCCCCGTATGAGCTCGCGTAAGGCTCTCAAAATGAGCCCAAGTGCCGTTCGCCGCCACCCAATCCGGGTCGACCCGAACGTGGGTGTGATATACCATTTTCATAGCCTATGTACGTCACATGATGATTCCTGTCCAGGTTCGTATCGGCCGGACGGCACGGCCCACGGCACTGATCGAATGAGTACCGCATGGACTCCTCTTCACCGGGCGGCACCCCCGGCACCCCCGGGCTCGACATGAACGCGGTCAGCGAGGCACTCGCCGGCCTGATCCCGAGGCCCGGCCGGGAGTCGGAGGACAAGGAGCAGATCCTGGGGGCGATCACCGTCGACCGGGACCTGCGGATCGTCAGCGCCAACCTCGCCCCCCGCTGCTTCGACGGGCTCAACGCCGTCCCGGGCACACCGTTCGTGGATTTGCTCCCGCCGAGCGACGTGCCCGCGGTCACCCGCCGGCTGCGCCGCGTCGTCCAGACCCGCGACCCGCATGTGGCCCGCCTCCAGCGGCTTCCCAGGTCGGACGGCTCGGAACTGCTCGTCTCGCTGAGCATCCTGCCGTCCCCGCCGCCCGACGAGGGCCTCACCATCTCCTTCATCGACATGGCACGGCGCTTCCACCTCTACGCCGCCGCCTCGTCCATCGGCACCACGCTCGACATCGGGGACACCGCCCGCGCGCTCGCGACCTCGCTGCTGCCGTGGGGCGACGTCGTGGCGGTCTCCCTGGACTACAACGTCTGGACCGGGGAGCAGGTCGAGGACCGTATGCGGCTGCGCCGCGCCGCGCTGGCCCCCGAGCGCGACTGGCCGCCGGGATTCCTGACCCCCGGCGAGGAGCTGCCGCAGCAGGCCCGGGTGTTCCTGGGCCAGAGCGAGGGAAGCCACGACGTGCAGGGCACCGTCGTGCTGCCCGACCGGGCCGCGATCGAGCGGGCCCTGGGCGGGGACGCCGAACTGGTACGGGCCCTGGTGCCCGAGGACGGCCCGCTGTGCATGGCCGGCGTCCCGCTGGTCGTGGACGGGCCGGACGGGGAGGGCCCGATCGTGCTGGGCGTGGCGGAGACCTGGCGGCGCCCGGACGGGCCGCTGGGCCCGTTCGCCGAGGACCTGATCGACATGCAGGAGCTGGTCTCCAGAACGGCCGGGAGCGTCGACAACGCGCGCCGGCACCAGCGCGAGCACGCCCAGGTGCTGGCTCTTCAGCCCCGGCTGCTGCCGCCGTCGACGACCGGCACGATAGAGGTCGCCAGCGCCTACGAGCCCACCGCTCCCGACAGCGCCGGGGTGGGCGGGGACTGGGTCTCCAGTTTCCCGCTGCCCGGCGGCCGTACCGCGCTGGTGGTCGGCGACGTGGTCGGGCACGGTCTCGGCGCGGCGGCGGCCATGGGCCAGCTCAGCATGGAGGCGCGCGCCCACCTGTCGGCCGGTCTGCCGCCGGACCAGGTGCTGGCCCGCCTGGACGAGACGGTGGCGCTCCTGGACGACTCCGAGGCGGGTCTGCCGGACGGCTACAGCGCGCTGAACAGCACGTGCTGCATCGTGTGCTACGACCCGGTGGCGCACCGGTGCGTCATGAGCAGCGCCGGGCACATGCCCCCGGTCCTCGTGCACCCCGACGGCCGGGTGGAGATCGTCAACCCCCGCCCGCACCCGGGGCTCGGCACCGCCTTCGTCTCCGAAGAGCCGTTCGAGGCCAGCGCGTTCACCGCGGAACCCGGTTCGCTGATGGCGCTGTACACCGACGGGCTGGTCGAGAGCGCCTCGGTGTCGATCGAGGAGGGCATCGGCGCGCTGGCGCGGGCGCTCGCCCGGATACGTCCCGGGGACGACCTCAAGGCGGCGGTCGCCCGCACCGTGGCCGGCCTCGACCCGCGGGGGCAGGGCCCGCGCGACGACGTGACGCTGATGATCGCCCGGCTGGTCGGCAGGCCCGTCCGGGACGTGGCCACGCTGCCGCTGTCCCAGGGCGACGTGCGCGGCGTCCGCCGCGCACGGTCCCTGGTGTCCGCCCGGCTGCGCGGCTGGGGGCAGCCCGGGCGGGTGGACGACGCCATGCTGGTGGCCGACGAGCTGGTCGCCAACGCCCTGCGCCACGGCGGCGGGCAGGTCACGCTGCGGCTGATCCGCACCGGACCCGGCAGCGTCGTGTGCGAGGTCGGCGACGGCGGCAACGCCCGGCCGTGGCGGCGCCGCACCGGCTCCCTGGACGAGCGCGGGCGCGGTCTGTCGGTCGTGGAGACGGTCGCCGACCGGTGGGGCGTCCGCTGGGAGGACGACGGCGGCAAGACCGTCTGGGCCGAACTGAACTCCTGACGCCGCCGCACACGGCGGCCGGAGGCGGGAACCCACCGGGAGGGGTGGGGAAGGGGCGGAGGGCGGCGGCAGGGAGGGCTACAGCCACTCCGCCTCCAGGGCCGTGGCCGTCAGTCCGGGCGCGGCCGCGTAGAGCACGGTACGGGAGCCGGCTTTGGGGCCGGAGCGGTGGGCCCGCTCGACGATGTCGAACACGGCGGCGCCGCCGCGGTTGCCGGTGCCGTAGCTGTCCCGGCTGTGCGCCAGCAGGCCGGCGGGCCAGCTTTCGGGCATGGTCTGCTGCATGTACTCCAGCACCCGGGTCCCGCCGGGGTGCGCGAGCAGCAGGTCGGGGTGCCAGTCCGGATCCGGGTGCCGGGCGCGCAGCCACTCCCACATGGCCAGGACCGTACGCTGCACGGCCCGCGGCCCGGACCGGTCCATCAGGAAGTGCACGCCGTCGTGGCGGGTCTCCAGCCGGTGCAGGCCCATGGTGTCGGGCAGCGTGTGGTGCCAGGCGGCGTCCAGCCGCAGGCACACGCCGGGGCGCGGGCGGCCGGTGACCACCGCGGCGACCGCGGTGTCCGCGAACAGCAGCCGGGTGATCAGCGACTCCAGGGTGTCGTCGGCCGACTGGTAGGTGGTGCTCAGCGCCTCGGATACGACCACCAGCACCTTGCGGTCGGGGTCCGCGGCCACCAGGTCGGCGGCCAGCGCGAGCGACCGGGTGCCGGCTATGCAGGCCCACTGGCTGGCCGGCAGCAGCAGGACGTCGTCCCTCAGCCGCAGCCGGTTGGACAGCGCCACGTCCAGGCCGGGCAGCGCGGGGGTGGTGGAGTGGCTGGTGATCAGGCAGTCCACGTCGGCCGGCGCCAGCCCGGCCACCTCCAGCGCCTGACGGGCCGCGCGTTCCCCGTACGCCTGCACCGCCTCCCACGCGGGGGCGTTGCGTTCCTCGATGGTGCGGGGCGCGGGTATGGCGCTCAGCGCGGCCACGGCCCGGTCGACGTCGCCGTCGGTGAAGCCGCCGGCGGCCAGCGCGTGCCGGGCCAGGGGCTCGTCCGGCATCCGCAGTCCGGTGGCGGCCGGTGCGGACGCCTCTTCCAGGCTGCGCATCCAGCGGCGGGTACGGATCCCGGTGGCGGCGGCGATCGATTCGATCCGCGACAGCCAGGGCGCGAGCGGGTGGCGGGCCCGCACCTCCGCGAGGATGTCGACGGTTTCCACGGTGTGTTCCCCGGCGACCACGGCCGGAGGAAAGAGATAAGCAGGCACAGAACCCTCCAGATTGCCCGGCCATGGTACGGCCGATGTGGGGCAGCGTAATACCGTATGACGCGATTGTTCCGCCGCGTGCGGGGTCGGGGCCCGGTGCCGGCGGACGCCCGGCGGCCGGGCCGGGCACCGGACGGGCCGGAACGGCGCGGACGCGGGCGCCGGACCGGCCCGTGCACCCGATCGGTCCCGCGGGGGTGGCATCGCCCGCCGCGGCGGGCACCGATCAGCTGTCCGCCGGCCGCCGGCACCGTCGCGGCCCGCCATCGCAGCAGCAGGAGGAGTACGCCGTGACCGCATGGACGAACGACGAGCTGTCCCGGATCGAGCACGCCGACGAACTGGAGATCGCCCCGCTGGGCGGTGACGGCACACCGGGCCGGCCGGTGCCGATCTGGGTGGTCCGTGACGGAGACCACCTCTATGTCCGCTCCTACCGGGGCGAGGGCGGCGCCTGGTTCCGCGCCGCGCGGGCGAGCCGCGCCGGCCGCATCCGGGCCGGCGGCGTCGCCAAGGACGTCGCCCTCGTCGAGGAGAACGACCCGGCCCTCGGCGACCGCCTGGACGCGGCCTATCGCACCAAGTACAGCCGCTACGACGCCACGTACGTGGACCCGATGGTCGCCGAGGGCGCCCGCCACGCCACCCTCAGGCTCCTCCCGCGCTGAACCGCTGCCGCGACCCGCCCGCCCGCGCGTGGGGGCGGGCGGGCGGTGGCCCGGGGCGAGGCCGGGACGGGGACGGAAGAAGGATCCGGGGGGACCCGGGAGGACCCGGGGGAGGGATGGAAAGCGGCCGGTACAGCCCCGCGGGTGCGGGGCCGCCGGCCGAGCGGGTGGACGAGGGGTCAGAGTGCGACGGCCGGGGGCTGGGCCGGCTCGACGACCTGGGGGGGCAGCTCCTTGAGCCGGGTGACCGGCGACAGGACGAGCGCCACGATGACGGCGGCCGAGAAGACCGCCGCCACGATCAGGGCGTTCCTGGCGCCGATGGCGCCGGCGATGAGGCCGGCGGCCAGACCGCCGAGCGAGCCGCCGCCGAAGAGCAGCGTGCGGAAGCACGCGGTCATCCGGCTCATCATCGACTGCGGGGTCGTGGTCTGCCGCAGGCTGACGATGATGACGTTGGCGATGCCCAGGCCCAGGTAGGTGGTGAAGAACGACACGACGGCCAGCACGACCGCCACCGCTTTGTGGGACGTGCCGGCCACCACGATGACCGTCGGGCCCAGCAGCAGCGCGGTCTGCGCCACGAAGTAGGTGCGGCCCAGGTGGAAGCGGGCGATCACCCGGTGCGAGAGCATCGCGCCGATCAGCCCGCCGATGGAGGACATCGCGAAGATGGCGCCCAGCGTGGACGAGCTCAGGTGCAGGTCGTGCGTCCCGTACAGCAGGAACATGGTCCACACGGTGATCATCGAGAAGTTGCAGCAGAAGCCGACCATGGCCAGCCAGCGCAGCACCGGGTTGCGGAACACCCAGTCCAGTCCCTGCCGCAGCTCGATCAGGATGTTCCGCTTGGGCGGCGTCGGCGGCAGCGGCTCGCGGGTGCGCACCAGCAGCAGCGAGACCACCGACGCGGCGTAGGAGAACGAGTCGACGAGCAGCGCCACCGGCGCGGTCAGCGCCGCCACGAGCACGCCGGCCAGCCCCGGGCCGGCCACGTCGGAGACCGAGGAGCTGACCCCCATCTTGGCGTTGGCCTCGACGTACTGGCGGGAGTCCTTCACCAGGGTGGGCACGTACGGCATCCAGCTGACGTCGAACAACACGGAGGAGACGCCGACGGCGCAGGCGATGACGAGCAGCGCGGCCATGTTGAGCGAATCGGTCCAGTTGAGCACAGTCACCAGCGCGATCAGCGCCATCCGCACCAGGTTGGTGCCCAGCATCACGCTGCGCCGCCGGTGCCGGTCCACCCACACGCCGAACAGCAGCGACAGCCCGATGTAGGGGACGAGTTGGAGGAAGCGAAGCAGTCCCACCTGCTCGTCGGTGGCGTTGAAGGCGTAGATCGCGGTGAGCGGCAGTGCCAGGTTGGTGACCTGGGTGCCGAGCAGGGACAGGGTCTCGCCGAGCCAGAACTTCAGGAAGTCCCGGTTGCCCCACAGGCTGGGCACGGCGGCGTCGGAGGCCGGTTCGGTCTCCGGTTCGGTGATGGACAACGTCTCTCCTAAGCCCGGCTGCTTGGCGCGCCGAGTTCCGTGCGGACGATCTGGGCCAGGGTGTCCAGGTGGTCTCCCGTCCAGATGGAGTGGTGGGTCGCTCCGGTGACGCCGAACTCCCGCAGGTCCGTCAGCAGCCGCCCCCAGCGCATGTCCTCCTGCGCCGAGAACTCGGCCAGGACGTGCACGGCGGGGCCGTCGTAAGGGCCCTGCAGACGGGTGGAGTAGAAGCCCTCGAGGTGCGCGCGGAAGACCCGGTACTGCTGGTCGAGCAGGTCGGCGTCGAACTCCTCGGGCAGGATCGCGGACTTCTCCACGGCGGGGAAGACGGCTTCCGGCCGTGCGTCCGGCGGCCACGGCGCGAACAGCCCGGTCAGCTCCGGCGGGGTGCTGTCGGACAGCCCCATCATGTCGCGCACGAAGCGCAGCAGGATGTCCCGCTCCGGCGGCAGCGGCATCACTTCCGGCAGCCCGGCGTCCACCAGGATCAGGTGCGCTACCCGCGCCCCGGCGCCGGTGAGCCGCTTGGCCATCTCGAAGGCGAGCAGCCCGCCCAGCGACCAGCCCAGCAGCTGGTAGGGGCCCTCCGGCTGCGCCTCGCGCAGGATCGCGGTGTACTCATCGGCCAGGGCCGGCAGGTCGCTCACCGGCGTGCGGTCGTTGTCGAAGCCCGGCGCCTCGAAGCCGTAGAGCGGCTGGTCGTCGCCGAGCTGCCGGGCCAGCCCCGCGTACGAGTACGCCGACCCGGACACCGCGTGCACGCAGTACAGCGGTGTCCGGGTGCCCTTCGGCTGGAGCGGTACCAGGCGGTCGAGATCCAGGGCCACCTCAGCCACGCGCCTTTTCGATCAGCTCGTCCACCACGGCGGAGATCTCGCTGAGCTTGGCGTTGCCGTACAGCAGCCGCACGCTGACCCGGATCTTGAAGGTCTTGTTGATCCGGCTGACCGCCCTCAGCGCCTGCAGCGAGTTGCCGCCGATGTCGAAGAAGCTGTCGTCGGCGCCCACCCGGTTCAGCGACAGCACCTCGGCGAACGCGGCGGCCAGGGTCTCCTCGGTCGCGGTGCGCGGCGCGACGTAGTCGCGGTCGTCGTCGCCGGCCGGCTCGGGCAGCGCGTTGCGGTTGATCTTCCAGCCGTCGTTGTTCATCGGGAAGGCGTCCAGCGCCACCCAGGCTGTGGGCACCATGTAGTCGGGCAGCGACGCGGCCAGGTGCCGGCGCAGTGCCTCCGGCGCCGGCACCCGGCCGACCGAGGTGTAGTAGCCGACGAGCTGGTTCTCGCCCTGTCGGTCCGGGCGCATCAGCACCACGGCCCGCAGCACGTCGGGGTGGCCCTGCAGGACGGTCTCGATCTCGCCGAGCTCGATGCGCAGGCCCCGGAGCTTGACCTGGTTGTCGATGCGGCCCAGGAACTCGATCTGCCCGTCGCTGCTCCAGCGCACCAGGTCACCGCTGCGGTAGACCCTGCTGTCGGGGTCGAACGGGTCCTGGACGAACTTCTGCGCCGTCATCTCCGGCTGGTTGAGGTAGCCGCGGGCCAGGCCGCCCTCGGCGCCGCCGATGAGCAGTTCGCCGGGCACGCCCTTGGGCACCAGGTTGTCCCACCGGTCCACGACGTAGACCTGCCGGTTCAGCTGCGGGCGACCGATGGGCGGCGGCGTGGTCCACTCCCGCTGCTCCACCACGTAGGAGGTCTGGCCGATGGCGCACTCGGTCGGGCCGTACAGGTTCAGGTAGGTGCGGCCCGGCAGGTTCCACTTGTTGACCAGTTCCGGAGGCAGCACCTCGGCGCCGCCCATCACGTACTTCAGGTCCGGGTAGGGCTCGGCCTCCATCACCGACTGCATCGCCGGCGGCAGGCCCGCGTAGGTGACCCGCTGGTCGCGCAGCAGCGCGGTGAGCGCCTCCGGTGACTGGGCGTCCTCCGGGGAGACCGCCACCACCCGGGCGCCGACGAGGAAGGCGGTCCAGATCTCGCCCTGCGACATGTCAAAGTTGAGAGCCGGCAGCTGCAGCAGCCGGTCGGCCGGCCCGAGGTCGAACGTGCGCCGGTACGCCTCGCAGAAGTAGGAGACCGCCCGGTGGGCGATCATCACCCCCTTGGGCGCGCCGGTCGAACCGGAGGTGTACAGGACGTAGGCGAGCGATTCGCGGGTGGTCCACTCCTCCAGCGGCTCGTCGGCCGGGTTCCGCTCGATCAGCGGCCAGTCGGTGTCGATCAGCAGCGGCTGCCAGCCCTGCGGCTCGGGCAACTGCCCGGCCAGGCCCGAGCGGGTGAGGACGACGGCCGCGCCGGTGTCGCGGATCATGTAGTCCAGCCGGCCGGCCGGCAGCTTCGGGTCCATCATGGCGAAGGCGCCGCCGGCCTTGAGGACGCCGGCCATGGCCACGTAGGCGTCCAGGTCGCGGTCGATGACCGTGGCGACGATGTCGCCGTGCTTCAGGCCCATGCCGCGCAGGTGGCGGGCGAGCAGGTCGGCGCGCCGGTCCAGTTCGCCGTAGCTGAGCTCGTTGCCCCGGCAGACCACGGCGACCGCGTCCGGGGTGCGGCGGGCCACCTCCGCGAGGCTGACGTGCAGCGGCTCCTCGGCGTACGCCGCCTCCTCGCCCTTGCCCAGCGCCAGCAGTTCGGCGCGCTCGGCGGAGCTGAGCAGCCGCAGCCGGGAGACGGTGCGCGAGCTGTCCTGGACGGCGTCGGTGAGCACCGACTCGACGTGGTCCAGCAACGCCCGCACCCGCCAGTCGTCGAACAGGTCGCGGGAGTACTCGACGTTGGCGCGCAGGGTGTCGCCGGACTCGATGAAGTCGATGGCCATGTCGAAGCGCGAGCCGGTGGACGCCGATGCGACCGGCTCGCTGCTGATGTGCGGCAGCGCCAGGCTGCCGCCGGAGTTGGCGTCGCCGAGCAGCTGCAGGGACACCTGGAACAGCGGGTTGCGGCCGGCCACCCGGACCGGCTGGAGCCGGTCGACGATCAGGTGGAACGGCACCTCCTGGTACTCGTACAGGTCGAGGTTGGCGTCCAGGGTGCGCGCCAGCACCTCCTCGAAGGTGGGGTCGCCGGACAGGTCGGAGCGCAGCACCACCATGTTCACGAAGAGGCCGACCACGCTCTCCAGGTCCTCGTCGGGCCGGCTGAGCATCGGCACGCCGATGGGGATGTCCTCCTGGCCGGTGTAGCGGCTGAGGACCACGTTGAGGGCCGCGGCGAGCACCATGTACAGCGAGACGCCGTGCTCCTTGGCCAGCGCGCGCGCCTGCCGCAGCAGTTCCGGCGAATACGGCCGTACCAGCGATGTCGCGCCCCGGACGGCCAGCGCGGGCCGGGGCCGGTCGGTGGGCATCTCCAGTGTCGGCAGGTCCGCCAGCTTGCCGGTCCAGAACTCCAGGCCCTCGCGGAGCGCGTCGCCGGCCAGCTGCTCGCGCTGCGCGGCGGCGTACTCCAGGTAGCCGGCGCCGGGCGTGCCGAACTCCGGCTCGCGCCCGTCCAGCAGCGCCGTGTACGCGGTGGCGAGTTCGGCGTTGACGATTCCCGAGGACCAGCCGTCGGTGACGATGTGGTGCAGGTTCTGGAAGAGCACATGGTCGTCGTCGGCGAGCCGCAGCACCCGGTAGCGGTAGAGCGGGCCCTGCTCGAGGTCGAACGGCAGCCCGGACAGCTCGTCCAGCACCTCCCGTACGGCCCGGTCCTGCGCGGCCGCGTCCAGCCCGGTCCGCTCGGTCACCGTCAGGTCGACCTCGCCGGGCGGCGACACCAGCTGGAAGGGGGTGCCCTCCTCGGCGTGGACGGTCACCCGCAGGGCCTCGTGCCGGGCCACGACGAGGGTCAGGGCGCGCTGGAGCAGGTCGACGCGGAGCGGCCCGCGCAGACGCGCGGCCAGGAGGATGTTGTACACCGTGGCGCCCGGGGTCAACTGGTCGAGGAACCAGAGTTGCTCCTGGCCGAAGGAGAGCGGCGCGCGGGTACGGGCTTCGGTGGACGTGGTCATGAGGCGACTTCCTGATCGGTTGGCTGGTCGGTGGGGCGGTGGTGGTAGGGGGGAGCGGCCGCCGTGGGCCCGTCTGCGCGGGACGGGCCCCGCCGCGGCCGGGCGCCGGCCGCGGCGGTGCGCTCACGCCTGCCGGGGGGTGACGAAGGTGTCGTTGATGACGTAGCCGTCCAGGCCGTGCTCCTCCCCGTAGGCGAGCAGGTCGCTGGTGGTGTTGATGAAGCCCCGGCCGTTGAAGTTCAGGGAGGTGTTGCACAGCACGCTGAACCCCGTCAGGTCCCGGAACGCCTCCAGCAGGTCGGCGATGCCGGCGTTGCGCTCACGGGTCACCGTCTGGGTGCGGGCCGACCCGTCCACGTGGGTGACGGCCTTCAGCTCCTCGGAGGTGACCCGGTTGAAGAACAGCATGTAGGGGTCCTGCACCGAGCCGACGAACCAGCGGTGCGCGTCCTCCTCCAGCGCGATCGGCGCGATCGGCCGGTAGTCCTCCCGGCCCTTGATCGTGTTGAGCCGCACCGTGGTCTCCTCGGTGAAGGGCGCCGCCAGGATCGAGCGGTTGCCCAGCGCCCGCGGCCCCATCTCGTACCGCCCGCGCGCCCAGCCGATGATGCGCCCCTGCTCCAGGTAGCGGGCCACCTCGGCGGCCACCAGCGGCCTGGTCTCGTACCGGGCGGCGTCGGGCACCACGTCCTCGACGAACTCCTCGCCGGAGTAGACGTCCCACTCGATCGCCGCGGACCCGGTGTGGAACCACTGGGCGTCGATCGCGGTGCCCAGCGCGGCGCCGCTGTCGTTGGGGCAGGGCGGCACAAAGACGTCCTCGAACAGGCCGCTCTCGCGCAGCTGGGCGTTCCAGTTGCAGTTCAGCCCGCAGCCGCCGGAGACCAGCAGCGGCAGTCCCTCGGTGAGGTTCTTGGCCGCGTAGCCGTAGAAGGCGTCGAAGATGGCGTCGGAGTGCCGCTTGGCCAGGTCGCGGTACACCTGCGACTCGACGCCGGCGTTGTACACCGGCGACCAGGACATCTCGTCCTTCGACAGGCCCAGCACGATGCCGTCCTGGGCCAGGATGAAGTTGATGGTCTCCTGCTCCTCCTTGCTGATGTTCCGGTCGGACGCGAAGGCGGTCAGCGCCATCTGCTTGCCGGCGTGGCTGTAGTTGAAGTAGCCCTTGCCGCCGGGGTGCTTGGGGTCGGCCAGCGCGAACAGGTAGGCGTACTTGTTGCCGGGGTCGGTCATCACGTGCTTGAGGTGGGTGATCCGGCCGCTCTCGTCGACCCGGTAGAAGTCGCCGATGTTGCCCTCCCACACCAGCGAGTAGTGCGGCCGGCCGGCCGCGCCCGGAGCCATCCCGTAGGCCGTCATGATGTGCGAGCGCTCGTGGGTGGAGGAGAAGATCCGGACGTCCTTGCCGAAGAACTTCCCCGCGTCGTCCTGGATCGAGCCGTCGCCGACGCCGAAGTAGCCGGCCCGCGACGGCGGTTCGACGGAGTGGAAGCCCTTGACCCAGCCGCTCAGCGACACCACGTCGGGCAGCCGCGGCAGCAGCCCGGCCGCCCGGGTGACGACCTCGGCGGTCAGCCGGTCGTACCGCGGGTAGTTGTCCTTCTCCGCCTCCAGGGCGAAGAGCAGCTTGCCGTCCTCGATGGCGACGACGCCGCCGTCGTGTCCCTCTTTGAAACCCAGGATCAACATCTCGTGGTGCCTTTCCGTGTGGTCGGCTCGGGGCATGGTGCGAGCGTGGATGGGGGCGGCCTGGTCAGCCGGTGGTCGCGGGGGCGCCGAGTACGGGCGCGAGCACCCGGTCGACGTCGGTGAGCGCACGGGAGCGGACACCGGGTGAGGGCACGTAGTGGTTGTAGTAGCTCGCGCCCTCGGCCGGCGGCCCGAGCACGGCGACCGTGCGGCCCGCCGCCCCCGCCCCCGGGCGCGGCACGACGAAGCCGTCGCGGTCCAGCCGCAGCGCCCCGCCCTGGCCGGGCGCGGCCCACTCCCTGAGCGCCTGCCCGAGCGGGTCGGTCAGCGGGTCGGGGGCCGGCCAGCCGAGGTTGGCCCGTACCACCAGGTCGACGGCCATCCGGTGCGGCCGGCGCAGCCTGGTGGAGCTGAGCGTCCAGCCGTCGCCGTCGCGGTCCAGCCGCGGGGCGGGGCCGGGGCCGGGCCGTACGACGCCGGCCGCCATCAGCCGCAGCACCTCGTCGACGCGCTCCTTCTGCGGGCCGATCACCGTCCGGTTGACCAGCGCCGCGTACTCGGTCATGAAGTACCGGTGGGACGCGTCGGTCAGGCCCGGCGGGTCGAGGGCGGCCCGCAGGCTGTCGCGGTGGTCGCGCAGCACCTCCAGCGCCTCCTTGACCGGGCTGGCGCCCAGACCCCGCCGCGCCTCGGCGAGGTCGGCGCGGGCCTGTTCGAGCAGCGCGGCGGTGTAGGCGGCGTAGTCCTCCGGGCGCTCGCCGCCGCCGGCCAGCGCCCGCTCGACGGTGGCCGCCGCGTCGGCTCCGGCGTCCGCGCCCAGCCGGGCCAGCGCCTCCCGCAGGATCAGCGGTTCCACGTCCCGGCGGAAGTCCAGCCGCCCGTCCGGGGTGCGCTCCCGCAGGGCGGCCACCGCCGCCGGGGTGAAGTGCGCGGCCGGCGCGGACCGGCGCTGGCGGGTGGTGTTCGGCCGGGCGCGGGGCAGCGGGCCGGCGCGGTTGGCGAGCACGATCCGCGGCTCCCGGCCCGAGGCCCGGTAGCCGTCGCCGGTGAACACCCCGCCGCGCCCCACCGTCAGGCAGGCCACGACGTCCATCGCGGTCAGGCCCGTCCCCAGCACGGCCACGGCGGCCCCGTCGGGGATGCCGTCGAGCTGGTCGGGCAGCGGGTACGGCGTCTCGATCCACCCGTCGGCGGGACCGGGCGGCCGGACGGCCAGGCCGTGGCCGGTGGTGACCACCGCCAGGTCGACCCGGTGCTCGGTGCCGTCAGCGAGGGTGACCGTCGCACCGTCGCCGCCGGGCCGTACCCGGGTGGCCACCGCGGGGATGTGCCGCACGGTCAGCCGCTCGGGCGCGGCGGCCAGCAGCTCGCCGGTCGCCCACTGGAGGTACTCCCCGAGCAGCCGGCGCGGCAGGAAGGCGTCGAAGGCGGCGGGAACGCCGCGCGCCGCGCACCACTCGTCGAAGGCCGGGCCCGGGGTGACCGGGGCGCCCGGGACCATCTCGGTGTCGGAGAACACCGTCAGCTGCGAGGCGATGGTGTTGAGCAGCAGGTAGTCCGGCTGCTTGGACCGGTGGACGCCGATGCCGGGCTCGTCCGGCTCGACCAGCAGCAGTTCCACCGGCGGCCCGGCCCGGCGGGTGTGGCTCACCACCCGCTCCAGGACGGACAGCCCGCGCGGACCGACGCCGATCACGGCTATGCGTAAGGGCTTCACCAGCGTCTCGTCTCGCCGAAGAAGTCCGGGACCTCCAGCGACAGGCCCTGCTCGCGGGCGGTGGCGAGCACGTGGTGCCCCACCGCCAGGTCGAGCACGCCCAGGCCGAAGGGTGAGAAGACCAGCCCGCGGCCGGCGTCCGGCCTCGCACTGCCGTTGAGCACGTCGGCGAGCGTACCGTCCACGAAGTCCCGCCCGCCGGTGGCCTGTTCGGCCAGGTGCGGAGAGGTGTCCGCCTTCATGCAGTGCTCGACGTCGTCGAAGTAGTTCTGCGCGCCCAGGATCACCTCGGGGGCGAAGTCGCGCAGCGAGATGTTGAGCGCCACCTGTCCGGGGCGCAGCGCGCGGTCGATGTACGGGGTCGCGGCGGTCGTCGCGGTGACCACCGTGCCCGCGCCGAGCACGTCCTCGATGTCCGCGGCCGGCCGGGCGGCCAGGCCGAGTTCGTCGGCGGCGAAGCGCACCAGGCTGCCGGCCGACGCCTGGTCCGGGTCCAGGACGCGCAGCTCCTCGATCGGGTAGCCGGTGGCCGCCAGGTACCGCAGGACGGTGCGGGCGATGACGCCGGCGCCGACCACCGCCAGCCGTCCGTCGGGGGGGAGGTGCCGGGCGAAGGCCCGCGCGGCGACCGCGGCGGAGGCCGCCGTGCGGGCCGCGCTGATGCCGGCCGCCTCCAGCAGCGCCACCGGGTAGCCGGTGGCGCCGTCGTTGAGGACCAGCACGGCCGAGGCGCGCGGTATCCCCGCCGTCACGTTGCCCGGGAAGCTGGAGATCCACTTGATGCCCACGGTCCGCTCGTCCGCCAGGTCGATGGCGGCCGGCAGCGCGATGATCCGGGCGTCGGGCCGGTCGGGGAAGCGCAGGAAGTAGCTGTCGGGGTTGACGGTGCGCCCGGCGTCGTGCCGCAGGTACGCGTCCTCGACCAGCGCCACGACCGCGTCGACCGACGTGTCGAGGATGTCCTTGGCGACCTTCCCCGACACCACGTCAAACGAGAACATGCAGTTCCTCCTCCAGAGGGTCGTTTCCGGCGGGGCGCGCCCGGTCCAGACCGTGGTCGGCCACCCAGCCGTCGTCGTAGACGGAGTCGAGATAGCGCTCACCCATGTCCGGGGCGATGGCCACGACGGTGGCGTCCTGCGGGATGGCCTCGGCCAGCCGGCGGACGGCCGCCAGCACGGTGCCGGTCGAGCCACCGGCGAGCAGCCCGGTGTGCCGGGCCAGCCAGCGGCATTCGCGTACCGTCTCCCACTCCGGCACCAGGACGACGTCGTCGGGCACCTGCTGGTCCAGCAGCGGCGGCCGTTTGCTGGTGCCGAGCCCCGGGATGTGCCGGGCGGCGGCGATCGGCGCGAAGTTCACCGAGCCCTCGGCGTCCACCCCGACGATGCGTGTCCGCGGGCTGCGGCGCCGGAAGTAGTCGACGCTGCCCATCAGGGTGCCGCCGGTGCCCACCCCGAGGAACAGGTAGTCGACCCGGCCGAACGCCTTGAGCACCGCGGGTCCGGTCGTCTGCTCGTGCGCGGCCGGATTGCTCGGGTTCTCGTACTGGTTGAGCCAGTGCAGGTCCGGTTCGGTGGACAGCCGCCGCTCGATGTACGCGACCCGGGTGCCGAGAAAGCCGCCGTTGGCGTCCCTCCGGGTGACCGTCACCACCTCGGCGCCGAGCGCCCGCATGATGGCCAGCGCCGCCGGGTTGGAGTTCGGGTCCGTGACACAGGTGAGCCGGTAGCCCTTCGCCGCGCAGATCGTGGCGAGCGCGATACCGAGGTTCCCCGACGTCGACTCGATCAGCCGCAGCCCGGACAGGTCCCTGCGGGTGTACTCCGCCGCCTGGATCAGGCTGCGCGCGGTTTTCATCTTGATCGAGCCGCCCGGGTTCAGACCCTCGACCTTGAGATAGAAGTCCTGCAAGGCGCCGACGCCGGAAACCCGGAGGAACACGTCGTCCTGAATCAGATCGTAAACATGATCGGCGATCAACGTCGTCTCCATGGTGGTGGAAGGTGTGCCCTGGACGGTGTGGTGGCCGCGGCTCCCGGCCCGGCCGCCCGGCGGGTTCCGGCAGCGGCGCCTCAGCCGGTGGGACCGCCGCGGCGGTCCCGGCCGTAGGTCTCCTGTAAGGAGGACACCTCGAAATCCGCCCGGTTCCTGGCGCGGATCGCCCGGATGCCGGCGATCAGGGCGGACGGTGTGGTCACATAGGCGGCCCGGTGCTGTGCCGCCGCGGTGCGGACGGCCCGCTGCCAGGGCCGGCCGCCGCCCTCGGACAGCACCACCAGGAAGGCGAAGTCGCCGTCACGGACGCGCTCGGCGACATCCGCGGCCGAGCAGGCGAGCACGGTGGCGGCGGTGAAGCCGGCGCCGGCCAGCAGCGCGGCCGTCTCCTCGTCGGCGACCAGCTCGAAGCCGAAGCCGTTCAGGGTGCGCACGGCCGGCACCAGCTGCCGGACGTAGCGCGCCGCGGACGACACCAGCACCCGCCCCGACAGCGGCACGTCGAGGCCGGCCGCCGCCTGCGCCTTGGCGAACGCCACGTCGAAGCTGGCGCCGATCCCCATCACCTCACCGGTCGAGCGCATCTCCGGGCCCAGCAGGCTGTCCACTCCGTCGCCGGCCGGGGTGCGGAAGCGGTGGAAGGGCAGGACCGCCTCCTTGACCGCGACGGGCGCGCCCGGCCGGGGGGAGGCCCCGTCGCCGACGGCCAACAGGACGCCCTCCGCCCGCAGCTCGGCGATGCCCGCGCCGAGGATGATCCGGGCCCCGGCCCTGGCCAGCGCGACGTCGGTGGCCTTGGACACGTACGGTACGGTCCTGCTGGCCCGCGGGTTGGCCTCCAGCACGTAAAAGGTGCCGTCCTTGAGGGCGAACTGCACGTTCAGCATGCCGCGCACCCCCAGACCGTGGGCTATCGCCTCGGTCTGCCGGCGCAGTTCGGCGATGTCCTGCCGGTCCAGGGTGATCGGCGGCAGTACGCAGGAGGAGTCGCCCGAGTGCACCCCGGCCTCCTCGGTGTGCTCCATGACGCCGCCGAGGTAGACCTCCCGCCCGTCGCAGAGGGCGTCGACGTCGATCTCGATCGCCTCCTGGAGGAACTCGTCCACCAGCAGCGGGTGGTCGGGGGTGACGGCCGCGGCCCGCCGCAAATAGTCGCCGAGCGCCGCCTCGTCGCCGGCGACCTCCATGCCCTGACCGCCCAGCACGTACGAGGGGCGCAGCAGCACCGGGTAGCCGATCCGGGCGGCCACCGCGACCGCCGCGCCCGGCGACTTGGCGATGCCGTGCCGGGGCGCGACCAGGCCGGCGGCGGCCAGCGTGGCGGAGAACGCCTCGCGGTCCTCGGCCAGGTGGATGGCCTCGGGCGAGGTGCCGCGGACCGGCAGGCCGGCCGCGGCCAGCCGCCGGGCGAGCCGGAGCGGGGTCTGGCCGCCCAGCTGCACCACCACCGACGCCACCTCGCCGCAGGCGCGCTCGGCCTCGTAGACCTCCAGCAGGTCCTCGAACGTCAGCGGCTCGAAGTACAGCCGGTCGGAGACGTCGTAGTCGGTGGAGACGGTCTCCGGGTTGCAGTTGACCATCACCGTCTCGTAGCCCGCCGCGCGCAGCCCGGCCGAGGCGTGCACGCAGGAGTAGTCGAACTCGATGCCCTGGCCGATCCGGTTCGGGCCGGACCCGATGATCAGCACCTTCGGCACCGGTACGGACTGCGGCGCGACCTCCGACTCCGCGTCCGGGTCGGACTCGTAGGTGGAGTAGTGGTACGGGGTGGCCGCGGCGAACTCCGCGGCGCAGGTGTCGACGGTCTTGAACACCGGCCGGACGCCGAGCCGGTGCCGGAGCCCGCGTACGCCGTCCTCGCCGCCCAGTTCCGGGCGCAGCGCGGCCAGCTGCCGGTCGGACAGCCCGCTGCGCTTGGCGTGGCGCAGCAGCGGCTCGTCCAGGCCGTCGGCCGCGGCGAGTTCGGCGCGCAGCTCCACCAGGGCGAGGACCTGGTCCACGAACCACGGGTCGATGCCGGAGGCGTCGTGCGCCTGCTCGGGACTGGCGCCCAGGCGCAGCGCCCGCTCCAGGGTGTAGAGCCGCGCCTCGTGCGGGGTGCGCAACTCCTCCAGCGCGGCGGCCGCCGCCTCGGCGCGCCCGGTGCCCGCCGCGGACCCCGACGGGTCGGGCACCGTCCAGAAGCCGGCCGCCGGGGTCTCCAGCGACCGCATGCCCTTGCCCAGCGCCTCGGCGAAGCTGCGACCGATGGCCATGGCCTCACCGACCGACTTCATCGTGGTGGTCAGGGCCGGGTCCGCCTGCGGGAACTTGTCGAAGGCGAAGCGCGGCAGCTTGACCACCACGTAGTCCAGGGCGGGCTCGAAACTGGCCGGCGTCCGGCCGGTGATGTCGTTGGTGATCTCGTCGAGGGTGTAGCCGATGGCGAGCTTGGCGGCGATCTTGGCGATCGGGAAGCCGGTCGCCTTCGACGCCAGGGCCGAGGACCGCGACACCCGCGGGTTCATCTCGATGACCACCAGCTCGCCGTTGCGCGGGTCGACCGCGAACTGGATGTTGCAGCCGCCGGTGTCGACGCCGACCGCGCGCAGCACCGCGATGCCCACGTCCCGCATCCGCTGGTACTCGCGGTCGGTGAGGGTCATCGCCGGGGCCACCGTGACGGAGTCGCCGGTGTGCACGCCCATCGGGTCGAGGTTCTCGATGGAGCAGACCACCACGACGTTGTCCTTGTGGTCCCGCATCAGTTCGAGCTCGTACTCCTTCCAGCCGAGCACGCTCTGCTCGACCAGCACCTGCCCCATCGGGCTCTCCGCCAGGCCGGACCGGGCGAGCCGCTCCAGCTCCGCCGCGGTGGTGGCCAGCCCCGAGCCGAGGCCGCCCATGGTGAACGACGGCCTGATCACCACCGGCAGGCCCAGCTCGGCGGCGCAGGCGCGGACCTCCTCCAGCGACCGGCACACCGCGCTCGCGGGGGTGCGGGCCCCGACCGAGGCGACGATCTCCTTGAACAGCTGCCGGTCCTCGCCGCGGGCGATCGCGGCGATGTCGGCGCCGATCAGCTCCACGCCGTACTTCTCCAGCACGTTGTTCTCGTGCAGCGCGACGGCGCAGTTCAGCGCGGTCTGCCCGCCGAGGGTGGCCAGGACGGCGTCCGGCCGCTCCCGCGCGATGACCTTCTCCACGAACTCCGGGGTGACGGGCTCGATGTAGGTGGCGTCGGCCAGCTCCGGGTCCGTCATGATCGTGGCCGGGTTGGAGTTGACCAGGCTGACCCGGATGCCCTCCTCGCGCAGCACCCGGCACGCCTGGGTGCCGGAGTAGTCGAACTCGCACGCCTGCCCGATGACGATCGGGCCGGAGCCGATGACCAGGACGTGGCCGATGTCGGTGCGTCGGGGCATCAGCGCCGCCCTCCGGGTCTCAGGGAGCCGACGAAGGCGCTGAAGAGCGCGGACGCGTCGTGCGGACCGGCCGCGGCCTCGGGGTGGTACTGCACGGAGAAGGCCGGTACCTCCAGGCAGCGCAGACCCTCGACCGTCCCGTCGTTGGGGCAGTGGTGGGACACCACCGCGGGCCCGTACGGGGTCTCGAACCGCTCGCCGGGCTCGCCGCGTACCGCGAAGCCGTGGTTGTGCGAGGTGATGGCGACCCGGCCGTCGGCGGCGTCCACCACCGGGACGTTGATCCCCCGGTGGCTGTAGCGCATCTTGTACGTGTCGCGGCCCAGGGCCCGCCCGAGGATCTGGTTGCCGAAGCAGATGCCGAACAGCGGCAGCCGGCGTTCCAGCACGCTCCGGGTCAGCGCCACCACATGGTCCATCGCCGCCGGGTCCCCGGGGCCGTTGGACAGCAGCACTCCGTCGGGCTCGGTCGCGAGCAGTCCGTCCGCCCCGGTGGCGTCGGGCAGAACGTGGGACTCGACGCCCAGCGCGGCCAGCATCCGCAGGGTGCCGGTCTTCAGGCCCAGGTCCACCACGGCCACCCGGAAGCGCCGGGGGCCGGCGGCGGGGTACACGTAAGGCCGCCGCGTGCTCACCCGCGAGGCGAGTTCGGCTCCGGTCATCGCCGGCCCGTTCAGCACCGCCGCGGTCATCCCGGCGGGGTCGGCGAGCGCGTCGCCGGAGAAGACGCCGGCGCGCATCACGCCGTGCTCGCGCAGGTGCCGGGTCAGGGACCGGGTGTCGACCCCGGCCAGTCCGACCACGCCCTGCCGCACCAGTTCCGCCTCGAGCGGCCGTACGGAGCGCCAGTGCGGAACGGCTCGGGAGGGGTCACGGACGACATAGCCGGCCACCTGGATGGCCGACGACTCGCCGTCCTCGTCGTTCCATCCCGTGTTACCGATCTGTGTCGCGGTCTGGACGACGATCTGCCCGCGGTAAGACGGGTCGGTCAACGTCTCCTGATACCCGGTCATTCCGGTCTGAAAGACGACCTCCCCGAGAGAGGTACCCGTCGCCCCGAATATTCGGCCAGGGAAGAACCTGCCGTTTTCCAGGGCCAGGACGGCAGGTATCGCTAATAGAGGCACGATTCCTCCGGTGCGAAGTCCAAAATGAATTGGAACCTGGATCGGCAGCCTGGGGCATCCCCTCCCCGCGCCGGAGAGGACAGTACGGGGCACGCCAGCCGGACGGCAAGGGGCGTCGCCGGCGGCCGCTGAGGGGCCGTCCGTGCCGGAATAAACATCGGCGCGGATATTTGTCCTGTTTTAGCGACTGAAGTGGCTTCCGGAAACGCTGTACACGCTCGGTTCCGGCGCGCGCCTCCGGAACGGGCACGCATTCTGTCGACGCGGGCCTGGCCGTTCGCGGGTAGGCGGCGCGTACGCGGGGCGTGTGCCGCGCGCCGCGTCGTATACCAACCGGAGTCGCCCCCCGGCCCCGGCGGACTCCGCCCCGACCATGATGGGCACGGGGGAGCGGACCGGGAAGACGCTTTCCGGGCTGTTGCGCGACCGGCTCGATCGTGGCACTTGACGCCGGGGCGGCGGACACCGGGGTGCCGGCCGCGGGAGGGGCGCCGGGGCGGCCCGGCGGACCGGGGCCGGTGGTCGGCGGCGGGCCGCGGCGCGGGCGGGCGCGGGCGGGCGCGGGCGGGCGCGGGCGGGCGCGGCGGATTCAGTACTGCCCGGCCACCCAGTCGTACCAGAGGTCCATCCCCTCGCCGGTGGTCGCGGAGACCGTCAGCACCCGGACGTCCGGATTGACCGAGCGGGCGTACGCGGTGCACCGGGCGACGTCGAAGTCCACATAGGGGAGCAGGTCGAGCTTGTTGATGACGACCAGATCGGCGCCGGCGAACATGTAGGGGTACTTCAGCGGCTTGTCGGTGCCCTCGGTGACGGAGATGATCACGACCTTGCTGCGCTCGCCCAGGTCGAACAGGGCGGGGCAGACGAGGTTGCCGACGTTCTCGACCAGGATCAGCGAACCGGCCGCCGGGGACAGGGCGGTGAGGGCGCCGTGCATCATCTCGGCGTCGAGGTGGCAGCCGGCGCCGGTGTTGACCTGCACCACGGGGGAGCCGGCCCGCTTGATCCGGTCGGCGTCGAGCATCGTCTCCTGGTCGCCCTCGACCACGCCGACGGGGCGGCGGCCGGCGAGGTCCCTGATGGTCCGTTCGAGCAGGGTGGTCTTGCCCGCGCCCGGTGAGCTCATCAGGTTGACGGCCACGATGCCGTGGGCGGCCAGCCAGCTCCGGTTGCGTGCGGCGAGGTCCTCGTTCTTGGCCAGGATCCGCTCCTCGACGCTGACCGTCACACCGCCGGCGGTGTCCGCGGGCACGTGGCCGCCGGGGCGTACGGGGCCCTCCGGAAACGCGCGGTCGGCCGGGAGCGGGGTGCGGTCGGCGGGGCCCGAGCCGTCCTCCTCGTACGGACTGCCGTACGGGTGGCCGCGCGGGCGGTCGAGATCGCCGGGGTGGACGTGCGCGTGGGGGCGGGGGTGGTCGTGGCCGTGCGCGCGGCCGTCGGTGCGGTCGTGGGCGTGGTCACGGGTGTGGCCGTCGGCCGGCGCTCCGTCGTCGGCCGACGGCACGGCGATCCGCGTCCCGCCGCCGCTGTCGCCCGCTCCGCCGCAACCGCAGGTACCGCACATGGTCAGCCCACTTTCATCGAGATGATCTGGAGTTCCTGCCCCGAGGTGACCGCCACATCCGCGCTGCCGCACGGACACAGCAGCACCAGATCGGTCGGCGCCACATCGCCGCCGCAGCTGCGGCAGTGCCCCGCGCCCGGCGGCCGGTCGATCTCCAGCCGGGCGCCTTCGGCGACCGTTCCCTCGGCGACCAGGTCGAAGCAGAAGCGCAGGGAGTCGGCCACCACCGCGGTCAACATGCCCACCCGCACCTGAACCGCGTACACCGGCCGGCCGGCCGCGCGTTCGCACACCGCGTCGACAATGCTCTGGGTGATCGACAGTTCGTGCATCGGCGCCCCGTCCTCGGGTGGAATCCCCGCTCGCAGGATCTCAACCGGTCCGTTCTCCCGTCCTGATCGCCGCCGCGACAGCCGGGCACCCGGCCCAGGATCACTCTCCCGGCCTATTCCGCGATATTGCCGATGTCCGCCGATCGGGCTGTGACGGCGCGGTCGGACGGCAATTCCCGTGTTGACGGCGTGCCGGGGCCGAGCCTAGATGGTAGCAATATGAGCGACACCACAATCGCGGCTCGAAAGCCGGGCCCCGGGAACTTCGGGACCGACCCTCGACCCCGAAAGGCGGCTGCACCATGCCGACGGAAAATGCGGTCAAAGCCGAGGACACACTGATCCACGTGCTCTGGATCAATGCCGGTCTCAGCTGCGACGGCGATTCGGTGGCGCTCACCGCCGCCACTCAGCCCAGTATCGAGGAGATCGCGCTCGGCGCGCTGCCCGGCCTTCCGCAGGTCGCCGTGCACTGGCCGCTGATCGACTTCGAGTGCGGCCCCACCGGCGGCGCCGACGACTTCCTCGAATGGTTCTTCAGGGCCGACCGGGGCGAGCTGGACCCGTTCGTCCTGGTCGTGGAGGGCTCGATCCCCAACGAGCGGCTCCACGACGAGGGCTACTGGTCCGGTTTCGGCAACGACCCGGCCACCGGCCAGCCGGTGACCACCAGCGAGTGGCTCGACCGGCTGGCGCCGAAGGCCACCGCGATCGTCGCGGTCGGCACCTGCGCCACCTACGGCGGCATCCACGCCATGGCCGGCAACCCGACCGGCGCCATGGGGGTGCCGGACTATCTGGGCTGGGACTGGAAGTCCAAGGCCGGCATCCCGATCGTCTGCGTGCCCGGCTGCCCGATCCAGCCGGACAACCTGTCGGAGACCCTGACCTACCTGCTCTACATGGCCACCGACCAGGCCCCCATGATCCCGCTGGACGAGGCACTGCGCCCGACCTGGCTGTTCGGCCGGACCGTGCACGAGGGCTGCGACCGGGCCGGCTACTACGAGCAGGCCGACTTCGCCACCGAGTACGGCTCGCCCAAGTGCATCGTCAAACTCGGCTGCTGGGGCCCCACCGTCAAGTGCAACGTGCCCAAGCGCGGCTGGATGAACGGCATCGGCGGCTGCCCCAACGTCGGCGGCATCTGCATCGGCTGCACCATGCCCGGCTTCCCGGACAAGTTCATGCCGTTCATGGACGAGCCGCCCGGCGGAAAGCTCTCCACGAACGCCGCGGCCGGCTACGGGTCCACCATGCGGCGGCTGCGCCGGATCACCACCCACACGCTCGACCGGGAACCGAAGTGGCGCAAGCGCGGAACGACCCTCACGACCGGTGCCACCCGCACCTGGTGACCCACACGACAGCACAGGAAGACGAGGCGGCGCAATGACGGCGACGCAGGCCAAGGGTGGCAGCCGCAGCCAGGGCGGCAAGCAGGAACTGGTGGAGATGGCGTGGGACCCCATCACCCGTATCGTCGGCAGCCTCGGCATCTACACGAAGATCGACTTCAAGCAGCGGGTGGTGGCCGAATGCCACAGCACCAGTTCCATCTTCCGCGGCTATTCGGTCTTCATGAAGGGCAAGGACCCGCGCGACGCGCATTTCATCACCAGTCGCATCTGCGGTATCTGCGGCGACAACCACGCCACCTGTTCGTGCTACGCGCAGAACATGGCGTACGGAGTGAAGCCGCCGCACATCGCCGAATGGATCGTCAACCTCGGTGAAGCCGCGGAGTACATGTTCGACCACAACATCTTCCAGGAGAACCTGGTCGGGGTCGACTACTGCGAGAAAATGGTCGCCGAGACCAATCCCGGGGTGCTGGAGAAGGCCAACCGCACCGCCTCTCCGCACGCGGACGCCCACGGATACCGGACCATCGGCGACATCATGCGTTCGCTGAACCCGTTCACCGGCGAGTTCTACCGCGAGGCACTCCAGGTCAGCCGGATGACCCGGGAGATGTTCTGCCTCATGGAGGGCCGGCACGTCCACCCCTCCACGCTCTACCCCGGTGGTGTGGGCACCGTCGCCACCATCCAGCTCATGACGGACTACATCACCCGCCTCCAGCGCTACGTGGAGTTCATGAAGAAGGTCGTGCCGATGCACGACGACCTCTTCGACTTCTTCTACGAGGCGCTGCCCGGCTACGAACTGGTCGGCAACCGGCGCATCCTGCTCGGCTGCTGGGGCTCCTTCCAGGATCCGGAGCACTGCAACTTCGCGTACAAGGACATGACCGCCTGGGGCCGCAAGATGTACGTCACCCCGGGCGTCGTCGTCGACGGGAAGCTGGTCACCACCGACCTGGTGAAGATCAACCTCGGCATCCGGATCCTGCTCGGCTCGTCGTACTACGGCGACTGGCAGGACCAGGAGACGTTCGTCACCCACGACCCGCTGGGCAACCCGGTGGACCGCCGCCACCCGTGGAACCAGCACACCAACCCCCGCCCCCAGAAGCGCGATCTGGACGACAAGTACAGCTGGGTGATGTCGCCGCGCTGGTACGACGGCAAGGACTACCTCGCGCTGGACACCGGCGGCGGCCCGCTGGCGCGGCTGTGGACGACCGCGCTGGCCGGCCTGGTCGACATCGGCTACATCAAGGCCACCGGCCACAGCGTGCAGATCAACCTGCCCAAGACCGCGCTCAGGGGACCGGTCGAGCTGGAGTGGCACATCCCGCAGTGGAGCAACACCCTGGAGCGCAACCGGGCCCGCACCTACTTCCAGGCCTACGCGGCAGCCTGCGCGCTGCACTTCGCGGAGAAGGCGCTGGTCGAGATCCGGGCCGGGCGCACCACGACCTGGGAGAAGTTCGAGGTCCCCGAGGAGGGCGTCGGCTGCGGCTTCACCGAGGCGGTACGCGGCGTGCTGTCCCATCACATGGTGATCCGCGACGGCAAGATCGCCAACTACCACCCCTACCCGCCGACCCCGTGGAACGCCAGCCCGCGCGACACCTACGGCACCCCAGGGCCGTACGAGGACGCGGTGCAGGGCCAGCCGATCTTCGAGGAGAACGACCGGGAGCACTTCAAGGGCATCGACATCATGCGCACGGTCCGCAGCTTCGACCCGTGCCTGCCGTGCGGTGTGCACATGTACCTCGGCGAAGGCCGGAAGCTGGAACTCCTGCACTCCCCGACGCAGTCGGCGGGTGCGTGAGGTGACCGGCCACCGCCACGCCGGCGGGCGCCCGCCCGCCGGCACCGGCCGCCCCGGGGCCACCGGCCCCGAGCAGCCCGCCGGCCGCCCGGCGCCCGCCGACTGGCGTACGACCGGTGAGCGGCTGGACACCCTGATCGCCGCCGGCGCCTCCGCCGGCCCCGCCGCCCGCGAACGCGGCGAGGAACTGGTCCGGCTGGTCACCGACTTCTACGGCGCCGGCCTGGAACGGCTGCTGGACACGCTGCACGAGCACGGCCGGCTGGACGACGGCGTGCTGGCCGCGCTCGCCGCCGACGAGCTGACGGCCGGCATGCTGCTGGTGCACGGGCTGCACCCGTACAGCGTGGAGACCCGGGTGGAGCAGGCGCTCGAAAGCGTCCGCCCCTACCTCGGCTCGCACGGCGGCGACGTGGAGCTGCTCGGCGTCAGCGACGACGGGGTCGTCGCACTGCGGCTGCTGGGCAGCTGCGACGGCTGTCCGTCGTCAGCGGCCACGCTGCAACTCGCCGTGCGCAGCGCTGTCGAGGCCGCCGCGCCGGAGACCACCGCGATCGAGGTGGACACGCGGTCCGAGGCGGCGTCCGGCCCGGTGGTCGCGGTCGACGCGCTGTTCTCCCGGCTGCGCCCGCCCGCCCCCGAACCGGCCGGCGGGTCGTGGCGGCCGGTGCCGGAACTGGCCGCGCTGGAGAACGGGGCCGTCACCCGCTTCACCGCCGGCGGTGTGCCGGTGCTGGCCTGCCGGATCGGCGCGGACCGGTTCGCCTTCCGGGACCGCTGCGCCCGCTGCGAGCGGCCGATGGCGGGCGCGGTGCTGGCCCGGCGGCTCGGCGGGGCGGCCGGCGGCGGACTGCTGACCTGCCCCGGCTGCCACGCGCACTACGACGTCCGGCGCGCGGGCGCCTGCGCCGACGAGGACGGCCCGCACCTGGACCCGCTGCCGCTGCTCGCCGACGGCGCGACCTGGTCGGTCGCCGTCCCGGCCCCGGTGGCGACGTGATCGGCCACGGCCGCCCGTCCTCTCCGGCGGCCGCCCTGCTGCGCATCGCCCGCACCCGCCCGCACGCCCCCGCCGGGGAACGCTGCGAGATGTGCGCCGCCCCGGTCGGGCCGGCCGAACACGCGCACGTGGTGGACCTGGACAGCCGCGCGCTGATGTGCGCGTGCCGCCCCTGCTACCTGCTGTTCGCCGACCAGGACGCGCGGCTGCGCTACCGGGCGGTGCCCGAACGGTATCTGCGCTTCGACGGCTTCACCCCGGACGAACGGACCTGGGACGAACTGCAGATCCCGGTCGGTTTGGTGTTCCTGTTCCGCAACTCCCCCCAGGGGCGCACCATCGCGTTCTACCCGGGGCCCGCCGGCGCCACCGAGTCCGAACTGCCGTTGGACGCCTGGGACACCATCGTCGCCGCCAACCCCGCGCTGGCGGTGCTGCTGCCGGACGTCGAGGCGCTGCTGGTGCGCCGCTCGCCCGGCCAGGACGGCTCCTGCCATCTGGTGCCCATCGACGCCTGCTACGAACTGGTCGGCCGGCTGCGCACGGTGTGGCGCGGCTTCGACGGCGGCCGGCAGGCGCACGACGCCATCGACGCGTTCTTCGCCCGGGTACGGCAGCTCAGCCGCCCCGCCGCCGCGGCCGGTGCGCCATGACCGGTCTCGCCTTCTCGGTCCTCGACGTCATCGCCGAGCCGTACACCGTGGCACCGCAGCTGACCGCCCGGCTGCGGATCGAGGAGGACAGCGGCGAGCGGATCCACGCGATCGTGCTGCGCTGCCAGGTCCGCATCGAGCCGCAGCGGCGCCCCTACGACGACGCCGAACAGCAGGGCCTGCGCGGGCTGTTCGGCGGGCGGGAGCGGTGGTCGCAGACGCTGCGGCCGTTCCAGTGGATGCAGTGCGGCACGACGGTACAGGGCTTCGCGGGCGCCACCGAGGTCGACCTGGCACTGCCGTGCACCTATGACTTCGACGTGATCGGCTCCCGCTACCTGCACGCCCTCGGCGACGGCGAGGTGCCGCTCACGCTGCTGTTCTCCGGCACCGTCTTCACCAGGGGCGCCGCCGGCTTCGGGGTGCGCCAGGTGCCCTGGGACTGCGAGGCCCGGTACCGGATGCCGGTCGCGGTCTGGCGCCGGATGATCGGCCACCACTACCCCAACTCCGGCTGGATCAGGCTCGATCAGGACGTGCTCGACACCATCGCGGACTTCCGCGCCCGGCGCGGGCTGATCAGCTGGGACGAGACGGTACGGACGCTGCTGGCCGACATGGGCGAGGTGGTCCCGTGAGCCGCGTCGAACCGGCGGAGCCGGCGGGCGCGTCGGACCTGGACCACGTCCGGGCCGTCGCCGACGCGGTGCTCTACGAGGGCTATCTGCTGTACCCGTACCGGGCCGGCTCGTCCAAGAACCGGTCGCGCTGGCAGTTCGGCGTGCTCGGCCCGCCGTCCGCCGCGCCGGCCGGCTTCGCGGAGGAGCCGGGCATGGCGATGCAGTGCCTGCTGACGGACCCCGGCCCCGGGCCGGCCACGGTCACGGTCCGGCTGCGCTTCCTCCAGGTGCAGGTCCGCGAGGTCCAGCGGCGTGAGCCGGACGGCGGCCACACCCCGGTCGGCGCGCTCACCGTGGCCGGCGTCCCCGTACTGAGCTGGGACGAGGCGGTCGAGCGGGAGATCACGCTGTCCGTGCCGGCACCGGCCGCCGCGTACGACCGGCTGCACACCGTCCCGGGCGGCGAGGAGGCCGAGCCGCTCACCGACGCCGGCGGCAGCCCGGTCGGCCGGGTGGTCCGGCGCCGCGAACCGCTCGCGGTCCGGATCCGGATCGGCGCGGCGGCCGACGACGGCTTCGTCCGGCTGACGGTGGCGGTGGACAACGAGCACCCCGATACCGCCGCCGACAAGGACGCCGCGGTCCGCGCCTCGCTCATCGGCGCGCATCTCGTCCTGCGGTGCCGCGGCGCCCGGTTCGTCTCGCTGCTCGAACCGCCGGCCGAGGCGGCGGGCGCGGCCGGCCGCTGCCGGCAGCGGCGCTGCTGGCCCGTGCTGGCCGGGCCGAAGGGGACGGCCGACACGGTACTGGGCGCGCCGATCATCCTGTACGACCACCCGGAGGTGGCCGAACAGAGCCCCGGCGCGCTGTTCGACTCCACCGAGATCGACGAGATCCTCACGCTGCGGGTGATGACCATGACGGACGTGGAGAAGGCGGAGGCACGCGCCACCGACCCCCGCGCCGCGGAGATCATCGACCGCTGCGACGGCATGTCCCCGGCGGATCTGCAACGGCTCCACGGCCTGCTGCGCGACCCGCACGGGCCGCGGGAGGACCCGGGGGCGCCCGCCTCCCCCGCCCCGCCCGCGCCCGCCCCGCCCGCGCCCGCCCCGCCCGCGCCCGCCCCGCACCCGCCCGCCCCGGGCGCCCGCCCCGGCCACGACCTGCCCGGCTACCCCGACTTCCCCGACTTCCCCGGTCCCGACGGCCGCACCGGCGTCACCGACCTGCGCGATGCCGAGCCGCCCTCCTTCGCCACCGGCGGCGCGCCCTGGTGGGACCCGGAGGCCGACGCCGCCGTGCGGCCGGGGTCCGACGCGGTGGTGATCGACGGGGTCCGGGTCGTCAAGGGCAGCCTGGTCCGGGTGCACCCCTCGCGCCGCGCGGACGCGCAGGACCTGTTCTTCGCCGGCCAGGTGGCGCGGGTGACGGCCGTGCTGGCCGACGTCGACGGCGCGACACACGTAGCGGTCGTCCTGGTCGACGACCCGGCGGCCGACTTGCACGACTGGTACGGCCGGTACTTCTACTTCGCACCCGAGGAGTTGGCACCGCTGCCCGCCGGCACGCCCGGCACGCCCGGCGCCGCCGGCGCCCCCGACCGTCTTGGCGGCCGTCAGAGCCGCCGGGGCCCCCGAGAGGAGAACCGACCATGAGGACCGTGGGTCTCATCACCACCGCCGTGGCCGCGGCCGCGGCGGCTGCCGCCCTGGCCGTCGGCGTGATCTCGATTCCCGACATCCGCCGCTATTTGAAGATGCGCTCGATGCGGTCGACGCGCTGCCTGTAGTAGCCCGCCGTACGCGAAAAAGTCGCATCCCATGACCGGCAGGCCGGGACCGGACGCCGGGGAGGAGCCGCAGGAGGCGCGCGGGCCCGAGCGGCCGCCCGCCGGACCGGCCGCCCGCCGGACCGGCCGCCCGCGGCGGCGGAGCCGTCGGCGAGACGTCCGGCGGCCCCGTCCGGACGCGCCCCACCCGCGCCCCGGCGACCGAGCGGCACCGTTCCCGGCGCATCCCGTGGCAGGAGCAGAGCGTGAGCAGTGAACCGACCAGCGCCGCCGCCGACGTCGGCACCGGGACCGGACCTGACACCGGCGACGCGCCGCCGCCGTCCGAGTGCCACCGTCCGCCGGTGGCGGGCCCGCCCCCGACTCCGGGAGTGACGGCGGCTCCGGGCCCGACTCCGGCTCCGGTGGTGGTTACGGGACCGGGACCGGGACGGGGACCGGCTCGGGTACCGCCGCTGTCCGACGTGCGGCGGACCGGCGTCGGCGCTGTGGCGGACGTGCTGGTCGCGGGCATCGGCAACCTCTTCCTCGGCGACGACGGCTTCGGCCCCGAGGTCGTCCGGCGGCTGGCCGCGGCCGGCGGACTGCCGCCACGGGTCCGGGTGGTCGACTACGGCATCCGCGGCGTGCACCTCGCCTACGACCTCCTCGACGGCTGCGCCGCGCTGATCCTGGTCGACGCGTACCCGGGCGGCGGCCCGCCCGGTGAGCTGACCCTGCTCGAAGTGGGGCCGGGCGACCTGGGCAGCGGCGAATTCGATGCACACGGGATGAATCCGGTCGCAGTACTGGCAAATCTGGACCAACTGGGCGGTACGCTTCCCCTGACCTACCTCGTGGGATGCACCCCCGCCGAGGTCGGCGAGGGGATCGGCCTCAGCGTGCCGGTCGCCGCCGCGGTGCCCGAAGCGGTCGCCGCGGTCCGCACCTTGGCCGCGCGGCTGGTGCCCGCGCAACCCGCAGCACCCAGGAGCCGTTGACCATGTGCCTTGGTATTCCCGGCCGGGTGGTGGAGACCGTGGCCGGATACGCCGGCCAGCTCGCGCTCGTCGACGTGGAGGGCGCGCGGCGGCGCGTCAACATCGGCATGCTGGAGACGCCCCCGGCCGCCGGTGACTGGGTGCTGCTGCACATGGGCTTCGCGCTGGAGGTCATCGACGAGGCCGCGGCCCGTACCGCGCTGTCCGGCCTGGAGATGATGGGACGCGCCCGCGACGGCCGGATCCGGCGCCGGTTCGAGGTGCGCGGTGTCGTCCAGGGTGTCGGCTTCCGGCCGTTCGTCTACGTCACCGCCTCGGAGCTGGCGCTGGCCGGCTCGGTGGTGAACACCGGCGGCGGCGTGGTCGCCGAGGTCGAGGGCGACCCCGACGCGGTGGCGGAGTTCGGCCGCCGGCTGCGCGCGGACCCGCCGCCGCTCGCCGTGGTGGAGTCCGTCCGGGAGTCGGAGCAGCCCACCGCGGGCGGCACCGGGTTCACCATCGCGGACTCCCGCGCGGGCGACCCGGCGGCCCGCACCCTGGTGTCGCCCGACATCGCCACCTGCCGGGACTGCCTGGCCGAGCTGGCCGACCCGGCCGACCGGCGCTACCGGCACCCCTTCGTCAGCTGCGCCCACTGCGGCCCCCGGTTCACCATCGTCACCGGCACGCCGTACGACCGGGCCGCCACCACGATGGCGGCCTTCCCGCTGTGCGACCGCTGCCGGGCGGAGTACGAGGACCCCGCAGACCGGCGCTTCCACGCCCAGCCGATCTCCTGCCACGACTGCGGGCCCCGGCTGGAACTGGTCGACGCGGCGGACCCGGCCGGCCGGGCCCCGGCGGCCGGCCAGGACGCGCTGCGGGCAGCGCGGGAGCTGCTCGCGGCTGGCCGGATCGTCGCGGTCAAGGGCCTGGGCGGCTACCACCTCGCCTGCGACGCCCGCGACGACGCCGCCGTCGCCGAACTGCGCCGACGCAAGCGCCGCGGCGGCAAGCCGTTCGCGGTGATGGTGGCGAGCCTCGACGTCGCCGCGGAACTGGTGACGCTGACCGCCGACGAGGAGCAGCTCCTCACCGGCGTCCGCCGGCCGATCGTGCTGCTTCCCCGGCGGCCGGCGGCCCCCGGGGCCGGGGTGTCCGACGCCGTGGCGCCGGGGAACCCCGACCTCGGCCTGATGCTCCCGTACACCCCGCTGCACGCCCTGCTGTTCGGGATCGGCGACGACCGGCCGGGGCCCGACGCGCTGGTCCTCACCTCCGGCAACCTGGCCGGTGAGCCGATCGTCACCGACGACGTACGCGCCCGGACCGTACTCGCCCCGCTCGCCGACGCGTGGCTGCGGCACGACCGGGAGATCCACGTTCCGTGCGACGACTCGGTCAGCCGCTTCGTCGCGGGCGCCGAACTGCCGGTCCGCAGGTCCCGCGGACACGCGCCGCTGCCGCTCGCGCTGCCCTTCGACGTACCGCCGACGCTCGCGGTGGGCGCGGACCTGAAGAACACCTGCGCGCTCGCCGAGGGCCGCTACGCCTGGGTCAGCCAGCACATCGGCGACATGGACGACCTCGCCACCGTCGAGGCGCTCACCCGTACCGAGGCACACCTGGAGCAGCTCACCGGCGTCGCCCCGCGGCAGCTGGTGGCCGACGCGCACCCGGCCTACCGGTCCGCCGGCTGGGCCCGCGCGCACGCGGCCGGCCGGGAGGTGCGCACGGTGCAGCACCACCACGCGCACATCGCCTCCGTGATGGGCGAGCACGGACTCGGCGCCGACGAGAGCGTCATCGGCATCGCCTTCGACGGCACCGGCCACGGGACCGACCGGGCGGCCTGGGGCGGCGAGGCACTGGTCGCCGGCTACAAGTCCTTCCGGCGGGCGGCGCACCTGGCGTACGTGCCGCTGGCCGGCGGCGACGCGAGCGTGCGGCGCCCGTACCGGATGGCCCTCGCCCACCTGCACGCCGCCGGCGTTCCCTGGGACGGGGCGCTGCCGGCCGTCCGCGCCTGCCCGGCCGGGGAACGGGACGTGCTCGCCCACCAGTTCGCCACGGGCTTCGGCTGCGTGCCCACCTCCAGCATGGGCCGGCTCTTCGACGCGGTCGCCTCGATCGCCGGGGTACGGCAGTCGGTGGACTACGAGGCGGAGGCCGCCGTCGCGCTGGAGGGACTGGCCCGGTCCGCCGGCCGCGGTCCCGTGGCGGGTGGATACGCGTTCCGGGTCGGCCGGGCGACGGACGGGGAACCGGCGGTCGCCGACCCCGGTCCTGTGGTCCGCGCGGTGGCCGCCGACGTGCGGGCCGGTGTCGGCGCCGAGTCGGTCGCCGCGCGGTTCCACACCGCCGTCGCGGTGCTGGTGGCCGACCTCGCGGAGCTCTGCCGGGCCGGTACCGGCCTGGACGTGGTGGCGCTCGGCGGCGGTGTCTTCCAGAACGCCCTCCTGCTCACCGCGGCCCAGCGCCTTCTGACCGAGCGGGGGTTCACCGTGCTGCGGCCCCGGCTGCTGCCGCCGAACGACGGCGGGATCGCGTTCGGGCAGCTGCTGATCGCCGCCGCGGGCTGACCGCGGGAACCCGGGCGGCGCGCCGGACCGGGCGGACGGTCCCGCGTCGGGCGCCACGGGCCGGGCGCCACGGGCCGGGCGCCACGGGCCGGGCGCCACGGGCCGCGCGACTCATCGAAGAGGGAACGAACAGGGAAGAGAGCCCATGTGTCTGGCAGTTCCGGGGCGGGTCCTCAGTACCGCCGTCGTCGACGGCGCCTTGATGGCCGAGGTGGACTTCGGCGGGGTGCGCAAAGAGGTGTGCCTCCAGTACATCCCCGACGCGGTGGCCGGTGAATACGTCATCGTGCACGTCGGGTTCGCCATCCAGCGGCTCGACGAACGGTCGGCGCTGGCCACCCTCGCCGACTTCGACCGGCTCGGCCTGCTCGCCGAGGAGTTCGGCGACGGATCCGAACCGGCGCCCCGGCAGGAGCGGCCCACCGAAGGAGCGGCCCGGTGAAGTACCTCGACGAGTTCAGCGACCCGCGGGCGGCGCGGCGGCTGCTGGCGGAGATCCACGCCGTGACCACGCGCCCGTGGGCGCTGATGGAGGTCTGCGGCGGCCAGACGCACTCGATCATCCGGCACGGCATCGACCAGCTCCTGCCGGCCGGCGTGGAGATGATCCACGGACCCGGCTGCCCGGTGTGCGTGACACCGCTGGAGACCATCGACCGGGCACTGGCGATCGCCGCCCGCCCCGGGGTCGTCTTCTGCTCGTTCGGCGACATGCTGCGGGTGCCGGGCAGCGGCCAGGACCTGTTCTCCGTCAAGAGCGCCGGCGGTGACGTCCGGGTGGTGTACTCGCCGCTCGACGCGCTGCGGCTGGCCCGGGAGAACCCCGACCGCGAAGTGGTCTTCTTCGGCATCGGGTTCGAGACCACCGCGCCCGCCAACGCGATGGCCGTCCACCAGGCCGCGCGGCTGGGCGTGCGGAACTTCTCGCTGCTGGTGTCGCATGTGCTGGTGCCGCCCGCGATGGCCGCGGTGATGGAGTCCGTCACCTGCCGGGTCCAGGCGTTCCTCGCCGCCGGGCACGTGTGCAGCGTGATGGGCACCTCGCAGTACCCGCCGCTGGCCGCCAGGTACCGGGTGCCCGTCGTGGTCACCGGCTTCGAGCCGCTGGACATCCTGGAGGGCGTCCGCCGCGCCGTCGTCCAACTGGAGGCGGGCCGCCACGAGGTGGAGAACGCCTACCCCCGCGCGGTGCGCGAGGAGGGCAACGTGCCGGCGCTGGAGATGCTGCGGGACGTCTTCGAGGTCACCGACCGGACCTGGCGCGGAATCGGCGTGATCCCGCGCAGCGGCTGGCGACTGGCGGACAGGTACCGGGAGTTCGACGCCGAGCAGCGCTTCGACGTGGCCGGCATCCGTACCGCCGAGTCGGAGCTGTGCCGCTCGGGCGAGGTGCTGCAGGGACTGATCAAGCCGTACGAGTGCGCGGCCTTCGGCAAGGAGTGCACCCCGCGCAGTCCGCTCGGCGCGACGATGGTCTCCTCCGAGGGTGCCTGCGCCGCCTATCACGCCTACCGCCGACTGGAACTGGCCGATGCGAAGTGACTGACGTGACACTGCCTCCCGACGACAGGGTGTCGCGGCCCGGCGGGACACCCGCCGGCGGCCTCGACTTCGACAGCTGGGTCTGCCCGGCGCCGCTGCGGGACACCCCGACGGTGGTGATGGGCCACGGCGGCGGCGGAGCCATGTCCGGCGAACTGGTCGAGCACCTGTTCCTGCCGGCCTTCGGCCCGGCCGCCGATGCCGCCGAACTCGGCGACAGCGCCGTGCTGCCGGTCGGTGGCGGCACCCGACTCGCCTTCTCCACCGACTCGTTCGTGGTCAAGCCGATGTTCTTCCCCGGCGGCTCGATCGGCGACCTGGCGGTGAACGGGACGGTCAACGACCTCGCGATGTCGGGGGCGGTCCCGCTGTTCCTGTCGACCGCGTTCATCCTCCAGGAGGGCACCGGACTGGCCGAACTCGGCCGTATCGCCCAGGCGATGGGCGCCGCCGCGCGGAACGCCGGGGTGCGGCTGGTCACCGGGGACACCAAGGTCGTCGACAGCGCGGCCGGTGACGGCGTCTACGTCAACACCTCCGGCATCGGCGTGGTGCCGGCCGGCGTCGACATCCACCCGCGGCGGGCGCGCCCCGGCGACGCCGTGCTGGTCAGCGGCGACATCGGCGCGCACGGCGTGGCCGTGCTGAGCTGCCGGGAGGGCCTGGAGTTCGGCACCGCGGTCGAGAGCGACACCGCGCCGCTGCACGGCCTGGTCGCCGCCATGACGGCCACCGGCGCCGATCTGCACGTACTGCGCGACCCCACCCGCGGCGGTGTCGCCGCCTCGCTCAACGAGATCGCCCGCGCCGCCGGCGTCGGCGTCGAACTGGTGGAGCGGCTGCTGCCCGTCCCGGAGACGGTCCGGGACGCGTGCAGCCTGCTCGGCCTCGACCCGCTCCAGGTGGCGAACGAGGGCAAGCTGCTGGTGTTCGTGCCCGCCGCCGACTGCGACCGGGTGCTGGCCGCGATGCGCGCGCACCCGCTCGGCCGCTCGTCGGCCCGGATCGGCACCTGCGTGGCCGACCACCCCGGGATGGTGGTCGCCAGGACCGCGCTGGGCGGCACCCGGGTGGTCGGCCTGCCGATCGGTGAACAGCTCCCGAGGATCTGCTGAATGAGCGCCGAGGGCGCGCTGCTGTTCGCGCGATACGCCTACCCGCCCAACGAGCTCGGCTACTGCGGCCCGCCGGACCCGGCCGCGCTGCTGCGGCCGGACGCGGCCGCCGGCCTCCGGGAGCGGGCCCGGCGGTTCGAGGGCGCCTGGTGCTACCTGGAGTTCCTCGCCGAGGCGGCCGGCCTTCCCGACCCGCTCGACGCGCGGGTCGTCGAGGCGTACTGGATCGGCAACGACCTGCTGGACCGGGTGGACCCCGCCGCTCTGGTGGACCGCTTGGCGGACCGCTTCCGCGGCCAGTGCGGCGGTACGTGGCGGGAGGCGGCCGGCCGCGCGCTGGCCCACCACAGCTTCCAGGTGTTCGAGGTCTACCCGTGGGCCCGGCTGCTGGGCGCCGGAGGCCATCCGACGGCGCTGTCCGTACTCGACCGGTGCCGTATCCGTACCGGCGTGGTGCTCGGCGTGGACGGCGGGACGGCGACCGTGGAGTCCCGCCCGCTGGCCTGGGACGGCGGTGCGCCGGCGCCAGGACCGGCCCGCCGGGAGACGGTCCGGTGGTCGGCCGGCGGCCTGGCGCTCATCGACGCGCCCGCGCCGGGCGACCGGGTCGCACTGCACTGGGACTGGGTGTGCGACGTCGTCACCGCGGAGCAGGCGGCCCGGCTGGAGGCGCTGGAGGCCGGCCAGCGGGCCCGGCTCGGCGGGCTGCCGTCCCCGGCGGGCTGAGGCGGCGAAGGCCCGGGGCCGCGCGGCGGGAAGCGGGCGGCGGCGCGGCCGGCCGGCGGGGTCCGCCCGGGTCGGACCGGGTCGGACGGAATAGGACGGGGCCGGGACGGGCCGGCTTGGTTGTCCGGCCGGAGGCGGCCGGGCGGGCCCGCGCGGGTGCCCGGTCGCGGACGACAGCCGCCCCCGGCCGGTCCGCTCCCGCCGTACCCGGAGCGGCCGGCCGGGGGCGGCCGCGCGGGTGGTCGCCGGGGCCGGACGCTCGGCCCCGTACGAGGGATCGCCGCCGGGTCAGCGGCGGTAGACCAGCGGACCGCCGAGCAGGTACTGCCCGACCGTCTCGAAGTGCGAGGAGGAGACGGTGATGTGCTTGGTCGAGGAGTTGACGTCCCGGAAGCACCTCTCCAGCCGGCTCTTGGCGAACAGCGAGCTCGACCCGGCCAGCTGGTAGAGGCCGTTGACGGCCGCCACCGCGTGCTCGGCGACGCTCGCGGCGGTCACCCGGACCAGGGCGCTGAGCGACTCGCCGCCGTTCTCGCCGTGCTCGCTGACCTCGTGCACGGCGTCGGCGAGCAGCAGCTCCGCGATGCGGACCTGCATCTCCAGCCGGGCGAGCTTCTCCTGGGTGGTGTGGCTGGCTGCCAGACCGGTGGCGGACCCGGTCGGCGTCTTCGCCGCGGCCAGTTCCTTGAACGAGGCCAGCGCGTCCTGGGCGATGCCCAGCGCGACAGCCGGCGCGCCGACGCCGAAGTCGTAGTAGGCCGCCGCGTGGGCGCGCGAGGGCCGGGCCGGCGGCGAGGCGAACAGGTCCGTGTTCGAGACGGTGAAC
This sequence comes from Streptomyces sp. ITFR-21, assembly GCF_031844685.1. Lineage (NCBI taxonomy): Bacteria > Bacillati > Actinomycetota > Actinomycetes > Kitasatosporales > Streptomycetaceae > Actinacidiphila > Actinacidiphila sp. ITFR-21. The sequence goes on from NZ_CP134605.1 coordinate 6,145,591, forward strand.
TCCCGGGGCACGAACGTCTCGGGCACCGAGAAGTCGTTGCTGCCGGTGCCTTTCAGGCCGATGGTGTACCAGGTGTCGTACACCTGGGTCTCGGACTTGGGGATGAACAGCATCCGGATCTCGGGGACGCCGGCCGCCGAGACGACCCGCTCGCCGCCCTCGGTGACGAACGCCGTACAGATGATCCAGTCGGCGTGCGCGTAACCGCTGGCGTTGCTCCACCGGCCGCTCAGCCGGAACCCGCCGTCGACGATCTCGGCCGCGCCCGCCGGGTTGACCCCGCCGATGACCAGGCCGGAGCTCTCCTGGAAGAGCTTGCGGGAGGTGGGCTCCGGCAGGTAGTCCGAGATCCTGCTGATGGCGCCCTGGACGGCAATCTGCCAGGCGAGCGAGCCGTCGAGCCGGCCCAGGGCCTGGATCACGGCGGACCCGGTGGCGACGCTGACCTGGCCGCCGCCGAACTCGCGGGAGACCCACATCCGGTGGAGTCCGGCCGCGCGCAGCGCGTCCATCACCACGGGCGGGGTGAAGCGCTGTTCCTCGCCGGCCTTGCGGTGCTCTTCGACGAGCGGGGCGAGGGCGTCGACCCGGGCGACCCACTCGGTCGTCTCCGCGGTCTCGGGCGCGCGCAAAAGGGCGTGTTGCGGCTCCGTGGCGATTGACATCTGGCTCCCCAATTCGATGCCAGCTTGACGCTGGTGGTCCGAGGCTGGATGAACGATGTGCTGGGACGGGATCGTACAAGTGCGCCGTGTCGCGCCCGGCGGGTTTGCCGAAGATGGCCGGACGCGACGACGGATGGGGAAAGGGCGCGGTCAGGAAACCGGCAGACCCTCTTGGGGGGCCGCGAGACGGAAACGGAAGCCCTTGAACAATTCCGTCTCCTTCCGCTCGGCGCCGCGCAGGCGGAGGGCGTAGCTGATCAGGGCATGGTCGACCATGTTGATCCGGGTGCCCTCGGCGAGGGCGTTCTCGGAAAAGTGGTCGATGACCCAGGCGATCGCCGAACTGCCCTCGTAGCGGGCTCTGGGGGTGAAGAAGCGTTCCGAGGCGCCGATCTCCCCCAGAGCGTTCAGGCCGTAGCTCAGCGGATAGGCGCGATTGAGCCGGTCCTGCTCGGTCCGGTCCAGATACGGCAGGCAATCCGCCACCCGGTCGAGGATGTCGTCGCTGACCAGATCCAGTCGGCCGGTGATCATGGCGGTCTCGATCAGGTAGGGGAAGGAGACCCCGTTGATGAAGAAGTCCTCGGCCGGGTCCACGTGCTGCCACCGGCCCACCAGGTGCTCCACGAAGGCGTCCAGGTCAGGCAGCTGGTCCTGCAGCCGGCCCAGGTTGTGCAGGGCCACGATGTAGTACAGGCCCATGTGCGTTCTCTCCTCCGCGGAGATCCCGGCCATCAGCTCTTTCGCCTCGGCCAGCCGGTCTCCGCCGTGGTTCAGGTATTCGGGCCGGCCGGACACCGCGATGGCGTTCAGCAGCGTGAGGAGGGGATAGGTCTTCGGGAAGACCGCCGTCGCGGGCTGTGGAAAGGTGGGCGGTTCGTTGAGTTCGGTGTCCCGGTCCAGGTGGTCCAGGAGTTCCTTCATGTAGTCGCGGTCCCCGTCGAAGATCAGCGCGTCGTATCCCAGCAGCGAGATCACCGACAGGAGCGTGGAGCCGCCGCGGACCCGGAAGAAAGACGACGGGACCCGTTCCAACAGGTCCAGCGATTCGCGGAGGTAATTGCGCGGGCCGACGACCAGCCGGTCTTTCAGGCCCAGTTCGCCGAAGGCGAGGAAGACCGCGGAGCAGGCCGAGAGCCGCTCGTAGGCGCCGTGTCCCCCGCTGTATCCGTCCTTCACCTGGTCCGGCTCGATCTCGTCGGTCATGGCCAGGACCTCACCGGGGAAGTCCAGCTCCTCGTTGACCAACAGCGACAGATCCAGTTCCAGTTTGGCGAAGGCGTCCAGCAGAATGGAACCGGCTATGACCCGGTAGTACGGGTTCTTCTCCGACCGCACCGCGTCGGCGACGGGCCCGAGCGCCTGCTCGATCGCGGCGCGCGGCAGATCCGCGGCGGGATCCGCCACTTTCAGGATCAGATCCGTCAGCAGCCGGGAGAACAGGGTGTACGCGTTGGACGCCGGCACCTTGGCCGCCAGCAGGTCGAACGCGTGCCGGATCCGCGCGGCGACGATGGGGTCGTACTCCACCGGGTACTGGCCGAGGCCGATGCCGCGCACCATGCGGCTCCACGGCGTCGCGATCATACGGGACTCGTTCGACAGGTCCTGCAGCCCCGCCACGGGCACGGGGGTCGAAGCAGTGGCCATGAGTTGATCCTTCCGCTGGGACGATCACGGGATGGCTGACGACAAGGCGGCGTGCTCGGTCCGACCGGCTGATCGGGCGTGTACCGGTCGGCGGCCTGTCGGCCGCCTGGTTCCCGGACGGGTCCGTGGTCGCGGCGGTCGGCGGACCGAAGCCCGGGAGCGGCGCAACCGTGCGCCGGCATCGGGCCTATGACGTACTTCGCGTGCGGCTGGACTTCGGCAGGTGTACGTGGGTACGGGTTCTGACCGGTCTGCCGGTGGCGCCCGCGAAGGGCGCGCGGAGACCGGGGTGCGTATGCGGCGCCGACCGCCGGCTGGTCTCCCCGGCCCGGCCCGTGGACGCCGGCCGTTCCGGTCGGCAGCGGCCGGCCTTGGAGCCGCCGGCGGGGTTCCGCGCCCACCGGATCGGGACGCAGCGGGTGTCCGGGCGCCGGCGGGGCGGCCGACGCGTCGCCCGGTGGCTCGCGGGCTCAGAGGGCCGGGCTGAGCCGCGCGGCGCGCCGGACCGCCCATGGCCCGGGGCCTGGCCGGCGGAACCCGGCGGGCGGTTTCCGCGCGGATGGGAAGGCGGGTGGGAGAAAGGCCGGTCCGGTCGCGTCGCCGGGGCAGTGGCACGGATCCGGCCCCGACCGGATCCCCGCCGTGGGGGGCGCCGGTGGTGTGCCGTCGCGGTCCCCGTCCCGCGCGGCTGGGCCTGTGGAGTTGTCCGGCTGCGATCCGGCAGTCATGGGCTTTCCCGAATCCTCTCTCCGCATCACTGGTCCGCGACCGACATGAAGCCGTCGGACGGACGGAGACAGAACCGGCTCACCGTTCAGGGTGGGTGGGGCCCCGGGCGCTCGCGAAGGGAGTCCCGCGTACCGTTCTCACTGCGGTGGGCCGGAAATGGAGAAATACCTCGACGCTGAGGTACCGGTCGGTACGTATGCGAGCTGAAGAGCTGTGCGAGGCAGGTGGCTTAACTGTAGGAGGTAGACAAGAGTTCACTCAAGGGGGAACGCCTCGTATGGCTGGAAGCAGTCTAAACCTCTCCCCAGAGCTTGCGGGCACCCCAGCTCGGAGCGGTTGCGAGTGACTGATCACCAAGTGGCGAGTTGCCGAAAAATATTGGTCCCCCGGAGGTGTTCTGATCATTTCGGGCCGGCCCGATCTTGATTCTCGTTACTGCGGGAGTGGAGTTCCCCGGCTTTCCCCGGCGTTCTCCCCGCGCGGCTTTCACAGCAGCCCCATGCGTATACACGCAAGCTGATCTAGAAAAAGATTCCAGTGGATCAATGGGCCGACCGGTGGGGATGCCGTGAGGTGAGGGGAAGGAGGGGGTGCTACCGCTTTCCGCGCGGCGAGTGGCCACGCCATTGATCGAATTCACCGGCGCGCCGCCCGGCGGTGTCGCGCAACCGGCGCGGCGGCGGCCGGAAGCCGGCGGTCCGGCGCCGGACCGCCGGGTGCCGGGTCCCGTTCGGCGCGACGGTGCCGGGCGCCGTGGGCGGGGCGGCGGGGTGGCCGTGTCCGGGATCCGGCCGGTCGGTTTCGGCGGGGCGGTCCCGGCGTGGCCGGAAACCCCGGCTGTTGCGGGGGTGGTCGCAGATGCCGTCGTGGCCGGTCTTCGCCCATGCGGTCGGAGGTGCCTGTGGGGATACCGGGGCTTTGCTGATCAATTGTGATAAATGATACCTGAGTGGCTTGCGTTGATGGCTGAATGTACTTTCTTTGTGACCGACTGTTTCCGGGCGAGGCGCGCGTAACGGATTGCCTTGATCCGTATGCCCCCGCACCCTGGGGAATTGATCGCTGTGCCAAGGGGACTGACTCTTCACCGCGGAGGAAACGATCATGGGGGATGCGCCGAATCACCGGGCAGGTGACCGGCAGCGGGTCCGCTGCCCCGGCTGCCGCGACGATCGGGGGCGGTCGGCGGTCCGTGTCCGCTGCCGGGCCGCGTCCCCCGCCCGACGGGAGCCCGCGCGGCTTTGTCCGGTCCCTCCCGGCGGACGGGAGCACGGGCCCTGCGCCCGGCCGACGCTGCGCTGACCGCCCGCCCCGGCCGCCGAGCACGGCGCCCCCCGTCCGCACACCCCTGCCGTCCATGCTCCCGCCCGGCGCGGGCACCCGCCCCTGCCCGCGTGGACCCCGCGGGGGACATCCGTGCGCCGCGCCGCGGCCGGACCGCCAGGAAGCCGCACGCGTGAACCGGCCGATTCGCGCCGCTTCGCGGACGCAGTACCGCACGGCACCCGCACCACGTCAGCAATGTCGAGGCAGGAGGCACCATGAGCACGAGCGCGCAGCCCCGCCAGCACCCGGGTACGACCGGCGGCGTCCAGGCTCTGCTGTACCACGCCAGTCAGGTGAGCGAGATAGCCCGGTTCCTCAACGGCCAGCAAGGCGATCCGCGGCTCCAGAACACCGCGGCGGGCGCTGGCGTCACCGTCGACCAGCTCATCCAGCAGATACGCAGGCGGCCGGTCAGATCGCGGATCAGCCTGGACACGGCGCTCTCCGAAGTGCCGTCCGATCCGCTGGACGTCCTCTACAGCTTATTGCTGGAGACCCCCGGCCGGGCGCAACTTCTGGTCTCGCGCTCACTGCTCGACGACGACGCGGGCCAGCGGCAGGTCTCGGCGCACGCCGGCGAGGGCACGGCGGTGTACGTCGCGGGCGAGGCGATACCGCGGATGGCGCTGATCGACGGCGCGGTCGCCGTACTGGGCGACTTCTCGGCCCGCCCGACGGTGGTGCGGGACAGGTCGGTGGTCCGGACCCTGGAGGCGCTGTTCGACACGGTGTGGGAGGGCGCCGTCGACTCCGGCGTCTTCGCCCGCGCCGACACCTCACTGCGCTGGGACATCGAGCAGGGCGGCCCGCTGGCCCAGGTCCTGCCGCTGCTGGGGTCGGGCTGGACGGACACGGCCGCCGCCCGTGAGCTGGGCTGGTCGGTGCGCACCTACCGGCGGCACGTCGCCGACCTGATGAGGAGGGTCGAGGCCAGATCCCGCTTCCAGGCCGGGATGCGCACGGCCCTGCTACGGCTCGACCCGCGCAGCGACTGACCGGGCCGCGGCCGGCCGCACCGCGTCGGCCGGCGCCCGCCGGGTCCGCGGCACCGGCGCCGCGGACCCGCCCGTCGCCGGGCCGCCTCCGGAGCGCCCGCGCGCCGCCGCCGGCTCCCCCAGGACGGTGAACAGCGCGTCCAGGGCCGAGGAGTAGGCGTGGGCCGCGGGGGTCGCGTAGCCGACGACCAGGCGGGGGGCCGCGGCCGGGACCTGCGCCCTGCGGTAGGCGCTGAGCGGGTGCACCCGTACCGACGCGGCCGTCAGGGCCGCCATGACCTCTTCCTCCGGCGGCGTGCCCGGCGGGAGTTCGAGGATGGCGTGCAGACCCGCCGCGATGCCCGTGACGCGGGCGCCGGGCAGCCGGACGGCGGTCGCGGCGGTCAGCTCGTCCCGCCGCCGCCGGTAGCGCTGCCGCATGGTGCGCAGATGCCGGTCGTAGCCGCCCGAGGCGATCAGGCCCGCCAGCGCGAGCTGGTCCAGCGGGCTGGTCACCCGGTCGGCCAGGCTCTTGGCCTCGACCAGCGGTTCCAGCAGCCGCGGCGGGCAGGCGATCCAGCCGATCCGCACCCCGGGCCCCAGCGACTTGCTGGTCGTCCCGACGTAGACCACCCGCGCGGGGTTGTGCGCCTGGAGGGCGCCGACGGGCCGCCTGTCGTAGCGGAACTCGCCGTCGTAGTCGTCCTCGACGATCCAGCCGTCACGCTCCCGGGCCCAGGACAGCAGCGCCGCCCGGCGCGCGGGCGACAGGCTCACCCCGACCGGGAACTGGTGCGCCGGGGTGCAGGCCACCGCGTCGGCGGCGGACCGCGCCAGCGCCGACACGCGCATCCCCTCGCCGTCCACCGGCACGTCGACCACCGTGAGCCGCCGCCGGGCGACCGCGACGTGGTCGCCCAGCGCCGGGTCCTCCATGCCGACGCACCCGGCCCCGAGGTCGGCCAGGACCGCGGTGAGCAGTCCGAGGGCCTGGGTGTAGCCGGAGCACACCACGATGTGGGCCGGGTCGACGCGCACCCCGCGGGCCCGGCCCAGGTATCCGGCCAGCGCCGTCCGCAGTTCGGGCCGGCCTCGGGGGTCGCCGTACCCGAACGCCTCGGCGGGGGCGTCCCGCAGCGCCTGGCGGGTGGCCCTGAGCCACTCGGCCCGCGGGAACGAGGCGACGTCCGGGCGGCCGGGCGCCAGGTCGTGCCGGGGCTCCGGCCGTACCACCGCAGCGGGCGCGGGCGCGGCCGCCTCCGGGCGGGGCTGCTCCGCCACCCGGGTCCCGGCCCGCCCCGGGGCGGTCGTCAGCCAGCCCTCGCCGGCCAGTTGGGCGTACGCCTGGTTCACCGTGCCGCGGGACAGGCCGAGTTCGGCGGCCAGGCTCCGGGTGGGGGGCAGCCGGGTGCCGGCGGGCAGCCGCCCCTCGCGGATCGCCGTGCGCAGCGCCTCCTCCACCGCCCGCGCCCGGCTGCCCCGGGCGGGCAGCTCCAGCCACAGGTCGAGGCCGGACGCGGTACCCGTCATCTTTGGTCCAATCTCCCGTACCGTTCTTGGCCCATGCTTGCGGACGCCGCGCTTCCTAGTCTGATGACATGATCTCCCGCAGACCTCAGTTCGGTGGCTCCGCGTCCGGACCCGTACTGCCGGGGTCGGGCGTGTCCCGTGCACTGGTGCTGTTCCTGTCGCTCTCATGCGGCCTGGTGGTGGCCAACAACTACTACGCCCAGCCGCTGCTGCCGGAGCTGCGCACCAGCCTGCACGCCTCCTCCGGGCTCGTGGGGCTGTGCGTGACGCTCAACCAGCTCGGCTACGCGCTGGGGCTGGTCCTCCTGGTGCCGCTCGGCGACCTGCTGGCCCGGCGCCCGCTGATCGTCACCATGCTCACCCTCGACGCCGTGGCGCTGGCCGCGGCGGCCGCCGCTCCCGGCGTGTGGCCGCTGGTGGCGCTCCTGACGGTCGTGGGCGTCACCGGCACGGTGATCAACATCCTGATCCCGATGGCCACCACGCTCGCCAGGGAGGACCAGCGCGGGCAGGTCGTGGGCACCTTGATGACCGGACTGCTGCTCGGCATCCTGCTGGCCCGTACGGTGGCCGGGGCGCTGGACCAGCTCGCGAGCTGGCGGCTGGTGTACGCGGTGGCCGCCGTCCTCATCGCGGTGCTCGCGGTCATGGTCCGCCTGGTACTCCCCGACCTGCCCGCGACCCCCGGCCAGAGCTATCCGCGGCTGCTGGCCTCGGTGACCTCGCTGATCACCGGCGAACCGTTCCTGCGCCGCCGGATGGCGACCGGGGCACTCGGCTTCGGGGTCTTCCAGCTGCTGTGGACGGCGCTGCCGCTCATGCTGTCCGACGCTCCGTACGGCTACTCGCCGGCCGTCATCGGCCTGTTCGGCCTGCTCGGCGCCGCCGGGGCGGCCTGCGCCCGGCCCGCCGGCCGGCTCCAGGACAAGGGGGTGGCCCACGCGGCGACCGGGGTGCTGCTCGGCATCATCGCCGTCGCCTGGGCGCTGCTGACCGGCGGCACCGTACTGCCGCTGGTGATCGCCGGCATTCTGGTGCTCGACGTGGGAGTGCAGGGGGTCCACGTACTGAACCAGGCGCGGATCTACGCCTACCCGCCGCAGATCAGGTCGCGCATCACCACCGCGTACGTCTCCGCCTACTTCCTGGGCGGCTCGGCGGGCGGCGCGCTGGCCGTGCTGCTCTACCCGCGGTGGGGCTGGCCGGGGGTGTGCCTGGTCGGCGGGCTGCTCACCGCGGTGGCCCTCCTGCTGTGGGTCACCGACCGCACCCGCGGACCGGCGCCCGCCGCCGCCCCCGCCGCGGCACCGCGGCCCCTGGCCGCCGGGCCGGGCGTGCCGCAGCCCAGCACGCACGACTAGGGCCGGTCGTGCGGATCTCCGCGGCGTCGCGGGCCCCGGCCCGCACACCTGCCGCGTTCCCGCCGGTCGACGACACACCACGCCGCCCCCCTCCCGGCCGTGCACGCGCGCGCACCGGACCCCGCCCCGCCACCCACAAAGACCCCGACGACCGATCCCGGCACGCTCCGCGACCCGGCGGGCACGACCGACCCGCCCCCGGGCCCGGCCCGGGGCCCGTCCCCTTCCGGGGCGCCCCGATTTCCGCTGTCACGATCCTTACGAGTTTCACTTCCCGCGGCGTCCGCAGCGGACGCCGCGGGGGACTGGAGAACCCACCCATGACGCGCATCTTCGTCGCAGGAGCCACCGGAGCCGTCGGGCGGCTTCTGGTGCCGCTGCTGGTCGAGGCCGGCCACCAGGTCACGGCCGCCACCCGTACCGCCGAGGGGGTGGAACGACTGCGTGCCCAGGGCGCCGAGGGCGTCCGCCTCGACGTCTTCGACCGCGCCGCGGTGGCCGACGCGCTGGCCGCCGCCGCGCCCGAGGCGGTGGTCCACCAGCTCACCGCGCTGTCCGGCGGCAACCCGGTCGACAACGCCCGCATCCGCCGGGAGGGCACCCGCAACCTGGTGGACGCGGCGAAGAAGGCCGGCGTGCGCCGGATCGTCGCCCAGTCCATCTCCTGGGCGTACGAGGCCGGCGACGTCCCCGCCGACGAGGCGACCGCGCTGGACACCGGCGCGCCCGAGCCGCGCGCCACCAGCGTCGGCGGCGTCGTCGCGCTGGAGGAGGCGGTGGCGGAGATCGACGAGCACGTCGTGCTGCGCTACGGGACCTTCTACGGGCCGGGCACCTGGTACGCGCCGGGCGGCTTCATCGCCGGCAAGCTCGCCGACGGCGCGCTGCCCGCCAACTCCGGCGTCTCCTCGTTCGTGCACGTCGACGACGCCGCTCGGGCCGCCGTGCTGGCCCTCGGCTGGCCGAGCGGCCCGGTCAACATCGTCGACGACGAGCCGGCGCCGGCCCGTGCGTGGGTGCCGGTGCTGGCCGCCGCGCTGGACCGGCCCGCGCCCGAGCCGTCCGAGGGCGGCGCTGGCTGGGAGCGCGGGGCGGCCAACGGCAAGGCGGCGGGCCTGGGGTGGCAGCCCCGGCACCGCACCTGGCGCACCGGGTTCAGCGACCAGGGATGAGCCCGGCGCGCGGGGCCCGACGGCACGTCCCCCGTACACCGGGCCGGTGTACGGGGGACGGTCGGCGGCCATGCGGCGCGCTCAACCGCGCAGCAACTCGGCGACGGCGTCGGACAGCTCCAGCGCCTGGCCGCGGTTCAGCCGGGGGTCGCAGGCGGTCTCGTAACGCGACGGCAGGTCCGCCAGCCGCGGGCCGTCCGTACCGCCGACGCACTCGGTGACGTACTCGCCGGTGAACTCGATGTGCAGTCCGCCGGGATGGGTGCCGAGCGAGCGGTGCACCTCGAAGAAGCCCCGGACCTCGTCCAGGACCGTCCCGTAGGCGCGGGTCTTGTAACCGTTGGGCGCCTGGAAGGTGTTGCCGTGCATCGGGTCGCACACCCATCCCACCTGGGCGCCGCCCGCGGTCACCTTCTCCACCAGGTCGGGCAGCAGGTCGCGGACCCGGTCCGCCCCCATCCGGGTGATCAGGGTCAGCCGGCCCGGCTCGCGGTGCGGATCGACCCGGTCGACCAGGGCGAGGACCTCGTCGGCGGTGGTGGTGGGGCCGAGCTTGACGCCGATCGGGTTCGCGATCCGGGCGGCGAAGGCGACGTGGGCGCCGTCGAGTCCCCTGGTACGCTCACCGATCCACAGCATGTGTCCGGACAACCCGTAGGGGCGGCCGGTGCGCGGGTCGCGACGGGTCATGGCGTTCTCGTACTCCAGGAGCAGCGCCTCGTGGCTGGTGAAGAACTCCTGGGCGCCGGTCGAAGCGGTGCCGGTGCCGGAGCCGGCGGTGAGGGAGCGGATCAGCTCCACCGTGGCCGCCGAGGCGCGGTGGACGCGCCTGAGCCGCTCCGGGTCAGCGGCGCGGGCACGGGCGGTGAACTCCAGGCCGTTGACGGCGTCACCCCGGTAGGAGGGGAGGGTGACGCCGTCACGGGTCTCGGTGGGCCGGGAGCGGGGCTTGGCGTACTGCCCGGCGATCCGGCCCACCTCGACCACCGGCAGCGAGCCGGCCCGGCCGACCGCCGTGGCCATCCGGTGGAGGGTGTCGAGCTTGCCGCGCACCCGGTCGGCGCCGCTGCCCTCCAAGGTCTCCGCGCAGTCGCCGCCCTGGAGCAGGAACGCCTCGCCGCGGGCGACGGCGGCCAAACGGTCGAGGAGCCGGTCGCTCTCGGCGGGCAGCGTCAGGGGCGGTGCGGCCGACAGGTCGGCGAGGACGTGGCGCAGCGCGGTCGGGTCCGGCCACTGCGGTTGCTGTGCGGCCGGGACGACGTCCTGGCGGGCTGAGCCGAGTTCGGTGGCGGTCATGGCTTTCGTACGCGACGTCCGGCCGGTCATCGCGTTCCTTCCGTTAGCGGGGAGGAGTGGCCGAAGGGGGAGCCGCCGTCGGTGCGGCTCCCGCGGGGCGTGACGGGGACGCGCCGGACGCGAGAAGGGGCGGGGGAGGGGACACGGAAAGGGGTGCGGGACAGGTGGGCTGCCGGGGCCGCGGGGGATGCGGGGGCTACGGGCGGACCGGCGTACCGGGTACGGGTCCTGGCCGCGCTGCCGGCCGTGGTGCCGGCCGTGGTGCCGGCCGTGGTGCCGGTCACGCGGCCGGTCACGCGGCCGGTCACGGTGTCGGGGACCGTCGCCGGAGCGCGCGGTCCACCAGCGGACCGGCCGCGCCGGTGTAGCCGGCCGGGTCGAGCAGGGCGTCGAGTTCGGCGGCCGGCAGCCTGCCCTTCACCGCCGGGTCCTCGCCGAGCACCGCGCCCAGCGGACGCCCGTCCCTGGCGGCGCGCGCGGAGGCACGGGTGAGCAGCTGCCGGGCGGCCTGGCGGCCGAGCCGCCCGGTGAAGCGGGCGGCGAGCCGTTCGGCGACCACCTGGCCGCCGGTCGCGCCGAGGTTGTCCCGCATCCGGTCAACGCGGATCTCCAGCCCCTCCAGGAGTTCCACCGCGGTGTGCGCGGCACCGCCGGTCAGCCGCAGGCACTCGCGCAGCGGTTGCCACTCGGCGTGCCAGACGCCCGCCGAGCGCTCGTCCTCGGTGACCAGGGACTGCGTCAGCACCACGGCGTAGGCGGGCACCTGGAGCGCGGCGCTGCGGATGAGGGTGGTCAGGACGGGATTGCGCTTGTGCGGCATGGCCGAGGAGGCGCCGCGCCCGGCGGGCCCCGGCTCGGCGAGTTCCCCGACCTCGGTGCGGGCCAGGGTCTGGACGTCGATCGCGATCTTGCCCAGCGCGCCGGTGGTCGTGGACAGCGCCGCCGCGAGGTCGGCCATCGGGGTGCGCAGGGCGTGCCAGGGCAGCGCGGGGCGGCCCAGGCCCGTCTCGCGGGCGAACGCGTCGGCCAGCCGGTCGAGGTAGGCGCCGCCGTCCGCGCGCGGCCCCGGGCCGCGGTCGGCCGCGGGGGAGGCGCCGGCCGGTCCGGCGTACTCCAGGTCCGCGTACTCCAGATAGCCGGCGCAGGTGCCGGCCGCGCCGCCGAGCGCGACGGGCAGCCCGCCGTCCAGCAGTCGGTCGGTCCGCTCCAGCGCGTCCAGGACCAGCGCCCGCCAGCCCGCGGCCTTCAGGCCGAAGGTGGTGGGCACGGCGTGCAGCGCCAGCGTCCGGCCGGCCATCACGGTGTCGCGGTGGGCGGCCGCGAGCCGGGCCAGCGCCTCGGCCGCCCGCGCGAGGTCGGCCCGGATGACGCGCAGCGCCCCGGCGGCGACCAGCATGGCGCCGGTGTCGAAGATGTCCTGGCTGGTGGAGCCGCGGTGCACGTACTCGGCGGCCTCCGGCGTGTGGGCGGCGACGGCCAGGGTGAGTTCCCGGACCAGGCCGACCACGGGGTTGGCGGTCTCCCGCGCGGCCAGCGCGATCTGCCGCAGGTCCAGCCGGCCGGCCAGGGCGACCTCGGTGATCACCCGGGCCGCCGCCTCCGGTACGGTGCCCAGCCCCGCCTGCGCGCGGGCCAGCGCCGCCTCGGCCGCCAGCATCGCCCGCAGCCACGCGGCGTCGCTGACCGCCGCCTCGGCCGGCGTCCCGGCCCGCACCGGTGAGAGCAGCCCCGCGTCGAGCCCGCCGGCCAGGTCGCCGGCCACGTCGCCGCCCAGGCCGTCGCCCGGCCCGCCGCCCGGGTCGCCGCCGGGCCCGCCGTCCGCGCGCGCGCCGCCCTTCCCCGCCTCCGGCGCGCCCGCCCCCGTGTCCGTACCGTCGGCCGGGGCCGCGGGGCGTTCGGTCGGTCCGTTCATGCCCTCACTCCGCTCAGGTCGCTGTCCGCGAGGTCCTCGTCGGTGCCGTCGTGCGGGGAGGTACTGCCGGCCAGCACCGCGCGGGCGATGGCGTCGGAGTCGCCCAGGGTGACCGAGTCGACGCCGGGACGGATGCCTGCGGCGGTGACCCAGTGGACCGCCTCGGTCGGGATGCCGTAGGCGTAGCGGCGCGGGTGGGCCCGGCCGGCCGCGTCCAGCAGCCGGTACGGCCGCTCGGTGACGGCCAGCCCGCCGCTCTCGTACGGCTCGCCGGGGCCGGCCGCGATGGTGTACGGGCGGCACTGGCCCGCTGTCAGCAGGTGCCGCATCAGGGGGTCCTCGGTGCGGCGCAGGTCCGGCTCGGGCAGCCGCGCCTCGATCAGCACCCCGGCCCGCACCCGGCTGCCGGGCACGTCGGACTCGGCGACGAAGGCCGGGCCGTCAGCGTCCACCCGCACCCGGACGCCGGGACCGAGCACGGTCAGCACGCCCGCCTCGACCAGGGCCGCCATCTCCTCGATCCGGGAGGCGGGCGGCCCGATGGACAGGAAGGCGTTGAGCGGCGTGTACCAGCTCTGCAGCTCGGCCCGGTAGGAGTCGCCGTCGATACCCCCGTGGTCGACCGCCAGCCGCACTTCGTTGCGCAGGTCGCGCAGTACGTCCAGGGCGGCTTTGAGGGGGCTGCTGACGTTGCCGGCCCGCGCCTCGCGGGCGTCGCGCCGCAGCCGCTCCAGCAGCCAGCCGTGGAAGTCGTCGGGCCCGGTGAACGCGCGGCCGGCGTACGGGCGGGCCAGCAGCTCCCAGTCCCAGCGGTCGGCGGCGGCGATTCCGTAGGAGTCCAGCAGCTCCTCCCGGCCGGGCCCCGGCGGCGTCTCCAGGTAGCGCCGGACCAGCTCGGCCCGCTCCCCGTCGCGCCCCCGGGAGGTGAGCAGGGTGCCGTAGTAGACGCTCTCCACCTCGGCGGAGACCAGCGGCCACAGGTCCGTACCGAACGTGACCCGGGCGCCGCCGCGGGCCCGCTCCCGTAGCCGTTCGACGGCCTCGGCGGTCAGCAGCGCGGGGTGGTGGCGGCCGTGCGGGCCCTTCTCGTTCTCCCCCCGGGCGTGGTAGGGCACACCGCGCCGCGACCCGGCGTACAGCCGCGGTTCGCGGCCCGAGGCGCGGTAGACCAGGCGGCCGTCGCCGGCCGGCCGGAAGGAGCCGCCGCGGCCGACGGTGAACAGCGCCATGTAGTCGAAGAAGTTCAGGCCCAGGCCCCGCAGCAGCACCGCGGTCCCCGCGCCGATCCCGGAGACGTCCACGTCGGTGGGGTTGGCCGGCAGGATGTGCGGCAGCCCGGCCTGCCGGGACAGCGCCGACAGCGCCTGCTCCTCGGCGGTGGGACGGCACGGGACGTGGCCCTGGGCGAGCACCACCGCGTGCAGCCCGGCGATGCGGGTGCCGTCCTCCAGGGTGAGCACCTGGTGGCCCTCGTCGGTGCCGTCGTCGTCCAGCGCCAGCGCGCGCGTCCGGTGCGTGACGACGGTCAGATGGCCGGGGGCGCCGGTGACGACCTGCCGGTGGACGGCCTCCAGGTAGTGGCCGTAGAAGGCGCGGGTCGGGTAGTCGTCCGGGCCCAGGTCGCGGGCCTCGGCCAGCGTCTGGTCGTCGTAGCGCCACAGGGCGTCCCCGATCGGCGCCATCAGGGCCACCGTGCGGGCCCAATCGTACAGGCTGGGTCCGGTCTCGACCGGCCCCTCGATGCGGACGCTGTCGTCGGTGAAGAGGGTGATCTGCGAGGCGACGGTGTTCATCAGCAGGTGGCGGGACTGGTCGGTGCGCCACACCTGTCCGGGACCAGGCCGGTACGGGTCGACGATGTGGACGGTGACGGTCTCGTGGGAGGGCGACTTGCGTTCGTTGGCGCACAGCCGTTCCAGCGCGGAGAGCCCCCGCGGTCCCATGCCGACGAGCGCTATCCGCAGGTGCGGGCCGGTCATCCGAGCTCTCCTTTTCCCCAGCTCCCCGGGCCCGGCCTGGCCTGGGGCCGGGAGGTGGTCGACGTGGTGCGCGTACGCGTCACAGCCGGCCCGCCCCGGCCGGGCGGACCAGCGAGGTCACGGCGTTGGCGATGACCAGACGGCCGGCGCCGCCGCGGGTCGTCATGATCGATTCGGGGTGGAACTGGACCGCGGCCAGCGGCCGTTCGCGGTGCTCGACGACCATGGCCACGCCGTCCTCGGTCTGCGCGGTCACCCGCAGCTGCTCGGGCACGTCGCGGGCGGCGGTGTACAGCGAGTGGTAGCGGCCGACGTCGAAGTGCTCGGGCAGCCCGGCCAGCAGCGCGCTGTCGGGCGCGGTGACCCGTACCCGCGACGGCTTGCCGTGCACCGGGTGGTCCAGGACGGACAGCGCGCCGCCGCAGTACTCCACCAGCCCCTGCAGGCCCAGGCACACACCGAACACCGGGATGTCCCGCGCCTGCGCCTCGGCGATGGTGCCGGCCACGTCGAAGTCGGCCGGCCGGCCGGGGCCCGGTGACAGCACCACCAGGTCGGGCCGGTCGCGGGCCAGCATCGGCAGGTGGCTGCCGGCCCGGTAGGTGGTGACGCGGGCGCCGGTCTGCCGCAGGTAGTCGGCCAGGGTGTGGGCGAAGGAGTCGCGGTGGTCGACCATCAGCACCCGCAGTCCCTCGGCCGGCCGGGGATCGGCCGGGCCGGGGGCGGCCGGCCGGCGCGGCGCCGGGCCCGCGGCCGGCTCGTCGAGCACCCGCAGCAGCGCCTTCGCCTTCAGCTCGGTCTCGGCCTCCTCCGCCTGCGGCGACGAGTCGTACAGCAGGGTCGCGCCGACCCGCACGGTGGCCACGCCGTCGCGTACCTGGATGGTGCGCAGCGTCAGCACCGTGTCCAGCGTCCCGTCGAAGGCCAGTACGCCGGCCGCGCCGCCGTACCAGCGCCGCGGGGAGCGCTCGGCGCGCTCGATGAACTCCACCGCGGCCAGCTTGGGCGCGCCGGTGACGGTGACCGCCCACAGGTGGGCGAGGAAGCCGTCCAGCGCGTCCCGGCCGGCCGCGAGCACGCCCTCGACGCGGTCCACGGTGTGGATCAGCGTCGAGTACAGCTCGATCCGGCGGCGCGCGGTGACGCGGACCGTCCCGGGCACGCACACCCGGGCCTTGTCGTTGCGGTCGACGTCGGTGCACATGGTCAGCTCGGACTCGTCCTTGACGGACGCCAGCAGCTCACGGGTCCGCTCGGCGTCCTCCAGCGCGTCGGCGCCGCGGGCGATCGTGCCGCTGATCGGGGCGGACTCCACGACCAGGTGCTCGCCCCCGGCGCCGGCCGCGCCGCGCCGCACCCGGACGAACATCTCGGGGGAGGCGCCCACCAGGAACTCGCCCTCGCCGAGGTTGGCCAGCAGGTTGTACGGGGCCGGGTTGGACGCGCGCAGCCGCCGGAACAGCGCGGACGGCGGCTGGAGGCAGCCGCGCCGGAACACCTGCCCCGGCACGGCCTCGAACAGGTCGCCGGCCCGGAACAGCTCCCTGGCCCGCGTCACCACCTGCGCGTACTCGCCCGGCGCGTGGTCGCGCGGCTCGGCCGGGACGCCGGGGACGAAGGGGCGCGCGGCGGTGGCGCGGGGCAGGCCCTCGGTGGACTCGCCCCGCACCGCGAACTCGTAGCGGTGGCGCACCGCGCGGCCGCGGCGCAGGTCGAGTTCGACCAGCTCGTCCGGCAGGTGCAGGACCAGGTCGCGGTCGTCCTCGGCGCGCCGCCGGCGCAGCGGGACGGCTTCGAGCTGGAAGACCAGGTCGTAGCCGAACGCCCCGTACAGGCCGAGCAGTCCGTCCTCGTCGCCGGCCATCGCCGCGAGCAGGGCGCGGACCGCGGTGAACGCGCCCGCGTGGCGGGTGCGGTCCTCCTCGGCGAAGACCTCGCCGCCGCCGGCCACCCGGCCGTGGACGGCGTCGGGTCCCTCGCCGGTGACCATCACCGAACGGGCCAGCAGCGGGCCGAGAGCGCGCAGCAGCACCCGCCCGCGGGAGTTGAGGGCCGAGACGGCGACCCGGTCGCCGCGCACGGTGACCTCCAGCGGCGGGTCGACGTAGCCGAGGGCCCGGTCCTGGCCGCGGAAGAGCAGCATCCCGCGCCGCTGGTCGAGGGCGTTCTCCAGGCTGTCGCGGATCAGGTGGGCGTCGCCGGCCGGCTCGCTGGTGCGGTGGACGAGCACCCCGGCGGGAGTGGTCCACTGCCGCCGCGCGGGCAGGTCGGCGGACAGGGCGGGTGCTGCCTCCATCAGAGACATGTGAGCGGGCCTCCAGTGCACGGATGTCGGAAGGGGTCGGCGAGGGGCGGCGGGCGGCCGGGCAGCGGTCGCCGCCCGGCCGCCGCGGGCCGGGCGGTGGCACGGCAGACCGGTGCAGGCCGGTCGGTGGCGCGGCCGGCCGCCCGGTGCGGGCCCGGTCGGCGGCGTGGCGGGCCGGTGGAGCGGGCCGGCGGCGCCCGCCCCGCGGGCGGCGGGTCAGCCGGTCTCGGCCAGCACCGACTCCCGCAGCGCGTGGCGCTGCAGCTTCCCGGTGGCGCTGGCCGGAAGGGAGGAGACGAACTCCACCAGCCGGGGGTACTTGTAGGGCGCGATCGTCTGCTTGACGAACTCCTGGATCTGCGCGGCGAGCAGGTCGGAGGGGGTGTAGCCGGGGGCGAGCACCACATAGGACTTGACCAGCGCCCCGCGGGCGCCGTCGGGGACGCCGATGACTCCGCAGTCGGCCACCGCGGGGTGCCGGATGACGGCCTGCTCCACCTCGGGGGCGGCCACGTTGTAGCCGGAGGTGACGATCATGTCGTCGGCGCGCGCCTGGTACCAGAAGTAGCCGTCCGCGTCCCGCACGTAGACGTCCCCGGTGATGTTCCAGCCGTCCTGCACCTGCTGGAGCTGCCGGTCGTCGGACAGGTAGCGGCAGCCGGTCGGGCCCTGGACGGCGAGCCGGCCGGGCGTGCCGTCGGGCACCTCGGCGCCGTCGTCGTCCACGACCCGGGCCCGGAAGCCCGGCACGGGCCGGCCGGTGGCGCCCACCCGGATGTCGTCGTCCGCGGCGGAGATGAAGACGTGCAGCATCTCGGTGGAGCCGATGCCGTCGATCACCCGCTGCCCGGTGGCCTCGTGGAAGGCGTGCCACACCCACGCGGGCAGCGGCTCGCCCGCCGAGACGCAGCGGCGCAGCGAGGACAGGTCCCGCTCCCGCACGGTGTCCAGGGCCGCGCGGTACGCGGTGGGCGCGGTGAACAGCACCGTGGCCCGGTGCCGCTCCACGGCCCGGAAGAGCACGTCGGGCGCGGCCCGCTCCAGCAGTACGGCGGCGGCCCCGGCCCGCAGCGGGAAGACCAGCAGCCCGCCCAGGCCGAAGGTGAAGGCCAGCGGCGGGCTGCCGATGAACACGTCGTCCGGGCGGGGGCGCAGCACGTGCGCGCTGAAGGTGTCGGCGATGCTGAGCACGTCCCGGTGGAAGTGCAGGGTGGCCTTGGGCCGGCCGCTGGTGCCGGAGGTGAAGGCGATCAGCGCCACGTCGTCCGCCGCGGTCGCGACCGCCGTGAAGCGGTCCGGCTTGGCCGCCGCCAGCCGCAGCAGCTCGCTTTCGGCCCCCTGCCCGCCGGTGTAGGTCACGGTGCGCGCCGCGGGGAAGCCGGCCTCGGCCAGCTCGTCCACCAGCCCCCGCTCGCACACCGCGAGCTGCACCCGGGCCAGGTCGGTGATCTGCCGCAGCTCGGTGGCCCGCAGCAGCGGCATGGTGGTCACCACGACGGCGCCGGCCTTCAGCGCCGCCAGCCAGCAGGCTGCCAGCCACGGGGAGTTGGGACCGCGCAGCAGTACCCGGTTGCCGGGCACCAGCCCGTAGTCCGCCACCAGTACGTGCGCCAGGCGGTTCACGTGGTCGCGCAGTTCCGCGTAACTCCACCGCCACCCGTCCTGGTCGACGAGGGCGGGACGGTCGGCGCCGTACCGGGCGATGGCGCCGTCGAGCAGTTCCTCGGCGCAGTTGAGCCGCTCCGGGTAGCGCAGTTCCGGCAGGTCGGCGATCAGGGCGGGCCACTGCCCGGCGGGCGGCAGGCCGTCGCGGGCGAAGGTGTCCCGGTGGGCGGAAGGTGACAGCGGCGCCATGGGGTGGTGGTCTCCTCGGTCTCTCAGGCCCGCGAACGCACGCAGGTCATCCGGGCGCTGCACACCCGGCGGCCCTGTTCGTCCTCGATGGCGATCTCGTACGTGGCGTGGGTGCGGCCCAGTCGTACGGCGGTGGCCACGCCCCTGACCCGACCGGCGGACACCGGCCGGTGGTGGCTGGCGCTGATCTCGGTGCCCACCCCGATGCCGCCGTCCGCCCCGAAGTGCAGGCAGGCGCCGATCGAGGCCAGCGACTCGGCGAGCACGCACGAGGCCCCGCCGTGCAGCACGCCGAAGGGCTGGGTGTTGCCGTCCACGGGCATCGAGCCGACGACCCGGCCGGGCTCGGCCGACACCAGTTCGATCCCCAGGCGCGCGCCCAGCTCCCCGGCGCCCACCGGCACGGGGACGCCGCCGGCGGCCGGCGCGGTGGCCGCGGCGGCGGTCTCAGCCACGGATGCCGTCCTTTTCCAGCATCCTGATCAGGTCCGGGCGGCGTACCTTCCAGGTGGAGGTGCGCGGCACCCGGTCGAAGGGCAGCTCCACCACGCCGGCCAGCTCCGGCAGGCCCGACAGGGCCAGCTGCCAGCGCTCGGCGTCCAGCGGCTCGTCCCCGCGGGTGCACACCACCGGCACCGGCCTGGCGCCCAGGCCGCCGAGCACCACGACCTCGCGCAGCTCCGGCAGCCGCTCCATCAGGGTGTCCTCGATCTCCAGGTTGGAGCCGACGCTGTCGATGGAGTCGATCTCCCGGTCCAGCATGTGCAGCCGGCCCCACCGGTCCATGAAGCCCAGGTCGCCCATCCGCCACCAGGAGCCGTTCTGCTGCTCGGCGAAGCGGGCGTCCTCCTTGAGGTACGTCACGGCGCGGGTGCGGCTCCTGACCTCGATGTGGCCCACCGTGCCGGCCCGCACCGCCCGTCCGTCGTCGCCGGTGACGCGCATCCGGATCACCCCGGGCAGCGGCCAGCCCACGCACCGGCCGTCCATGCCGACCGCGCCGCGCGCGGTGTAGAACCGGCCGGCCACCGGGCCGGTCTCGGTCTGCCCGTACAGCTGGATGAACTTGGGGGAGCGGCGCACGGAGGCGCCCAGCAGGTTCTGGATGGTGCGCGGGTGCATCGCGTCGAAGGTGGCGCTGTAGTAGCGGACGCTGGACAGCGGCCGGCCGTCGGCCTCGGCCAGCGTCTCCCAGTCGATGAAGGTGTTCGGCTGGGTCTCCACCGCGCCGGGCCGGTGCCGGGCGAAGAACGGCCCGATGTTCTCCGGGCTGCCGTCCACCGCGACCAGCAGCGGGTTGCCGAAGGACATGCCCAGGTCCAGTGCGCTGTAGAACCGGGCGTGCACGAAGCTGACGCACAGCGCGACCGTCTCGCGCCGCCACACCCAGGAGGCGACCAGCCTCTGCAGCCGCAGCCGCTGGTAGAGGGCGTCGGGCGTCTGCACCACCAGCTTGGGCAGTCCGGTCGTCCCCGAGGTGTGGCTGATGAACGCCGGCGCGTCGGGCGCGGGCACCGAGGCGCCTCGCAGCGAGGCGACCGGGTGCCGGGACAGTGACTCGGTGCCGGGCAGTTCGTCACCGGCGACCAGCAGGATGCGGCGCGCGGCCGTGCCGTCGACGCCGGAGGCGGTGTACTTCTCGGCGTCGGTCAGCAGCCAGGGCGAGTCCAGCCGCGCCAGCAGCCCGGAGGCGGTCTCACCGGTCAGCATCGGCGAGAAGAGGGCCGGGACGGCGCCGACGCGCTGCACCGCGGCGGACACCAGCGCGATGTCGAAGTTGTTGGTCTTGTAGACCGCCACCCGGTCGCCGGGCCGCACACCGGCGGTCACCAGCCGGCCCGCCACCTCCCGTACCAGCTCCGAGAGTCGGCCGACCGTCACGCTGGTGCCGTCCTCGGGCGACAGCTGCAACGGGGTGTCCAGCACGACCGGTGCCGAACGGTGCCGGGCCGCGGCGTGATCGAACATCAGGCCTATGTAGAAGCCCTTCGTCGTGGGCACGTCGGCCACTCCTCTCATCCACTCTCACCGACTCCTTCGGTGCTCACATGCTGGGCAGCGTTCCGGGGCCGGCCCGGGGCGCTGACACCTTCCTGCCGCCCGTCCGCCCGGCGCTGACAGCTAGTGGACGACCCCGCCCGCCCCGCCCGGGGGCCGGCCATACAGTGCGGCCACTGGAGGAAGGAGACCGGTGGTGGCCGAACGACCAACCCAGACGCCCCCGATCCCGGGGAGCGCCCAGCTGCTGGCGGAGGTGGCGGCGGCCGAGTCGGCGCTGGCGGGAGCCCCGCGGCCCTCGCCGCAAAGCCCGTCAGCCGACCACGGTCCGTCAGCCGACGAGGACGCCCTGACAGCCCTGTTCGAAGCCGTCCTCGCGGCCGACGGGAAGATCGAACCGCGCGACTGGATGCCCGAGGCGTACCGCAGATCGCTGGTACGCCAGCTCGCCCAGCACGCCCACTCCGAGATCGTCGGCATGCAGCCGGAGGCGCACTGGATCAGCCGCGCCCCCTCCCTGCACCGCAAGACCGTCCTGCTGGCCAAGGTGCAGGACGAGGCCGGCCACGGCCTGTACCTCTACGCGGCCGCCGAGACGCTCGGCGTGCGGCGCGCGGACCTGCTCGACGCCCTGCACGAAGGCCGTCAGGGCTATCTGTCCTTCATCAACTACCCCACGCTGACCTGGGCGGACACCGGGGCACTGGCCTGGCTGACGGACGGCGCGGCGATCATCAACCAGGTCCCGCTGTGCCGCACCTCCTACGGGCCCTACGCACGGGCGATGGTGCGGGTGTGCAAGGAGGAGTCCTTCCACCACCGGCAGGGCTTCGACTCCCTGTGGGCGCTGACCCACGGCTCCCCGCGGCAGCGGGCGATGGCACAGGAGGCGGTGGACCGCTGGTGGTACCCGGCCCTGGCGATGTTCGGCCCGCCGCACGACTCCTCCACCCACTCCGCGCAGTCCATGGCCTGGCGGATCAAGCGGTTCACCAACGACGAGCTGCGGCAGCGCTTCGTGGACGTCTGCGTCCCGCAGGCCGAGGCGCTGGGCGTGACCCTGCCGGACCCGGACCTGCGGTGGAACGCCGAACGCGGCCACTACGACTTCACCGCGCCGGACTTCGAGGAACTGCGCCGCGTCATCAAGGGCGACGGCCCCTGCAACCGCGACCGGCTGGCCCACCGCCGGCGGGTCCACGAAGAGGGCGCCTGGGTGCGCGACGCCGCCTCCGCGTACGCCGCCAAACGACGGGCGGCGGCCGGCGGACCGGGCGACCCGACCGGCGCGGGACAGGAGGCGGCGGCATGAGCGAACGCGACTGGCCCCTGTGGGAGGTCTTCGTCCGCGCCCGGCGCGGGCTCGCGCACACCCACGCCGGCAGCCTGCACGCCCCCGACGCGCGGCTCGCCCTGCGCAACGCCCGCGACCTGTACACCCGGCGCGGCGAAGGAGTGTCGCTGTGGGTCGTGCCGGCCCACGCCGTCACCGCCTCCAGCCCCGACGAGAAGGACCCCTTCTTCGACCCGGCCGCCGACAAGACCTACCGCCACCCCACCTTCTTCACCCTGCCCGAGGGGGTCGAGCACCTGTGACGCCGTCCGCGCCGCCCACCGGGGCGGGTCCGGGACCCACCCGCGCCCGCACCCCGTACGCCTACGTGCTGCGGCTGGCCGACGACGCGCTGATCGCCGCCCAGCGGATGGCCGAATGGTGCGCCGGCGCACCCCAGTTGGAGGAGGACGTGGCCCTGGCCAACATCGCGCTGGACCTGCTCGGCCAGGCCCGCGCCCTGCTGACCCACGCCGGCGAGCTGGAGGGGCGCGGCCGGGACGAGGACGCGCTGGCCTTCCAACGCGAGGAGAGCGACTTCGGCAACGTCCAGCTGGTGGAACTGCCCAACGGCGACTTCGCGTACTCCATGGCCAAACTGCTGTTCCTGGCCGCCTACCAGGAACTGCTGTACGAGGGCCTGTCCGGCTCGCAGGACCCGACGCTCGCCGCCGTCGCCGCCAAGGCCGTCAAGGAGAGCGCGTACCACCTCGACCACGCCGCGACCTGGACCGAGCGACTGGGCGACGGCACCGAGGAGTCCCACCGGCGGATGCGGACGGCGGTCGCCGAGCTCTGGCCGTACACCCACGCGCTGTTCGCCGCCGACCCGCTGTCGGCCCGGGTGGCGGCCGACGGCGTCGGCGTGGACCCGGCGGCCCTGCGCCCGGCATGGCTGCGCACGGTCGGCCGGGTCCTGGAACGGGCCACGCTGGCCGTCCCGGACGACGGCTGGGCGCCGGCCGGCGGGCGCGAGGGCGTGCACACCGAGAGCTTCAGCCTGCTGCTGATGGAGATGCAGTCGCTGCACCGCGCCCATCCGGGGGTGGCCTGGTGACCGGGACGCCGAAGCGGCCCGCGGCCCCGGCCGCCGAGGCCGGACCCGGCGCCCCGGCCCGGCTGCGGACCGCCCCCGCGCGGCTGCGGGCCGCGCTGGCCACCGTTTGCGACCCGGAGATCCGCGTGCTGTCCCTGGAGGAGCTCGGCGTCCTGCGCTCGGCCCGGATCGCCGCCGACGGCACACCGGTGGTCACCGTCACCCCCACCTACGTCGGCTGCCCGGCCATGGACGTCATCCGCGCGGACATCGAGGCCGCCGTGCTGGCCGCCGGATACCGGGACGTCCGCGTCGAGACGGTGTGGTCGCCGGCCTGGAGCACCGACTGGATTGGCCCGCGGGCGCGCGCCAAGCTCGAAGCCGCGGGCATCGCCCCGCCCGCCCGCGGCCCCGCGCCCGCCGGCCACACCGCCGCGGCGCCGGCCGGCCGCCGCCTGCTGCCGCTGTCGACGGCCGCGCCGCGCTGCCCCCGGTGCGGCGCGGCGGACACCGAGGAGGTCACCCGCTTCGGCTCCACCGCCTGCAAGGCCCTGTGGCGCTGCCGGTCCTGCCTGGAACCCTTCGACCACCTCAAGGAGCACTGATGAGCGCCCCGACGGCCCCGACGGCGACCGCACCGCTGCGACCGCGCACCGGCTTCCACGCCCTGGAGGTCGCCGGGACCGCGCCCGCGGCGGACGACGGGAGCGCGGTGGCCGTCACCCTGCGGGTGCCCGACGGGCTGCTGGACCACTTCGCCTTCACCCCGGGCCAGCACGTCACCGTACGCGCCGACCTGGACGGCACCGAGGTCCGCCGCTCGTACTCGCTGTGCTCGACCCCGCGGGAGCTGCGCCGCGAGGGCCTGCTGCGGCTCGGCGTGCGGGCGGTGACCGGTGGCGTGTTCTCCGGCTACGCCCGCGAGCGGCTCTCGCCCGGCGACCTGCTGGAACTCGGCCCGCCCGAGGGCCGCTTCACCACCGCCGCGACCGCGGGCCGGAGCCGCCGGTACGCGGCGGCCGTCGCCGGGTCGGGCATCACCCCGGTGCTGTCCCTGGTGGGCCATGTCCTGGCGGAGGAGCCGGAGAGCCTCTTCACCGTGCTGTACGGCAACCGCACCGCGCGCTCGGCGATGTTCCTGGACGAGCTGGCCGACCTCAAGGACCGCCACGGCGCCCGGCTGCAACTACTGCACTTCTTCTCCCGCGACGCCCAGCGGATCGGCCCGGCCGGCCGCCGGCTGGACGCCGAGGTGCTCCGCGGAGTGCTCACCTCGCCGCTGCCGCCGACGCTGGTGGACGAGTGGTTCGTCTGCGGACCGCGGGAGATGGTGCGCGGCGCCCGGCAAGCCCTGGAGCTGGCGGGCGTCCCGGCCGCGGCGGTGCGCACCGAGCTGTTCCACACCGGGCCGCCGCCCGCCGCCACCGGGGATCCCGGCGCGGACGACACGGCGCCGGCCGGGGGCACCCGCCTGGAGGTGCGGCTGGCGGGCCGGACCTCCACGGTCCGGATGGCCCCCGGCCAGACGGTCCTCGACGCGGCCCTGTCGGTCCGCCCCGAGCTGCCGTTCTCCTGCCGCTCCGGGGTGTGCGCGACCTGCCGCGCCAAGGTCGTGTCCGGCGGCGCGTCCATGCGGACGAACTTCACCCTCACCGCCGAGGAGACCTCCGCGCGCTACGTCCTCACCTGCCAGGCCCACCCGACCACTCCCGCGGTCACCGTCGACTACGACGTCGCCTGAGGCGCGGGCCCGGTCCGTGCGCGGGCCCGGTCCGCGGACGGCCGCGCCCGGCGCCGGTGGCGGGTCGTGTCGGGCCAGTTCAGTTCAGCTCGGCTCAGGTCAAGGCGACTTTGGGCGCCGCTGCCGTTGCGATCCAGATCCGGAGCCGGGTGCCGTTCGCGGTGCTGGAGCCGTTGTCGCTGCGGAACATGCCGTTCTCCGGGTCGGCCTCGACCCACGGCCGGGGTGGGACGACGCCGGGGTCAGGCCCTGGCGGCCTCGGCCAGCGTGCCGAGCAGCGCCAGGTCGGCGTCCTCCAGGCTGGTCAGGATCCGGACGCCGGGGGAGGGCGTGATCGGCGCGGTGGACGGTACCGCCAGGACCGGGCAGCCGGCCGCCAGGGCGGAGGCCACCCCGACCGGGCTGTCCTCCACCGCGACACAGCTCTCCGGCCGGGCACCGAGCCGGGCCGCCGCCGCCAGGTAGGGGTCGGGCGCGGGCTTGCCGTGCGGGGTGTCCTCGCCCGCCACGGTCACCGTGAACCACTCGGCGCCGAGCATGCCCACCACCAGGTCGACGATCCGGCGCGGCGACGCCGACACCACCGCCGTCGGTACCCCGGCGTCCCGCAGCTCGGCCAGCAGCCGCGGCACACCGGGCCGGGGCCGTATCCCGGAGCCGATCCGGTCGCCGAACGCCCGGTCGAGGTCCCCTGCCAGCTCCCGCACGTCGCGGGAGCTGCCGGTGACGCGGCGCAGATACGCGGCGGCGTGGGCGATCGGGCGGCCGAGGATGTCCGGCAGATCGGCGTCGGTGAGCCGGCCGCCGAGCCCCTCGGCGACCTCGGAGGCGGCGTACCACCACAGCCGTTCGGTGTCGACGAGCGTGCCGTCCATGTCGAACAGCACGGCGGCGGGGCGGGCGGGGCGGGTGTTCGGCACGTGGGGATCCTTGGCGGGGAGAGGGACGGGCGGCGGCCGGTGGTCCGGACGGGTCGCCGCGCGGTCGGCGGGCGGGGCGGTGCCGGGCTGTTCCGCCGGGAGGTCCGGCGCGGCCCGAGGTGCTGCCCTCGGGCCGGCGGTCCTGCGGAGTGCCTCCGGACGTACCGGCGGGTCCGGGTTGCCTGCCGCGGGCGGCGCCCCGGCCGCCGGTCGCCTCCACCGCGTCGCGGCCGGCCCGGACCGCCGGGGTACGGCTCATCGTACCGGCGGACGCGGAGGTGAACGCGGCGGCGGACCCGGTTGCCGGCTGCGCCGGCCGAGGGCTCCGGGGCGGACGCAAGGGCGCCCCATCACCCCCCTCCGCGTGATGGGACGCCCATGCCTCCGCCCCGGAGCCCTCGGCTTCCTTTCTGCGTGCCGCCGACGCCTTGACGTTCTCGATTCCACCGGCTGCGGCGTTGGATGACAGCCCGTTCCGATCGGGCGGATCAACGATTTCGCCACCGTCCGCCGTTCCGAACCGCGTCCTGCGCCGTCACCACCGGGACGGCCCCCCGGTCCTGCGGGGCCCGTCGTCCGGCATCCACAGACTAGGTCGCGCCCGCGGCCCACCGCCTTAGCACCGAGTGCCTTGCTTCTTGGCACTGAGTACCCTTCTTGTGCCGCCTTCTCGCCTCCGGGCCCACCTCCTTGTGCCGCCTTCTCGCCTCCGGGCCCACCTCCTTGTGCCGCCTTCTCGCCTCCGGGCGCTTCGGTCCGGTGTCGACGGTCGACCGTGCTCACTCGCTCGTTCCTCGCTCACTGCGCGCGCTCTCCCTTTCGACACCGGCGCGCCCTTCGGCTCACCGGCTACACGACCGGACGTCGGGCGTGAGGTGGACGCGGGGGTGGGGCGTCGGACGCAGGGGCACCGTGGAATGGGGGTACCCACGGGGGGTGCTGTTGGGTGTCAGGTGGGGAGGGGCTGGTTCGGCGGGTTGTGGCGGTAGTCCTTGGGGGCGGTGCCGTAGGCCGTGCGGAAGGCGCGGGTGAAGGTGGGGTGGTCACGGAAACCCCAGCGGGCGGCGATCCGGTGGACCGGGACGCCGTGCAGCGCCGGGTCGGTGAGCTCGCGGCGCGCGTGTTCGAGGCGCTGGTGGCGGATCCAGGCCGCGACGGTGGTGTCACGGGTCACGAAAAGCCGGTGCAGGTGGCCGACGGAGATGTGGTGGGCGGCGGCTATGGTCGCCGGCGACAGGTCCGGGTCGTGCAGGTGCTGCCGCACGAAGCTGTCGATCCGCATCAGCAGCGTGCGTCGGCGGGAGTCGTCCGGCACCGCGCTGTCGGCGTCGAGGTGGTGGGCCACCAGCGCCGTCAGCAGATCGCGGGCGACGGTGCCCAGCCGGGGGAGGTCGGGCGGCCGGTAGGCGGCCGAACCGGCGGTCGCGCTGACGAGGAACTGGCTCAGCAGTCCCCCCACGCCCGCCGCCCCCGGCAGCGACCTCCCCAGCAGCGGCTCGACGTGGTCGGCGGACAGCCCCAGGAACTCCCGGGGCATGTGCGCGCGCACCATCGTCATCGCCTCGCCGCCCGCCGCGAGCCCCAGCCGGAAGGGCCGCGAACTGTCGTACAGGGCGAGTTCCCCCGCGTTCAGCACGGCGTCCCGACCTGACTGGCTCACGGCGAACCCGCCCTGGACCGCCATGACGACGCAGAGCAGTTCAGGGTCGTACCGCCGGATCAGCCGGGGCGTGCGCAGCACCTCGGACGTCGAGCACGTCAGCTCCACCACGTCCACCGCCGCCAGATCCAGCCCCCGCGCCGTCGCCCGGAAGTCCTCGGGCTCCGCGCTGAGGATCCGCATCGGATGCACACTGTTGACGAAGATCTCGTTGAGGGACGCCAACCGGTCCTGCGGCGGCAGGTCCTCGCTGCGGAACATGGTCTGGATCATTCTTCTCCCTGACGTAACTCTAACGGCCGCCGGCCACACCCGGTCCGCGCACCGGCCACTTCCGGTCAGCACCCGAAACCCCGGCACGTGTCGGCGGGGCGGCCCGCGGTGGCCTGTGTGCTTCGTGGAACCCGATCGCGGCCCGTTGGTGCCGGGGCGCGCTGCGTAATTACCCTTGCCCACCGTGCCCTCACGCCCTACGTCCGGCCGGGTAGCCGGTGAGCCGAAGGGCGCGCCGGTGTCGAAAGGGAGAGCGCGCGGAGCGAGCGAGGTACGAGCGAGTGAGCACGGTCGACCGTCGACACCGGACCCAAGCGCCCGGAGGCGAGAAGGCGGCAAAAAAAGGGGGCCCGGAGGCGAGAAGGCGGCAAAAAAAGGGGCGTGCGGTGCCGGGATGTGCGCGGGGTGAGCTTCCGGGAGCCGGGGGGAGGGCGGCTTGGGGGTGGGGGCCGGTGGGGAGGCTGGGGTCGGGCGTGGGGGTGCGGCCGGACGGGTCGGGGGACGCGGTCCGCGGCCCCACGCACGGAGTCGCCGATCGCGAGGGGACAGAGCCCATGAATCCGCTTCACCGCAGGGCACGCCGCCGGGTGGCCGGGACCGCGGCGGTGCTGGCCGCGCTGGCCGCCGCCGTCCTGGCCGGGCCGGCCGCGCCGATACCGGCCGCGGCGAACGCGCCCGGCGACGCGGGTACGCCCGCCGCGCCCGTGACCGTGTTCGCCGAAAACTTCGAGAACGGCCAGGGCGCCCGGCCCACCCTGCTCACCGACTACACCGGCGCCCCACCCGTGCATGAGACGTACACCGCGGACCCGGCGTGGCTGCGCTACTGCAACGGCTATGTGACGTCGCGCGCCGCGCCCGGCACGGAACCGGCGGGCAGCAACTGCGGGGCCGCCGCCTGGTCGACCGTGAAGAACCTCGCCGCGACCCTCGGCACCTGGTCCGGCGCCGACCCGGCCACCAACCACGCCGTCACCGCGTACACCCAGAGCGACCCCGGCGCCGGAAAGGTGCAGCTGGAGACGGCCGAACCGATTCCGCTGACCGCCGCCGACCGGTTCCTGACCTTCTCGGTGGACGTCGCCGCGACCAGTTGCTGGGCCACCCACCCGCTGCTGTCCTTCTATCTGCTCGACGGACAGACCGCGCGGCCCACCTCCACCTCGCCGATCGACGCCTGCGCCCATCCCGGGGCCGTGGTCGACGGTGTCTCGGTCGGCACCTACGCCAGCAACGGATCGGTGCTGTTCAGCGGCTCGTCGGCCGGCATCCGGCTGGTCAACGACCAGGCGAGCGGCTACGGCAACGACGGCGCCTTTGACAACGTCCGTCTGCTGGACGCCACTCCGCAGCTCGACCTGGGCTTCAGCCCGGCCACGGTGCCGGTCGGCGCGCCCGCCACCCTGACCTTCACCCTCACCAACACCGCCGAACTGGCCGCCAAGAACGGCTGGTCGTTCACCACCCGACTGCCCCCGGGGCTGCGACTGGCGGCCGGCGCGACCACCACGACCTGCGGCAACGGCACTCTGACCGTCGGCAGCGGCAACACCCTGGCGGTCGGTGGCGACCTCGCCGCCGGGCAGCCGTCCTGCACGGTGACCGCCGACGTCACGTCTGTGGCCGGCGGGTCGTACCGGCTGTGCGCCGCGGACGTCACCGACCGCGTCGGCGTCGACCCGCCCGGCTGCGCGTCGGTCACCTTCACCGCCCCGGTCTTCGACGCGCGCGCCGACGCCGCACGGGCGGTGACGCCGCCGCTGGTCCTCGGGCCGATCGCGCCGTCCGCCCACTCCTGCACCACCGAGCCCGGCACCGACGGCCACGGTGTGGCGGACTCCCTGCTCGGCGGCCTGGGTTCGCTCGGCCTGCTCACCACCGACGCCTCCGGCGCCGTCGCGTCCGACGGCGCCCGTACGGCGTCCGCGCACGCCGGCATCGCCGGGGTCAGCCTGCTCGGCGGCCTGGTCACCGCCGACGCGGTCGACACCGCAGCGCGGGCCACGTCCGCGCTCACCCCGACCGGTCCGGGACCCGTCGTGGTGCGGGGGGCGAGCGTCCTCACCGGGTTGCGGGTGGCCGGTGTCGCGATCGCGGCCGACCCCGCGCCCAACACCACCGTCTCCGTACCTCTGGTCGGCTCCGTGGTGCTCAACGAGCAGCGCTCCGTCGCCGGCGGCAGGGGGATCACCGTCAACGCCCTCCACATCACCTTGCTGACCGGCGTCCACATCACCCTGGGCAGCGCGACCGCGGCCCTGCTGACCGGTACCGAGCCCTGCCCGGCCGGCTGACCCGCCTCCGGCACCGCGGAGGCCCGGCGCCCGGTCGCCGGCTCCGGCGGCCCGCCGCGTCCACCCGGTCCGGGTGCACGCGGCGGGCCCGTCCGGCACCCCGGGGGGCGTACGCGGGCGGCCCGCGGCGCGCCGGAGCACGTTCCCGCGCACGGTGCCGCATTGTGTTCGTATACGTGGGTAGCATCGCGCTGGCTCCCGGACAGGCGTATGCCCGGGCCCGCCGTCCGGCGACGAAGCCGGTCGTAACCTGCCGAGGAGGGGGAGCATGTTTCGTCAGCCCAACCGACGCACTGTCCTGCACGGTCTGGCGGCGGGAGCGGGGGTGATCGCCTTCGACCCGCTGACCCGGTCCTGGGTCACCGGCCCGGCCCGTCCGCACACCGGGTCCGGGGCGTCCGACGGGTCCGACGCCGGGAACGGGTCCGGCCCGTCCGACAGCCGGGCCCGTATTCCGAGGCTGGACGGCACCCTGCTGACCGACCCCGCCTCGCTCACCGCCGCCGCGGACGACTTCGGCCACATCGTGCACCGCCGCCCGGTCGCCGTGCTGCGTCCGGGCTCGGTCGCCGACATCGTGGCCATGGTCCGGTTCAGCGGCATCCACCGCATCCAGGTCGCCGCCCGCGGCCAGGGCCACGCCACCAACGGCCAGGCGCAGGTGAGCGGCGGACTGATCATCGAGACCACCCCGTTGGACACCATCGGAACGGTCGGCCCCGACACCGTGACGGTCGGCGCCGGGGCGGTGTGGAGCGCGGTCGTGCAGGCCACCCTCGCGCACGGCCTCACCCCGCCGGTCTTCACCGACTACCTGGAGCTGTCCGTCGGTGGCACCCTCTCGGTCGGCGGCCTCGGCGGCCAGTCGCACCGCCGCGGCGCCCAGGTGGACAACGTCACCGCGCTCCAGGTCGTCACCGGTACCGGAGAGCTGGTCACCTGCTCGGCCACCCGCCGCGCCGACCTCTTCCGGGCCGTTCTGGCCGGGCTCGGCCAGTGCGCGGTCATCGTCTCGGCGACCCTGCGGCTGGTGCCCGCGCCCACCTCCGTACGGCACTTCCTGCTGCCGTACGGCGACCTGGCCACCTTCCTCGACGACCAGCGGCGGCTGGCCCTGGACGGACGCTTCGACTATGTGGAGGGCCAGGCCGTCCCCGACGCCGAGGGCGCTTTCACCGGCTACGTCCTCGAAGCGGTGGCCTACGGGCCGCCCGCCGGACCCGAGCCGGACGACACCGCGCTGCTCAGCGGCCTGCGCTACGACCGTTCGGGCCCGGTCACCGCCGAGACCCTCGGCTACTTCGACTTCCTCGACCGTTTGGCCGCGGGTGTGGCGGCCCTGCAGGAAGCCGGCCTGTGGTCGTGGACGCACCCGTGGCTGAACCTGCTGCTGCCCGGCGACCGCGCCGCCGAGCTGTCCCGGGCCCTGCTGGACCAGCTGGATGGCCAGGACCTCGGCCCCGGCGGAGTCGCCCTGCTCTACCCGTTGACGCACCGCCGGCTGCACACCCCGCTGCTGCGGGTACCGGACGATCCGGTGCCGTACCTGCTGGCCGTCCTGTGGACGCTGGACCCGGCCGATCCGGCGGCCGTGGCGGCCCGGGTGGCCGTCAACCGGACGATGTTCGCGACCGTACGGGCGGCGGGCGGCACGCAGTACCCGGTGGGCACCATCCCGATGACCCCCGCCGACTGGCACCGCCAGTACGGCCGGGCCTGGGACGAGTTCGCCGCCGCCAAGCGCCGCTACGACCCGCACGGTCTGCTGGCCCCCGGCCAGAACGTCTTCCCCGGCTGACCGGGAGCCGCCGGGCACGGATCCGCCCGCCCGCCGGATCCGCGCCGGACCCTGGGCGGCACCTGGTCCTGATCCCTGCCGCGCCCTGACCCGGTCCCGCCCCGCCCCGGAGCCCGGCCGGCCTCTGCCCGCACCCCCGCCTCGGCAACGGCGGCAGCTACGACGACACGGAGACCGGCGACTCCCTGTACTGAGTCGGCGCGCCCGGCACGGGGACCCGCTCCCGTACCGGGCCTTCCGCCGCCTTCCACTGCCCCCGCCGGGAGACCCCACTGCCCCCACCGGGAGCACCCGCGGACCATACCGGGGGCTCCCGGCGTCGAAGCGGGCGGGCGGCGACGGGGGAGGCTCCGCCGCCGCCAGGCGTTGGTGGTGCGGTCCCGGATCTGCGGGCGGGCGGCGTTCGCGCTGCCGCCGCCCGGGTCACCGCGACGCCTGCCTTCGTGCCGCCGGAGCCGGGCCCGCCGGGGTGCTCCGCGCGGCCGGGCGGGGTGGGCAGGGCGGGCCTACGGAGGCCACGATCGCCTCGGAGATCCGGCCGAGGTCCTGGAGCTGCTCGGGGCCGATCGCGTCCAGGACGAGGCGGCGGACGGTGTCGACATGGCCGGGCGCGGTGGCGACGAGCTTGGCGTGGCCGTCGTCGGTGAGGCTCGCGACGGTGACCCGGCGGTTGCCCGGACAGGGGCCGCGCCGGACCCAGCCGCGCTTCTCCAGCACCGTCACGGCGTGCGAGAGCCGGGACAGCGACCCGTTGGCCAGCACCGCCAGGTCGCTCATCGGCAGGGTGCGGTCGGGTGCGTCGGACAGCCCGGCCATCACCAGATAGCCGAACAGGCTCAGCTTGGCGTCGCGCTGGAGTTGCGCGTCCAGCGCGCTGACGACGCTGAGCAGCATTCCGCTGAACGGCATCCACGCGTCGAGTTCGGTACTGCTCAGCCACCGGGTGCCGCCGGTCGGCTCGGTCCGCTCCGTCATGACACCCCATAGTAGGCGCTTCACTTGAGACTTCACGTGTGAGCACGATGCCTGGCTCTCGACACCACTCCCGACCAGGTGGCCGGCGCTTCGCCGCGCTGCGCACGGTCCGGGTGGGCGCCTGACCCGGGCCGGGGCGGACAGCGGACGGCCGTGCCCGGTACGCCGGTTCGGCGTACCGGGCACGGCCCGAGGAATGACGCGCGTAGCTAGGCCGCGCTCGTGTGGTGCTCCGGCACCGCGACCAGCATGTCCCAGCCGAGGTGGTCGTCGGTGGCGTCGAGGGCGACCAGGACGTTTATCAGCATGCCGCAGGACATGAACTCGGTGATCACCGACTCCGGGACCCCGGTCAGCCGGCCGAGCAGGGCCCACAGCTCGTGCCACCACTGGATGACCTCGCGCCGGATCTCCTCGTCGGAGCTCGCGGCCACGTAGAGCTGCATCTGCATCAGCAGCAGCTCGCGGTCCTCGGCGAACTGCTGGTACGCCTGCCGCATCGCGTCGAGCGCCTCGTGGCCGTCCAGCCCCTGCGCCGCGATCCGGAAGGCTTCGTAGGTCCGCTGGAAGCAGTGGTGCCCGGCCGCGATGAAGATGTCCCGTTTTGTAGGGTACAACCTGAACAAGTAAGGCTGTGAGACGCCCACAGCACGGGCGATGGTGTCGGTCGATGTTCCGTACAGTCCGAACCGAGAGAATTCCTTCAGAGCCGCGCGCACTACGTCGGCTCTCCGCTGATCAGCGGTTTTCCTCATGGCGTCACCCTTTGGTGAGGGGCGGGCAGGCAGCGAACGGAAGGGCGGCAGACCTGGGTGCAGGTCGGCCGAGCCGTGGAGAAGCCGGACCGCGCGGCCACGCCCCCGGGAAGGTGTGGGGGCGGCGCGCGGCCCGGAGCCGGGGTCAGGTGCCGACGGCGGCCGAGTGCTGGTGGTCCTGGTCCGCGCTGGACGTCGGCCCGGCGGATTTCACCGGGCCGGGGATGGCCAGCGCCGCGACCGCACCGACCAGGACGATGGCGACGCCCACCCAGATCGCGGGATGCAGGCCGGCCACGAACTCGGTGGGGCCGCGGTCGCTGCCGTGGGCCACGAAGACGCTGCTCAGCACGGCGATGCCGAGGGCGCCGCCGATCTCCCGGACGGTGGTGTTGGCCCCTGACGCCTTGCCCGCGTGTTCTCTGCTGACCGCGCCGAGCACCACCGCGGCGGTGGGCGCGAAGACCAGCCCCATACCGGCACCCGCGATCACCATCGGGCCGGCCAGGTGGCTGTAGGGGGTGTTGGAGGTGGCCTCCAGGTTGATCCAGGCCAGGCCGATCGCCTGGAGGAAGAGGCCGCCGGCCATCAGCCGGCCGCCGCCGACCCGGTCGGTGAGCGCACCGGCCACGGGGGCGACGAACATGGGCACCAGGGTCCATGTCAGGGTCAGGACGCCGGCCCGCAGCGGGGTGCGCTCGGGGGCGATCTGCAGGAACTGGGCCAGCAGGAAGATCGAGCCGAAGACGCCGAAGTACATGCTGGCGGAAACGATGTTGCTGAGGGTGAAGGCGCGCTTGCGGTAGAAGGACAGCGGCAGCAGCGGGTGCGTGCTGCGCCGCTCCCACAGCACGAAGGCGGTGAGCAGGACCACGCCGACCGCGAAGGCGCCGAGCACCTGCGCGGAGCTCCAGCCGTCGGTGTCGCCGTGCACGATGCCCCAGACGACGGCGAGCAGGCCGCCGGCCGCCAGCACCATGCCCACCAGGTCCAGCGAACCCTCGGGCAGCCGGCTCTCGTCGAGCGTCAGCAGTACCAGCGGCACCGCGATGATGCCGACCGGCACGTTGATCCAGAAGATCCATTCCCAGGCCAGGCCGCCGACCACGGCGCCGCCGACCACCGGGCCGCAGGCGATGGCCGCGCCGCTGACCGCGGACCACAGGCCGAGTGCGAGGCTGCGCATACGGTCCGGCACCGCCTGCGACAGCAGGGTCAGCGACAGCGGCATGACCGCCGCCGCGCCGAAGCCCTGGACCACCCGGGCGGTGATCAGCTGGCTGCTGGTGTCGGACAGCCCGCAGCCGATCGAGGCCAGCGTGAACAGGATGATGCCGAGGACGAAGACCCGGCGGCGGCCGAAGCGGTCGCCGAGCGCCGCGCCGGTCAGCAGCAGGCAGGCGAAGCTCAGCACGTAGGCGTTGACGAACCACTGCAACTGCTGGGTGTCGGCGTGCAGGTCCCCGGCGAGGGTGCGCAGCGCCGTGGAGACCACCAGGTTGTCGAGCGCGACCATGAACATCGGGAGGCTGCACGCCACGATGGCCAGCCACAGCGGGGCCCTGCGCCCTCCGGAAGCCGCGGGTGGAGCACCGGTCAGGCCCGGTGCGGCGTCTGGCGTTGTCATCGTTGCTCTTCCTTGCTCGGGGGGCGAGAGGAGGGGGAACGCACTGCTGGTGGCCTAGTGGCTGTTCGCCTGACCGTCGTTCTCGGCCTGTTCGGCGAGCCGGCGCCTGGCGTCGTCCCAGGTGATCGGCAGCTCCTCGGCGGGGACCTCCCAGAAGGTGAAGGTCGAATCCCGCATGGTGGGCCGCAGACCGTTCATGATGCCGCGGTGCGGTTCGGTGCCCGCGTACACGTAGAGGGCGTCCCTGCTCTCCCAGGCGGACAGCGTCCAGAAGGTGCGCTTCAGCGGCTGGGCGATGAGTGAGGCGCCGAAGGCGCCGGGGGCCTTGCGTACCTGGCTCCAGGCGGCCAGGGACTTGACGAAGAAGCGGGGTACGTCCTTGAACGAGCGCACTTCGAGCCTGGACGCCATGACCAGCGCCTGGGTATGCGGGGTGGCTGGATTCGGTACGGTCCAGGGCAGCGTTGGCACAGGGGGCCTTCTTCGGAGTGCACGAACTGAGGAAATACCGGACAAAAACGGTCGATACGGCAAGGAATCAGGAAAGTGGTCGGCGGGACACTTCCCATTCCCTCAACTGGCGAGTTCTACTATCCATAATAGACAGTGGCACTCTCCAATGCCAGTGGTGAAGGGCGGGAAGTCAAGCGCGATGCGCATCTCCGAACTCAGTCGCCTCAGCGGCGTGTCCGTTGCGACGATCAAGTACTACATCCGCGAAGGTCTTCTGCCGGTGGGGCGCCCGACGGGCGTCAAGCAGGCGGAGTACGACGAGGACCACGTCCGGCGGCTGCGCCTGGTGCGGGCCCTGATCAGCGTGCGCGGATTGTCGGTGCACACCACGGCGGAGATCCTGCGCGCGATCGCCGACAGCGACGCGAACATCCACCGCACCCTGGGGCTGGTGCTGGGCGCGCTCGACGCCGGCGCCAGGGAGCAGCGCGGGATGCCACCGCCCAAGGAGGGCGAGGTGGACCGGCTCATCGAGGAGATGGGCTGGCGGGTGCACGCCTCCTCCACCGCGCCGCGCACCCTCGGCGACGCCCTGACCAGCCTTCAGCAGCTCGGCGTCGACCTGGACTGGCAGACGCTGCTGCCCTACGCCCGACTGGCCGAGCAGATCGCCGAGGTGGACCTCGGGCAGCTCGGCGACTCCGACGAACCGCTGGAGCTGGCCGAGCGCGCGGTCCTGATGACCGTGCTGCTGGAGCCGGCCCTGATGGCCCTGCGCCGGATGGCCCAGGAGCACCTGTCCGCGGCGAAGCACCGCCTCTGACGAGGAATTTCCCCCCGCAGAGGCGGTGCCATGGTCCGCACCCGGCCGGCGGGCCGGGTTCCCGACCCCGGTCCGCTACGCGCCGGGCAGCTCCCGCAGCAGCTGGGCGGCCGCCTCCATACCGGAGGAGAAGCCGGCCTCGTGGGAGCCGATCTGGTCGTAGTGCAGCTGCTTGGAGTGGAAGTAGGAGCCGGCCAGCTTCAGCCGGGTGCCCTCGTTGACGGAGTAGATGTCCTTCTGCACGTTGCGCAGGTCCATGTCGATGACCGGGTGGTGGTAGGTCATCTCCCGGATGATCGACTCCTCCTGCAGCGGGAGCGGGTAGTCCATCGTGACGAAGTAGTCGCGGCGGGCGTTGAGCCGGTGCAGCCGGTTCATGTAGTACGCCACGTACGGCCGCAGCTCGCCGTCCACCGCGACCTTGCCGTAGTTCCAGTTCTCCCAGCGCTCCCGGTCGGCCGGCATCACCGAGCGGTCGGTGTGCAGCACGACCGACGCGGGGTTGTACCGCATCCGGCTCAGGATCCGCTGCTGTACCGGGTTGGGGTTGTCGAGCAGCTCACGGGCCTGGTCGCCGTGCACCGCCAGCACCGCGTAGTCGAAGCGCTCCGGGCCGGACGCGGTGGCCACCACCACGCCGTCGTCCTCCTGCCGGACGCCGGTCACCTTCTCGCCCAGCCGCAGCTTGGGGCTGATCGCGTCGAGCGCCTTGCGCACGTACGAGATCGAACCGCCGGTCACCGTGCGCCACTCCACCTGCTCGCCGCCCAGGCCGCCCTCGTCGTGGGCCATGAAGAAGGCGATCACCGTGGTGGCCGGCATCTCCCACACCAGGTGGGCCGGCACCGACCAGACCGCCGTGGACAGCAGGATCACGTAGCCGTTGCGGAACTCCTCGCTGTAGCCGCCCCGGTCCAGGTACTCGCCGAGCGGCATGTCGGTGCGCTTGCGCAGGAAGTCGTGCCGGCCCTCGGCGTGGAAGCGGCGCGCCTCGGCCCGGATCCGCAGGAACTCCGGCGGGAGTCCGGCCGCGCTGGCCTCCTCGTCCGACATCGCCATCTCCCGGGTGCTGAACTGCAGCCCGCTGTCGACGTCGAAGAAGGTGAAGCCGCCGCTGTGGCGGAGCGTGTCGACCTGCAACTCGTCGAAGAAGCGCGACATGTTGGGGTAGCTGGGCCGGTTGAACACCACGAACGCGGTGTCGATGCCCAGGACCTCCCCGTCCTCCTCCTCGACGGTGATGGTGTTGGCGTGTCCGCCAACCCGGCCCTCCTCGTCGAAGAGGGTGATGTCGGCGTGCTGCCGGAGGTGGTAGGCGGCGGACACGCCGGACACGCCGGCGCCGATGATGGCGACGGAGGGCAGCGGACCGGCGTTGGGGGTCTGAGCGGACATGACAGTCCCTTCGGTTCAGAGGTGGTGACGGCGACGGGTGACGGGGGGTACGGGCGGGGGAGGGCCCCGGTCTCAGGTACGGGCCGCGGGCAGGTCCCCCCGTTCCGCCAGGGGCAGCTGCCAGTGGGAGAAGAGCCGGTTGTCGTAGTGGAGCCGGCGCAGGACCCGCATCACCTCGTCGACCACCGCCTGGTCCGTGACCTGTTCCGTCGGCCGGGTCCAGCGGCGCAGCCGCTCCAGCTGGAGCAGCAGCAGGGCGCCGCTGGGCAGCGGGTCCTCCATGACGCCGTGCGAGTGCACGAAGGTGTGCAGGCACGCGGCCGTCGCGTGCAGCACGGAGTACTCCTTGGCCAGCTCGAAGAGCTCGGCCGACTGTGCGTAGGCCCGGCCCAGCCGCTCACGCAGCTGCGAGGTCCTGGCCAGCAGCGGCTCGGCCTGCGCCAGCAGTTCGGCGCCGACGGCGACCGCGCGGGTCAGCCAGTCGTGCTCCTCCTCCTTGGCCGCCGACGCCAGTTCGCGCAGCTTCGCCAGCGCCTGCGGGGCCGCCAGCACCGCGTCGTCCAGACCGCGGCTGTGCAGCTCCTGCCGCCACGGCTGGAACATCGGCAGCTCCCGGCCCATACCGAAGAGCACCGGCGCCCGCTCCTCGGCCGCCGCCCGCGGCTCGGGCCGGTCACCGGTCGCGGTGGTGAGCAGCCCCTCCAGTTGGGAGGCGAGCGCCTTGAGGTTGACCACGGTGTTGCCGTCGGCGAAGTTCGCCACCGGCAGGTCCCGCAGCATCTTCTGGTGGATGCCGAAGTGCGGGTGGTCCCGCAGGTAGAACCGCGCCCCCAGCACCACGTTGAGCTGGGAGACGGTGCGCTCCAGCAGCGTCGGCACGAAGTACTTGACCGCCGAGGACCAGGTGCCGGACTGCTCGGGCACCACCTGGAGGCTGCGGACCGCGCCCAGGCACATCGCGTCGGCCACCATCAGGTCCGCGAAGCACTCGGTGATCTGGCGGCGGGAGTACGGGATGTCGCTGACCGTCTTGTCGAAGACCGTCCGGTGCTCGGTGAAGTCGAGGGTGACCCGCAGCGCGGTGTCGGTGGCCGACAGCGCGATGGCGTTGATCAGCGCCCGAGCCACCTGCGAGCTCTTCAGCGCGATCTCCAGGCCCTGACCCTCGTGGCCCAGCCGGGCCGACTCCGGCACGAAGACCCGCTCCAGCCGGAAGCCGCTCATGTCCAGCGCGCGCAGCCCGTGCAGCCGCTCCCGCGGGAGCTCGTCCACCGTGCCCGCCGGCACGCTCCGCTTGTCCAGTACGAACACCGAGTAACCCGCGGGACCGCCCTTGGGGTTGGTCCTGGCCAGTACGGTCAGCCCGTCGGCGACCCGGCCGTTGCCGATCAGCCACTTCTCGCCGCTGAGCAGGTAGCCGCCGTCGGCCGGTTCCGCGACGGTCTCGTTGTTGAGCAGGTCGCTGCCGTGCATGCGCTCGGACAGGCCCCAGGCGTAGCGGGTGCCCAGCCGGATCGCGTCCACCATGACCTGCCGCTGGGCGTCGCTGCCGGCGATCCAGGCCGGCATGAAGCTGAGGTTGGTGATGATCAGCGCGGTGGCGGTGGTCGGGTCGCGCCGCGCGATCAGCCGCAGCAGGTTGAAGCCCACCTCCACGTCACCGGCCCTGCCGCCCTGGGCGCGCGGCACGGCGTACTCGTGCACACCCCAGCGCTGGAGCAGGTTGATGAAGGGGTACGGATACTCCTCGCGCTCGTCGAAGTCCAGGACCCGAGCGAACGACATCGGGACGGACGGGTCGTGCGGGTCGCCCAAGTGGCGTTCGAGCCGGTCGGCCAGCTCGGTCAGATCGGTTTTCGGCACGGCTCCTCCTCCTGTTGCGGTGTCGGGTGGCTCATCGGCCGTCGGCGGGCAGCGGTGTACCCGGGCTTCCGGCCAGCCGGACCGGCAGGGCGGAGAACAGCTGGTGTGCGGCGTGCAGATTGGCCGTGACGTCCAGCGCCGGGTACAGCGCCCCGGCCTCGCGCCGGGGGTCGATGCCCTCGGCCCGGCACAGCAGATAGGCCAGGCACGCGCCCAGCCAGCCGGTGGAGCCGGGCTTGTCCCCGTACAGCGGCGTGTCCGGGTTGGCCCACCACAGCAGCAGGCAGCAGCCGGCGGCGTGCAGCCAGGCGAACCGCTCGGCCAGGTCGGCCGGTTCGGGCCGGCCCGCCGCGGGCTGCCCGCCGGCGCCGACCGCCTCTTCGGCCAGCTCGGTCAGCGCCGCGGCCAGCCGGGAGGCCCACGAGGCCGCCTCCGCGGCGCCGGGCCGTTCGCCGGTGCCGGCGGCCAGTTCGGCGGCCACGGCCAGCGCGCCGGTGGTCGCCAGGTCGCGGCCGCGGGCGTTGAGGTCCAGCCGGGACGGCTCGTACGGGGGCAGCTCGGCGTCCAGGGCGAACACCGTCCGCAGCGCGGCAAAGTCCGCGGCGGCGGGGCCGGAGCCGGCCGCGCCGGGGGCGGTCAGCGCCTTGGCCAGCGCCGGGAGCTGCCCGGCGAAGGAGCGCAGGTTGGCCAGCGCGCTGGTGTCCACCACCCGGACCAGCTCGGCGTCCCGGCGCACCTTCTGGAACATGCCCGCGCCCGGACCCTCGCCGCGCAGCACCGACCGGGTGGCCAGCACCCCGCCCAGCCGCCCGATCAGGTCCTCGGTGGCCTCGGCCACCACGTGCTTGGCGGCGCAGCCCCACACGCTGTAGGTCTCCGGCGCCACGTGCAGCCCGCGGGCGGCGACCAGGGCCACGGCGTCGGCGGCCAGCAGCGCCGCCGAGGCCAGGGCCACCTCCCGGCGCGGGTAGGACGCCTGGAGCAGCGGGGTGCGGCCGACCGCGCGGCCGGCCGCGAAGTCCAGGGTGACCCGCAGCGCGGTGTCCGCGCAGCCGAGACTGCCGGCCGTGCTCATCACCCGGACGATCTGCTGCGCCCGTACCGCCGCCTCCAGCGCCTGCCCGGTGTGCCCGACCAGGGCGTCGGCCGGCACCGGGAACCCCGCGAAGTCCAGGTGGGCGAAGTCGATGCCGCGCATTCCGGTGGTCCGCACCGGTGCCCCGCGGTCCAGACCGGAGCCCTCGGCGCCGTCCCGGTCCGGCAGGTCGAGCAGCACCGCGGAGAAGGCGGCGGGACCGCGCTCACCGGTCCTGGCCGCGACATAGGCCAGTTCGCAGCGCTGCCCGAGCCCGACCATCCACTTGCGGCCGGTCAGCGACCAGCCCCCGCCGTCCGCCGCCGGGGTCAGCCGGGCGGTGTTGGCGAGCAGGTCGCTGCCGTGGTCGGCCTCCGACAGCGCGAAGCCGATCGAGCCGCCGCGCCGCAGCACCGCCGCCGCCTTCTGCTGCTGCTCGGCCGAGCCGTGCAGCAGCAGACAGGTCAGCGCGGTGATGCTGAACATCGTGGCCGGCATGACGTTGAGGTCGCGCCGGGCCGCGGTGCGCACCAGCGTCAGACTGTCCGCGAAACCGGTGAACCCGCCACCCAGCTCCTCGGGCAGGTAGTTGAGGTGGAAGCCGGTCTCCCGCAGGGTCGCGGCCAGCTCGGTGGGGAACACGTCGTGCTCGTCGCGGGCGACGGCCGCGGCGAAACCCGCCGGGCCGTCGCCGGCGGTGCTGCCCAGCAGCCGCTCCAGCTCCTCGGCCGCGGCGACCCCGTTCACAGCGTCACCTCGGAGGAGCCGACCGTGGCCGCCGGCTCCAGGGGGGCCGGCCGGTAGTCCGACGCGGTGGCCGGGATGTGCACCCCGGCGGTGGCCAGCTGCGCCACCCGGGTGTGGAAGGCGGCCCCGGCCATCAGGTGATGGGCCACGTCCGCCACCCGGCGGTTGCCGGGCGCCTTCAGGTAGCTGGCCGTCACCCAGTCGTTGAAGCTGCCCATCGCCGGGCCGCACCAGATCTGGTAGTCGCCGGTGCGGTCGGCCGCGCCGGTCGCCGCCCAGCGCGAGGCCAGGCCCAGGTACGAGCGGAAGACCAGCGCCATCCGCCGCTTGGGGTTCTCCGCCGCACGGACCAGCTGCTCCGGGTCACGCCGTTCGAAGTACTCCACGCAGTCCTGCCAGACCTCCTCCAGCGGCTTGCGGAAGATCCGGGCCTCCAGCTGCTGCCGTTCGGCGGCCGGGATCGCGTCGAGGCCGGGGTACCGCTGGTACAGCTCGTACAGCCGCTTGGCCCGCATCGCGAACAGGGTGCCCTTCTTGAGCACCTGGAGTTCCACGCCCATCTCGAACATGTCCGCGGCCGGCGCCATCTCGCAGTCCGCGATACCGGCCTCGGCGAGCATCGCCTTGGCCTCCTTGGACGTGCCCGACTCCACGCAGGACTGGTTGACCGACCCGGTCACCACGTACGCGGCGCCCATCGCGAAGGCGGCGGACACCGCCAGCGGCGTACCGAGGCCGCCGGCCGCGCCGACCCGGATCGTGTTCGGGTAGCGGTGCTCGTTCTGCACCAGGTCGCGCAGCCGCAGCACGCTCGGCAGCAGCGCCGGCAGCGGGCGCCGGTCGGTGTGGCCGCCGGAGTCGGCCTCCACGGTGATGTCGTCGGCC
The DNA here is from genome assembly GCF_031844685.1 of Streptomyces sp. ITFR-21. Classification (NCBI taxonomy): domain Bacteria; kingdom Bacillati; phylum Actinomycetota; class Actinomycetes; order Kitasatosporales; family Streptomycetaceae; genus Actinacidiphila; species Actinacidiphila sp. ITFR-21. The sequence goes on from NZ_CP134605.1 coordinate 6,187,995, forward strand.
ATCGGCAGGTACTTGGCCAGGTCCGCCTGCTCGGGGGTGATGAGCCCCTGGGCGAGCAGCGAGCTGACCAGGGTGGCCGGCGCGGGCCGCATGAAGCGCTCGGCGGTCTCGGTCCTGGACACCTTCGCGATGACCCGGTTGCCGGCCACCGGGCGGCCCGCGGCGTCCCGGGTCAGGCCGCTCAGCCGGTAGCGCACCACGTGCGGCGTGAGGTCCATGAAGGCGGACGCCTCCACGCAGCGCACCTGGTAGCGCAGGAAGAGGTTGACGGCCTCGCGCTCCAGCCGCTCCTCGCTCGGGCTGTGGATCAGGTTGACGGCGTACGGCAGGCCGGGGATCTCGGCGGCGAACCGCCGGAGCGCCTCCTCGATGGACTCCGGCAGCTGGCCGCCGGCGCCGTACGACGCCAGGAAGCCGGCTCGGGCCAGCGAGATCACCATGTCGGCGGAGGCGATGCCGCCGGCCATGGCGCCGGCCAGGTAGGCGTGCCGCACACCGTGCGCGGCGCGGAAGGCGGGGGAGCCGAGGCGGTCGGGCGGCAGCGCCGGCACGGCGGCCAGCAGCGGCAGCCCGGGGGAGGCGGACGGGCTGCCGGTGACCGACACCCGGCCGCCGCTGACCGCGGCGATGCCCTCAGGGGTGCGGACGACGAAGCAGGGCTGCCGCAGGTCGGCCAGCGCCTGGTAGATGCCGGCCGGGGTGGCTTCCGGGTAGTGCTCTCCCCGCCACTGGAGCGGGGTGGTTGCGGTGTTCATGCTGTTGACGTCTCCTAGGGCGTCGCGGGAGCTGACGGTCGGTACACCGGAAGGTCACGGGGCAGGGCGGACCTCGATCGCCACGTCGGTGAGTTCGTAGATCCGCAGGCCCGGCTTCGCCAGGAAGGCGTCCGCGACCAGGACCAGCCGTCCTTCGGTGCGGCGCACGTCCTTGACGTGCACGTCGAACCGGAGTTCGCCGTCGCCGCGCAGGATCTGGCCGCGGTACTTCCAGCCCATCCGCACGTCGGTGGCCAGGGCGAAGCGGGGCCGCTCGATGCCCTCGGCCAGGTTCTGGTCCAGGACGAACAGCCGCATGGCCTGGAGGATGGCCTCCACACCGAGCGAGCCGGGCATCACCGGGTCGCGGTGGAAGTGGCAGTCGAAGTACCACTCGTCGTCGCGGACCTCGCGGTAGCCGTGCAGGTAGCCGGCGCCGTGCAGGCCGCCGTCGGCCACCAGGTCCACCCAGTCGACCAGGTCGAAGTGGTCGCCGGGCAGCCGCAGCAGCCCGCCGGCCGGGTCGGTGAACGCCGCGGCGCCCGCGCCCAGTTCGATCCGCCGCACCCGGGAGGGGTCGGGCTTCTCGCTCTCCAGCCAGGACGGCACGTAGGTGCCGTTGTCCAGGCCGACCTGGTTGGCCAGCGCCGCGTCGCTGAAGTAGCCGAACAGCGACTCGCCGACGTAGAACACCTCGCCGTCGGCCGACAGCTCGTAGGAGAACCGCTGCAGGACCGCGCCGGACACCGCGCTGGTCATCAGCAGTTTGGAGTGGTGGCGGATGGTCTTGTCCCGCAGGTCCACGTCCTTGACGACGGTGGCGTGCCCGTCGAGGTTGCGGATGCGGTACTCGGTGGTGGGCTGCGCCAGCGTGGCGCCCAGGTAGTAGCCGAGCAGGATGGCGGCCTGCAGCGAGGTCTCCATCAGCACGGCGTTCGGCAGGTGCGGGTACGGCGTCTGCCGGTAGTACCAGGCGTCGGCCGGCGAGTCGTACTCGGTGACCATCTCCGACCCGGGCGACAGGTCGCCGCGGGTGCCGGACAGGCTCATGATCCGGTCCACGAACTGGAAGTCGCCGTTGGGGATGTACGGGGCGCGCACGTTGCGGTAGATGTCGAACTCCGGGCCCATCGCGGTGCCCAGGTCGCCCTTGGCGGCGTGCGCCAGGTGCAGTTCGTTGATCATCGCCGGCTCGCCCAGCCGGTTGCGCCGGCCGAGGAAGACCGGTATCCCGCCGACACCCGGGCGGTACGGCGCGCCCTCCCGCTCACGGATCTGGATGCCGAAGTTCCGCATCCGGATGACCGCCTTGATGCCCAGGTACACCAGCACGTCCGCGACCACCGACGGGCGCGGCAGCATCGTCAGCTCCATCACCTCGATCTCGTAGCGGATCGAGGAGTGCTCGGGGGTGATCTGCCCGCGGACCTGCACCTCGGTCTGCAGACCGATGATGGTCTGGAACCGCGCGTCCGGCAGCACCAGGTGCATGCCCTGGTGCAGCAGGTACGTCTGGAGCGCCTGCACGGCGCCCTCGGCGACCATGGAGCCGGCCAGGACCGGGTCGTCGGAGAAGTGGCACTCGAAGTACCACGCCTGCGGGTCGAGGTTCTTGACCGCGGTGATCAGGCCGATGCCGCGCGGGCCGCCGGTGCGGTCCACGTCGACCTCGTCGATCATCCGCAGCTTCGCGTCCGGCATCCGCAGGGCCGAGTTCATGCCCGGGTCCTGGGCGTGCTCCGGGCCGAACACCTCGGCCACCCGGCCCTGGGCCAGCAGCTCCAGGTCCTCGGCGGTCAGGTGGTTGCGGTCGGTGCGGGCCAGCGGCTTGAACCAGGTGCGGGTCAGTTTCGCGCGCTGCGCCTTCTCCCGCTCGCTCTCCACCACGCCCAGCGGCGTGGCCAGTTCCTCGGCGTTGAAGAACCCGGCGCAGGCGTCCTTGAGCTCCAGGATCAGCTCGCCGTCGGCGTAGCAGAGGTAGCTGAAGAAGAACAGCGTGACCTCGCCCTGCCGGACGAAGCGGTTGATCGAGATGTCGTAGCGCAGCGTCTGACCGGTCTTCGGCAGGTCGCCGTGGAAGACCAGGGTGCTGTCCAGCAGGCGGTACATCCGCTTGCCCTGGTTGCGGAAGTCGATGCCCAGGTAGCTGATCAGCAGCAGGTCGCACTGCCCGGCCTCGATCGCCACGGCCGGCGGCACCCCGCCGTCCACCGCGTACCAGGCGTCCTCGGGGACGTCGTACTCGGTACGGATGAAGGACGGCCGGTAGTTGCCGGTCTCGGCGTCCAGCGCGGTGACGCGGGTGACGAAGTGGTACGGCGGCGCGGGCAGCCGGACCCGCTTGGCGTAGCCGTCGATCTCGGCGAACTCCGGGCCGAAGACGGCCGCGAGGCTGCCGGTGGCGAACTCCAGCAGGTCCTGCTGGTCCCACAGCACACCGTCCGGCTTGGCCCGTCCGACGATCTGCCCGGTGATCGGCTCGGCGGGGGGCGCGGCAGTAGGCGCGGCAGAAGGCGCGACGGGAGAGGCGATCGGAGGTGCGGCGGGCGGGGCGGGCGGCGCGGCCGGCGGCAGCGCCGCGACGGGTGGCGGCGGCTGGATCGCGGGGACGGCCGGTACCGGCGCTGCCGGCAGCGGGGCCGCCGGTACGGGCGCGGCGGGCGTGGGCGCGGCCGGCGCGGCGGCCGGGCCGAGCAGCGAACGCACCGCGGACAGCGCGCTGTCCTGGAGGACCTGCTGGGTCTCCATCACCACCAGATGGGTGTCGATCATCTGCCGCCGCATGTCGCGGACCAGGTCGGCGACGGCCGACGGCACCTCGCCCGGCGCGGCCGGCGTGGGCACGGCCGGCGTGGGCGCGGCCGGCGGCCGGGCGGCGGCCGGGTTCACCGCGGGACCGGCGAGCGGGGCGGCGGGAGCCGGTACGGGGGCGGGCGCCGCCGCGGGCGACCCGGCGGCGGGCGCCGCGGGGAGCGGTGCCGGCGCGACGGGCTCGTGCACCGCCCACGGCAGGAAGGAGACCGGCTCACCGTCGAAGACGATGGCCTCGGGCTCGGCGAGCGAGGGGTCGGCGGGCATCTGCTCTGGTTCCTCCCTGGAGGCGGCGGGCCGCTGGGGTACCGGCGGCGGGTCGAAGCGGTCGCCGCCGCCCGCCGGGCCGAGGGCGGCGGAGGTCAGGACCGGCGCGGCGCTGCGGCCGGCCGGCGCCGTGCGCGGTGCGGCGGCGGCCGCCGCGAGCAGCGGCCGGGCGCGTTCGGCGATCCGCTCCGGGATCGACTCGCCGCCGCCGACCGCGAAGGCCGGGCGGGCCGGCGCGGCGGCGGTCTGCGGCGCCTGGTCGAACAGCGCGGACAGGTCGACGGGCAGCCCGTGCGCGACGAGCCGGGCGACGAGCCCGGCGAGGCTGCGGGTGGACGACACACCGCGGCGGTCCACCCCCATCGCCACGTGCGCCCGCTCGCCCAGGGTGTCGTGCACCCAGCGCGTGCAGGTGGCGCCGGGGCCGACCTCGATGAAGTAGCGGTAGCCGCGGTCGTAGGCGGTCTCCACCAGCCGGGGAAAGTCGATGGTGTCCCGCAGCGTCCGGGCGATCCGCTCCGCCACGGTGGCCCGGTCCAGCGAACCGATCCGCCGGTAGTCGTACGCGCTGAACAGTTCGAGGTCGCCGGTGGAGCCGACCGGGTGGTCGTTGAGCTCGGCCAGGCCGGCCAGTTCGCCGTCCACCACCGAGCAGTGCATCACCGAGTTGACCGGCGAGCGGGCCGCCGGGCAGTCCAACTCCTTGATCAGCGCCCGGCACTGGCCGGGATCGCCCGCGATCACCACCTCGGCGGGGGTGTTGACGTGGGTGAGGAACACCCGCTCGTACCGGTCCACCGCCTCGCGCGCCCGGACCGGGTCGGTGAGCAGCACATGGCAGGCCCACACCGCGTCGTCGGGAGTGTCCTCCGGCAGCTCCCACAGCTCGCGGACGGTACGCCGCGGGCCCAGCAGCCGGTCGCGGAACAGCGGGGTGCTGCTGATCCGGTCGTCGCGGCGGGCGGCGCGCTCCCAGCCGCCGGTGGCGAAGAGCATGCTGCTCTCGCCGAGGCTGTAGCCGAACGCGCCGTGCGCGCGCACGCCCAGGATGTCGCGGACCAGGTCGGTGTAGAGGTTGGCGAAGGTGGTGCCGGTGGCCAGCATGAACGGCAGGTCGTCGCCGAGCCTGGCCTCCAGCTGCATCAGGTCGCGGCGCCCGGGGGTGACCTGGGTGCGCGGGTAGAGGTCGGCGGCCCGGAAGGTCCGGTCCGGTTCCGCCGCCTCCTCCTCGAAGCGGGCCAGCAGCTCGGGGAAGGCCCGGAACAGGTCCTGGCCGAGGCCGGGATAGGTGTTGAACGCTCCCGGGTAGACCAGCGCCACCTTGGCATCCGGTCCGATCGGCTGCCCGGTGAAGAAGCTCCCGGCCGGGGTGCTCCACTCCTTGCCCGCGGCGTGCGCCGCGGCCAGCCCGCCGACCGCCAGTTCCGCCTGCCGCAGCAGCTCGTCGCGGCCGGCGCCCACCAGCACGACCCGCAGCGCGGACCCGCCGCCGGCCGGCAGCCGGCGCACCGCTTCCAGCGAAAGCTGCCGGGCGTCCGCGCCGGCCGTCAACTCCTCGACGTGACGCCGGAGCTCGCCCAGCAACTGGTCCACGGACCCGCCGGCGAGCGGCAGCAGCAGCGGCCCGTCGGCCCGCTCCCAGGCCGGGTGGTACGGCTGCTGCCGGGTCTGCTCGGCGGAGACGACCAGCTGGCCGTGCGCCCCGCTGTCACCGACGAAGGTGACGGCCGCGAACCGCCGGGTGTCGCGGGTGCGGCGCAGCCACGGCCGGGAGGCGTCCGGTATGTACAGCGAGGAGGCGGCCAGCAGCGGCGCCGCCTCGTCGCTCGGGCGCTGCCAGGACGGGGTGCCCGGCAGGTAGCCGAGGTGCGCGCTGAGCACGGCGCGCAGCAGGCCGGCCATCTCGGCGGCGCCGCCGGCGTGCCCGATGTGCGCCTTGGCGCTGCCCAGCGCGACACTGCCGGAGCCGGCCGGGTACACCTCGGCCAGCGCGGTGAGTTCGGCCAGGTCGGTCGGCGTGTGGCCGGTGGCGCCCGCCTCGAGGTAGCCGATGTCGGCCGCGGTGATGCCGGCCTGGGCCAGCGACTCGGCCGCGGCGGCGGCCAGCAGCTTGGCGTCGGGCTGCGGCAGCCCCCCGGCCGCGGCGGCACCGTACCGTACGGCGACCGACTCCAGCCGGGCGTAGGCGGTGCGTTCGCCGCTGCCCGGCCGGGTGACGACCACAGCTCCGGCGCCCTCGCCGACCCGGGTGGCGGCCTGGCCGGCGCCGAAGGCGAGGCCGCTTTCGGCCGGGGTTGCCCGGCCGCCGTCGCGGGCGGCGCGCAGCAGCAGGTTCTCCGGCGAGCCGGCCAGGTCGACCGAGCCGACCAGGACGGCCTCCACGGTGTCGTCCAGCAGCAGCAGCCGGGCCACCCGCAGCGCCTCCGCGGTACCGGCGCCGTCGGCGGAGATGGTGAACGACGGGCCGGTGAAGTTCCACAGCGAGGAGATCCGGCTGGTCATGATGTTGCCGATGTAGCTCAGCACCTCGTTGGCGACGATCGGCTGGTGCACACCGTCGCGGGCGATCCGGAACAGCTCGGCGCGCTGCTCGTCGGTCAGCGTCAGACCGGAGCCGTCGTACGCCGCGCGCAGGAAGGAGTCCAGTCCGTAGCGCGCCAGGTGCAGATGGGCGCTGGGCTCGATCTCCATGGCGATGACCACCGCGATCCGGCGCGGGGCCGGCGAGGTGCGGCCGGCGGCCGGGGCGCGGGAGTACCCCGCGTCGCGCAGCGCCTCGTCGGCCACCTGGGAGACCAGGGCGTGCTGGAGGTTGTAGTTGCGCAGGTCGGCCGGCGGGATGCGGTGGTCGATCGGGTCGAGCGGGACGGTGTCGGTGAACGCCCCGGTCGGCACCGTGGCACCCGCGAGCGAGGCCGCGGCCAGCACACCGTCGCCGGTCCGCTCCAGACCCCGCCAGCGGCGGGCCGGCAGCGGGCCGTACGCGTCACGCCCGTCGAACAGCGCCCGCTCGAAGGCGTCGGCGCTGTCCAGTGGCCCGAAGTGGGCGCCGATCCCGACCACGTCGAGAGCCGCGGGGGCCGGCTCGCCGCCGTCCCCGGCCGCCAGGGCGGTGCCGGGGTCCGCCGGGGGAGAGGAGAGCACCACGTGCGCGTTGGTGCCGCCGAAGCCGAACGCGGAGACCGCGGCCCGGCGGACCTCGCCGCGCTGCGGCCAGTCCCGGCCGCTGCGCACCATGATGTCGTCGCCGACCCCGCCGCTGGGCGCCAGCGGCTTGGCGACGCCGGGCGTGGGCGGGATGTAGCCGTGCTGCATGGCCAGGATGACCTTGATCATGCTGCTCAGCCCGGCGACGGTCAGCAGGTGGCCGATGTTGCCCTTGACCGAGCCGATCGGCGGCACCTGGCCGTGGGCGCCGAAGAAGTCCACCACCGAGTCCAGCTCGGTGCGGTCGCCGACCGGGGTGCCGGTGGCGTGGCACTCCAGGTAGTCGATGTCGGACGGCGCGACACCGGCCTGGGCGTAGGCGTGTTCGTACGCCCGGCGCTGGCCGTCCGGGTTGGGGAGCAGCAGATGGCGGCCGGCGCCGTCGTTGGACAGCCCGATGCCGTCGACGATCGCGTAGATCCGGTCGCCGTCGGCGACCGCGTCGGCCAGTCGGCGGACCGCCAGCATGCCGGCGCCCTGGCCGGTGAGGATGCCGCCGGAGGCGGCGTCGAAGGGCTGGCTGAAACCGTTCTCCGGGTACGCGTGCAGGTCGGAGAACGACAGGTGGATGAGGGTCGGGTCCGGGGCGCACACCCCGCCGGCCAGTGCCAGGTCGGCCTGCCCGGACTCCAGGTGGTCGCAGGCCAGCTTCAGCGCGTACAGCGCGGAGGAGCAGGCGGCGTCCAGCGCGTACCGGGGGCCGCCCAGGCCCAGCGCGGCGGCGGCGACCGCCGCCGGGGCGCCGCTGACCCGGATGTCCTCGGCGGCCGGTCCGGCCGCCGCCCAGTCCGGGTCGGCGGGCACCGGCCCGGAGCCGGGCAGCCCGGCGGTCCGCAGCCCGTGCAGCACGGCCTGTTCGACCAGCGGCAGGCTGACCCGGGCCGAGGCGGGCGTCGGGAAGGAGTAGTTGCCGAAGACCAGCGCGGTACGGTCCAGCAGGTCCGTCCGCTCGGCGTGGCCGCTGTCGCGCAGCGCCTCGCGCCCGGTGTGCAGGGTCCAGTGGTAGAGGCGGTCGAGCCGGCTCAGGTAGTCCGCGTCGAGCCGGTAGCCGGCGGGGTCGAAGGCGAAGTCGGTGACGAAGCCGCCCCGCGCGCAGTAGATCCGGTGGTCCGGGTCGGCGTCGCCCGGCGGGGGCGGCGGTCCGAAGACCTCTTCGCCGCCCTCACGGCGGCTGTCGGTTCCGGCCCGCAGGTTCTCCCAGAAGCTGGCCGGGGAGGTCGCACCAGGGAAAAGGCAGGAAAGGCCGACGATGGCGAACTTGCTCATGCGGACTGTGGTTCCCTCCATGCTGGGTGCCGGGGCCGGGCGCGGCAGCGCCCGGCCCCGGCGGGGCGACATCGTCAGCTGTTCACGAACTTGGCGGCCAGCTGCGGAGCCGCGGCCACCGACACACCGCCGAACCGGGCGAGGACCTGCCCGTCGGGAGCGCACGCGGTCACCGTGAGCTTGGTGATCGCGGAGTTCGGGTCGGCTGCGGGGTCCACGGGCTCGACCACCACCAGGAAGGGGCCACCGTCGGGCAGCACCTCGTACAGCTCGGCCTCGGCCACCGCCAGCGGCAGGCTCGCCGTGCCGCGGTGCAGCCGGGTCCAGACCAGTGCGGCCTGGAGCAGCAGGTCGGCCGTGCCGGGGCCGTACAGCGTGCCGGCGAACGCGCCGCCGGCCGCGGCCGGTTCGGCCAGCTCGCACTCCAGCACCAGACGGTTGCCGTCCTCGGCCGCCACCTTGCGGATGCCGCGCAGCGCGGGCCCGTGGAACAGCGTCCCGTCCTGGTACAGCCCCGCCGCGTCGCGGCCGGAGCCCAGGGCGGGCAGCCCGGTCAGCCGGGGCCGGTCGGGACCGGCCGCGGACAGCTCCACCTTCGCCGAGTACCGCGGCCGGGCCGCGCCCTCGCCGTCACCGGACTCGATGAGCACCTCGGCGCCCGAGCCGTCGGCGGTGGCCTGGGCCCGCAGCCGCAGCCGGTCGTGCTCGTCGGTGCCGAGCACGACGCCCTTGAGGACGGCGAAGTCCCGTACCCGGCCGACGCTCGCGCCGGTGACGCGCTCCACCGCGCCGATCGCCCAGCCGAGGGCGAGGGCCGCCGGCAGCACCGGCGTGTCACCGATGACGTGGTCGGTCACCAGCGGGGTGTCGGCCAGCGTGGACAGCTCCCGCTGCACCACGACCGGGGTCGGCGGGACCACCACCGGCCGGGATGACAGCGGGGTGGTCGGCCCGAGCACGGTCACCACGTCGCCGCCGCGGTCCGCCGCGAACTGCTCGGTGAACAGGCGCGGGCCGGTCCGGGCGCCGATCAGCGCGATGCCCCGCTCGGCGAACACCTCCTTGATCTGCGGTGACACCATGCCGCTGTCCCAGGCACCCCAGTTCACCGAGGTGACCCGGCTGTCGGGGTGGCGCAGCTTGAAGGACGACGCCCAGGTGTTCAGCACCTCGTTGGCCATGGCGTAGTCCGACTGCCCGCGGTTGCCGAAGAAGCCGGCCACCGAGGAGAACAGCACCACGTGCCGCAGCCGCTCCTCGGGCAGCGCCTGCACGACGGCCCGCAGACCGTCCAGCTTCGGCGCGAACACCCGCTCGATCTCGGCGGCCTTCTTCTGCTCGATGAGCTGGTCGGCCAGCACCCCGGCGCCGTGCACCAGACCGGTGACCCGGTCGGCGTACGGGGCCAGCGCCGCCTTCAGCGCCGCGCCGTCGGTGATGTCCACCGCCAGGTACTCGGCGGTGCCGCCGGCCGCGTGCACCTCGTCGAGGGTGTGCCGGATCTCGCGAACCGCGACCACCGACTGGTACAGCTGCTCCACGCGCTTGGGCACCGGCTTCTCGCCCTGCTCGCGCAGGTGGCCGACGGCGGCGGCCTTCAGGTCGGCCGGGCCGTACAGGCCGGCCGCCCAACCGGGCTCCTCCGCCAGCGGGGTGCGGCCGAGCAGCAGCAGCCCCGTGTGGTAGCGGCCGGCCAGGTCCACCACGCAGCTCGCCGTGATGCCCCGGCCGCCACCGGTGACCACCAGCAGGTCGTCGGCGGTCGGTTCGGGCGGCAGCGCGCCGGCGTGCCCGGCCCGCTCGGCGAACGGGGTGCCGGCCAGCGACAGGGCCGCGCGTCCGACGCCGTCCCGGGCGACCTGCACCGGGCCGACCGCCGCGTCGAGGAGTTCCGCGATCACCAGGGCGGCGGCCTCGGCCGGGTCCAGACCCGGCGCGAGGTCGACACCTCGGGTGAACACCTCGGGCGCCTCGATGGCGAGCGTCTTGACCAGGCCGCCGTATCCGCCGGCCGGGGCCAGCTGCTCGGCGACACCGCGCAGGCCGAAGGCGCCGTCCAGGGCGGTGACGGTGACGAAGGCGGTCCGACCGGTCGCGGCGGCCTCGCGCAGCGGCGCCACCACGTGCTTGGCGATCAGCAGGCCGTGCGCCAGCCGGCGTACGCCCTCCCGCCAGTCCAGGTCCTGCCGGGTGGCGGGCAGCAGCACCAGGCGCGGCTGCCGGTCGGTGATCTCCTTGGTCCGGGCGGCCAGTTCTGCCGTGCCCCAGCCGGACAGCGCGTGGTCCGTGCCGTCCGTCAGCCGCGCGGTCACCTCGGGCAGCCGCAGTACGGCGATCTGCCAGCCGTCGGCGGTCAGCCGCTGGGCGAGCGCCGGTACGAGGTCGCTCCCGTCGTCCACCAGCAGCGCCGTGGAGCCCTCGGGGAAGGCCCCGACCAGCTGGTCCGGCTCGGGCAGCGGCGTCAGCACCGCCTGGCCCCGGCCGATCCCCGCCTGGTCCGCGGACCCGTCGGGCGTGACCGCCGTCTCCGGCGCGGCCGTGGCCGGCTCGGCGGCCGCGGCACCGCTCAGGTCGGCGATGAAATTGGTGATGTCGCTCAGCGTGCGGAGCTCGGCGAGCTGCTCGGGACCGGCCGACGAGGAGGTCGGGAAGCGTTCTTGGAGGGTGCCCATGATTTCGACGCGCTTGATGGAGTCGATGCCGAGGTCGGCTTCGATGTCCATGCCGAGGTCGAGCATGTCGGTGGGGTAGCCGGTTTTCTCGGCGACGACTTCGAGCAGTGCGGCCTGTACGGCGGCCGGGTCGACGGCCCCACCGGGCGCCGTCGGAGCGGCTTCCGGAGCGCCGCCGGCGGCGGCACCGGTGCTGTTGCTGATGAAGTTGGTGATGTCGCTGAGGGTGCGGAGTTCGGCGAGTGCTTCGGGGCCGGCGTGGGAGTCGGTGGGGAAGCGTTCTTGGAGGGTGCCCATGATTTCGACGCGCTTGATGGAGTCGATGCCGAGGTCGGCTTCGATGTCCATGCCGGGGTCGAGCATGTCGGTGGGGTAGCCGGTTTTCTCGGCGACGACTTCGAGCAGTGCGGCCTGTACGGCGGCCGGGTCGATCGCCGCGGTTGCCGTCGCCGTCGCCGTTGCCGCCACGGTGGGTGCGGCGCTCGGGACGGCTGCGGTGGTGGGGGCGGAGCTGGTCTGGCTGCTGATGAAGTTGGTGATGTCGCTGAGGGTGCGGAGTTCGGCGAGTGCTTCGGGGCCGGCGTGCGATTCGGTCGGGAAGCGTTCTTGGAGGGTGCCCATGATTTCGACGCGCTTGATGGAGTCGATGCCGAGGTCGGCTTCGATGTCCATGCCGGGGTCGAGCATGTCGGTGGGGTAGCCGGTTTTCTCGGCGACGACTTCGAGCAGCGCGGCCTGTACGGCGGCCGGGTCGATCGCCGCGGTTGCCGTCGCCGTCGCCGCCGCGGGCGCGGTGGCGGGGGCGGAGCTGGTCTGGCTGCTGATGAAGTTGGTGATGTCGCTGAGGGTGCGGAGTTCGGCGAGTGCTTCGGGGCCGGCGTGCGATTCGGTCGGGAACCGCTCCTGGAGGGTGCCCATGATTTCGACGCGCTTGATGGAGTCGATGCCGAGGTCGGCTTCGATGTCCATGCCGGGGTCGAGCATGTCGGTGGGGTAGCCGGTTTTCTCGGCGACGACTTCGAGCAGTGCGGCCTGTACGGCGGCCGGGTCGATCGCCGCGGTTGCCGTCGCCGTCGCCGTTGCCGCCACGGTGGGTGCGGCGCTCGGGACGGCTGCGGTGGTGGGGGCGGAGCTGGTCCGGCTGCTGATGAAGTTGGTGATGTCGCTGAGGGTGCGGAGTTCGGCGAGTGCTTCGGGGCCGGCGTGCGATTCGGTCGGGAACCGCTCCTGGAGGGTGCCCATGATTTCGACGCGCTTGATGGAGTCGATGCCGAGGTCGGCTTCGATGTCCATGCCCGGTTCCAGCATGTCGGTCGGGTAGCCGGTCTTCTCCGAGACCACTTCGAGCAGCGCCGCCTGCACCGCCGCCGGGTCCACGGACGGACCCGCGGCGGTGGCGGGTGCCGGAGCGGGCACCACGGCCGGCGCCGCCGGAGCGGGAACCGGAGCCGGGGCGAACGCCGGAGCCGCGACGGGCGCGGGAGCCGGCGCCGCCGGAGCGGCGGGCAGTGCCAGGGCCGGCGTGGCCGGGGCCGCAGGGAGGGCCGGGGCGGGCGCCGGGGTGTACGGCGGCAGCGCGGCGGGCGCCGGCGGGACGAACGCGGCGGGCGCGATCGGCGCCGCCGGTGCGGCGGGGGCGGCCGGTGCGGCGGCAGGCGCCGCCCCGTACTCGAAGCCGGCCAGCTCCCGCAGGATCTCGTTGGCCCGCAGGTGCGTCCGGCCGATCGCCAGCCCGTGCTCCTTGACCGCCGAGACACCCGGCAGGACCTCGTTGACCCGGCCCTGGCCCGCTGCCTGGGTCAGCAGCTCGGTCAGCTGCCGGACGCTGTCGAGCTGTCCGTTCAAATACTGGTCGTGCAGTGACAGATGGTCGGCGACCAGGCTGTCCAGCCGCCCGGGGGCCGCGGGAGCGGCCGGCTGGACGGAGGGTGTCTCCTCGGTCACGGTGAGCCTGTCTGAGAGATCGGCCGATGGCGCGGGGGCCACGGCGTCCGGCGTCCGCGGCAGCGGCACGCCCGCAGGACCGGCCGACGAGGCGACCGCCGCGGGCACCTGGGCCGGTACGGGGGCAGGGGCGGGGGCAGGCGCGGGCGTCACCACCGGCGCGGGCGCAGGCGGCGTGGGCGCGGGAAGCGCCGGGGCGGCGGCCTCGGCCGACCGCGCGCCGACACCGGCGGCGACCGGCACGGCGACCGGCGCCGCGGGCGCCGGAAGCACCACGCGGTAGCCGTTGTCCAAGGCGTCGCGGTACTTGGCCTTGCGCGCGTCCGAGACGTAGTTGATGCCGTTGAGGGGAATCGTCATCCCCTTGACCGGCTTCTCGGCCACGACGGGCGCGGTGTAGCGGTCGGCGGTCCCCAGCGGCAGGCCCAGTACGGCGAGCTGCGCCACCGCGCGCTTGAGCGCGAGGTCCGCGTCCTGGTTCGGTCCGGCGTCCAGGGACAGCACGGTGTGCTCGCGCTCCCCGAGGATGTCGCGCACCAGCCGGGCCAGCACGCCCCGGGGGCCGAACTCCACGAAGGTGCGGAAGCCCGCCGCGTACATCTCCTCCACCCGGTCGGCGAACGCCACCGGGTTGACCAGCTGCTCGGCCAGCACCCGGCGGTTGTCCTCGACGCTGTCGCCGTACGCGGCGCCCGGCGTGTTGGCGAACACCGGTCCGCGCGGGGCGCGGATCTCGGCGCCGTCCACGCTGCCCCGGAACGCCTCCAGTGCGTGGGCGACGAACGGGGTGTGGAACGCGGCCGACACGGGCAGCCGCTTGGCGCGCACGCCCGCCTGCTCGGCGGCGGCCAGCAGCCGGACCACCGACTCGGTGGAGCCGCCGACCACGGTCTGCTCGGGGGCGTTGCGGTTGCAGACTGCCAGATCCTCGATGCCGGCCATCAGCGCGAGGGTGGCCTGCTCGGAGGCGGTCACCGCGACCATCGCGCCCGCGTCGAAGCCCTCGGTGTCCGGCGGCGCCATCGCGGCGCCCCGGGCCCGGGCCAGCGACAGGAACGTCGCGTCGTCCACGGCGTCGGCCGCCCACAGCGCGGTCAGCTCGCCGAAGCTGTGGCCGAGGAACCCGTCCGCGGCGAAGCCCAGTTCCCGCAGGTAGCGGTAGTGGCCCATGGACAGCGCGCCGATCGCCGGCTGGGCGTACTCGGTGCGGCGCAGCGACTCCTCCTGCACCTGCCGCTGCCCGTCGTTGAAGGCCGGCGGCGGGAAGGCGACCCGGGACAGCGTCTCGGTGCCCTGGAAGTACTGGTTGGCCTGGTCGAACGCGGTCCGCAGCGGCGGCAGCGCCATGACGGCGGTGCGCCCGGCGTCCACGTACTGGCTGCCCTGGCCGGCGAAGAGCGCGCCGATCTTGCCGGGGTCGGCCGCCTGCGCGCGGAAGAAGACACCCTTCGGGTGCGTCCAGTGCGCGGCGTCCGGCCGGGCCCGCAGGCCGTCGAGGGCGAGCCCGCGCAGCTCCTCCAGCTGCTCCCCGCCGTTGGCGGCCAGCGCGATCCGGGCGTGGCCGGCGGGCGCCGGGCCCTGCGCGGCGGGGGCGCCGGAGGCCAGCAGGGCCGTGAGCGCGGCGGTGTCCGGGGCGTGCCACAGGTGCACGGCCGCCACCGGGGCGACCGTCTGCACCTCGCTGTCGTCGCCGTACTCCTGGAGCACGACGTGGAAGTTGGTGCCGCCGAAGCCGAACGAGGAGATGGCCGCGCGGCGCTGCGGGCGCTCCGGGTCGCGGATCCACGGCCGGCTGACGGTGTTGACGTAGAACGGGCTGTCGCCGAAGCCGATCGCCGGGCTGGGCGTGCTCACGTTGATGGTGGGCGGCAGTACCCGCTGGTGCAGGGCCAGCGACAGCTTGATCAGTCCGGCGGCGCCGGCGGCGGCCTTGGTGTGGCCGATCTGGGACTTGACGCTGCCGACCGCCGCGTACTGGCGCTGCTTGGTGCTGTCGCCGACCACCTCGGCGAGCGCCGACAGCTCGGTGGCGTCGCCGACCGCCGTACCGGTGCCGTGCGCCTCGAACAGCTCCACCGAGCTGGGCGAGCAGTCCGCGTCCTCGTAGGCGCGGCGCAGGGCGACGGTCTGGCCCTCCTTGCGGGGGGCGTAGATGGACTTGAAGCGCCCGTCGCTGGAGGAGCCCAGGCCCCGCAGCACCGCGTAGATCCGGTTGCCGTCGCGCTCGGCGTCGGCCAGCCGGCGCAGCGCCAGCATGCCGATGCCCTCGCCGATCAGCGTGCCGTCCGCGTTCTCGTCGAACGGGCGGATGTTGCCGGTCTTGGAGAAGGCCGGGGTCTTGCTGAAGCACAGGTACATGAAGATGGTGTTCTCGGCGTCGCAGCCGCCGGTCAGCATCATGTCGGCGCGGCCTTCGAGCAGTTCGCTGGCCGCGGCCTTGAGCGCGCCCAGCGAGCTGGCGCACGCCGCGTCGATGGTCATGTTGGTGCCGCCGAGGTCGAGCCGGTTGGCGATCCGGCCGGCCACCACGTTCCCCAGCATGCCGGGGAAGGAGTTCTCCTCCCACGGCGCGAAGGCGAGCTTGAACTTCTCCGCGATCTCCTCGGCGTCCCGCTCGGACAGGCCGCAGCTGCGGACCACTTCCTTGAGCACCGGTGTCTGGAGCCGGGCGGACAGCGGCTGGGTGAGCTGGTTGGCGCCGGTGATGCCGAGGATGACACCGGTCCGGGTCGGGTCGTACCAGGACTTGCCGGCGTCGGCGTCCTTCAGCGCGTCACGGGCCACGACCAGGCTCAGCAGCTGGAGGACGTCGGTGACCTCCAGGGTGTTCGGCGGCAGGCCGAACTCCAGCGGGTTGAACGGCACGGTCGGCATGAAGCCGCCGCGCTTGGCGTAGGTCTTGTCCGGTGCCGACGGGTCGGGGTCGTAGTACTCGTTGACGTCCCAGTGGCCGGCCGGCACATCTTCGATGCAGTCGGCCGCCGAGACCACGTTGCCCCAGAACTGCCGCAGGTTGGCGGACTTGGGGTAGAGCGCGGACAGACCGACGATGGCTATGGGATCGCGCGCGAGCCGACGGTCGAGGTCGGCTCCCTGGTTACGGTTCACTGAGAAGCTCTCCTGCTTTCGGAAGCGGGGACCGGATCACGGACGGGCGGCCGACAGCTCCTCGCCGGGCGCCGGGCGCTCCGGGATGCCGTCGGATGCGTCGGCGAGCAGCGCGTGCGCGATGGCCGCCGCCGAGTCGGAGCGGGTGAGCATGGTGTAGTGGTCGCCGGGGCACGGCAGTACGGACAGGCCGTGCGCCGCGAGTTCCGGCCAGCCCAGGTCCGGGTCGCCGTGGATCAGGCTGCGGTCGGCCTTGAGCAGTACCAGCGGCAGTACGGCCGGCTGGGGCCGGTACGCCGCCGTCAGCCGGTTGTTGCGCAGCAGCCCGTCGACGTACGTGTCGTAGAGCTTGCGCAGCCCCGGCAGCGAGGTGTCGGCCGGCAGGGCTCCGGCGGTGACGCATGCCTGGAGTACGGCTGCCAGCCCGGACTCCAGGTCGTGGCCCGCGTATCGGTCGGGCGGGCCGGGCAGTACCCGGTCGCGTTTGGCGCCCAGGTACATGGCGAACCAGTCCAGCAGCATCGGCTGGTCCAGGTCGCTGTCCGCGGGGGTGTACGCCTCGGTGGGTGCGATGCTGTCCAGCAGCACCAGCCGGTCCGGCAGTGCGGCGGCGGGCAGCCGCCCCGTCATGGTGTGCGCCACCACGCCGCCGAACGACCAGCCCACCAGGACCGACGGGCCCTGCGGGGACTCCGTGAGCAGCAGGTCCAGCAGCCGGGCGGCCAGGTCCTCCACCGTGGTGGAGGGCCGGTCCCCGGTCAGCGCGGGCTCCCAGTACTCGGGGAGCACGCTCAGGTCCAGTACCGTCAGCCCGCTGCCCTCGGGCAGCGCCGCGGCGAGCGTCCGGTGGACGGTCGCCGGCAGCGCTCCCGGGTGGACCACGAAGACGGTGCGTCCGCCGGCGTCGGCGGTACGGTACCGGTTGACGACCTGCGGGGTGCTCCTAGGCCGCGTTGGCACGCTGTGCGCTCTCTTCCGCTATGAACTCGGCCAGCTCCTTGATCGTCGGGTGGTACCACAGCGCAGTGGTGCCGAGCTCGAACCCGAGCCAGTTCTCCAGCTCGCCTGCCAGGATCAGGGCCTCGGTGGAGTCCAGGTCAAGTTCGTCGAAGAACCGTTCCGGGGCAACTTCACTCGGATCCACGCCAAGGCGATGGGCGATCTTGTCGATCAGCCAGTCCTGTGCGTCCTTCGCTGCGACAACGGCCATCGTCCGGACCTCCGGGGAATATCGGCTGGTGGTCGGCCGCAAGCCCGCGGCCTATGTGTGATTCGGAGCCGATACTAGAGGAGAAAAAGAAGAAAGCCAGTGACGTGCGCCTCCTTGTGACACTTATTAACCTGGAGTTGCCGAAATTAAAATATAGCAGTTAGTGGTCACTTAGTTCGCGGGGCATTATTGCCGACATGTTAATCGCCAGGTCAATAGTTATGCCACCGGCGTATGGCCTCCTCCGGGCCGGCCGCGGAGGCTCCGGAACCGCCGATCCCACCGGCAGGACACCGGCAGCCCGCAAGATCCGCGAGGGAAATCGGGGCCTGCCGCGTAGGTGTCCGAATGTATGCCACTGCCGTACCGATCGGTGAAATCCGGACGCGGCAATCCGCCGCTCCGCGCGCTCTCGTGCCCCGCTTATGCGCCCGCGTGCGGACGCGCCGCCCCTGCGACGGCGCCTGCGGCACGCCGTCGCGGGGCGGCCGGCGGACGTGGTGCGGGTGCGGACGCCCGCGGCGGTACCGGATCGCGGCTCGGCCGCGCGCCGCCCGGTTGGAACCGCGTCCGCAGGCCGACGCCCAACACGGGCGTCGCCGCGTGGCGGTCCGAGCGAGCCGGTCCCGGGTGGCCGCGACCGCTCCTCCGCCCCGTGTCCGGCGGGCGACGAGCGCTTCGGTGTCGAAGGCGCCCGGCGGCGCGGCGGTCTTCCCGGCGGCGGCCTACGGGACCGCGGTGGTCCGCTCGCCCCGGGGAAACAGCGCCGCTTCCTCGCGGGCTCGGCGGGGTCCGGCCGAGCCCCCGCCGCCCCCGTTGCCCTCTCCGCCCTTGGCGTTTTCTCTGCCGCCGCCGCCCTCGTCTTCGGCGTCCTGGTCGGCGGCGGGGAAAACCCACCCGGCGGGCGGGATCCCGGCGCGGCGGTCGGTCGGCCGGCGTGCGGCGGCTCGTCAGCGGGGACGGCCGTGCGGGGCGGCTGCCGCGGGACCGAAGGGGGCGGGCGGACCGGGCGAGGCCGGCCGAACGGGTTCAGTGGGAGCCGGGGGCGGCCCACCGTCGACCGTCCGGTTGAGGAACGGGGGTGCGGCGCCGACCCGCCGCCGGCCGGCCGCGCTCCGGTGCGCCGGGCGGCTCCTCCCCGGACCGGGCCGGTGACACGGCGCTACCGCCCGGCCTGCACGTCTGGCCGTACCTGGCGACTCCGCCTGATGCGCCCAGCCCGCACGAACTGCCGTACCTGCGCGGCCCGCGCGGCCCGCGCGGCCCGGCGTACCCGGTACACCGCCGTACCCGCCCGGTCTGCGGGACCTGCCGCACTCGGTGAACTGGCGTATCTGTCCGGCCTGTCCGGCCTGCGCGGCCCGGCGCACTCGGCGACCTGCCTACCCGCCCGGCCTGCGCGGCCCGGCGTACCCGGTACACCTCCGTACCCGCCCGGTCTGCGGGACCTGCCGCACTCGGTGAACTGGCGTATCTGTCCGGCCTGTCCGGCCTGCCGTACCCGGCGAACCGCCCGACCCGCGGCGAGTGGCGGACGAAGGCGTCTTTGGCACCCGGTGGCCGCCGCGCCGTCACCCGCGGCGCGGCTCCTCCAAGACGGCGAACGCTAAGAAGGTGTCGGCGTTCCCCGCCGGGGGCCGCGCTACCGGCTCCGCGTCGCACCGGCGGAAGGTGCCGAGCACGGCGCTCCAGGCGCGGGGCTGTCGCGAGGATCTCCGCGGCGCCGCCCGGCCCGGCACCCGCATCTGCCGCGTTCCCGCCGGTC
Organism: Streptomyces sp. ITFR-21; assembly: GCF_031844685.1. Taxonomy (NCBI): domain Bacteria; kingdom Bacillati; phylum Actinomycetota; class Actinomycetes; order Kitasatosporales; family Streptomycetaceae; genus Actinacidiphila; species Actinacidiphila sp. ITFR-21. The sequence goes on from NZ_CP134605.1 coordinate 6,207,000, forward strand.
GGCGACACACCACGCCGGCCCCTCCTCCGCCGTGCCGCCCGCAGCGCACCGGATCCCGCCCCGCCACCCGCGCGGATCCACACGACAGACCCCGGCTGTCCGGTGAAGGCGCCCCCCTGCGGGGTGACGCGCGGCCGGAGCCGCCGGTCCGCCGGGCGATCCCGGTCGGCCCCCGCAGGGCCGTGTCGGGCGCCCGGGTGGGAGCGCCGGTCACCTGCGCTATGCCGCCTCCGCGCCGGTCAGCCGCGGTGCGCCGCCTCTCCGCCGGCCGGCGGCGGCGCCGTGCCCTCGTCCTCCGTGCTCCAGCACCCGTCGGTGGCCGTCGGTCGGCCGCCCGGCCCCCCAGCCGTGCCGGACGACCCAGGACAGCCGTGCCCGCGCGGCGCCGGCTGTCCCTGATTCGTACGCGGACTGTATATCTCGACATCGTAGGCTGCGCAGGCGGCGAACACCCGGTGGCATGTGCATCCCACGCGCCCGAAGGGACTCTGGCCGGGTGGTGAACCCGCGGGTCCCGAATTACCCGAATACGCCGGCGCACTACTGGGGGAAACCGCGGAACTCCTCGTAGCGCAGTACTTCGGCGATCTTGAACATCGCGTAGAACCTGACCAGCCGAAGCCGCGCCTCGGCGGAGATCGAACCGGCCGCCGCGCCCAGCAGCGCCGCGTCCAGCTCGTCGACGGTGGCGGTCGGTGACGACCGCACCTGGGCGATGACGGCGTCGTACGCGTCCTGGTCGGCCATGTGCAGCCAGTCCAGTTGTCGATGATCGCTCCGTTGCTCATCCCGCGCAGTACCAAGGCCGCCGTGGTGAGTATTTCGTCGAGACCCATCGCTCCTCGATTGCCCGTGGTCCTTGCCGATCCCCGTCGGGCCCTGTCGTTCCCGCCCGCCCCCGGCCGCTCCGGCCTGCCTCCGGCTGATCCCGGCTGATCCCGGCCGGGCCCGTGTACGCCCGGCCGGCGCCGGCCCGTCCCCTCCCCGGATCAGTCCGGACCGATGCACAACGAAGTCGTCCGCGGCGCTTTCCGGCGGCCCGCGGCCGGGGGGAAGGCACCATGCGCGGCGACGGGCGGGCCCGTCCGCCGGCGCGACCGGGGCGACCCGCGCGCGCCGCCTGGGGCTGGCCGGCGCGGAGCCTGCTCGCCTCCCTCGGCGACCAGTCGCGCAAGCGACTGCTGGCGATCGGGACGCTGTGTCAGTTCGCCCCATCCGGACGGCCGCTGATGCGCGAGGGCGACACCAGCACCTTCGTTCTGATCCTGCTCGACGGAGTGGTGAAGGCGACCGGCCGGTCCCAGGACGGCAAGGACGCGCTGCTGGCCGTACGGGTGGGCGGCGACCTGGTCGGGGAGCTCGCGGCGATCGACGGGCAGCCGCGGTCGGCCACCGTGACCACCAGCGGCACCGTGCTGGCCCGCGTGGTCAAACAGGCGGACTTCCTCGACTGCCTGCGCCGCGAGCCGGAGGTCGCCGCCATGGTCAACCGGTCGGTCGTCGGCAAACTGCGGGCCGCCAACGCCCGCCGGATCGACCTCACCGGCTGCGACGTGCCCACCCGGGTGGCCAGGGTGCTGCACGACGTCGTGGTGCGCTACGGCGAGCGGACCGCGGAGGGCGCCGTTCTGCGCTGGCCGCTCACCCAGCCGGAGTTGGCGGGCCTGGCGGGCGCCGCCGTGGTGACCGTCAACAAGGTGCTGCGCCAACTGCGGGCGGACGGCGTGGTGTCGACCGGCTACCGCTCCGTCACGGTACTCGACCTGGACGGGGCCGCCGCCGTCACCTATCCCTGAACGGCCGACCGTCCCCCGCGGCCCCGCCTGCCGCCGAGCCGCCGCCTGCCGCCGAGCCGCCGCCTGCCGCCGAGCCGCCGCCTGCCGCCGGACCGTCGGCTTCCACCCGTACGGCGGCCGCCACCGGTCGCCCGCCCCCGGGGAGACGGCGAGCGGGGACCGGCGCGCGCCGGGCCGCGTCCGCGGGATGCGCAGCCTTCTCCTGCGTCCTGGCGGCGGCCGGTCCGTCGGCCGTCAGACCGGCGGCGGTCAGCGTCAGGTGCCGGGCCAGCACCTCGGCCGCGGTGTCGGCGTCGCGGGCCAGGGCCGCCTTCTCCAGCCGGCGGTGCTCGCCGGCGAAGTCGCGGTCCGGGGTGCGCCGCACTGACCAGCGGCGGCCCAGCTCGCTGGCGGTCCACATCCGGTCGAAGGTGTCCAGCAGTACGGCGTTGCCGCAGCCGTCCAGCAGCGCCCGGTGGAAGGCGTGGTGGGCCTCGGACCAGGCGCCGCTGACGTGCTCGCCCTCCTCCGGCGCGTACACCGGGGTACGCGCCAGCCGGTGGTGGGCCGCCCGTATCCGCGCCTCCCAGTCCAGGTCGCCGCGTTCGACGGCCATGCGCAGGACGACCGGTTCGACGGCTCGGCGGGCCTCGGCGATCTCCTGCCAGCGCCGGTCGGAGAAGGCCGGGACCGCGAAGCCGCGGTTGGGCAGCCGGTCGGCGATGCCGTCGCCGACCGCCCGGACCAGTGCCTCGCGCACCACCGCCAGGCTCACATGGTGCTCCTTGGCCAGCTCCTGCGGCCTGAGCGCCTCGCCCGGGGCGAACTCGCCGCGCATGACCGCCTCCCGCAGCCGGGCGTACACCCGCTCCGACAGCATCTGCTTCGCCGAGGTGCCGGCCGTCTCCGTCATACGCTCACGATAGACGATCCGCCAGATAATCGATTATCTGTACTATCGTCGATGACGGGCGGGCATCGCCGACGCGGAACGGGTAAGGATGTCCGCCTGCCTCCACGAAAGGAATGACGCGATGAGCGGCAACGACCCCTTCGCCCGCCTCCCCGAGGCGGCGACCTTCACGGTCACCAGCACCACGGTGACCGACGGCGAGCCCTGGGCCGCCGAGCAGATGTCCGGGCTCTTCGGTGTCCCGGGCGGCAAGGACCTCTCGCCGCAGCTGTCCTGGAGCGGTGCCCCCGAGGGCACCAGGAGCTACGCCGTGACGGTGTACGACCCGGACGCCCCGACCGGATCCGGCTTCTGGCACTGGGCCGTGGCCGACATCCCGGCCACTGTCACCGAACTGCCGGAGGGCGCGGGCGACGACACCGGCTCGGGCCTTCCCGAGGGTGCCTACCAACTGCCCAACGACGCCCGCTCGGCGCGCTTCCTCGGCGCGGCGCCGCCGGCCGGGCACGGCGCGCACCGGTACTTCGTCGTGGTGCACGCCCTCGACGTGGAGAACATCGGCGTCCCGGCGGAGGCCACTCCCGCGTTCCTCGGCTTCACCATCGCAGGTCACATCCTCGGCCGCGCGGTCCTGACCGCGACCGCCGAGATCCCGGCCTGACGGCCGGCCGCCGGGACGGCCCGGCGGGATCCGGGAGAACGCGGGGGGGGCACGGGAGGACCCGGGGGGAGCGGCCGCGGCCGCTCCCCCCGAACTTCTGCCCGCTCCGCGAACGGCGCCGGCCGCCCGCGGGCCCGGCGGCGGGGGAGTCGCCCGCCGACGGTGGAACAGCGAGCCTCCAGCCGAGCCTCTCCGTGAGCAGCGGCCCGCGACGGCCGCCCGGCTCCCGAGGGTCCGACGGGGGCGGGGCCTTGACGGGGCCATGCGAGTAAGGCAAGGCTTACCTAAGTAAGCCGTGTGGTGTGTCGAGTCCTGTGCGCCGCCTCCGCATGCCCGCGCCCCGCCTTCTTCTGGAGGACCGTCATGGCCCTGGAGTACACGGATCTGTTCGCCCGGCTCGCCGCGGGAGACGCCAACGGCGTCGTCAAGGCCTTCGCGGCGAACCCCGCGTTCCGCGCCGCGGAGTGGGAGGAGCTGACCACCGAGGACAACCCGTACCGCCGCCCGGTGCGCCCGGACGACCTGGCGTGGCTCGACTACGGCAAGCCGATGCCCGTCGCCAAGGCGCTCAAACTCAGCGCGCTGCTGGGCCACCGGATGCTGCGCAACGTCTACGACAGCGGGCTGCTCCACCTGCCGCCGGCCGCGGGACCGGCCGCAGCCGCGGACGGCGCGCTGTTCTACGACGAGCGCAACCGCGTCCTGGGCGCGATGGCCGCGCCCGTCCTGGAGCGCCACCTGTTCACCCTGCTGGAGTCGGAGCGCAAGCCGCTCGCCGGGTACGCGCCGGAGCAGGTCGCGGCGGCCGTCGGCGCTTACCACGAGCAGCGGCTCGCCGAGCCCGGGCGGGCGTTCGCCGCCGCGCTGTCCACCAAGGACCGCAAGGCGTCGGCGACCTTCGTCCTGCTCCAGCTCAGCGCCTACCTGCCGGCCTCCCGGGCGGCCGTCGGCCGCGCCGCGCTCGGCGAGTACGACATCGCGCACCCCGGTGCCCGGATCGCGCTGCTGGACGACTACCGCACCTGGGCCGGACTGCACGGGCAGTACCGCGCCCTGCTGGAGGGCGCGGGCCTGAAGACCACCACCGGCGCCTACTGGCAGCTCTACCTCGGCACCTCGCTGGCCCGCGGCAACCACCTGCACCGGCTGTCGCGCGACCGGGAGAAGTACCCCGAGTTCCTCGGCGCGCTGCTACACCACGGCATCGACCAGGCGGTCACCGCGGCCGGGTTCGCCGACGTCTTCGAGGACGGATTCGGCACCCGCCCCGCGCTCTTCGACCACTTCGGCCTCGAACCCGGCCACCTCGGCGACCTGACCGGCCGCTGGGTGGAGCCGCTGCTGCGGCTGTACGGCCCGAGCGGCGTGGAGCGTTTCCACCACGGCTTCGCCGACGCCGCCTGGCTGGCCGGGCTGTGGGACGAGGACCTCGCGCGGCAGCTCGCCTGGGCCGACAGCATCCCGGAGCACCAGGACAAGGCCGAGCGGATCAGCAGGTACATCCAGGACAACGGCATCACGGTGGACCTCGACACCTTCGTCGAGAGCCATGAGGAGACCTCGACGACTCACGTGCACGACGAGCACCGGCTGGTGATGGTCGAGCGGGGCCAGATGCACTTCTGGAACAACGTCACCCACAAGATAGCGCTGCACGAGGGCGACAAGGTGCTCATCCCGGTCTCCCGGCTGCACGGGTCGACCGTGCTGTCCGGCGAGTGCACCTACCACCAGCCGATCATCCCCGAGGACATGTACGCGCGGTTCTGACGACGGCCCGCCCCGGGGCGCCGCCGGCCCGTGCCGGGCGCCCCGCGCCGCCTCGCCGTCCACCCCCTGCCGCGCGCCTCCCCGCCGTGCGGCCCTCCGCCGAGCCGACCTCTCCCGTGACGGAGTACTCCCCGTGCCTGTGCCCCCCAACCGACCCCCCGCCGCGGCGCAACCGCCCGCGGCGCATCTCCCCACCGCGCATCTCCCCACCGCGCATCTCCCCACCGCGCATCTCCCCACTGCGGACGCCGCCGCCGCCCGGACGCTGGCCGCGTGCACCATCGGCGCCACCCCGGACTGGGGACCGGACGCCGCCCGTGAACTGGTGGAGACCCTGCTCGACACCGACCGGCCGTTCCCCTGCACCTTCGCCGTGGCCGCAGCCAAGAAGCAGTCGCTGCGCTTCGGCTTCGTCGAGAGCCCGCACGACGAGAGCACCTGGGCGCCGCTCGCCGGCATCCTCGACGACTACCTGGCCACGTACAAGCAACTGGGCAAAGACACCTCCCTGGTGGTCCTGTTCCGGCCCGACGAGCGGCCCGGCACGCTCGACCACTACTTCCGGCAGTTCTGGTCGGTCCTTCAGTTTCTGCACGACGGCGACCCGCAGCCCTGGCCGGCGTCGACGCCGCTGGACCCCGAGGAGCTCTGGTGGGAGTTCAGCTTCGGCGGCACCGAGATCTTCGTCGTCTGCAACACCCCGGCCCACGTCACCCGGCACAGCCGGCACAACCGCGGCTTCATGATCACCTTTCAGCCGCGCTGGGTGTTCGAGGGGCTGGAGGCCGACACCCCGCGCGGCGCCAAGGCCCGCCAGGTGATCCGCAACCGCATCCGCCGGTTCGACGGCATGGAGCCCGCCGCCGCCCTCGGCAACCACGGCCAGGAGGGCAACCGGGAGTGGCGCCAGTACTTCCTGCCGGACACCGCCGACGGAAAGGTGCCCGACTGCCCGTTCCTGGCCAGGAGCGGCGCCCGTGAGCCGGTGGCGGCGGCCCCGGACCACGCCCGCGAGGGCCGCGCCGCCCGCGACCGGGCGGCCCTGGCACGCGTCCTGGCCGCCGCCGGACCGGCCGCCGGGCCCCGCTACACGGTCCTGGTCAACGACCACCGCCAGTACTCGCTGTGGCCGGCCGCCCTTCCGGTTCCCGACCGCTGGCGTGACACCGGCGTCCGCGGCGCCCGGGACACCTGCCTGGCGCATGTCGGCCGGGTCTGGACCGACATGCGCCCGGCCCGCACGGCGCAGCGCCGCCCGGACCGGGTGGTGTGAGCCGGTGGGTGCGGGCGCCCTGCCGGGGCCACGCGCCGGACGATCCGGCCCGGGCGGTCCGCCGGGCGGTCCCGCACCCGCCGTCACCCGCCGGGCGCCAGCCCGCCGAGGCCGTCGAGCAGCACGTCGAGCTTGCGGGCGAACCAGTCGCCGGGGCTGCCGGTGACGATGCCGGCCAGCGCCTCGCGCAGCCGGGGGTCCACCTTCGGCAGCGCGTCCGGCAGCATCTCCCGCCGCATGCGCGCCGCCTCGTCGGGGGTCCTGGCGGGCTCGCCCCGGCGCTGCCCGGCCAGGAAGAACATCAGCACCTGCTCGTGCACCAGGTCGTAGGCGAGTATCGCGTCCTCGGGCGCGAACCCCAGGTCCACCAGGGCGGTCACCGTCCGGTGGCTGACCTCGCCGTAGGCCGCGGAGTCCACGCTGAGCGAGACGATCTGCGCGGCCAGCCCCGAGTGCCGCTCCAGCAGCCGGAACGTCGCCCAGGCGTGGTCGCTCAACTGGCGGCGCCACTGGTCGCCCGGCTCCGGCCAGTCGGCCTCGGCCACCACCGCGTCGACGGCCGCCGAGACGAGCGCGTCGCGGGTGGCGAAGTAGCGGTAGAGCGTGGAGTGCTTGATACCCAGGTGCTGCGCGACGCTCGTCATCCCGATCTGGCCGAAGCCAACGGCGACCGCCGCCCGGACGATCGCCTCCCGGTCCACCTGGGGCGGACGGCCGAGCCGCGGAGTGCGCATCCCGCGCCCTGCCCCCGGCCGCTCGACGAGTCGACGCGGCTTGATCGGCTCGCTGCTGCTGGTCATGGCCCCATTGTCTCCCAGCGCCGTCCGCCGGCACCTGCGGCGTCTCCCGGCGGCGGCCGCCGGGTGGGTCGGCGGCCCTCTTTAACAACATGATGTTGTCAATAACTTTGGTAAGGCATACCTTCATTGTGTTCGCCGGGTCGGCGGCACCGCGTCCACCGACATGGCCGGTACGCCGCCGGCCCGGCGGCCGCGAACCCCTCGACACCGGTGACACCAGGAGTGCACATGCCCCCGATCCAGGAGGAACTGCGCCGGCGCACCCGCCTGACGCGCCCGCAGGTCCGGATCCGTACCGCCCACGTGGTGCGGACGGCCGAGGTGACCGCGCGGATCCGCCGGATCGTCCTCGGCGGCGACGACCTGGCGGGCTGCGCCGACGGACTGCCCGCCGACGCCTGGAAGTTCCTGCTGCCGCCGGCCGGCCGCGACCGGGTGGACCTGCCGGTGGTCGGCCCCGACGGCGTACCGGGATACCCGCCCGGCGCGGTGCCGCCGGTCATGCGCGCGTTCACCACCCGCTGGTTCGACCCGGCGGCCGGAGAGCTGGCGGTGGACGTCCTGCTGCACGGCGACACCCCCGCGAGCGGCTGGGCGCGTACCGCCGTGCCCGGCGGCACGGTCGGTCTGGCCGGGCCGCGGCACGAGTTCTTCGCCTCCCCGGAGGCCGGCTGGCACCTGCTGGCCGGCGACGAGAGCGCGCTGCCGGCCATCGCGGCCATCCTTGAGGCGCTCCCGGCCAGGACCCGGGTGGTCGCCTTCGTCGAGGCCGAGGACGAGGAGGACCGCGTCGACCTCGCCGCACCCGGCGGCGCCGAGGTGGTCTGGCTGTACCGGCGCGGCGCCCCGGCGGCAGGCGGCGGCCTGCTGGAGAAGGCGGTACGCGGCCTGGACCGGCCCTTCGCCGCCGCGCAGGCGTGGCTCGGCGCCGAGGCGGGCACCGTCCGGTCGATCCGCCGCCACCTGCTCGACGAGCGCGGACTGCCCCGCCCGCAGCTCCAGGCCGCCGCCTACTGGAAGCAGGACCGCACCAGCGACCAGCGCGACGCCGAGGTGTTCGCGGCCTACCAGGCCGCGGTCGCGGCCGGCGGCGACCCGGACGACCCCGCCCTCACCACGGCGGCCGACCTCGCGTAGCGCCGCCAGGCCGGCCACTCGCCCGCCGGGCCGGCCACCCGCCCGCCGGGCTGGCCACTCGCCCGCCGGGCGGGCCACCCGCCCGCCGGGCCGGCCGGTCCCACCGCCGGGCCGGCGCCCCCTTTGTGCGCGGGCCCGGCCGTCCCTCGCGGGCCGGCCGCTCGGGCCGCCCGCGAGGCGCCGACGGCCCGGTCAGCCCCCCGCCGGCCGGGCCGCCAGCGCCTTGCGGTCCACCTTGCCGATCGCCGTCAGAGGGAGGGACCCGATGGTCACCAGCCGGTCCGGCACCTTGTACCCGGCCAGGCCGAGCCCGCGCAGGAACTCCCCGGCCTCGGCGGCGGTGGGGCAGTCCCGGCCGGACTCCACCACGACGAACGCGGTGATCCGCTCGCCCAGCGCCGGGTCGGGCTCGCCGACGACCGCGCACTGGCGGAGCGCCGGGTGCAGCGCGAGCTGCTCTTCGACCTCCTCGGCGGACACCTTCTCGCCCGCCCGGTTGATGACCTCTTTGATCCGCCCCTCCACCACCAGGTGTCCGCTGGGCAGCGCGCGGACCAGGTCTCCGGTGCGGTACCAGCCGCCGGTGAAGGCGAGGGCGTTGTGGTCCGGCAGCCGGTAGTAGCCGCGCAGCGTGTATGGGCCGCGGGTGAGCAGCTGCCCGACCGCGCCCGGCGGGACGGCGTGCCCCTCGTCGTCCACGATCCGCACCTCGTCGCCGCCGCTGAGCGGGCGCCCCTGACTGCCCAGCACCAGCTCCTCGGGGTCGTCGAGCCGGGTGAGGTTGAGCAGCCCCTCGGCCATCCCGAACACCTGCTGGAGCGCGCAGCCGAGCACCGGTCGGACCCGCGCCGCGGTCGCTGCGTCCGGCTTGGCCCCTCCGACCTGCACCAGCCGCAGGCTGGAGACGTCCTCGGGCAGCCAGGTCAGCGCGTCCAGCCACAGCCCCAGCAGCGACGGTACGAGCGCGGTCGCGGTGACCCGCTCCTCAGCGATCAGCCGCAGCGACTCGTCGGGGCTCGGGTCGCCCGGCAGCACCACGGTGCCGCCCACCGCCAGGGTGCCGAGCACCCCCGGGCAGGCCAGGGCGAAGTTGTGGGCGGCGGGCAGTGCGGCGAGGTAGACGGTGTCCGGGCCGAAGCCGCACACCTCGGCGCTGGCCCGCGCGTTGTAGCCGTAGTCGTTGTGGGTGCGCGGGATGAGCTTCGGCAGCCCGGTGGTGCCGCCCGACAGCAGGAACAGCGCCACGTCGCCCGCCGGACCGGGCGGCGGCAGCGGGGTGCCCCGGCGGGCGCGCCCGGCCGCCTCCACCGCGGCCAGCGCGGTGAACTCCTGCGCGTCGCCCGCCACCAGGACGTGCCGCAGCGCCACGTCCGGCCGCTCCAGCAGGGCTCTGGCCGGCTCGCGGTAGTCATGGCCGAGGTACCGGTCGGCGATCACGTACCCGGTGGCGCCGGAGAACGCGCACAGGTGCGAGATCTCCCGCTCCCGGTGGGCGGGCAGTGCGTACACCGGCAGTGCCCCGATCCGCAGCAGCGCGAAGGTGGCCAGCACGAACTCGGGGCGGTTGGGCAGGTGGACCACCACCCGGTCGCCGGCGGCCAGACCGAGGCCGAGCAGCCCGCGGGCGAGGTCGTCGGCGCGCTCGTCGAGCTCGGCGTAGCCGATCCTGACCCCGTCGCCCACCACCGCCGTGCGGTCGCCGTGCTCGGCGGCCGAGCGCCGCAGCAGCTCGCCGAGCGGCTCGTCCGTCCAGTAGCCGTCCCGGCGGTGCCGGTCGGCTTCCTCAGGGGGCCACGGAACGCATCCGGGCAGCATCCGGATCATCCTCTCCTCATGTGCGGACGCGCTTCCTTACGCCTGACGGGGCGTCAGGTATGGAGCGACGCTGGCGAGTTTCTCGCAGGTCTCGCGGTACTCCCGGGCCGGGTCGGAGACCCCGACCACGCCCGCCCCGGCACGTACCCAGGTACGGCCCTGGTGGGTGTGGACGGTGCGCAGCGCGAGTGCCGCGTCCAGGTCGCCTTCGGCGGTGGCGCGCAGCACCGCGCCCGCGTACAGGCCGCGGCTGCCGGGTTCGCCGGCGTCGATGACCCGGTACGCGGCGGCCTTGGGTATACCGGACGCCGTCACTGCGGGGAAGAGGGCGGCGAGCGCGTCCCAGCGGTTGCGGTCGGCCCGGAGCCGGCCGCGTACCCGCGACCCCAGGTGCCGTACGCTGCCGCGCTCCTTGACCGCCATGAACTCGTCCACCGCGACGGATCCGGGCGCGCACAGGGCGCGCATCTCGGTGTCGGCCAGCAGTACCGAGACCGCGTGCTCGTAGACCTCCTTGACGTCCGTGCGCAGTTCGGCCCTGGCCCTGGCGTCCTGCTCGGGGTCGTCGCCGTGCCGGGCCCGGGTGCCGGCCAGCGGCTGCGAGGTCACCCAGCCGTCCGGGGAGACCTCGGCGACGGTCTCCGGGCTGAAGCCGGCCGCCCGCAGCTCCGGCAGGTCCAGCAGGAAGGACCTGGCCGGGGTGTTGGCGCGGCGCCCCGCGGCGTAGGTGGCGGCGAAGTCGAGCTCGAAGGGGACCTCGACCCGCCGGGACAGGATCACCTTTTCCAGCTCGCCGCGGCCGATGCGGGCCACCGCGTCCGCGACCGCCGCCAGGTACGGGCCGGGGTCGTCCGCCTCGACGTCCAGCGGCCTGGGGGCCGGCTCCGGCCCGCCGTCCCGGGCGCCGGCCGCCGCGAGCACGCGGTGCAGCAGCCCGGCGTCGGCGCAGCGCAGGTCCAGCCCGCCACCGCCGATCTCCACCTCCACCCGGGGCACGAAGACATGGGCCAGGGGCTGCCGGGGATCGGCCGGGGGGCGGCCCGCCGCGGCCGGCGCGCACTCGAAGGCGGCCCATCCGTAGCCGCGCCAGTCGGCGACCGGCGCGTCGGCGAGCGCGGCGCCCAGCTCCCGTACCGCGTGTCCGGTGGTGCGCGCGGTGACGTGCCGTACGCCGTTCCAGTCGGTGGCCACCTCGTCCTGGCGGACCGTCACCGAGCCGAGCGCGCCGCCGGCGAACCACCACCGGCCGGCCTGCTCGTAGACGGCGTGCCGGTCGAACAGGCCGGACCGGGCCAGTCGGAGCGCCGTCGCGAGCGGGTCGTACGTCGCGGCGATCCGGGTGTGCAGGTAGCGCAGCGGGGCGGTGGCGCCGGGCCGGTGCGGGCCGGCCGGGGAGGGGGCGTGCGTGGTCACGTGGAAACCGTCCTGAGGTCGTCGGCGGGATGTCCGCGGCGCTGGGCCTGGGGCGGACCGCGGCGGTCGGGGGGGCGCTGAAAACGACGGAGCCCTACATGGAAGTTAGGATAGCCTTGCCTAACCAGGGTGAGCCTAGCTAGCATCCGCCGGTGTGTCCACGTGTGATCCGAAGCCGGCACCGCCCCCGGGGGCTGACGCACCGTCAGCCCCCGGAGGCAGTGCCCACGTCATCTCGCGAGGTGAACAGTGACGCCGAATCCAGCGGGACCGGCCGCGACCGCGGACGGCCCGCCCCCGCCCTCCGCGCCGGCCGGCGAACCGCCCGCCGCCCTGGACCTGGAGGCCCTGCGCCGTACCGTCGCCGACGTGCTCGGCATCGCGCCCGAACGGATCGGGGACGACGACAACCTCGTCGCCCTCGGGGTCGACTCGGTCAAGGTGATGACGATCTCCGCCCGGCTGCGCGCCTACCGGGTACGGGCCGGGTTCGCCCGGATGATCGAGGAGCCCTCGCTCCGGGCGTGGTGGCGGCTCGCCGCCGAGTCCCCCCGGGGCGGCCGGCGCCCGGCGCCCGGCGACAACGGTGCGCAGCGGCCGGAGTCCGGTGGCGGGGCGCGGTCGCAGCCGCAGCCGCGGGCCGATGGCGGGAAGCCACCCGGAGCTCATGGCGAGGGGCGGCCCGCATGACGTCCGCCGGCACCACCGGCTCCCCGTGGCTGCGCGCCTTCCGCGCCGCCGCCCCGGGCACGCCCACCCTGGTCGTCTTCCCGCACGCCGGCGGCGGCGCGGGGTTCTACCGGCCGCTGGCCGAACGTTTCCCCGCCGGTGTCGACGTACGCGCGGTGCAGTACCCCGGGCGCGAGGTCCGGGCCGGCGAACCGCTGGTCGACGACATGGCCGCGCTCGCCGACCGGGCCGCCGCCGCGCTGCTCCCGCTGCTCGACCGGCCGCTGGCGATCCTCGGCCACAGCATGGGCGCCATCGTCGCCTACGAGGTGACCAGGCGGCTGGAGGCCGAAGGCGGTGTCCTGGAACGGCTGTTCGTCTCCGCCCGGCACCCGCCGGCCGCCCACCGCCCGGGCCGGCACCGCGTCCACCTGCTGGACGAGGACCGCTTCGCCCGGATGCTGCGGGACACCGGCGGCACCCCGGCCGCCCTGCTGGACGACCCCGAGATGCGCGCCTACCTGCTGCCCATCGTCCGCAACGACTACCGGCTCATCGAGACCTACGCGCCCGCCCCCGGGCCGCCGCTGCGCACCGGCATCGTCTCCATCGCCGCGACCGACGACGGCACGGTCTCGGCCGCGCAGGTCGAGGGCTGGCGCCGGGCCACCGGCGGCGACTTCGAACACCTCACCTTCCCCGGCGGGCACTTCTACCTGCTCGAACAGCCGGCCGAGCTCACCGCCGCGGTCCTCCGCAGGCTGCGCTGGGCTCCCGGCGGAAGAGCCGCGCGGTAGCGGCGGCGGGGCGCGGGACCGCGCGGACCGGCCCCCGCAGACCGGCCCCCGCAGACCGGGCCCGCAGACCGGGCCCGTCGGCCGGGCCCACGGGCCGGAGCCGCCGGCCGGATTCCGCGCGCCGCAGAAGGACCGGACGCATCCAACCGCACAAGGGAGTTGACTGTCGTGGGCACTGGCATACCCCTGCCGCCCCAAGCCCCGGATCCCGTCGCCGTCGTCGGCATGGCGGTCAGACTGCCCGGCGCCGACACGCCGGACGCCTTCTGGCGCAACCTGCGCGACGGCGTCGAGTCGGTCACCGCCTTCACCGACGAGGACCTGATCGCCGCCGGACTGCCCGCCACCGCGCTGGAGGACCCGACCCGGGTACGGGCCCGGCCGGTGATCGACGGCCCGGACCTCTTCGACGCCGCGTTCTTCGGCTACAGCCCCGGGGAGGCGGCGGTCACCGACCCGCAGCACCGGCTCTTCCTGGAGTGCGCCTGGGAGGCGCTGGAATCGGCCGGGCACGACCCGCGCGGGCTCGCCGCGGACGCGGTCAGCGTGTTCGCCGGCACCGGCCCGGACAGCTACTTCCTGCACCACCTGCACCCGCACCAGGCGGCGGCCGGCCCCGGCGCCGGCTCCTTCCAGAACCTGCTCGGCAACAGCGGCGACTTCCTCGCGTCCCGGGTCTCGTTCAAACTCGACCTGACCGGACCCAGCGTCACCGTGCAGGCCGGCTGCTCCACCTCGCTCGTCGCCGTCCACCTGGCGGTGCAGAGCCTGCTCGGCGGCGAGTCCGACCTGGCGCTGGCCGGCGGCGCCACGGTCTACTTCCCGCAGCGGGCCGGATACCTGTACCGGCAGGGAGGGGTCAACTCGCCCGACGGCCACTGCCGGGCCTTCGACGCCCGCGCCGCCGGCACCACCCCCGGCGACGGCGTGGCGGTGCTGGCGCTGCGCCGGCTCTCCGACGCGCTGGAAGCGGGCGACCCCGTCCTCGGCCTGATCCGCGGCACCGCCGTCAACAACGACGGCGCGGCCAAGGCGGGGTTCACCGCGCCCGCGGTGGACCCGCAGAGCGACGCCGCCGCGGAGGCGCTCGCCGTGGCCCGGCTCACCCCCGCCGACATCGACTACGTGGAGGCGCACGGCACCGGCACCCCCATGGGCGACGCCCTGGAGGTCACCGCGCTCGCCGAGGGCTACGCCGGCGCGCCCGCCGGCAGCCTCCGGCTCGGCACCGCCAAGCCCAACGTGGGCGACACCTGGGCGGCGGCCGGCGCGGTCGGCCTGGTCAAGGTGCTGCTGGCGCTGGAACACGAGGAACTGCCGCCGCTGATCAACTGCACCGACCCGAACCCGGCGATCGACTTCGCGGCGAGCCCGTTCCGGCTCAACACCGAAGCCACGCAGTGGAAGCGGGGGGACCGGCCGCGCCGGGCCGCCGTGCACACCTTCGGCATCGGCGGCACCAACGCGCACGTCGTGGTCGAGGAGGCGCCCGACCTGCCCGCGCCCGCGTCGGCAACCGCGCCGGTGTCCGGGTCCGGGTCGGCGTCCCCGTCCGCCCCCGCCTCGTCGCCCGCGTCCGTGCCCGCGCCGAGCGCCGCGGGTGACTGGTTCGCCCTGCCGCTGTCGGCCCGTACCGGCACCGCGCTGCGGTCGCAGGCCGCCCGCCTGGCCGCCCACCTCCGGCACCGCCCCGGCCTCCCGCTCGACGGCGTCGCCCACACCCTGCTGACCGGCCGGGCCCGCTTCGCCCGGCGCGCGGTCGTCCTCGCCCGCGGCCGTTCCGAGGCCCTGCTCGCGCTGCGGGCCCTCGCGGACACCGTGCCGGGGGCGCCGCCCGCTCCGTACGGCCCCGGCTGGACCCTCGTCCTGCCCGGCGGCGCCGCACCCGGGGCCGGGGACCCGGACGGGGGCGGCGCGTCGGACTCCGCGCCGCCGGACCGGCGGCCTCAAGCGGGGCCCGGCAGCGGCGACGGGCGGGTCCCGGGCGGATTTTCGGCGCCTCCGGGCGGCCCGGCGGACACCGGCGCCGACGGCGGCCCGGACGGCACCGCGGCGGGGCGCGTCCCTGCCGCCGGGGAGGCGGACGCCGGTGCGGACCCGGGTCCGGGCGGCGCCCCCCGGCCCGCGGTCGAGCGGGCCCGGGACTGGGTGGACGGCGGGGCGGGGGAGCCCGCGGCCGCGGCCGGGCCCGCGCCGCGCAGAGTCGTGCTGCCCACATATCCGTTCGAGCGGGTCCGGCACTGGGTGGCTCCGCCCGCCTTCGCCGGGAGCGGCGGCCCGGTGGCGGCCGGGCCCGCTCTCACACCGCACCCCCGGCCGGCGCTGGAGACCCCGTACGCCCCGCCCGCCGACCAGCTGGAGGGAATGGTCGCCGAGGCGTGGGGGAGCGCCCTCGGCATCGAGGGAGTCGGCCGCGACGACAACTTCTTCGACCTGGGCGGCCACTCGCTGCTCGCCGCCCGGGTCACGACGGCGCTGCGGGCCGTGCTGCCGGTCCCCACGGACGTGACCGACCTGCTCGACGCCCCGCCGACGGCCGCCGGACACGCCGACCGGCTCAGACGGCGCCTGCACGAAAAGCTGAGCGGCCTCACCGACGAGGAGGCCGCCGCGCTGGCGGCCGATCTCGGCCGGGGCACCTCCGGCGGCTAGGACCTGTCGTGGGCATCTCCGTGGCGCCGCGGGGCCCGGCACGCAGGTCCGCCGCGTTCCCGCCGGTCGGCGACGCACCGCGCCGCCTTCCTCCTCCGCCGTGCGGCCGCGACGCGCCGGACCCCGCTCCGCCACCCCCGCGGATCCCCACGACGGGCCCTGGACCGTGTCCGACCGGCCCCGCCCGGCCCGTGGCGCCCGGCACGCGCGTGCGCCGCGCCGCCGGAGCCGTCCGAGCCGGCCCACCGGGCGGGGACGTCCTCCCCGGCGGCCGGCGGGGCCCCGCCGCCTCGCGGTCCGGGTCTCCCCCCGGTCGGCCGACCGCACCCGTCCGACCGGGCCCGGTGCGCAGGGCGCCGCAGCCGGCCGGGCACGGTGCGCGGGGCCCCGCACTCCTCTCGGCCCGTGCCCCGGAGGCGTCTTCCGGGCCGCCCGGCGGCGGGAAGGGCGCCGGCCCGGCACCGGTCCGCCGTACGGCCGGACCCACCGCGGGTCCGGCACCCCCGCCCCTGCCCCCGCCCCACCCGCCGCAACGCCCCCGCACGGCACACCGTAGCCAACCCCCCAGGAAGCCGGGAGTTCCCATGACTGACGCCCTACCGCGGACCCGCGACACCGAGGAGTCCGCGTCCCGCCCGGACGGGCTGTCCGAGGCCAAACGGCAGCTGCTGGACCGGTGGCTGGCCGGCGCGGCCCGGCCGCAGGCCATCCCCCGCCGCCCGGCCGGCGGCCCGGTGGCCGCCACCCGCCCGCAGCGCCGGATGTGGGTCCACGCGAAGCTGCACCCCGGCACCGCCGCCTACAACATCGGGCAGGCGGTCCGGCTGACCGGCCCGCTGGACCGGGACGCGCTGCGCGCCACGCTCGCCGAACTCCTGCGCCGCCACGACGCGTTGCGTACCACCTTCACCGAGATCGACGGGCTGCCCCACCAGGTGGTCGCCGACCGTCTCGAACCGCCCCTGGCCTACGCCGACTCGGGCGGCGACCGGGCCGTGGAGACGGGCTGGCTGGCCGCCCTCGACACCGCTCCCTTCGACCTGGGCGACGGCCCGCTGATCCGCTTCGGGCTGCTGCGGCACACCGACGACGAGCACCTGCTGATGACCGTCGTGCACCACGCGGTGGCCGACGGCCTGTCCCTCGGTATCCTGCTGCGCGAACTGCGCGGCCTGTACACCGCGTTCAGCGCCGGCCGGCCGAGCCCGCTGCCAGAACCGCGGCTCGCCTTCGCCGACTACGCCCACTGGCGGGACGCCCGCGAGGCCGGCCCGGAGCACGCCGAGCAGGTGGCCGCCTGGCGCCGCGCGCTGGGCGACGAGCAGCCCCGCCTGGACCTGCCCACCGACCGGCCGAGGCCGGCCGTGCCCGGCTCCCGGGGCGTCTCGCACCGCTTCACCCTCGCCCCGGCCGCCTGGAGCGCGGTCCGCGCGCTGGCCAGGCGGCACGAGGCCACCCCGTACATGGCCGCGGTGACCGCCCTGACCGCCCTGCTGCACCGCTACACCGGGCAGCGGGACATCGCCGTCGGCTCCGTCGTGCACGGCCGGGAACGCCCGGAACTGGAGGAGTGCGTCGGCTGCTTCGCCGACACCGTGGTGCTGCGGACCGCCGTGGACGGCGACACCGCGTTCGGCGAGCTGCTCGACCGGGTCCGCGCCACCTGCCACGACGCGTACGCCCGCCAGGACGTGTCCCTGGACGTCCTCGCCGCCGAACTGCGCTGGGACCGCTCACCGGGCGCCGGGCCCGTACCGCAGGTGCTGGCCGTGATGCAGAACCCGCCGGAGGCCGCCGACTTCGCCGGGCTGCGGGCCGAACCCGTGGAGCAGGAGGTCGACTCGGCGCGCTTCGACCTGGTGCTCAACTGCTGGGAGGCCGACGGCACCCTGCACGGCGCGATCACCGGCAACACCGACCTGTACGACGCCGGCACGGTGGCCCGCTACGCCGCCCACCTGGTCCGGCTGCTGGAGTCCGTCGCCGCCGACGGGGCGGCCGCCACGGTGGCGGACCTGGAGATCCTGCCCGCCGAGGAGCGGGAGCTGCTGCGGCGGTGGGGCCGGCCGGCCGAGGGCGACGACCCGCTCGTCGGGCGTGACCTCGCGGGCCTGGTACGCGACGCCGCCCGGCGCGACCCCGCCGCCGTGGCCGTCGAGTGCGGCACGGCCACCCTGACGTACGCCGGGCTCGAAGCCCGCGCCGAGGCGCTCGCGGCCCGGCTGCGCGGCGCCGGTGTCGGTCCGGAAACCCTGGTCGGGGTGCTGCTGGACCGCTCGGTGGAACTGGTCGTGGCGCTGCTGGCGGTGCTCAAGGCCGAGGGCGCGTTCGTCCCGCTGGAGGTCTCCTGGCCGGCCGCCCGGGTCTGGGACATCGCCGACCGCTGCGGACTGCGCCTGGTGGTGGGGGAGGAGGCGGCCGAACTGCTGCTGGCGGGCAGCGACATCGAGGTCCTGCGGCCCGGCGGAGCCGGTTCGGCCGGCGGTACGGAGCCCGCAGGGCCGGCGGGAGCCGCCGGCGCGACCGGGGCCGTGACCGCCGTCACCGGCACCGCCGCCGCGCCCGCCGAAGTGCCGGACGCCCCCGTGGACATGGAGCGCCTCGCCTACGTGATCCACACCTCCGGCTCCACCGGCACCCCGAAGGGCGTGATGATCCGCCAGCAGGCCGTCTGCAACCGCATGCTGTGGCAGATCGGCAAGCTCGGCCTGCGCGCCGACGACGCCGTGCTCCACAAGGCGCCGCTCGGCTTCGACATCTCGGTCAACGAGATCTTCCTGCCGCTGGTGGCCGGCGCCCGCCTGGTCGTCGCCGAACCCGGCGGCGACGGCGACGTCGACCGGCTGCTGACCACGATCCAGCGGCACCGCGTCACCTTCCTCTACATCGTCGCCTCCATGCTCGACGTCCTGCTGGAACGCGACGACGCGGCGGCCCGGATCGGCTCGCTGCGGCACCTGTGGTGCGGCGGCGAGGCCCTGACCCCCGACCTGTACGGGCGGTTCCGCCGGGTGTCCGACGCCCGCATGTACCACGGCTACGGCCCGGCCGAGACGACCATCGGGGTCAGCTGCCGGGTCTTCGAACCCGGCGAGCCGGCCGAGCACATCACCATCGGCCGACCCAACCCGAACACCCGGCTGTACGTGCTGGACGCGGCGTTCCGCCCGGTGCCGATCGGGGTACGCGGCGAACTCCACGTCGGAGGGCTGCCGTTGGCCCGCGGGTACCTCGGCGACCCGGAGCGTACGGCGGAGAGCTTCGTCGCCGACCCCTACGCCGACAGCGCCGACGGGCGGATGTACCGCACCGGTGACCTCGCGAGGTTCCGCGCCGACGGCGAGATCGAGTTCCTGGGCCGGCTCGACGACCAGGTGAAGATCCGCGGCTTCCGGGTCGAGCCGGGAGAGGTCGCCGCGGTACTGGCCCGGCACCCCCGGGTCCGGCAGTCGTCGGTGGTGGCCAGGGCCGCCGCGGGCGGCGGCCACGAACTGATCGGCTACTGCTCGGTGACCTCCGGCCCGGCCCAGGACCCGGCGGAGGCCGAGGGCGAGGCGCTGCGCGGCTGGCTGGGAGGACTGCTGCCCGCGCACGCCGTGCCCCGCGCGGTCGTGGTGCTGCCGGACCTGCCGCTGACCGGCGCGGGCAAGGTGGACCGCAAGGCGCTCGCCGCCGTCCCGCTGCCCGCCCCCGACGGCGCGGGCGCCTACACCGTCCCGGCGCCGGGCATCCAGGACGGCGTCGCCCGGATCTGGGCGGAGGTGCTGGAGACCGGGCAGGTCGGGGCGCACGACAACTTCTTCGACCTCGGCGGCCACTCGCTCCTCGTCATCCGGGTGCAGACCCTGATCAGGCAGCGGCTCGGGCACGAGGTGCCGCTGCTGGCCCTGTTCGGCAACGCCACCGTGGCCCGCCTCGCCGCCTACATCGAGTCCGCCGGCGGCGCGGGCACCGACCGGGCCGCCCCGGCCGTGGCCGCCGAGTCCGACGCCCGCGCCCGGGCGCTGCGCGGCCGGGAGGCCCTGTCCCGCCGCAGGTCCCGCCGACCGGGCCCGCCGGCGACCGGACCGGAACCGGCGGATCGGCCGGCCGCGGAGCAACCGGCCGGCGGCCGGTTCACGGCGGACGATCCGCTGCCGGACCGGCCCCTCGCGGACCGGACCAACGCCGACCGGCCCCCGGCGGACCCGCTGGCCCCGGACCGACTCCGCCAGGACCGGGAGGCCGCGGACCGGCCGCCGGCTGAGCCGCCCAGCGCGGCCGACGCGCCCCCCGGACGGCCTCCGGAGGACCGGGCGCCCTTGGACCCGTCCCTTCCGGACCACCGCACCCCGACCGACGAGGAGTCCGCGCGATGACCCCCGCACCGGACCGCGCCCCCGCTCAGCGCCCGCCCGGCGGGCCCGGCCCCTTCCCGCTGACCGACACCCAGCAGGCGTACCTCGTCGGGCGCGGCGACCTCTACCCGCTGGGCAACGTCAGCACGCACGCCTACCTGGAACTCGAAGGCCCGCTGGACGTCGGCCGGTTCGTCCGCGCCTGGCGGCTGCTGGTGGACCGGCATCCGATGCTGCGTGCGGTCGTCGACCCGGACCGGCAGGAGCAGCGGGTGCTGCCCGAGGTGCCCGATCCGCCGATCGAGATCGTCGACCTGCGCGACCGGACCCGGCAGGAGGCGCACGCCGCCCTCGCCGGCCTGCGGGAGCGGCTGTCGCACGAGGTGCGGCCCGCCGACCGCTGGCCGCTGTTCTCGGTCGCGGTCTGCCTGCTGGGCGACGGCCTCTGCCGGGTGCATGTGGGCTTCGACGGGCTGACCGTGGACTGGGCCAGCTGGCACGTCATGTACCGGGACCTGTCCGCGTACTACGAGGACCCGGACACCCGGCTGCCCGCGCCGCAGGCCACGTTCGAGGAGTACCTGCGGGCGTCCGCCGAACCGGGCGACGACCAAGCCGCCGCCGAGGCCGAGGAGTTCTGGCGCGAGCGGCTGCGCGACCTGCCGGCCGCCCCCGCGCTGCCGCTGCGGGTCGATCCCGACTCGGTGGACCGGCCCCGGTTCGTCCGCCGCGAGGCACTGCTGGACCGCGACACCTGGACCCGGCTGCGGCAGCGCGCGGCGGCCAACGGCCTGACGCCCACCGGGGTGGTGCTCGCCGCGTACGCGGAGGTGATCGCCCGGTGGAGCACGACCGACCGCTTCACCCTCAACGTGCCCAGCATGAACCGCGACCCGCTGGTGCCCGGTGTCGCGGACCTGGTCGGCGAGTTCGCCTCCTTCACGCTCGTCGAGGCCGACCACCGCGGCCCCGGTACCTTCACCGCCCGCGCCAGGGCCCTGCAACGCCGCCTCCTGGAGGGACTGGAGCACCGGGAACCGGGCGGGGTACGGCTGCTGCGCGAGCTCACCCGGGCCGGCGACGGCGAGCAGGCCCGGATGCCGATCGTCCTGACCAGCACCCTCGCCCTCGGCACCCCGCGGCCGCACGCGCTGGAACGCGCCCTCACCCAGGTCCACGGCATCACCCAGACCCCCCAAGTCCACCTGGACGCCCAGGTGGAGGACCGCAGGGGCGCCCTCGCCTGCAACTGGGACGCGGTGGAGGAGCTCTTCCCGCCCGGCGTGCTGGACGCCATGTTCGGCGCCTGGACCGCGCTGCTCGGCCGGCTCGCCGACGACCCCGCGGTCTGGGAGCTGGAGGAGACGGTGCCGCTGCCGCCCGGCCAACTGGCCCGCCGGCAAGCGGCGCAGGGCCGAGGCCGCCCGATCCCCGACGAGCTGGTGCAGGACGCGTTCCTGCGGCAGGCCGCCGCCCGTCCGGACGCCCCGGCGCTGGTCGGCTCCGCCGGCACCCTCGGCTACGGCGCGCTGCTGGGACGCGCCGCCGCGCTCGCCCACCGGCTGCGCGAGGAACCCGGCACGGCGCCGGGCGCCCTCGTCGCGCTTCTGCTCGACAAGAGCGAGGAGCAGGTGGTCGCGGCCCTCGCGGTGCTGCTCGCGGGCTGCGCGTACGTACCGCTGGACCCCGAGTCGCCGCCCGAGCGGCTGCGGTCGCTGCTCGGCGCGGCCGGCCCGGCCGTGGTGCTCACCCACGCGCCGCTGGCCGGCGCGGTACCGGCCGGGCCGTGGCGGGTGCTGCGGGCGGACACCGGGCCGACGGTCGCGGCGGCCCCGCCGCCGCCCGCCCAGGGGCCCGGCGACCTGGCCTACGTGCTGTTCACCTCCGGTACGACCGGCACGCCCAAGGGGGTGATGATCGAGCACCGGGGAGTGGTCAACTGCCTGCGGGAGACCGTCGAACGCTTCGGGATCGGCCCCGGCGACCGGTGCCTCGGGCTGACCGCGCTGCACCACGACATGTCGCTCTTCGACGTCTTCGGTGTGCTCGGCGCGGGCGGCACGCTCGTGCTGCCCGACGCGGCCCGCCGCACCGAGCCCGCGCACTGGCTGGAGCTGATGGACCGTCACCGGGTGACCGTGTGGAACTCGGTACCGGCCATGATGGAGATGCTGCTCGACCGGCTGGCGGACGGCGGCCCGGCCGGGGCCGGCACGCTGCGGCTCGCCTTCCTCGGCGGTGACTGGATCGCGCCGCGTACCGCCCGGGACCTGGCCCGGCGCCTCCCGGCGGTCCGGCTGGTCTCGGTCGGCGGTCCGACCGAGACCACCCTGTGGAACATCTGGTACCCGGTCGAGCGGGCCGACGCCGAGCCGCACTCGATCCCGTACGGCACACCGATCGCCAACACCCGCTACCACGTGCTCGATCCGGCGCTGCGGGACTGCCCCGACGGCGTCACCGGCGAGCTGTACTGCGCCGGGCCCGGCCTCGCCCGCGGCTACCTCGGCGATCCGCGGGCCACCGAGGCCGCGTTCGTCACCCACCCCCGCAGCGGCGAACGGCTCTACCGGACCGGCGACCTCGGACGCTACCGCCCCGACGGGGTGATCGAGTTCGCCGGCCGCCGCGACGGCCAGGTGCAGATCGCCGGACGGCGGGTCGAACCCGCCGAGGTGGAGGCCGCGTTGACCGCACACCCCGCGGTCGCGCGGGCGGCCGTGGTGCCGGTACGGCGGACCGGCGCGGCCGGCCACCGGGGACTCGCCGCCTTCGTCGTCCCGGTGCCCGGCCGGCCGGCGCCCGAGCCGGCGGAGCTGCGCGCCCACCTCGGCGCGCTGCTGCCCGGCCACCTGGTGCCGGGCAGCCTGACGGTCGGCGGGAGCCTGCCGCTGACCCGCAACGGGAAGGTCGACCGCGACGCCCTGGAACGCACCGCCGCGGCCGTGCCCGTACCGGCCGCCGCGGATCCGGCCGAGCGCGCCGACCCGCTGGCCGAGCTGATCGCCAGGACCTGGGCCGCGGCCCTCGGCCTGCCCCGGGTCGGGCCGCGCGACAACTTCTTCGCGCTCGGCGGCGACTCGCTGGTCGGCGCCCGCATCCTCGCCCGGCTGCGCGAGGTGTTCCCCGACGAGGACCTCTCGCCGCGCGCCCTGATGGCCACCTCGGACGTGGCCGGCATGGCGGCCGTCCTGACCCAGGAGGAGGCCGAGCCCGGCCGCATGGCGCAGATCGCCGCCGTCCACCTCTACGTCGCCGACCTGACCCCGGACCGCCTCGACGCGGAACTGTCCGCCGCACCCTCGGAGCCGGCGTCGTGAGCCGCCCGGAGCCGGCCCAGGCCCTCGGCACGCGGTGCCGCGCGGCCCGCGCGGACCGGGCGCGCGGCTTTGCCGGCCGTGCTTTCGGGGCCGGTGCCGGGAGGAGTGCGGGGACGGTCCCGGCCGTCGTCGTGCGGTTGCGGCCGGTGTGCCGGGACCGGGCGCGCGGCCCGGCCTGCCGTGCCTTCGGGGGCGGGGCCGTAAGAGGTGCGGAGCCGGGTCCGTTCGCTGCCGTGCGGTGGTGCGCCGGGGGCGGCGGTCGGAGGCGGGGGCGGGCGGTCGCGTCCTCGGAGGTGGCGTCGTGAGCGGGGACGAGGCGACGGTGGGGGAGCGCAGGCGGGAGCTGCTGCGGCGGATGCTGGCCGGGCGGGGGCTCGCTCCCACGGGGCCGGCCGCTCCCACGGGGCCGGCCGCTCCCACGGGGCCGGCCGCGGCCACCGGGGCGGCGGGGCCGCGGCTGCCCGCGCCGCTTTCGCACGCGCAGCGCCGTATGTGGTTCCTGCACCGGCTGGCGCCCGCCGACCCGGCGTACCACCTCACCGTCGGGGTGCGGCTGACGGGCCCGTTGGACGCGGCGCGGCTGCGGCGGGCGTTCGCCGCGGCGGCCGGGCGGCACGGGGTGCTGCGGACGCTCTACCGCGGCGACCCGCCGGGCGACCCCGTCCAGGTCGCCGCCCCGGAGACGGCCGACGTCCCGTTCGAGGTCCGCGACCTGCCGCCCGGTGAGGACCCCGAGCCTGCCGTACGCGCCTGGTCCGACGTGCCGTTCGACCTCGCCGCCGACCTGCCGCTGCGCCTGCTGCTGCTGCGCCGGGGGCCGGCCGAGCACCTGCTGTTCCTGACCGTCCACCACATCGCCTGCGACGACCTGTCCTGGGAGATCCTGCTCGGCGAGGTGTCCGCCGCCTACCGGGACCGGCCGGCGCCGCCCCCCGCGGCCCGCCAGTACGCCGACTTCGCCCGCTGGGAGGCCGCGCAGCCGCGCGGCGCCGCCTTCGAGCGCTCCCGCGCCTACTGGCGGCAGCTGCTGGCCGGGCCCGGCGGTGCGGTGCGGCTGCCCGCCGACCAGCCGCGACCGGGCCGGCCGCCCGGCCGCGGGGTGCGGCGCAGGTCCGCGGTGTCCCGGCACGCCGCCGAAGGCGTCCGGGCGCTGGCCAGGACCGAGCAGGCGTCGCCGTACATGGTGCTGCTGGCCGCAGCCGCCCTGCTGCTGCGCCGGCACGGCAGCACCGGGCGGATCCCCTTCGGCACGCCCGTGGTCAGCCGGCCCCGGCCGGAGTTCGAGCCGGTGATCGGCAACTTCGGCAACGTCATCGTGCTGCCGGTCGACGCTGGACCGCCGGGCGAGGACCCCGCCTTCCCCGAACTGGTCGCGCGGGTGCGGGAGTTGTGCGCCGAGGCGTACGCGCACCAGGACGTGCCGTTCGAGACCGTGGTGGAGGACGCCCGCCCGGACCGGGGCGGCGGCACGCCACGGCTGTTCGACGTGATGTTCTCCCACCGGTCCAGCCTGCTGCGCGGCCTGGACCTGCCCGGCGTGCGCTGTGCCGAGTACCCGCTCGACCCCGGGACGGCCCGCTTCGACCTCGTCCTGGACGTGGCCGACGACGCGGACGGCGGGGGCGGGATGACCGTCACCGTCACCGCCCGCACCGACATGTTCACCGCCTCCACCACCCAGCACCTCGCCGACCGGTTCGCCGCGCTGATCGAGGAGCTGGCCGCGCGTCCGGGGCCCCCGGCGCAGTCCGCCCACCCCGCCCACCCCGCCCACCCCACCGGTGCCGACCGCCCACCCGGGCCGCGTCAGGAAGAGACGACCGCCATGCCAGAACGCACCCTTCAGCCCGCCCCCCTCTCCGACCCCGTGCCCGACCCCGTGCCCGACCCCGTGCCCGACCCCAAACCGGCCCACGACCCGAACCACGACCCGGACTACGACCCGGAGCTCGACATCGCCATCGTCGGCATGGCCGGCCGCTTCCCCGGCGCACCCACCCTGGACGGCTTCTGGGAGGTGCTCGCCGAGGGCCGGGAGACCGCCGTGCCCTTCACCGACGAGGAGTTCGTCGCGGCCGGCCACGACCCGCGCGAGCTGGCCGACCCGGGACTGGTCAAGGTCGAGGCGGCCGTGGAGGGCATCGACCTGTTCGACGCGGCCTTCTTCGGCTACCGGCCGACCGAGGCCGAACTCCTCGATCCGCAGCAGCGGTTGTTCCTCGAATGCGCCCACCACGCCCTGGAGCAGGCCGGCTGCGCGCCGCGCGAGTACCCGGGACCGGTCGGGGTCTACGCGGGCGCGAGCCAGAGCCGCTACTTCCTCAACCAGGTCCACCCGCACATCGCCGGCGCCCCCAACTCGATGGCGCTGCTGCCCGCCGTCTCGGCCAACTCGCCCAGCTCCTTCGCCACCCGGGTCTGCTACGAACTGGGCCTCACCGGACCGGGCATCACCGTCGCGACCGCCTGCTCCACCTCGCTGGTGGCCCTGCACCTGGCCTGCCGGGACCTGCTGGACCACCAGTGCGACGTCGCGCTGGCCGGCGGCGCCTCTCTCAACCCGTCGCCCAAGATGGGCTACCACTACCTGCCGGACGGTCCGCTGTCCCCCGACGGGCGCTGCCGTTCGTTCGACGCGGCGGCCGACGGCATGTTCCCCGGTGACGGGGTCGGCGTGGTCGTGCTCAAGCGGCTCGCGGACGCGCTCGCCGACGGCGACACCATCCGGGCGGTGGTGAAGGGGTCGGCGGTCAACAACGACGGCGACCGCAAGGCCGGTTTCTCCGCGCCCAGCGCCGAGGGCCAGACCGAGGTCATCCTCGCCGCCCACGCGGCGGCCGGCGTGGCGGCGGGCTCCATCTCGTACGTCGAGGCGCACGGCACCGGCACCCCGGTGGGCGACCCGATCGAACTCCAGGCCCTCGTCGACGCCTTCTCCACCGACCCGGACACCGCCGACCGCCCCGGGTTCTGCGCCATTGGCTCGGTCAAGACCAACATCGGGCACCTGGACGCCGCCGCCGGGATCGCCGGGGTGATCAAGACGGTGCTCGCCCTGGAGCACGAACTCATCCCGCCCAGCCTGCACTTCGAGCGGCCCAACCCGCTGATCCCGCTGGACGGCGGCCCGTTCCGGGTCGCCACCGGCCGCACCCCGTGGCAGCGCACCCCGGGCGTCCCGCGCCGGGCCGGGGTCAGCGCCTTCGGCATCGGCGGCACCAACGCGCACGTCGTCCTCCAGGAGGCACCGGCCCGGTCCGCGCTCCCCACCGGCGGCGCCCCGGCCACCGACTCCCGCCACCACCTGGTGACCGTCTCCGCCAAGTCCCCGCAGGCCCTTGCCGAAGGAGCGGCGGCGCTGGCCGACCACCTCGACGCCCACCCGTGGCTGGAGCTGCGCGACGTCGCCCACACCCTGCGCTCCGGACGCGAGGAGTTCCCGTACCGCCGGGCGGTCGCCGCCGCCGGCACCGCCGCCGCGGCGCGGGCGCTGCGCGGCAGCGGCGGCAGCACCGACCGGGCGACCGACGGCAGACCGGTGGCCTTCCTGCTGCCGGGCGGCGGCACCCAGTTCGCCGGCATGGGCGCCGAACTCCACCGCGGTGAACCGGTCTTCCGCGCCGAACTCGACCGGTGCGCCGCGATCATGGACGGCCACGGCCGGGACCTGCACGCCGAACTCGCCCGCGACGGCGCCGGGTTCGCCGGCGTGGTCGCCACCGGCTACGCGGTCGCCCGCCAACTGGAGGCGTACGGGGTGCGCCCGGCCGCGCTGCTCGGCCACAGCCTCGGGGAGTACACCGCCGCGTGCCTGGCCGGTGTCATCTCGCTGGAGGACGTGCTGCCGCTGGTCGCCGAACGGGAGCGGCTGATGCTGCTGGCCGGCGGCGCCACCATCAGCGTGCTGCTCGCCGAGGAGCAGCTGCGCGACCGGCTCACCGGCGGACTCGGCGTCGCCGCCGTCAACGGGCCGCTGCACTGCTCGGTCTCCGGGCCGGTCGCCGAGATCGAGGCGCTGGAGGCCCGGCTGACCGAGCAGGGCGTGGACCACTCGCGGCTGCGGCTGGCCACCGCCGTCCACTCCGCGCTGCTGGAGCCCATCCTGCCGCAGTACGCCGAGGCGCTGGCCCGGGTCGCCCTGCACGCCCCCCGCGTCCCGCTGATCTCCAACGTGACCGGCGTCCCGCTCACCCCCGAGCAGGCCACCGACCCGGGCTACTGGCTGCGGCACACCCGGCAGACCGTGCGGTTCGCCGACGGCCTCACCACGCTGCACGACGCGCGCCGCCCGGTGCTGGTCGAGACCGGCCCCGGGCGGGGCCTGACCCGGTTGGCCGGGCT
The DNA here is from genome assembly GCF_031844685.1 of Streptomyces sp. ITFR-21. Classification (NCBI taxonomy): domain Bacteria; kingdom Bacillati; phylum Actinomycetota; class Actinomycetes; order Kitasatosporales; family Streptomycetaceae; genus Actinacidiphila; species Actinacidiphila sp. ITFR-21. The sequence goes on from NZ_CP134605.1 coordinate 6,234,673, forward strand.
CCAGCTGGGCCGCGAGGCCACCGCCGTACCGGCCATGCGGCACCCGCGCGACGGCCACGGCGACAGCGAGGCCCTGGTGGGCGCGCTCGGCGCGGTGTGGGCGGCCGGCGGCACGATCGGCCGGCACGCCCCCTACGACGACCGCCCCCGCCGCCGCGTGCCGCTGCCCGGCTACGCCTTCCAGCGCCGCCGCTACTGGGTCGACGCGCCCCGGCCCGCCGCCGAGCCCGGCACCTACCTGATCCCGGACGGCCTGCGCGACCCCGCCTTCGCCCGCGCCCTGGACCTGGCCGCCGCCGGCAGCCGACTCCTGCTCACCGACCCGGCGGAGCCGGTGGACCCGGCGACGCCGTCGGGCCCGGCCCTGCCGGACCCCTTGGACCCGTCGGGCCCGCTTGCCGGGCCGACCCGCGCGGCGGTCGCGCACATCGACCCGGTGCGGGAGGCGGGCCTGCTCACCGAGGACGACGAGCTGCTGCGCCAGCGGATCACCGTCGTACATCCCCCCGCCGACCTCCAGCGCGACCTGGACCGGCTGTGCGCCCGCTACACGCTGCGCTTCCTGCACGACGCGGGCGTGCGTACCGCGCCCGGCAGCACCACCACCGCCGACCGCGTCGCCGCCGACATCGGCGTCGTCCCCGGCTACCGGCCCTTCCTGGACGCCATGCTCGCCATGCTGGCCGCCGACGGGCACCTGACCGCGGGCGCCGCCGGCGCGCTGACCTTCCAGGCGCCGCCCGGCCAGGACGGCGACCTCGGCGCCGACCCCGGCATCGACGCGCTGAGCGCCGCCGTACTGGCCCGCCACCCCGACCGCGCCGACGAACTCGACCTGCTGGAACGCTGCGCCGCCCGCTACCCCGAGGTCTTCACCGGCGCGGTGGAAGGCCACCAGGTGCTGCTGCCGGACGGCGCCGGCGACATCTCCCAGGACGTGGTGGACCAGCGGGTCGGCACCAGCGACGTGGCCGTGCACACCCGGCTCGTCGCGCAGGCGGTGGCCCGGCTGGCCCGGCAGGCCCGCGGCGGGCGGCTGCGGGTGCTGGAGGTCGGCGCCGGACGCGGCTACCTGACCTGGGACGTGGCCGACGCCCTCAAGGGCATCCCCGGCGTGGAGTACCACTTCACCGACCTCGGCAGGTCCTTCGTCCTGGCCGGCCAGCGCACCGCCGCCGACAAGGACCTCGACTTCATGCGGTTCGGCGTCCTCGACATCTCCGCCGACCCGGGCCCGCAGGGCTACCCCGCCGGCGGCTTCGACGTGGTCCTCGCCTTCAACGTGCTGCACGCGACCCCCGACCTGCACCGGACCGTGGCCAACGTCCGGTCGCTGCTCGGCGACGGCGGACGGCTGTTCCTGCTGGAGGCGACCACGCAGCGGCGCCCGTCCATGATGACGGCCGGCCTCTTCGCCGGCTGGTGGTACTTCGCCGACGACCTGCGCGAGCACTCCCCGCTGCTGCCGCCCGCCGGCTGGCGGACACTGCTCGAAGCGGCGGGCTACGACGAGGTACGCGTCCACCCGCGGGACACCGGGCTGCTGCGGGACGCCGACCACGCCCTGCTGGTCGCCCGCCGGGCGCTACCGGACGGGGCCGCCGAACGCAGCGCGCGCATCGGGCGGTTGGAGGAAGCCGGGGCGAGCGTGGAGATCCTGCCGCACCGGACCGCCACCGCGCTGGCCGCAGCCCTCGGCGCGCTCTCCGACGGCGGCGGACCGCTGGTCCTCAAACTCGTCGACGACGCGGCCCGGCCGGCCACGCCCACCCCCACCGCCGTCGGCACCACCTCCACGCCCACCACCGCCGGAACCGCCCCCGAACCGCAGACCCCATCCGGCGGCCTGTACGGAGGCGGTTCCGCCTTCAACCTGCGGCCGGACCTGGACACCCCGTACACCGAGCCGCGCACCGAACTGGAACGGACGGTGGCCCGTACCTGGCAGACCGTCCTCGGCGTCGACCGGGTCGGGGCGCACGACGACTTCTTCGACCTCGGCGGCGAGTCGCTGCTCGCCATGCAACTGGTCACCCGGCTGCGGGAGCAGCTGGGCGTGGCGCTGTCGGTCCGGGCGTTCTTCGACGCGGGCAACCCCACCGTCGCCGTACTGGCCGACCTCATCGAGGCGTCCCGCCGCGACGGCGCCCCCGTCGCCGCGGCCATCGCCCCCAGCCCCCGCAGGGCCGCCGCCCGGACCACCGTGGAGGACTGACCGATGCCGTCCGACATCACCCCCGCCCCGCTGGAGTTCCCGGCCTCCTACGACCAGGAGCGCATGTGGTTCTTCCACCGCCTCGACCCCGGCAACCCCTCCTACAACGTGCCGCTCGTCCTGCGGCTGCGCGGACCGCTCGACCCCGGCCGGCTGGCCCGCGCGCTGGACCGGGTGGTGGCCCGCCAGGAGATCCTGCGCACCACCTATGCGACCGGTCCGGACGGCGCCCTGAGCCAGTTCGTCCACGAGCGGGCGGCCGTACCGCTGGAGACGCACGCCCTGGACACGCCGCCCGCGGAACCCGCGGAAGCCGACCCCCGGGTCCGGGCGAGCGTGCGCGAAGTGGTCCGCGAGCCGTTCGACCTCACCGCCCGTCCACCGGTCCGCGCCCGGCTGCTGCGGCTGGCCGCCGACGACCACCTCCTGGTGTTCTGCCTGCACCACATCGCCACCGACGGCTGGTCGCTCGGCCTGCTCGTCGGCGAACTCGACGCCTTCTACCGGGCGGACCGCGACGGCCACCGGCCACGGCTGCCCGAACTGACCGTCCAGTACGCCGACTACGCCGAATGGCAGCGCGCCACCCTGACCCCCGAGGCCCTCACCGCCCGGCTCGACCACTGGCGCGGGATACTCGGCGAGCAGCCGCCGCGGCTCACCCTCCCCACCGACCGGCCCCGCCCCGCCCGGCCGTCCTTCCGCGGCGCCCGGCTCGACTTCGAACTGCCGCCCGCGGCCCACCGGGAGCTGCGCGACGTCGCCGGACGGCACGGCGTCACCCTGCACATGACGCTGCTGGCCGCCTGGAACGCGCTGCTGCACCGCTACGGCGCCGGTGAGCGCATCGTCGTCGGCACCTTGCTCGCCAACCGGGACAACGCCCAACTGACGCCGCTGATGGGGCTGTTCGTCAACACCCTGCCGGTGCGGGTGGATGTGGCCGGGACACTGACGTTCGCCGGGCTGCTGGGCCGGGTACGTGCCGCGTCGCTGGACGTGCTGGCCCACCAGGACACCCCCGTCGACAGCATCGTCCGCTCACTCGGCGCGGGCCGCGACGGCGGCGGCAACCCGCTGTTCGACACCCTCTTCGCTTTGCAGAACTTCGCCGACCAGCGGCTCGAACTCGGCGGCCTGGACGTCGAACGGCTCGACGACGAGGAGGAGTCGACCCGCTTCGACCTCGAACTGCACGTGTGGGAGCACCCGGACCGGCTGCGCGGCTCGCTCGTCTTCGACACCGACCTGTTCGACCGAGCCACCGCCGAACGCCTCGTCGCCCACTACCGCGCCCTGCTGGCCGCCGCGGTCCGCGACCCCGCGGCCCGGCTCCGCGACCTGCCGCTGCGCGACGACGAGGAGGAGCGCCGCCTGCGCGCACGCATGGCGGCCCACGGCCCGCTGCTGGTGCTGGACGACGGCGGCCGGGTGCCACCCGAGGGCGCCCCGGGCGACGTGCGGACGGCCGCGGGCGCCAGGACCGGGCAGCGCGCCCTGGTCCGGCCCGACGGCACGGTCCGGGTGCTGTCCGCCGTCGGCCCGGACGGGCGGGTGCCCGGCGTCGTCGAGATCGGCGGCCGGCCGGTCGACATCGCCGCCCTGGAGGAGCGGCTGCTGGAGGCCGCCGCCGGCCTCGCCGACATCGCCGTCCTGCCGCGGATCCCGGTGGGCGCCGACGACGCCGCGGCCGAACTGATCGCCTACGCCGTCCCGGCCGGCCCCCTGGACCTCGCCGCGCTCGCCGCCCGGCTGCCGGCCCCCGGCTCCGTCGTCCCCGTCAGCCGGCTTCCGCTGACCCCGGACGGCGCGGTGGACGTCGCCGCGCTGCTGCGGCTGCCGGTGCCCGACCCGGCCGAGGCCCGCCGCCTGGAGGCCCGCCTGCGCGACCGGCACCCCGGTGAGCCGATCGCCGTCGTACCCACCCCCGTCGAACCCGCGCCGCTGCGCCGGGTGCCCGTCCCCCTCCCGCCGCCCGGCGCCGACGGCCCGCACCCGGTCGGGGACGGCGGCAGCGCTTCCGCCCCCGGCCCGGCGGACCCGCCGGCCGGCCGCCCCGCCGCGCTCGTCGACGGCGGCCCGCCCACCGCGACCGAGGACCGTACGCTCCTCGACAGCCTGCTACGGGCCGCCGCGTCCGGCACCGGGGACCTGGTGGTGATCGGCGCCGACGGCGCCGAGACCCGGCTGACCTACGGCGAGCTGCGCGACCGGGCGCTGCGCGCGCTGGCCGGGCTGCGCGCGCTGGGCCTGTCCGCCGGGGACCGGGTGCTCCTGCAACTGGAGGACCACACCGACTTCACGACCGTCCTGTGGGCCTGCCTGCTCGGCGGCCAGATCGCCGTACCGCTGGCCGTACCCGCCGACTACCGGGCCCGCGACGCCGCCACCGACCGGCTGTGGGGCGCCTGGGAACTCCTCGGCCAGCCGCTCGTCGTCACCGCCGCCGGACGGCTCGCCGAACTGCGCACGGCCGCCGCGGCGGACCGGCCGCGGCTGCGCGCGGTCGGCGCCGACGACCTCGCCGCGGCGGCCGAGCCGGCCGAGCCGCGCCCCGCCGACCCGGACGACCCCGTGCTGCTCATGCTCACCTCCGGCAGCACCGGCCGCCCCAAGGCCGTGGTGCTCCGCCACCGCAACATCCTGGCCCGCAGCGCCGCCACCGCCGCCGCGGGCGGCCTCCGCGCGGACGACGTCACCCTCAACTGGCTGCCGCTGGACCACGTCGGCGGGGTGGTGATGTTCCACCTGCGGGACGTCTTCCTCGGCTGCCGGCAGGTGCACGCCCCCACCCGCTGGGTGCTCCAGGACCCGCTGCGCTGGCTGGACGCCGCCGACCGCTTCCGCGCCACCGTCACCTGGGCCCCCAACTTCGCCTTCGGCCTGGTCAACGACCGCGCCGCGGAGCTGGACCGGCGCGGCGCCGGGTGGGACCTGTCCCGGCTGGGGTTCGTGATGAACGCCGGCGAGGCGATCGTGGCCAGGACCGCCCGCCGCTGGCTGCGGCTGCTCGCCCCGTACGGCCTGCCGCAGAGCGCGCTGCGGCCCGCCTGGGGGATGTCGGAGACGTCCTCCGCGATGGTCTACTCCGACCGCTTCCGGCTCGCGGACACCACCGACGACGACGCGTTCGTGGAGGTCGGCGCCCCGCTGCCCGGCTGTGCGGTGCGGATCGTCGGCGGTGAGCCGGGCGCCGCCGGCCTGCCCCGGGTGCTGGCCGAGGGGGAGACCGGCCGGCTCCAGGTCCGCGGGTCCACCGTCACCACCGGCTACCTCGCCGCTCCGGAGCAGAACGCCGCCGCGTTCACCGCGGACGGCTGGTTCGACACCGGTGACCTCGGGCGGATCAGGGACGGCCGGCTCACCCTCACCGGCCGCGCCAAGGACGTGGTGATCCTCAACGGCGTCAACCACCACAGCCACGAGATCGAGTCCGTGGTCGAGGAACTGGACTGCGTGGAGCCGTCGTTCACCGCGGCGGTCGCGGTCAGGACCGCCGCCGCCACCACCGACGAGCTGGCCGTCTTCTTCCACCCGCGGGGCGCGGCCGCGGCGGACGAGGCCGTCCGCCGGGTCCGTCAGGCGGTCCGTGACCGCGTCGGCGTCAACCCCCGCCACGTGCTCGCCGTCGAACGCGCGGAGGTGCCCAAGACCGAGATCGGCAAGATCCAGCGCGCCGCGCTCCGCGCCCGGTTCGAAGCCGGCGGCTTCGCGGCGCGCACCGGCACCGATACCGGCACCGTCCCCGACCACTTCCACCGCCCCGAGTGGCGCCCGCGCGCCCTGCCCCCGGTCCCGGCCGGGGCCCCGCACACCGGCACCGTGGTGGTCCTGCCCGACCCCGGGGGCCTCGCCGAGCCGCTCGCCCGCGCCCTGGAGGCGGCCGGCCGCCGGTGCGTCGTGCTCGGCGGCGCCGCCCCCGCCGCGCTGGCCGGCCCGCCCGCCGCGGTGGTCGACCTGCGCGCGTACGGCGGGCCGCCGCGGACCGACCCCGCGCTCGCCCGCGCCGAGCTGCACGGCCTGCCGCGGCTGACACGGGAAGGTGCCGGGGCCGCCGCGGTGTACGTGGTCACCAGCCACGCCCGGCACGTTCTGCCGCACGATCCGCCCGCGTACGAACGGGCGCCGCTGGCCGGGGCGGTGGCCACGCTCGGACACGAGCGGACGGACACCCGGGTCGTGCACCTGGACATCCCGCCGGACGACCCCGAAGGAACCGTACGGGTGCTTCTCGCCGAGCTGGCCCGGCTGCCCCGGGAAGGCGCCGTCGCCTACCGCGCCGGACGCCGGCTGGTCCGCCGGCTGGCCCCCGCCGAACGCCGGGCGCCGTCCGTGCCCGCCGCCCCGTCCACCGTGCCCGCCTCCCCCGCCCCCGCCGCCGCGTCCGCCCAGCCGACCGCCCGGCCCGCCCGCCGGGGGGCGCCTTTCCGGCACGGCGGCCGGTACCTGGTAACCGGCGGCTCCGGCGGCGTCGGCCGGCTGCTGGTGGCGGAGCTGACCGGGACCTACGGCGCCCGGGTGCTGTGCCTGGGCCGCGCCCCGGAGCCGGGGCACCGCGACCCGCGGGCCGAGTACGCGGTCGCCGACATCCGGGACGCCGACGCCGTCGGCCGCGTGCTGCGGGACGCCGAGCAGCGCTGGGGAGCCCCGCTCGACGGGGTGCTGCACCTGGCCGGGACCTACCGGGAGATCCCGCTGGAGCGGTGCGGCGCCGCCGACCTCGACGAGGCGATGGCCGCCAAGACCGAGGGCGCCCGGATCCTGCACCACCTGCTGCGGGACCGGCCCGGCACGCTCTTCGTCTCCTTCTCCTCGGTCAACGGCTTCTTCGGCGGCGCCTCGGTCGCCGGATACGCCGCCGCCAACGCCTACCTCGACGCGCTCGCGGTCCACCAGCGGGAGGCCTACGGCCTGGACGCGTACAGCCTGGCGTGGACCATGTGGGACGAGACCGGGATGAGCGCCGGCTACCCGCTCAAGGGGCTGACCCGGGCGCGCGGCTACCGCGTCCTGCCGCCCGCCGAGGCACTGGCCGCACTGGCCGTCGCGCTGGAGCGGGCCGCCCCGCACCAGCTGGTCGGACTCGATCCGGCCCGCCCCTGGATCGCCGCGCAGCTGACCGGGCCGCCCGAGGCGCTCCAGGAACTGACCGCGTACGGGGAGTCGGCGGCGGCGCTGGGGGAGCCGGGGTCCGACCGGTTCGGCACGCCGTTCGCGCACCGCGCGGCGGTGCTCGACGCGCTGCCGGTGGATCCGGTCTCCGGGGACGTCGTACGCGACCGGCTCGCCGGGACCGGCCGGGACGCGGGCGGCGCCGACGGTGTGCCCCGGCCCGGTGTCGAGGCCGTCATCGCCGCGACCTGGGCCGAGGTGCTGGGGGTCGGCGACATCACCCGCGGCTCCAACTTCTTCGATCTGGGCGGAGGTTCGCTCCAGGCTACCCGGGTGCACGGCCTGCTCCAGGAGCGGCTCGGCCGGGAGCTGGCGATGGTGGAGCTGTTCCGCCGCCCGACGGTCCGCGCGCTGGCCGAGGCGCTGGAGCCCGGCGGCGCGGCCCCCGCCGCGGGCGGCCGGGGCCGATCCCGGGCCGAGCGGCGGCTGCGGGCCGCGACCGGGCGGGGCCGCTGACCGGGCCGACCGGTACGCGTGAGCGGCGGTGCCCGGGACCTCGGTCCCGGGCACCGCCGCTCACGTCGCCCGCGCGGGCGCGGGGATCAGCCGGCGGCCTTGGCGAGGGCCGGCGCGAGCCGGTCGAGCACCCACGGCAGCCCCAGCGTCGAGGGGTTGCGCAGCAAGGTGATGGTGGTCAGGTCGACGACCTGGAAGGTGTGCCCGGTGGCGGCCGACCGCATCAGCGCCGACTCGCCGACCTTCTTCTCCAGGTCGGGCGTCTGGTACGCGCTGATCATCAGATCGGCCGAGAGCACGTCCAGCCGCTCCTGGCTCACCGTGCCGACCCCCACGCTGTTCTTGGCCAGTTCGGTGAGCGCGGGGGCCTGCCGCAGCCCGAGGGACTGCAGGAACCCCACGGCGAAGTCGTGCGGCGAGGACAGGGTGACGATCTGGTCCACGGCGGCGGCGTAGGTGACGCTGAAGGTCTTCCCGGCCAGACCCGGGTACGTCGCCTTGGCCGCGGTGACCGCGTCCTGCGCCTGCCGCACCGCCCGGTCGGACTCGGCCTGCCGGCCCAGCGCCTTGCCGACCAGCCGCTGCCGGTCCTGCCAGGAGTCGGTGGCGGCCGAGGTCAGCGGGGCCACGGTCGGTGCGATCTGCGACAGCTTGGCGTAGTTGTCCTTCGCCGTGTAGTCGCCGGTGTCCAGGATGAGATCCGGCTGGAGCGCGGCGATCCGCTCGAACGGCAGCGCGCTGATCGTGGAGACCAGCTCGGTGTCCTTGGTCAGCCTGCCCTGGAGCCAGGGGTAGGTGCCGTCGGCGGTGAAGACGTTCTTCGGCGCGAGCACCGGCACCACGCCCGCCGCCAGCGCCGCGTCGAGGTCGACCGAGCTGAGCACGACGACCCGCTGGGGCGCGGCGGGGATCCGGACGCTGCCCAGCGAGTCCTGGAGCGTCAGCGGGAAGTCGGACGACGAAGCGCCGGCGGTCGCCGCCGGTGTGGTCGCCCCGGTGGGGGCCTTGGCGTCGTCGGACGGGTCCGAGCCGCAGGCGCTCACGGCGAGCAGCAGTCCGCCGACGGCCGCGGCGGCGGCGAGCGAACGGAACGGGCGTCTGATGGTGCGGAACACAGGGTGCCTCCGGTCGAGGTGGAACGAACGAGATGGACGGGTCCGCGGGCGTCACCGCCGCGGTGCGGGGGGTCGGGGGGAGTAAGGCGGCAGGGCCGCCGCCGGGTGGGGCGGCGGGGCCGCCGTCAGGGGGTACGTCACCGGGCGCGTACGTCAGGGGCGTCCACGGCGCAGGGCGCGTACGTCGTCGGGCGCGCCGGTCGGGCGTGGCGGTACGTCGGGTGGCCGGTCGAGCGGTGGACCGGGCGGTACGGGGCGCCGGGGCCGGGCGCCGTTCATGGGTCGAGTCGTCCGCGCTCCCGTGTCACGTCCCGTTGTGCCGGGCCGGCGCGGACAGTCCGCGTACGGCCACGGCGCCGAACACGGCGGCCAGGCCGACCGTCCAGGCGAGGACGCCCAGCAGCGGCCTACCGATCGCCCCGGCGCCGGCCAGGCCGCGCATCGCGTCCGCCCCGCAGCTCAGCGGCAGCGCGCGCACCAGCGGGCGCAGCGGCCCCGGGTAGGAGTCGATCGGCGCGAACCCGGTGTTGAAGAACAGCATCAGCGTGAAGAGCAGGGACAGCCCGCTCAGCGCGGCGACACTGCGCGCGTGCGCGGCCACCGCGCACACCAGCGCCGAGAAACCGGACCCGAGCAGGACCGGGACCGCCACGAACAGCGGCAGCGCCGCCGCGCCGCCGGCGCCGGCCGCCCGGAACCCCAGCACGTAGCCGACCGCGAGGAACACCACCGCCGTCAGCAGCGCCCGGACCAGCTCCGCCGCCAGCCGCCCGAGCAGCAGCGAGGAGCGGTGCACCGGCAGCGCCCGGAACCGGTCGAGCAGCCCGGACCGCCGTTCCAGCACCAGTGACGCGCCGCTGCCGACCCCGCCGAACACCGTCCCGACCAGGGTCGCCAGGGGCAGGAAGCGGTTGAGGCTGTTCCCGCCGGAGGACGCGGCGACGGTGTCGCCGAACACCAGCCGGAAGACCAGCAGCAGGCACACCGGGAAGACCAGCGCCTGCACGAAGACGATCGGCGACCGCGACCACCGCCGCAGCAGCCGCCCGGCCTGCAACCCGCTCTGCGCCAGGGCGGTCCCGGTCGGCGCCGGGGTGCTCGGGACACTCATCGCCGGCCGCCCTTCGTCCGGCCCAGGGCCCGCCCGGCCAGCAGGCCGAACACGGCCAGCAGCACCAGCAGCCACGCCGCCGTGACCAGCACCGGGCGGGCCGCCGGGCCGCCGGAGGCCAGCGCCCGCAGCGCGTCCGCCGCCTGTGAGACCGGCTGGTTGCGGACGAACGGCCTGATCCAGCCGGGGAAGCCGGTCACCGGGGTGAAGCCGGTCGACAGCATGGTCAGCAGCAGCTGCGGGACCAGCATCGCCGAGGCGGTGTGCTCGGGGTTGCCCACCGCGAGGCCGAGCGCGACGCACCCGACGGACAGGCACAGCGCGAACGCCACGGCCAGCGCCACGAACCCGACCGCGTCCGCCGCCCCGGCCCGGAACCGGAAGCCGAAGGCGGCGGCCGTCCCGATCGCGGCGGCCGAGGCCACCAGCGCCCGGCACAGGTCCGCGCCCAGCCGCCCGACGACCGGCGCGAGCCGTACCAGCGGCATCGTACGGAACCGGTCGAACATGCCCCGCTGGACGTCGGCGGCGATCGCGTCCGCCGAACTCATCGCCACGAACAGCATCGACTGCAGCACGACGATCGGCGGCAGCCACTGGACGTAGTCGACGCCGCGCTGCTCCATCACGCCGCGCAGCGGCACGTAGAAGCCGGTGAAGAACACCAGCGGCGCGACGACCGCTCCGGAGATCTCGGCGGTGTCCCGCCTGAGCAGGGTGACCGCCCGCAGGGCCAGCACCCACCCCTGCGCCAGCGGCGAGGCGGCGGAGGGGACCGGTGCCGGGCTCGTCCGGGTCACCTCGCCGCCCCGTTCCGGCCGGCGCGGGAGGACGCCGTGGTGCCGCCCGCGCCCGACGGGCCGGCGGCGCCGTCCGCGCCGGCCGGGTCCGTGCCGCCTGCGCTGCCCGTCCCGGCGGCCCCTTCGGCGGGGCGGCCGGTCAGCGCGAGGAACACCTCGTCGAGCGAGGGGCGGCGCAGCGCGATGTCCGTCAGCGCGACACCGGCCGCCTCCACCCTCCCGACCACCTCGGCCAGCGTCGCCGGCCCGTCGGGCGCGGGCAGCACCACGGCGTCCTCCCGCCGGGCCGCGTCCAGTCCGGCCAGCGCCGCCAGCACCCGCCCGGTGTCCGCCGGGTCGGCCGGCGTCACCGCGCAGAACGTGCCGCCGACCTGCTGCTTCAGCTGCTGTGGGGTGCCGGTGGCGATCACCCGGCCCCGGTCGACGACCACGATCCGGTCCGCCAGCCGGTCCGCCTCCTCCAGGTACTGCGTGGTCAGCAGGACCGCCACACCCCGGGCCCGCAGGCCGCGGACGGCGTCCCACAGCGCGAGCCGGCTGCGCGGGTCGAGCCCGGTGGTCGGCTCGTCCAGGAAGACCACCGCGGGGTCGCGGACGAGCCCGGCGGCCAGGTCGAGCCGCCTGCGCATGCCGCCCGAGTACGTCGCCGCCCGCCGGTCGGCTGCCTCGGCGAGGTCGAACTCCGCCAGGAGCGCGGCGGCCCGCTCTCTCGCCGCGCCCTTGCGCAGCCCCAGCAGCCGGGCGAACAGCACCAGGTTCTCCCGGCCGGTCAGCTCCTCGTCGACCGCCGCGTACTGCCCGGTCAGCGCGATGACCCCGCGCACCGCGGCCGGCGCGGCGCGTACGTCGTGGCCCGCGACCCGCGCGGACCCCGAATCCGGCCGCTCCAGCGTCGACAGGATGTTGACGGTGGTGGTCTTGCCGGCCCCGTTGGGGCCGAGCAGCCCGACGATCTCGCCCGCGCCGACCGTCAGCGACAGCCCGTCCAGCGCGGTATGGGTGCCATACGACAGCCGCAGGTCCTCCGCCACGACGACGGCCGGCGCCGCGGCCCGGTCCGCGCGGGCGCCGTCCGGCTCCCCGGCGCCCGCGGTGCCCGCCGCGTCGCCGCCGCTGTTCCCGAGCCGGGTCACGGTGTCCGCACCTCCTCCGGTTCCGGGGCGTCCGCGGGCGCGGCGTCCAGCCGCCAGCCGCCGACACCCGCACGTTCGCGCCAGAAGGCCGCGTACCGGCCGTCCTCCTTGGCCAGCAGCTCCTGGTGGGTGCCGGTCTCGGCGACCCGGCCGCCGTCGAGCACCACGATCAGGTCGGCGCCGACGACCGTCTCCAGCCGGTGCGCCACGACCAGCAGCGTGCGACGGCCGGACAGTTCGGCCAGCGTGCGCTGGACCGCGGCCTGGTTCTCCGCGTCCAGCCAGGCGGTCGCCTCGTCGAGCAGCACGACCGGCGCGTCCTTCAGCAGCGCCCGGGCCAGCGACACCCGCTGGCGCTCCCCGCCGGACAGTGCCGCGCCGCCCTCGCCGACCCGGGTCCGCGGGCCGTCCGGCAGCCGGGCCACGATGTCGTCCACCCGGGCCAGCCGCGCCGCCCGCTCGACCTCGGCGTCGGTGGCGCCGGGCCGGCCGGCCCGGATGTTCTCGTACACGGTGTCGTCGAAGAGGTAGACGTCCTGGAAGACCACCGCGAGCATCCCGGCGAGCTGGCCCGCCGTCAGGTCGCGTACGTCGTGGCCGCCGACCCGCACCGAGCCGCCGGCCACGTCGAAGAACCGCGCCACCAGCCGGGTCACCGTGGTCTTGCCGGAGCCGGACGCGCCCACCAGGGCGACCACCGTTCCCGGTTCGGCCCGGAACGTCACACCGTCCAGGACGGGCGGCCGGTCCGCCTCGTAGCCGAACCGCACGTCGCGGAACTCCACCGCCAGGGCCTGCCGCCCCTCCGCCGGGCCGTCGATGACGGCGGGTTCGGCCGGCTCCGGCAGCGGACGGGCCGCGAGCACCTCGGCCACCCCTTCCAGCGCGGCCACCGAGGTGCGCAGCGCGGTGGACAGGCCGGCCACCGCCGCCACCGGCTCGGCGAACCGGACCGTGAGCACCAGCAGCGCCACCAGTGTGCCGGCGTCCGCCCCGTCCAGCAGCCGGGCGGCGCCCACCACCAGCGCGGCGGCCACCCCCAGCTGCACGGTGACGCCGAACAGCAGCCGGGCCGGCGCGTCGGCCCGGGAGCGGCGCCGGGTCTCGCGGTCCTGGGCGGCCAGGCTGTCGTCCAGCAGCGCGGAACCGAGCCCGTCGGGACCGCCGGCCCGCAGCACGCTCTGCGCCCGCGCGAACTCCACCACCCGGCCGTTCGCCTCGGCGGCGGCCTCGTCCAGCTGGTCGTCGACCTTGGCGGCGAGTACGGCGCTCCACCGGTGGACCGCGTACAGCACCGGGGCGCACACCAGCAGCGTCAGCCCGAGCCGCCAGTCCCAGGCGAAGACCCCCACCAGCACGACGGCGGGGGTCAGCACGCCGGTCAGCAGCGGCTCCAGCAGGTGCGCGACGATGCCGCTGGCGTCCTTGGTGCCCTGGCCCACCAGCCGGGTCAGCCGGTCGCCGCGCCGCGCGGAGAACCAGCCCAGCGGCAGTGTCACCATGTGATCGCCGAGCCGGTGGTGCAGCGCGTTGATGGTGGCCAGGCCGACCCGGAAGCCGCCCATCGCCTGCGCGTGCCGCGCCACCAGCGTGAGCGCGGCGCAGGCCGCGACCGCCCCGGCCCACCACCAGGCGGCCGTCCGGTCGCCGTCCAGCAGGGCGCGCAGCGCCGGCGCCGCGAGGACGAACGTCACACCCTGCAGTACGGAGTAGGCGGCCACCCGGACGACCTGCCGGCGCAGTTCGGGCGCCAGCCGGGGGCCGACGACGGTGAAGAGCCGGCCGAGCACCGAGCGGGACCGGGCGGCCGGGCCGGCCGGGGCGGCGGCCCCGGCCGCCGGCCGGGAGATCGCGGGAGAACTCATCGGGACACCTCCGTCGTCCGGGCCGCGCCGGCCGCGGCCGGGGTACGGCCGTCCGTCCCGGTCGCCGGGTCCTGCCGTCGCTGCGCGTCCCACATCCGCCGGTAGACCCCGCCGGCCGCGAGCAGTTCGCCGTGCGTGCCGCGCTCCACGATCCGGCCGCCCTCCAGCACCAGGATCCGGTCGGCCGCGGTGACCGTGGCGAGCCGGTGCGCGACCACCAGCACCGTGCGGCCGGCGGCCAGCCGGGACAGGCTCCGCTGCACGGCGGCCTCCGAGCCGGGATCGGCGTACGCGGTCGCCTCGTCCAGGATCAGCACCCGCGGATCGGCGAGCAGCAGCCGGGCCACCGCGAGGCGTTGCGCCTCGCCGCCGCTGAGCCGGGCGTCCTCGCCGACGACCGAGGCGTAGCCGCGGGGCAGCGCGCCGACCACCTCGTCGATCCCGGCGGCCCGCGCAGCCCGGCGCACCTCCTGCGCGGAGGCGTCCGGCCGGCCCAGCCGGATGTTGTCCTCGACGGTCGTCCGCAGCAGCGGCGCGTCCTGGAACACGAAGCCGACCTGCCGGTACAGCACGGCCGGGGCGATCTCCCGTACGTCCACGCCGCCGATCCGCACCGCGCCGGCGTCCACGTCGAAGAACCGGGCGGTGAGCGCGGCCAGCGTCGACTTCCCCGCGCCGGACGGTCCGACCAGGGCGGTGAGCGTGCCCGGTTCGAGCGCCGCGTGCACGTCGTGCAGCACCGGTGTCCCGGGCGTGTGGGCGAAGGTGACGTGGTCGAACTCGACCCGCCCGCCGTCCGGGACCTTCGGCAGTTCGGGCTCGGCCAGCTCCGGCGCGGCCAGCAGCTCCCGCACCCGCCCGGCGGCGGCCTCGGCGGAGCGCATACCGCCCGCCGCCTGACCGAGGGCCTGCACCGGCGCGGCGAGTCCCAGCCCGAGCAGGACGAACGGCAGTACGTCGACCGGGTCGACGACGTCCGCGGCGACCAGCCCCGTCCCGCCCAGCAGCACGACGGCCAGTACCGTCACCGGCGCCACCGCGGCGGTGCCGAGCGAGATCAGCCGCAGCACCGGCGCGTTGAGGCCGCTGAACGTGCGGTGGTAGTCGTCGACGGCCTCGGCGAAGCGGTGGTGCGCCTGCCGGGTGCGGCCGAAGAGCTTCACCACCGCGATGCCCTGGACGAACTCGACCACCGCCGAGTGCACCGCCCGCATCGCCGCGGCGACTTCGTGCCGCCCGCCGCCGGCCCGCGCCAGGACGACCTTCTGCATCGCGACGAAGACCGCCGTCGGAAGGAGGGTGAGCAGGGTCAGCTGCCAGCTCACCGTGAACAGCCAGGCCAGCGCCGCGACCGGGGCCACCGTGGCGGCCGTCAGATCCAGCCGGGCGTGCGCGACCGCGTAGTGCATCTCTTCCAGGTCGTCCTGCAACGCGGCCTGCACGGTTCCGCTGGTGCCCCGGGTGAACCAGCCGAGCGGCGCCCTGCGCAGCCGGTCGGCGATGCGCCGGCGCAGGTCGAGCGCCAGGTCGGCGTCCGCGCGGTGGCTGACCGCCACCGCCGCGCTGCCGACCAGGAACTGCGCCACGGCGGCGCCGCCCGCCACGGCCGCGATCGTCCAGGCCCGGCCCGCGCCGCCCGAGCCGCGCAGGAAGTGGTCGGCGAGCTCGTACACCGCGGCGAACGGCACCAGCGCGAGCACCGCCGCGACCGCTTGCAGCGCGCCGGCCGTGAACAGGGCCGCCCGGACGGGTTCGGTGAGGACGCGGAAGTCCTTGGTTCCGGCAGTGGCCGGTGCACGGCTCATGGCCGACTCCTCAGTGGTGCCGCTGGAGACCGGCCAGACTTTACAACAGGCCGTAACTATCAAGCAAGGTAAGGCATACTTAACTTGAATCCCTCCGAGCCTGCTTCAGCCCGCTTGGGGATACTTCACACCGTTTCGGGCCGTCGCGATCGCTTCAGGCGGACCGCCTGAGGACGTGCGGAAGCGCGGCCGGGCGGTCTCGCGCCCGGTGTGGGCCGGCGCATGCGGGCGGAACCCGGTGGCCGGTCGGGGAACGGACGCTGAAGGCGGGCGGCGGCCGGACGGCGGATCCGGCGGGGGAGGGGCCGGCCGGGCGGTGCGGAGCCCGTCAGAGGGCGGCGAGCATCGGGAGCAGCCCGGCCGCCGCGGTGACGTCCGCGGTGAGCGGGCGGTCCTCGGCCAGTGGCGGCAGGTCCGCGTCGAGTACGGTGAACACCGGGGCGGCCGGGGGCGGCGCCGGGTGCTGGCGCAGCGCGCCCACCGCGGCGACGAGTTCGCAGGCCAGCACGACCCGGTAGGCGTCGACCGCGCGGAGCGCCTGCCGGACGGCCTGGGAGGCGAAGCTGGCGGCCTCCTCCAGACCGCGGGAGAGCACGGCGTGTCCCACGGAGGCGGGCATGGCGCTCGCCCGCACCTCGGCCAGCGCGGAGTTGGCACTGTATTCGAGGATCATCATCCCGGAGCTGCCGGCCGGCCCCCGCGCCAGGTACGACCGGAGGCCGGTGATGTCGGGGTCGCCGAAGGCGGCCAACCGCGCCGTGGAGAGCTGGCCCGTCTGCAGCAGGGCCAGGCACAGCTGGTCCAGCGCCAGGCCGAGCGGTGTGGCGAAGAAGCCGCCGTGGTGGTAGGCGATCGGGGCGCCGTCCGGGCCTTCATCACTGATCAGCGGGTTCTCCGGCGGCGCGTTGAGCTCGACGGCCAGCACCCGGCGCAGCGTGCCGGCCGCGTCCAGCGCCGGCCCGTGCACCTGTGGGAAGACCCGGAAGCCGAACGGGTCCTGTATACGGCCGCCGGTTGCCCGCGACCGTTCCGGCGCGCCGAGCAGCCGGCGGACCTCGGCCGCCGCGCGGACCGCGCCGGGATGCGGCCGGACCGCGTGCACCGGAGCCGCGTACGCCTCCAGCGAACCGGAGACGGCGGCCAGCGAGAGCGCCGCCACCGCGTGCGAGGCGCGCAGCAGTATGTCCACGTCGTGGCAGACCAGTGCCGCCTGGCCGAGGACCAGCGCGTTGCTGCTCATGAACGCCAGCGCGTCGCCGTGCTCCGGCGCCACCGGCGCCGGAACCGCCCGGGACGGCCGCCGCGCCTGTGCCTGTGCCTGTGCCTGTGCCTGCGGCGGGACCGTGCCCGGGACCGTGCCCGGGACGGCGTCCGTGCCCCCGACCGGCCGCGCCGCCTCGTCGCCCGACAGCCAGGGCCGTTCACCGATGACGGTGAGGCCGGTCTGGGCCAGCGCGGTCAGATCGGCGGTGCCGACGCCGCCGTACTCGTTGACGGCCGGGCGGACACCCAGCCGCAGCGCCTCGACGAGCGCTTCGGCCAGCGCGGGCTGGACCTGCGAACCGCCCGCGAACACCTGGTTGGCCCGCACGGCGAGCATCGCCCGGACGTGCCGGGCGGGCAGCTCGGCGCCGGCGCCGGCCGCGTGGCTGCGCAGCAGCCGCAACTCCTGCCCGCTCTGGTCCGTACCGCTGAGGAACACCGTCCGGTTGGCGCCGACGCCGGTGTCGAGCCCGTACACCCGGCCGGTCGCCGCCAGCCGGCGCGCGACGCGGTACGAGTGCGCCGCCCGTTCCAGTGCCTCGGGCGGTACGGCGGGCACGGCCGCGCGGTCGGCGAGCCGGGCCACCGCGTCGGCGTCCAGACCGGTGCCGTCGAGCAGCACGCGGTCCGTACCGGCCGACGACGGCGCCACGGAGGCCCCCTCCGCCGAGGGTGCCTCCGTGCGGTGCGAGGGGATCTCCGGTGGCGTTCCCATCACGCTGCCCCGGCCATCGGCCGACGGCTCAGGACAGGCCGACCGACGTCAGCCACGCCTTGGCGACCGCGAGCGGGTCCTTGCTGTCGTTCTGCACCTGGGCGTCCATGTCGAGCAGCGACGCGGTGTCGAGCTTGGCGGACAGCGCGTTGAGCGCGTCCACCCCGGCCTGCGGGAGCCCCGACTTGTAGACCAGCGGGATCACGTTCTCGAACCCGAACAGGTTCTTCGGGTCCTGCAGGACGACGAACTTCTCCTTGGTGACGGTGGCGTCGGTGGTGAAGACGTCGCCGGCCTGGATGTTGTTGTTCTTCAGCGCCGCGTCGGTCAGCGGGCCGCCCGCGTCCAGCGCCTTGAACGACTTGGGTACCAGGCCGTAGACCGACTTCAGACCGACCAGGCCCTGCTGGCGGGTCTGGAACTCCGGAGAGGCGCCGATGGTGATCTCCGACCCGTACTTGGCGAGGTCGGCGATGGAGGAGTCCGAGGTCAGGTGGTACTTCGCGGCGGTGACCGCGTTGACCGTGATGGAGTCCTTGTCCTGCGCCGGAGCCGGGTCGAGCAGGGTCAGCTTCGGGTCGAGCTTGGCGGTGACCGCCGCGTCGGTGGCGGTCTCCGAGGTCGGGGCGGCCTTGGCGTCGAGGTAGGCCAGCAGGGCGCCGTTGTACTCCGGCAGCACGGTGAGGGTGCCGTTCTTGAGCATGCCGTAGGTGGTCTCGCGGCTGCCGATGTTCGGCTTGTACTCGACCTTGATTCCCTTGGCCTTGAGTGCTTCGCCGTAGAGGTCCCCGATCAGGATGCTCTCGGCGAAGTTGTTGGAGCCGACGATGACGGTGCCGCCGCTCGCCTGGGTGCCGGCCAGCGGATCCTTGGGGGTGTCGTTGCTGGAGGAGGACGAGGAACAGCTGGTCAGCGACGCTGCCGCTGCGACAGCAGCGACTGCCACCCCGGCCAGGCGGAGACGTCTCGGGCTGGACCAGGCGCTCTTCACGTTAGGAATCACGGTTTCCGCTTCCGGGTTCGGAGAGTAATCGGAGGGTTCGGACGGTGAACGTGCGTATGTATGGCTGGTGCTACCAGCAGATCCAATCCAGCCGGTTCGATCTCCGTCAAGTTCGGTCGGATCACGATCGGTGTCATGGCCGGTTCCTGGCGTCATTACGCCACGTCGACACGCCCTCGGCCGCCGCTCGTAACAGAGTCTTGATGATCCGGTCAGCTCACAGCGTCGAAGACGAGGTAGTCTCCCGGACGTTGGTCACGGGGCTCAGACAACTGCCATGCCTTTTCGGTCATTCCGGTTCGGTAGTAGGCGGATGTAGTCAACGCGCACCTCAGCCGTGCCAGGTTGTCGGTGACGTCACGCAGGAGGCTTGGTAACCGTGGACGAGGTGCTCGCTCCGGCACGGCCGGTTCCCGGGCCGCGTACCCGGAGCGGTGTGCGCAGTTTCGCCGAGAAGTGGCCGTTCCGCCGCAAGCTCAACGTGCTTGTCGGGGTGCCGCTGGTGGTGATCCTGCTGCTGCTCGCGTACGTGATCACCGGTCTGACCGGCCAGGCCAGGGACGCGGCCACCGGCGCCCGGCTGGTCCGGGACAGCCGGCAGATCGCCGAACTCATCGACCGGGTCGAGACCGAGCACCAGCAGGCGGTGCTGCTGTCGGTGCGCTACGAGTCGGCCACCAGCGGCAGACGCCCCTCGCTCGCCGCCTACGCCAAGGCCAGGGCCGCGGTCGACGCCCAGGTCGGCCAGGTCCGCGCGGCCTTCGGCGACCGGCTGCCGCCCGCCGAGGCGCAGGTGCTCAAGGAGATCAGCGGTCTCAGCAGCCTGCGGTCCACCATCGAGCAGAGCTACCTGCCCGCCGACAACATCGACCCGGCCTACACCGCCATCGTCGACGAGCTGATCGACGGCCTCGGACTCGACCAGCGCTCCACGCTGGCCTCCACCGTCACCGGCAGCCTGCTGGACTCGCTGCTGCGCGCGGAGGCCGCCCACAGCTCGCTGGAGACCAGCGTGTTCTCCGCGCAGACCGGTGACACCAACGCGCTCATCGAGTTCGTCGGCGCGGTCGGCTACGCCGAGCAGTACGCCTACCAGGCGAGCCGCTTCGGGCGGTTCGCCAGCGACGACCAGCGCAGCCGGCTGGCCGGCATCGAGCAGAACCCCTCCTGGAACGCCATCGCCCTGCAGTACGCGGGCCTGCAGATCGACCCCAGCGCGCTGGCCAAGCCCCCCACCGAGGTGCAGGCGGCCTTCGACTCCGCGCTCCAGGAGTACCCGACCTACCAGAAGCAGGCACAGACCCGGCTGCGGATCACCGGCGCGCTGATCGACCAGGTCGCCGACCGGGCCGACCGGGCCTCCGACGCGGCATGGTGGCGGGCGGCCGGGCTGCTGGCCGGCGCGCTGCTGGGGTTCGTGCTGTGGCTGGGCTTCTCGGTGGCGATCCGCCGCTCGGTGGTGCGCCCGGTGCAGGCGCTCACCGACGCCGCCACCCAGGTCGCCGAGGTGGCGGGCGACGAACTCGCCCGGGTCGCCGACGACGACGCGGTCGACGCCGGGCCGCTGCGGCTGCGCGAGGTGCCGGTCCCGGTACGCGACGAGCTCGGCGACCTGGCCGAGGCGTTCAACCGGGTGCAGAACACCGCGGCGGCGCTGCTGGAACGCCAGGTGCTCAGCCGCCGCAACGTCGCCGAGATGTTCGGCAACGTCGGCCGCCGGGTGAGCAACCTCACGGCCCGCCAGCTCGCCCTGATCGACGCCCTAGAACGCGGCGAGACCGACCCGGCGCTGCTGGACCGGCTCTACCGGATCGACCATCTCGCGGTCCGCCTCCAGCGCAACGCCGACAGCCTGATGCTGCTGGCCGGCATCCGCGAGGCCGGGCTCGACGCCAGCCCGACCGCGCTCACCAACGTCGTACGGGCCGCGCTCGGCCAGATCGAGGGCTACCAGCGGGTCTCGCTGATCGCCGAGACCTCCGTGACGGTGGCGCCGGACATCATCGCGGACCTGACGCTGATGCTCGCCGAACTGCTGGAGAACGCGGTGGCGTTCTCACCGGTCCGCAGCCCTGTCGAGGTGTCGGTGCGCAACGGGGTCGACGGCGCGCTGATCGAGATCTCCGACCACGGCCTGGGCATGAGCGCCGAACGGCTCGCCGAGGAGAACGCCCGGCTGATCCGCCGCGAGCGGCTCGACCTGGCGCCCACCAAGGTGCTCGGCCTGTTCGTGGTCGGCAGCCTGGCCCGCCGCTGGGGCATCAGGGTCACCCTGAGCCGTACCCCGGGCGGCGGTGTCACCAGCCGGGTGACGATCCCGGCCGCGCTGATGCTGCTCATGAGCCCGTTCGCGGCGCCCGAGGGGCAGGACGCCCGGGGCACCGGCGCGGAGACCGGCGGCCGGGGCGGTTACGGGCGCGAGGCCAAGATCCCGCTGCCCGAACCCCGCACCGAACTGCCGCCCGTCGCCGAGCCGCTGCCCGAGCCCCGTACCGCGCTGCCACCGGCCGAGGCGCCGCCGCGGTACGCACCGGAGCCGTACCAGCGGCCGGAGCAGCCCTTCCCCGAGCAGCCGCGGCCCGCCGCGGCGCCCTACGGCTACCGGCCGGACCCCGTGCCGGAGCCGTACCGCCGCCCGCCGGAGCCGTACTACCGGCCGGAGCCGGACCGGCGGGAGTCGCTGCGCCAGGAGCCGCCGCCGCTGCCCCGGCGCGAGTCGCCGCGGGGCGGGGGCGAGCCGGCGGGCCCGCGCCACGCGGCCCCCGTACCGCCGCCCGCCGAGCGGCGGCCGGACGTCTCGCCGCTGCCCCGCCGGGTGCCGCAGGCGCAGACCCCCGGTGGCACGACCCCCCGGCCGTCGGCGGCCCGCGAGCCCGAGCCGGTGACCCACGAGACGGCCCCGGCCGCCGCCGGCGGGTCGCGGGGCGAGGACACGGCGGCCCGCCCGCTGCGCCGCCGGGTGCGCGGGGCCACACTCGGGTCGACGCTGTCCTACGCCCAACGCCACGCGGCCAGAGCGCCGCGCCCCCCGGTCGACGCGGAGGAAGTCCGGTCCGAGCTCGACGAGTTCGAAGCCGCGGTGGAGCGTGCCCAGCGGGACAGCGCGCCCGGGGCTTCTGGTAGAACGACCAACGGTGCTGGGCCCCTGGAAGGAGCGGAACAGTGACAACGCCGACAGGTGACACTTCGGCCGAGCAGGCGGCGCCCGCCGATCTGCGTGCCGCCGCAGCCGACTTCACCTGGCTGCTGAATCGATTCGCCACCGAGACCGCGGGAGTCGTCGACGCCATCGCCGTCTCCTCCGACGGACTGCTGATCGCCGTCTCACAGCTGCGCCAGCCGGCCGACTCCGAGCGGCTCGCGGCGATCGTCTCCGGAATCACCAGCCTGGCGGCCGGTGCTTCGGGGAACTATGGCCTCGGCGGTCTCAACAAGGTGATCATCGACCTGGCGCACGGCCATGTGCTGGTCTCCGCGATCGGCAGCGGCGCCGTGCTGGGCGTGGTCACCTCCAAGGAGGCGAAGCTCGGCAACATCGCCTACGAGATGACCGTCTTCGCCAACCGGGCCGGTGCCGCGCTCAGCCCGCAGCTCGTCCTCGAACTAAAGAACAGCGTCGGTTCCGCGCGGACCAGGTGACGGGCCAGGGGCTGAGGGGTCGAGGAAGGAATTCCCATGACTGCCGGTGACCCGCCGGTCGGCGACGGCGCGTTCCCCGAGGCGCCCGCCGGCCAGGCCGGACGCGCGCCCGCCATCCGGCCGTTCCTGGTCACCTCGGGCCGGGTGGCGGGCGCCAGGTCGGGGCTGCCGATGCCGGTCGAGACCCAGGTCGTCACGACCTCGGCGGGTATCGGGGTGCTCGACCGGCTCTCCTTCGAGCGGTACGACATCGTCGCCCTGTGCCGGGTGCCGCAGTCGCTCGCGGAGGTCGCGGCCAAGCTGAAGCTCCATCTCAATGTGGTCCGCGTGCTGGCCGAGGACCTCGAGTCCAGCGGACAGCTGGCGGTGTACGTGCCCAGCACCGAAACCGCCCACGACGCCTCAGTATTGCGAAGGGTGATTGATGGTCTCCGCGCCATCCCCGATTCCCGGGGGACACTCCGTGGCACCGACTGAACCGCCGGCCGGCCTGGCCGCAGGACCGGCCGCCGGGCGTCCGCCGCTGCCGGTCAAGATGGTGATCGCGGGCGGCTTCGGCGTCGGCAAGACCACCACGGTCCGGTCGATCTCCGAGATCGACCCGCTCACCACCGAGGCCGACATCACCGAGGTCGCGGCCGGTGTGGACGACCTCAGCCACACCCCGGACAAGACGACCACCACGGTCGCCATGGACTTCGGCTGCATCACCATCGACGAGGCCCTCAAGCTCTACCTGTTCGGCACCCCGGGCCAGGAGCGGTTCGGCTTCATGTGGGACGACCTGGTGGAGGGGGCGCTCGGCGGCCTGGTCATCGTCGACACCCGGCGGCTGGAGGACTGCCACGCGGCCGTCGACTACTTCGAGCACAAGCGGATCCCGTTCGCCGTCGCGGTCAACGCCTTCGACGGCCGGATCGAGCACCGGCTGGCCGACGTCCGCTGGGCCCTCGACGTCGCCGACCAGGTGCCGGTCATCGCCTTCGACGCCCGGGAGCGCGGTTCGGTCCGCGACGCCCTGCTGTGCGTCCTGGAAGTGGCGCTGAGCCGGGTCGGCGGCTGAGCCGGCCGACCCGGTACGACCCCGGAGGGGGCCGGCCGGACCGTCATCCCCCGACGGTCCGCCCGGCCCCCGCCGCGCTTATCAGCGGCGCCGCACCCCCGGCGACACCGCGAGCCGGGCGACCGCCCAGAACACGCCGATGGTCACCAGCGCCAGCGCCGCGATCAGGGTCGCGCCGCCCACCACCTTGTCGTAGTGGCGCTGGTAGAGGCCGTCCACGACGAAGCGGCCGAGGCCGCCGAGGCTCACATAGGCGGCGATGGACGCCGTGGAGACGACCTGGATCGCCGCCGAGCGCAGACCGCTGAGGATCAGGGGCAGCGCGACCGGCAGCTCGACCTGGAAGAGCACTCGCGCCGGCGGCATGCCCATCCCGCGGGCGGCGTCCACCGGCGAGGGGTCGACGGTCCGCATGGCCTCGTACGTGGTCACCAGGATCGGCGGTACGGCGAGGGCGACCAGCGGGATCATCACCGGCACCAGGCCGAGCCCGAACAGCAGGAACATCAGTACCAGCAGACCGAAGCTCGGCAGTGCCCGCGCCGCGGTGGCGATCAGGGCCAGCGCGTTGCCGCCGCGCCCGGTGTGGCCGGTGACCAGGCCGACCGGCAGCGCGACGGCGGCGGCGATGCCGAGCGCCATCAGGGTGTACTCGACGTGCTCCAGCAGGCGGTGCGGGATGCCGTACTGGCCGTGCCAGTTCGCGCCGTCGCTGAAGAAGACGTGGATGAAGTGCAGGACGTTCATCGGGCGGCGTCCTCCAGAGCGGTTGCCACGGGCTCGGGCCGGGGGCCGGCCGCCCTGCCGCGGCCCCGGGCACGGGCGGCCCGCGGCATCCACGGGGTGAGCAGGACACGCAGCAGGACGAGCAGACCGTCCAGCACGATCGCCAGCACCGCCGTGGTGACCACCGAGTTCACCGCGAGTTCGGTGCGGTGGTAGAAGAGCGAGTCGGCGAGCAGGTTGCCCAGCGCGCCCTGGTTGCCGATCAGCGCGCCGACACTGACCAGGCTGATGCTGGAGACCACCGCGAGCCGCAGCCCGGCGATGATCGCGGGCACCGCGATGGGCAGCTGGACGAAGACGTACCGCCGCAGCGGGTTCATCCCCATCGCGGTGGCCGCCGCCAGCGTCTCCGGCGGCACCGAGCGGACGCCGTCCACAATGGCCGGCACCAGCAGCACCAGGCTGTAGACGGCCAGCGGGATCATCACGGTGGTCTCGGTGGCGCCGGTGTAGTCGATGAGCACCACGAAGAACGCCAGCGACGGAATCGCGTAGAGCACCGTGGTCACCCACAGCACCGGCGGATACAGCCATCTGAAGCGGACGCACAGCTGTCCCAGCGGCAGCGCGACCACCAGCCCGCCGAGCACCGGCAGCAGGGCCTCCTTCAGGTGCAGGCCGATCAGGCCCGGATAGGAGTGCTGGAGATCGCTCGGGATGTCGAAGAAGCCGCTCATCGGGCGGCCCGGGTGCTCTTGCCGGTGGCCCCGGCGGCCGGCCCGGCCTGCACGGTCTCCGCGGCGGGCACGGCGTGCGGGCCGCGCTCGGCGTGGGCGCTGCGGACGGCGTCGGCGATCGACTCCTGCGAGGTGACGCCCACCACCCGTCCCTCGCCGTCCACCGCGACCGCCCAGCCGGTGGGGGAGAGCACCGCGCAGTCCAGCGCGTCCCGCAGCGAGTCCCGGCCGAACACGAACGGCCGCCCGGGGGACAGCAGCCCCTCGGTCGGGACCCCGCCGCCGCCCGCCACCGCGGTCGGCTCCGCCCAGCCGAGCGGCCTGCCGTCGGTGTCGGTGACCAGCAGGTACGCCGCGTCCGGCGTGGTGCGCTCGGCGATCTGCTGGGCGGTGGAGTCGGTCGCGACGATCGGCGAGGTGGTCAGCTCAAGGCCGGCGGAGGTGAAGAAGGACAGCCGCCGGATGCCGCGGTCGGTACCGAGGAAGTCCTCGATGAACGCGTCGGCCGGCGCCGACAGCAGCTCGTCCGGCGGCGCGAACTGGACCAGCCGGCCGCCGGTGCGCATCACCGCGATCATGTCCCCGATCCGGATCGCCTCGTCGATGTCGTGGGTGACGAAGACGATGGTCTTGCCCAGCTCGGCCTGGATCCGCAGCAGCTCCGCCTGCAGCCCCTTGCGCACGATGGGGTCCACCGCGGAGAACGGCTCGTCCATCAGCAGCACCGGCGGGTCCGCCGCGAGCGCCCTGGCCACCCCGACGCGCTGCTGCTGCCCGCCGGAGAGCTGGTACGGGTAGCGGGTGGCGAGCGAGGCGTCCAGACCGACCCGCTCCATCAGGTCGGTGGCCCGCTTGCGGGCCCGGGTGCGGTCCCAGCCAAGCATCCGGGGCACCGTGGCGATGTTGTCCACGATGGTGCGGTGCTGGAAGAGGCCGGCGTTCTGGATGACGTAGCCCATCGACCGGCGCAGCGCGTTGACCGGCTGGTCGCGGATGTCCGCCCCGTCGAGCAGGATCCTGCCCTCGCTCAGCTCCACCATCCGGTTGATCATGCGCAGGGTCGTGGTCTTCCCGCAGCCGGAGGGCCCGACCAGCACGGTGATGGAGCCGTCCGGGATTTCCATCGACAGGCGGTCGACCGCCGTCGTGCCGTCGGGGTACCGCTTGGTAACTGACTCGATGCTTATCAAAGTGCCGAATACCCTTCGGGATTGGGCATGAGTAGGCTTGTTTTCGGACACCTCGTACAAGCCGTTGCGGACGAAGTTTAGACCGCCCGTGTTGCGGTCTGTCATCGGCCGAGGCACGGCGCGGGGCCCGCCGGTGTGACGGGCCCCGCGTACCGTGCCCCACTCAGCGGGGGCGGCGCCCCCGGCGCTCACCAGACCGCGGGGAACGCCTTGATGGTGGTCAGCAGCTCCCCCTTGGAGAAGCGCAGCTGCCGCGGGTCCACCGCGAGGTCCAGCGCCGGGAAGCGCTCCATCAGACTCTGCAGGCCGATCTGCAGCTGCGCCTTGGCCAGGTGGATGCCCACGCAGTAGTGCGCGCCGCCGCCGAACATCAGGGTGCGCGGTGGCGAGACCCGGTCGAAGTGCAGCTGGTGCGGGTCGGGGTACGCCTTCGGGTCCAGACCGGCCGCCGACAGCGGCAACGCCAGCGTCTCGCCGGCCCTGACCGTGCCCGACGGCAGCTCGACGTCCTCCAGCGCGACCCGCAGCATCGCGCCGTTGCCCTGCTGGACGAAGCGCAGCAGCTCCTCCAGTACCGCCGTGGACACCCCGCCCGCGTCGGCGACCTGCTGCCACTTGGCCCGGTCGTCGCGCAGCAGGGTCAGCGTGATCCGGCTGAGGACGTTGGTGATGGTGTCGGTACCGGCCGCGATCACGCCGACCAGCACGTAGAACAGCTCCTCGTCGGAGAGCTTGCCGTCCACGTAGCAGGCGCTGACCAGTTGGCCCATCAGGTTGTCGGTGGGGCGCGCCCGCTGCTCCTCGACCAGGCCGCGGGTGTAGTCCATGAACTCCCTGATGGCCTGCTCCCGCTCGTCCTCGGTGACGACCACGGTGGACATGAATGCGTTGGACCAGCCGCAGAACGTGTCCTGGTCCGCCAGCGGCACCCCCAGCAGCCGGCAGATGATCCGGATCGGCAGCGGCTTGAAGTAGCCCTCCATCAGCTCCCCGGGCCGGCCGCCGGCCTCCACCGAGTCCAGCAGTCGCCCGGTCGTCTCGGCGATCAGCGGCCGCCAGGCCCGTACCCGGGCCGGGGTGAGCGAGGCCGCCAGCGTCTGGCGCTGCCGCATGTGGTCCGGGCCGTCCTGGTTCACCAGGGATATCGGGTCGGTGAAGATGTTCGACGCCTTGGTCCAGCGCGGGGCGCCCGGCTTGGTCAGCGCGTTCCTGGACAGCCGGGTGTCCCCGATGGCGGCGGCGATGTCCGCGTAGTCCAGCGCGAGGATCGCCTCGTGGCCGCTGCGCAGGCTGACCCTGCCGAACGGGCACTGCTCGCGCCGCTGCGCGAACTCGCGCGGCTCGCCGCCGAAGGGTCCCGGCGGCCAGGGGAAGCGCGGCGCTGGACCACCTGTCTCAACGGGCATGTCGAGCTCTCCTCTGCTGTCGCGCCGCATCCGGGAATTCGGCTGCGGTCGGCTGTCCGGTCAGCCACAGGCTAAGCGCACCGGAGTCGTACCGGACGCCTCGGAAAACAAGATTCCGGTTCTTCCGGGCGTCCTTCCACCGAATGTTCCGGGCCATGTGCCGGTCGAACTTCCTGGGCCGTGCACCGGTCCGGGCTGTTCACTGATCCCAGTTCGGAAGCAAGCCGCTGCCGGACCGACCAACAAAGAGAATGAGGTGTTCATCATGGCGAAGGCTGCCGCGAAGTCCGCTGTCAAGGCCGCGTCGAAGGCCGCGTCCAAGGCTGCGTCCAAGGCCGCGTCGAAGGCCGCCGTCAAGGCTGCCGTCAAGGCCGCGTCCAAGGTCGCCGTCAAGGCCGCTGTCAAGGCCGCCTGAATCTAAGGCCGGTGACATGGCGCCGGTGGACACTCTCCGCCGGCGCCATGGCAGCCCCGGGTAACAGCCCGACCTTGTCTCCCCTGCAGATTGCGAGAGAACTGTGTTCTATCTCGAACGGGTTGGCGCTTTCGTGCCGGAGGCGAGTATTTCTGTGCAGGAACTGAGCGAGCCGCTCGCTCTGACATCGAGCCAGGTACTCCTCTTCACCCGCTTTCTCGGCCTCAACCGGGTCGCCGTCGCCCCCGGTGTCGAACTGGCCGACATGCTCACCTCGGCCGGCGAGGACGCGCTCGACGGAGTCGACCGGGACTCGGTGCGGTACCTGGTCCACGCGCACACCATGCAGCACGCCGCCCCGCCGTCCCAGCACATGCTGGAGGACGTACGGCGGCGGCTGGGCCTGCGCAACGCCTCGGTCTTCGGCCTGTCCCACATGAACTGCGTGGTCGGCCTGTACGCGCTGCAGATCGCCCGCTTCCTGCTCGACGGCGCCCACCCGGACGAGAAAGTACTGGTCGTCACCGGCGACAAGATCCTCTCGCACCAGATCCACCTCATCCCCGAGACCACGGTCATGGGCGAGGCCGCCGCCGCCGCGCTGGTGGGCCGCGACCCGTCCGGCGACCGGATCGTCGGCCGCGCGGTGGACGTACTGGGCCGCTTCTACCAGTGCCTGAGCTGCCCGGAGGACCTGCGGATGGAGTACAAGCAGATCTACGCCGACCGGCTCAGCTCCGTCATGCGGAAAGCGGTCGAGGACGCGGGCTGCGATCCGCTGGACATTGCCGCGGTCCTGCCGCACAACGTGAACCGGCTGTCCTGGAAAAGGATCTGCGCCGAACTGGGTATCCCGGTCGAACGGGTCTACCTCGATAATGTCCCGAAGCTCGGCCACTGCTTCAGCTCCGATCCTTTCATCAATCTGGCAGCGGCCCGGGAAAGTGCACGTGTAAAACCCGGAGATCTTGTGCTGATGGCCTCGGCCGGCCTCGGCGCGGCGTTCGCGGCAACGGTCGTCCAGGTTGGAGAAGGGAGAGATCAGTGAATTTCGTCGAACGGCTCAAGAAAGACCTCACCGGGGACCCCGGCGCCCGCTTCGTGTTCGTCAACAACTTCGAGGTGGAACGCAGCTGGGCGGCCGGCGAGCCCAAACTCCCCGGTGCCGGAATAGCGTTCGCCGGCGCCACGGTGAACCGTATGGAGGAAATGGGCGTCCTGCTGGCCGACGAGGGCGACGTGGTCGTCCTCAAGGCGCCGATGGACCGCGCGTTCGCCGCGTACCTCACCTCGCTCGGTGCCGCCGCCGGCCGCACCGTGTGGGCGGAGAACAGCGACCCGGCCCGGATGGTCACCGAGGACGCCCTGGTCTCCCCGCTGCTGCTGGAGGAGCTGCGGTCGCTCGACGACGGGCGCACCTACCTGATGCCGCTGGGCATCTCGGCCGCCGAGGAGGAGCTCTCCAAGGAGACCGGCCTCCCGCTGGCCGGCCCGACCGCCCAGATCTGCAAAGCCGTCAACGGCAAGATCTTCAGCCACCGGCTGGTCGACGAGCTCGGCCTGACCGCGGTGCCCGGCACCGTCG
This sequence comes from Streptomyces sp. ITFR-21, assembly GCF_031844685.1. Classification (NCBI taxonomy): domain Bacteria; kingdom Bacillati; phylum Actinomycetota; class Actinomycetes; order Kitasatosporales; family Streptomycetaceae; genus Actinacidiphila; species Actinacidiphila sp. ITFR-21. The sequence goes on from NZ_CP134605.1 coordinate 6,264,087, forward strand.
CCGAGACCGTCGGCGAGCTGCGGGGCGCGCTGACCGCGCAACTGGCCCGCGGCGGCCGGGCCGTGGTCAAGGAGTCGCTGGGTGTCTCCGGCCGCGGCATGGTCGTGGTCGAGGACGAGCGGGGCGCGAACCGGCTGCTGCGGCTGATCGAGCGGCGCGGCGGGCAGGCCCCGGCCAACCTGGTGGTCGAGTCGTGGATCGAGCGGGCCCAGGACCTCAACTACCAGTTCGTGGTGGGCCGCACCGGCGAGGTGCGGTTCGAGACGGTCAAGGCCGCCGTACTGAAGAACAACGTCCACCAGGGGCACCGCTTCCCCGTCGAGCTGCCGCCGGCGGCCGTCGAGGAGCTGCACCACGCGACGCAGGCGATCGGCAAGGCGCTGCACGCCGAGGGCTACACCGGCATGGTCGGCGTCGACGCGATGCTCGGCCCGGACGGCACCCTCTACCCGTGCCTGGAGATCAACGCCAGGTTCAACATGTCCACCTACCAGAGCCGGATCGCCGAGCGCTTCATCCCCGAGGGCGCCCACGCGATCGCCGCCACGTTCGGCTTGCGGCCGACCAGGGTGCACGGCTTCAGCGACGTGGCCGAGGCCCTCGGCGAGCTGCTCTTCGACGGCTCGGGCCGGCCCGGAGTGCTGATCAACAACTTCGCGACGCTGAACGCGGCGGCGACCGACGACGGCGACTTCCACGGGCGGCTCTACGCCGTCTGCGTCGCCGGGTCCGCCGACGACGCGCTGGCCCTGCGCGAAGAGGCGGAACGCCGCCTGACGGAAATGGCCCGGCGATGAGCCGGGCGACGAGCCCCGCGGCGAACGGAAGGAGCGGACCGCGATGAAGATCCAGGGCATCGAGTACAGGGAACTGGCCGAACGCTTCGGCACCCCCTTGTACGTCTACGACGCGGAAGTCCTCACCAGCACGATCACCGAGCTGCGCGGGGTGCTGCACCCGGCGATCGAGGTCTTCTTCTCGCTGAAGTCGAACCCGAACGTGAGCGTGTTCAACACCCTGCGGGCCGGCGGCGCACGCGCCGAGGTCTCCTCGCTGGTGGAGCTGCGCACCGCGCTGCTGGCCGGCGCGCAGCCGCACGACATCATCTTCCTCGGCCCCGGCAAGAGCGACCGCGAGCTGATCGCCTGCCTGGAGACCGGCATCTACGCGATCGTCTGCGAGTCCTTCGCCGAACTGGACCGGATCGAGCTGCTGGCCGCCGAACGCGACCTGTACCAGCGGGTGCTGCTGCGGATCAACCCGGCCGTCGCGGTCCAGGGGTCGCGGCTGACCATGGGCGGCAAGCCCCGCCAGTTCGGCATCGACGAGGCGGAGGTGCTGGCGGCGGGCGACCTGGCGTCGAAGTACCGGCACGCCGACGTCGCCGGGGTGCACGTCTACATGGGCACCCGCATCCTCGACGCCGACGTGGTCGCCAAGAACACCCGCTACATCCTCGACCTGGCCGAGCGGGTGGTGAGCAGCACCGGCATCCGGCTCGACGCGGTCGACATCGGCGGCGGCCTGGGCGTGGCGTACTTCGACGGCGAGGAGGACATCGACGCCAAGTCGGTCGCCGAGGTGCTCAACCCGATGCTGGAGGAGTTCGTCTCGCTGCACCCGGGCACCCGCCTGATCATGGAGTCCGGCCGCTACCTGGCCGGCCGGGCCGGGGTGTACGTGCTCGGCGTCCGGTACGTCAAGGAGTCCATGGGCGAGCGGTTCGCCGTCGCGGACGGCGGCACCCATCACCACATGGCCGCGGTCGGCATCGGCTCCTTCGTCAAGCGCAACTTCCCCGCCGTCGCGCTCGACCGCGACGAGGACGCCGACCCCGGTGAGCTCCAGTCCTGGAACGTCACCGGCCCGCTGTGCACCCCCAACGACACCCTCCTCAAGCACGCCCAGCTGCCGGCGCTCGAACCCGGCGACCTGATCGGCGTACTGCGCTCGGGCGCCTACGGGCCCTCCGCGTCGCCCGGCCTCTTCCTCAGCCACGGCTTCCCGGCCGAGGTCCTGGTCCACGACGGCCAGGCGCACCTGGTACGGGACCGCGACCAGCCGGAGGACCTGCTGCGCCCCCAGCACCTGCTCGACCTGACCGCCACCACCGCCACCACGACGTCCGGAAAGTGAGACCGATGAACCGCTCGCAGATCATCAACCACGTCAGCATCGCCCTGTCCACCGTCCTCAACCGCGAGGTGCCGCAGCTGACCGAGGAGTCCCGGCTCTTCGAGGACCTGGCCCTGGACTCCACCAGCGTCATCGAGCTGCTGATGGGCCTGGAGGACACCATCGCGCTGGAGATCGACCCGGACGAGCTGGAGCCGGAGGTGTTCCGTACCGTCGGCAGCCTCACGGACTACATCGAGGCCGGATTCGCCAAGACCGCGGCGGTCTGACGCCATGACCCCGCTGAAGACGCTGACGCGCCCGGACACGGATGGCACGCCGCCGAGGACAGCCGGGGTCCGCTTGTCCGGCATCGTCCACGAGGTGTTCGGGGAGCGTACCCAACCGCTGATCGGCGGGGACGTCCAGCTCGCCCACGACATGCTCAAGGCGTACGGCCGGGGCGACGAGTTCGAGTCCTTCCTCGCGCGCAGCGGCAACGGCTTCATCGCGATGAGCGACGCGCTCCTGGCGAAGCTGCCGGAGCCGCTGCCCGAGCTGGACGCGGTACTCCTCGCCTACCAGTCGCCGGACCTCTACTACTCCGACGTGGCCGGCTGCTACCTCGCGCAGCTGCCCGGCTCCCCGGTGCCGTGTTCGGTCGCCGAGCAGGGTCCGGGCGCGGTCTTCACCGCGCTGCGGATCGCGGCCGGCATGACCGCGCTCGGCGAACTGCGGCACGGCGCGCTGTTCGTCTACGACCAGAACGGCGCGGTGTGGGAGGCCGACGAGGAGGTGCAGGCCCGCCCGGACGCGGCGGTCATGATCCGGCTGGACGCCGAGGGCGACCTGCTGGTCACCGAGCTGACCGAGGTGCGCACCCGCGAGGCCGGCGACCTGTCACCGGCGCAGGCCCTGGAGCGGGCCCTGGCCGGGCACGCCGGGGTCAGGGCGCTGATCGGCCCGGTGCTGGCCGCCGAGGTGGCCGGCTCACCGGTCGCCGACCGTGTCGAGGCGGCCTCGCCGGACGCCTGGTGCACCGGGGTGTGGGCGGAGCTCGGCCGGGTATGGCCGGTCGCGGAACCGGTACTGATCGCCGACTACGACCGGGCGGGCGGCCGCTTCCACAGCTGCCTGCTGGTGCCGGACGGCCGGCCGGACCCCGAGCAGGGGCAGCTGTCATGACCACCGGCCTGTCCCGTATCGCGGTCCGGCTGCCCAGCCGGATGGAGCCGGTCGACGACGTCCTGACCCGGCTCGACCGCGGCGTCACCGAACGCAAGATGTTCGCCAAGGTCTACGGACTCCAGCAGAGCCCGACCCTCGCCGACGGCGAGCGGACTGAGGATTTGCTGGCCGAGGCCGGCCGTGCCGCCCTCGACGGCGGCACGGCGGGACTCGTCCTGTACGGGCACACCCTGCTCACCCAGGAGTTCGGCTACCGGGGCGGCTTCCCCGACCGGCTCCGCGCCGAACTGGGCCTGCCCGGCGCCCGCTTCTACGGGCTCTCGCACATCAACTGCACCTCCGTACTGCGCTCCATCGAGCTGGGCCGCCGCTTCCTGGCCCGGCCCGGGGCCGACCCCGACGACCGGGTACTGGTACTCGGCGGCGACCACGGCAGCATCAACGACCGGTCCCGGTTCGTACCGGGCATGACGGTCGGCGGGGACGGGGTGGTGGCCTTCATGGTGCACCGCACCGGTCCCGGCCGCCCGGCCCGGTTCCGGTACCTCAGCGGCGCGGCCGGCCGTGACGCCCGCTTCCACAGCAACCTGCGGATGACGGCGGAGGAGTTCGCGCTGTTCGGCAAGGTCTGCGCCGAGCAGGCGGTCGTCACCGTACGCCGCGCCGCGCACGAGGCCGGCCTCGGCCTCGGCGACATCGACTGGGTGATGCCGCACCTGTCCAACCGGATGTTCTGGCGCACCTTCAGCAGCGAGTCGGGCATCCCCAAGGACCGGATCTGCCTGGACCTGATCCCCCGGCAGGGCCACAACTTCGGCGCGGACGCGCTGATGGCGCTCGACCACGCCGACCGAACGGGACGGCTGCGCCCCGGCGACCGCTGCGCGCTCGTCTCACTCGGACAGGGCGCCTACTTCCAGGCGTTCATCTTCGAAGTCGCGGAGGACTGAATGAGCACCGCCATGCAGGAATGCGAGAGGACAGCGAGAGACGAGGGACTCGCGGCGGGTCTCGACGCCGCCCTGTCCGGGATCGAGGTGACCGGTACGGCGCCCGGCCGCTATGCCGCGGTCAGTATCCGGCAGGTGCCGGCCGGGAGCAGCGTACGCACCCACAGCATCGCCGACCGCGAGGACGTGGTCTTCGTGGAGTGCCCGGGGGAGCGACCCGGCGGCCCCCGGGTGGCCGAGGTCGGCCGGCTGCTGGCCGCGGTCCGGCTGGGCCTGGCCCGCCGGCTGCTCGACCAGGCCGTCGAGCACCTGACGGAGCGCACCGGCGGCGGCGAGCCGCTGATCCGCAAGCAGATGGTCACCGGCAACATCGCCGACATCATCGGCGAGGTGGAGCTGCTGCGGGCCTACGCGCAGTCGCGGACCGACCCGGCGGCGGTCGGCGACCTGCACAACCGGATCGACGACCTGGGACGGCAGGTGGCCAAGCTCTTCGGCGCCATCGGCTACATCGCAGACCACCCGGCACGGGCGCTGTACGTCTCGTCGCTGGTGGCCAACACGTGGATCGGCAGACAGGGGGCAGAGGAATGATCGACTTCGACGCGAGGCTGCGCGCGATACGGGACGCCACCCGTGAGGCGGCCGAGGACCTGCGGGCCCGGGCGCTGTCGGTGGACGCCGACCCGGACGCGATGGAGCAGCACTTCGACTCCCCGACCTTCGCCCTGATGCGGCGGGCCGGCACCCCGGAGGCGTACCGCGAGCCGGTGCCCGGTCTCACCGACGACCTGCTGGACGAGTCCTCCTGCCTGGAGACCGTGGTCGGCACGCTGGAACTCGCCCGCGGCGACGCCGGGATGATCCTGGCCGCGCCCGGCCCCGCGCTGGCCGGCGTCATCGTCCGGCTGCTGGGCGACGACGAGCAGCAGAAGCGGTTCTTCACCAAGCTGCACGGCGGCCGGGTGCACACCTTCTTCGCGATGACCGAACCCGGCCGCGGCAACGACGCGACCGCCATGGAGACCCGGCTGGAGCGCGACGGCGGCGACGGCTGGCTGCTGCACGGCAAGAAGCGCTACATCGGCAACGGCGCCCGCGGCGGCATCGGCGTGGTCTTCGCCCGCACCGGCCCGTCCGCGCTGTCCATCCGCGCCGCCCTGGTCGAGCCCGGCGGGCCCGGCTGGTACGGCGAGCGCCTCGACATGATCGGCCTGCGCGGCGCCTACCTGAGCGAACTGCGCTTCGACGGCGTACCGGTGGCCGGCGACATGCTGCTCGGCCGGCACCTGCCGGTCACCCGGCGCGGCATGTGGGGCGCGATCAAGACCTTCAACAACATGCGCATCCAGGTGGCCGCCGCCGCGGTCGGCACCGCACTGGCCATGACCGAGTACGTCGCGGAGTACCGCAAGAACGCCCCCGGCATCCACCAGGCCACCAACAGGGCCGAGGCCGCCCGCGAGCTCATCTACGAGGCCGCCGCGCGGATCGACCGCGACCCGGAGCGCGGCTACCTGTCGAACGTCGCCAAGGTCGGCGCCACCGGGATGGCCGAGCAGATCTCCCGCTGGGCGTGCGGCGCGCTCGGCCCGGCCGGCCTGCTGGAGCACCCGCTGCTGGAGAAGTGGAGCCGGGACGTGTGCGCCTTCGAGTTCATGGAGGGCACCGGCAACATCCAGCGGCTGCACGTGGCCAAGGGCTACCAGGCGGGGGACGCGGATGTCTGACACCGGCCCCGCGCGCAAGACCCCCGGGGAGACCGCCCTCCTGGAGACGCCCGCCCCGGACCCCGCCCTGCACGCCGCCCCGGACTCCGCGCCGGACCCCGCCGTCTCGATCGCCTCCGCGACCGGCCTCAGCGTCACCGCGGTCGGCGTCGCCGTCCAGGAGCAGCCCGACTACCGGCCGGTGGCCGGGCTCGCCGCGGACGACGACCTGCTGCCGCTGGTGCGGGCGGTCGCCGACCTCAACGACATACCGCTGGACCGGCTGGAGATGCTCACCGACTCCGGCGACACCAAGAACGTCAGCGCCATGGCGCTGGCCGCCCTCGGCCGCCCCGACCGGCCGCAGCCGCTGTACTACGTACGGTCCGGGCCGCTGCCCGACCCGTACGTGGCCACCCTGGCCCGGCTGGTGCACGAGGCGGACTGGGCCGGCGAGGACACCGGCATCACCCACCTCGACGAACTGGGCGGCACCGCCGTCTTCGACCTGCTCGACTGGGCGGTCGGTGAAGGGCCCGGCGCGACCGCGCTGGTCTGCGACGAAGTCCTCTTCGCCGACTCCCGGCTCGGCCCGGTGCCGGCCGCCGCGGTCGCCCTGCGGGTGCGGCGCGGCCCCGGCCCGCTGGAGGTCCTCGCCGTCGGCGAGGGCACGCCCGGCGCCTGGCCCCGCAACGCCGCCGACCACCGTTTCACCGGCCGCCGCGCCTGCGACGGCTGGATCGCGCTCGGCCGGGCGCTGGCCGACGGCCGGATCGCCGACGGCGACCGGCTGCTGCTGCACACCCGCGGCGAACACCGGGAGGGCTGGCTGCTGCTGCGCGCGGCGGACACCGCCGGCCTCGAACTGGCCGACGCGCACAACGGCCCGAGGAGCGCCGGAGCATGAGCAACGACACGCTGAACGGCGAGGCAGTGGAGGAACAGGCCGCGGCGCCGCCCGCCGCCCCGGACGGCTCGGCCGTCTCCTACCGGCGGATCCTGCGGATGGCACTGCCCATGGTGCTCTCCACCGCCACCGGCATCGGCTCGCAGGTGGTGGTCACCGGACTCATCGGCCGGATCGGCGGCGACGCGCTGTACGTCCGCTCGGTCTACACGCCCATCGCGTACCTCTTCCTGGCGGTGACCACCGGCCTCGCGGTCACCTTGCAGGTGTGCGTCGCCCAGGCGTGGGGCCGCGGCGAGCCGTCGCTGATCTCCCGCCACCTCGGCAGCGTCGCCCGCGCCGGGACGGTGGTGTTCGTGCTGCTCGGCGCGCTGCTGGTGGCGCTGAGCGGCCCGCTGGGCGACGCCGTGGAGATCGCCCGCGACCGCAGCGGCACCTTCCACACCTTCCTGGCGGCCATGGCCGGCGCCGCCCTGCTCGGCATGCTCGGCGAACTGACCTCGTCGGTGCTGCGCGGCCTGGGCCGTACCGGCGTGGCCGCCGTCATCACCGCCCTGTACGTGGCGCTCAACCTCGGCATCATCATCGTCGCCGGGCCGGTGCTCGGCGGCGGCCTGATGGTCGTCCCGTTCGCCGCGGGCGCCGCCGGGCTGGTGGAGATCGCGCTCGGCACGGTCGTGCTGGCCCGCGCCGGGGTGCTCACCCCCGGCACCCTGCGCGGCTGGCTGCCGCAGACGCCGCGGACGCTGCTGCGGATCGGCCTGCCGGTCGGCGCCTCGTCGGTCGTGCTGGCCGTGGTCAACCTGGTGCTGCTGCGGATCGTGGCACCGGCCGGCCAGCAGGCGGTGGCCGGATTCACCGTGGGCTACACCGTGCAGACCGCCGTCATCGTCCCCGCGATCGGCCTCGGCTCGGCGGTCTCGGTGCTGATGAACCAGAACCTGGCCGGCGGCGGCCTGGCCGAGGCCCGCACGGTGTTCCGGCGCGGGCTGCTGCTGGCCGCCGCCGGGTACGCGCTGGTGACCGTGGTGATGCTGGTGGCCGGCGGCCCGCTGGCCGACCTGCTCTCCGGCGACCCCGCCGTCGCCCACCAGGCACGGCACTTCCTGGCCATCGTCGGCCCGGTGTTCGGCTGCACCGGCCTGATGCTCACCGTGCTCACCGTCATGGAACAGGTCGGCCACGGCCTGCTGGCGGTGATCCTCAACAGCAGCTACTTCGCCGCGATCCTGGTGGTCGGCTGGATCGCCGTCCACGTCCGGCACGACGTCACCGCCCTGTACTGGACGATGGCCATCGCCGCCGCCGCCAGCCTGATCACCGGACTGCCGGCCGCCAGCCGCGCCGCCCTGCGACCGCGCGTACTGCCGCGCGGCCCCGAACCCGTACAGGAGCAGGCATGACCACCCTGTCCACCGCCGGGCCGGCGACCGCCTGGGCCGGCCGCCCCGTCACGGGCGCCGACCTCCCGGCGGTACTGGACCTGTTCGCCCGACCGGACTTCTTCTTCCGCACCGCGCAGCCCGACACCCTCTCCCAGGCCGAGATCACCGAACTGGCCGGCGACGGCACCCACCTGATCACCGCGGACGGCCTGCCGGCCGGCCTGTGGGCGGCCGAGCCGACCGGCGGCGAGCACGCCTGCCACTACTCGCTGGACCTGAGGCTGAGCGCCGCCCTGTCCGACGAGCAGTGGCAGGACGCCTACCGCCAGGTCGTGGCGGCGCTGCGGCTGCGGACCGAGGTGGTCCGGCTGACCGTGCGGGCCGGCGAGTTCGACGAGCGCTGGACCCGGACACTGCACGAACTCGGCCTGCGCTACGAGGGGCTGCTCGACGGCGTGGTCCTGCACGACGGACACCGCTACGGCTACCACTACTTCTCGCAGATCTGGATGGACCGGCCATGAGACTGAGCGGATACCGCGACACCGACCGCGACCTGCTGCACGGCCACTGGCTGCGCGGCGAGCTGCTCGGCCTGCCGCTCGGCCCGCGCCCCGCCCTGGCCGAACCGGTCAGCGTGCCGCCGCCCGGCGGGCGGGGGGACGAGCGGCTGTACGTGATCCGCGACACCGCGTTCGTCCGGATCACCGGCATCGACTGGATCGCCCGCCGCGGACGGCTGGAGACCGGTCTGCGCGAGGAGGCGGCGGCCGACGCCAAGACGGTGCTGGCCCAGGCCGTGGCCCACGCCTTCGACGTACTGGGCCTGCGGCGGGTCCACGGCACCTTCACCCCGCTGGCCGGCGCGTCCACCGAGCCGCTGGAGGCGGCCGGGTTCGTCCGCGAGGCCCGCTGGCCGCAGGCGCTGTGGCACGACGGCGGCACCGTCGACCGCGAGGTCTGGGGGGTGCTGCGCGATGTCTGACACCCGGACCGCCCCGGCCGCCCCCGCGCCGGCGGACACCCCCGCCCCGGCCGGCCAGGTCACCGCGCTCGCCCCGCTCGCCCCCGCAGAGGCCGCCGCCCGGCTGCGGACCGGCGGCACCCGCGGCTTCCTCGACCTGGACCCGGTCACCCAGAACGACGCGCTGATCGTCCGGCTGCTCGCCGAGCAGGACGCGACGGTCTTCGCCCATGGCGACGCCCTGGTCGGCGCCCGGCCGAACCCCGGCAACCCCCGGCAGGCGGTGGTCGCCACCACCTCCGCCGACCCCGAACCGCTCGCCGCACTCGCCGAGTTCCTGCGGGTCTACCGGCGGCACACCTCCCTGGTCGCGGTCACCGGCGCGGACGAGCCGGCCAGGACCGCGCTGGCCGCGTCCGGCTTCACCGAGGTCGGGGTGCTGCGCGGGCACTGGTACCGGTCCGGCGCCTACCACGACGCACACCTCCACCATCTGCCGCTGGAGCCGCAATGAAGATCCTGATCCGGCACTTCACCGAGCAGGACGTGCCGCTGCGCACCGCACTGCTGCACGAGGACAGCTTCCAGGCCAACCTCACCGACTTCGCCGTCACCACGGGGGACGACGAACTGACCCGCGGCCAGCTGCGGACCATCGCCGAGCAGCAGGACACCAAGCGGATCTACACCGCCACCCGCGCCGACGGCCAGGTGATCGGCTTCCTGTGGGTGACCGACCTGGACTGGCGCAGCCAGTGCTGCGAGCTCTCCTTCGCGCTGCTGCCGCGCTACCGGGGCGGCTTCGGCCCGCCCACCATCAACGCCGCCCGCGGCTATCTGTACGACGAGCTGAACATGCAGGTCGTCATCGACCAGGTGCTGGAGCACAACACCATGCTGCACTCCAGCGACGAGATGCAGGAGCTCAGCCGGGTGCGCTGCGCCTACGACTCCTACACCGTCGGCAGCTGGCGCACCGCCCGCTTCTGGACCCGGCGGGTGGCGGCGTTCCGTGAGTGGCGCGCCGCCGAGCAGCGCAGGCGTGTCGACCTCAGCGCCCGGATCCGCAGCGCGATCGAGGAGGGCACATGAGGATCGGTGTGGACCTGATGTCGGTGTCCCGCTTCTCCCGGGTGGCCAACCACCACCGTTACCCGCAAGTGCTGTTCACCGAGACCGAGCTGACGCAGGCCAGGGCGCTGGGGCCGGAGCGGTACGAGGAGCGGCTGGCCGGCCGGTTCTGCGTCAAGGAGGCGACCTGCAAGCTGCTGGGCCGCGGCTTCGGCCAGGGCCTGCGCTGGCGGGACATCGAGGTGACCAGCGACCGCTGGGGAGCGCCGGCGGTGGTCCTGCACGGCGGCGCCCGGCAGCTGGCGGACGAGGCCGGGGTGGGCGAGATCGTCGTCTCCCTCACCCACCAGGTCGACCTGGTGGTCGCCGTGGCCGCGGCGGCCCTCACCCGACCCGCCCCGCCGCGGCGGGACGAGCGGTCCGGCGGCTACGACCGGCACGGCACGCAGGAGCGGCACGACCCGCACGACCTGAACGACCTGAACGGCCACGTCGACCCCGGCCGGCCCGGGCCCCACGCCCCGCACGGCCTTCCCCGACGTCTCGATCTTCCGGACCCTCCCGACCCTCACGATCCTCACGATCCTCACGACAAGGAGCGCGCCATGGAACAGACCGTCACCGAGACCGAGGAAACCCGGCTCGACGAAATAGCGGCGATGGCCGCCGACCTCTTCTCGGTCTCCACCGAGGAGGTCGTCGCCGCCGAGTCCTTCCTGGACGACCTCGGCACCGACTCGCTGCTGGCGATCGAACTGCTCACCCACCTGGAGAAGCGCTACGACATCCGGATCGCGGAGTCGGAGTCGAGCCGGATGACCAGCTTGCGCGGGACCTACGAGGTCGTCGCCGAGGCAGCGGGCTGGTGACCAGGTCATGAACCGACGCGTCGTCATCACGGGCATCGGACCCGTCTCGGAGATCGGGGTGGGCGTCCACGCCTTCGGCGAGGGACTGCGGGCCGGCCGCTCCGGCGTGGGCCCGATCACCTCCTTCGACACCACCGGGTTCGAACGGGTCGTGGCGGGCGAGGTACGCGACTTCCGGCCCCAGGACATCCTGCGGCGGCTGTCGCCGGCCGACTGGGGACGGTCCTCGCTGTTCGCCGCCGCCGCGGCCCGGCTCGCGGTCGAGGACGCCGGGATCGACCCGCCCCCGACCCGGACCGCCGCGGTCGTGGGCACCACCACCGGTGAGCTGCTGCCGCTGGTCGACATCACCGCGTCCTGGCACGAGAACGGCATCGGCGTCCCGGACCGGGAGGCGGCGGCCAAACTGCCGACCTCCCGGCTGGGACTCGCGGTGGCCGAGGAACTCGGCCTGCGCGGCGAGGCGGTGACCCTGGGCACCGCGTGCGCGGCCGGCAACTACGCGATCGGCCACGCCTACGACCTGATCACCCTCGGCGAGGCCGACGTCGCGGTGGCCGGCGGCGCCGACTCGGTGAACCGCTTCCTGCACGCCGGCTTCCACCGGCTGGGCGCGCTGACCGCCGAGCGGTGCAGCCCCTTCGACCGGGACCGCAGCGGCATCCTCACCGCCGAGGGCGGGGTCGCGCTGGTCCTGGAGACCCTCGACAGCGCCCGCGACCGCGGCGCCCGGATCTACGCCGAGATCCTCGGCTGGGCGATGACCTGCGACGCCCGCCATCCGGTCGCCCCGGACGCGGACAGCATCGCCCGCTGCGTACGGCTGGCCCACAAGCGGGCCGGGGTCAGCCCCGACCAGGTCGACTACATCTGCGCGCACGGCACCGGCACCCGTACCAACGACCTGGTGGAGAGCACCGCCATCCGCTCGGTGTTCGGCGAGCAGCCGCCGCCGATGAGCTCCATCAAGTCCATGCTCGGCCACACCATGGGCGCGGCCAGCGGCTTCGGCGCCGCGGCGTGCGCGCTCAGCATCCACGACGGCTTCCTGCCGCCGACCGTCAACCACGTCACCCACGACCCCCAACTCGCCGGGGTCGACCCGGTGCCGAACCGGTCCCGGTCCACCGAGGTGCGGGTCGCCCAGAACAACGGCTTCGCCTTCGGCGGCAACAACGCCATCGTCATGCTCGGGAGCGCGCAATGAGTGCCCTGGTCGTCACCGGTACCGGATACGTCGGCCCGCGCGGCCCGCGGCCCGTGGACGAGGACCACCCGGGGAGGCGGGCGTTCGTCGTCCAGGACTTCGACCCGGTCGCCTCGCTCGGCCGCAGGACCGCCCGGTTCAACCACCGCAGCACCCTGCTGGCCATGGAGGCGTGCGGGGTCGCCCTCAAGGACGCCGGACTCGACATCACCGACAACAACCAGGACGCGGTCGGCGTCACGCTCGGCACGTTCTGCGGCAGTGTGAGCGGCACCGTCACTTTCGGCAGCGAGACCTTCGAGCAGCCCCGCCCGTACAACGTCGACCCGGCGGCCTTCCCGAACCTGGTGATCAACACCGCCGCCGGGGCGGTCGCCATCCAGCACGGCCTGCGCGGCGCCAACTCCACGGTGGCCGGCGGCCCGGTGGCCGGCATCAACGCCCTGCGGCACGCCGAACTGACCCTGCGCGCCGGCCACGTGGACACCATGCTGGTCGGCGCATCGGAGGAGTACGGCCGGTACGAGGCATGGCTGGCCGCCGCCGTCCGCCCCGAGGCGGTGCTCGGCGAGGCGGCCGCGGTCCTGGTCGTCGAACGCGAGGACGTGGCGGTCACCGGGCAGCGGCCCGCGCTCGGCCGGATCGCCGCCGTCGTCACCGGCACCCTGGACGCGGCCAGTACGGACGACCTGCGCGGACTGCTCGCCGACGCCCTGGACCGGGCCGGCGTGCCGGCCGGCCGGGTCCGCCGGATCGCGCTCCGCCGCACCGGCGACCCCCGGGTCGACGCGGCGGCGCGCGCCGCCGTCGCCGCCCTGCTGCCCGTCGAACCGGTGCTCAACGAGGACCGGACCGGCGACTGCTACACCGCGCACGCCGCCGTCCAGCTCGCCGAGACCGCGGTCGCCGCCCGCGACCGGTCCTGGGGCCCGGACGACGCCGGGCTGGTCCTGGCCGTGGACACCGACGGCCTGGCCGGCGTCGCCGTCCTCACCGGCCCCACCCCGTCATGACCGCCCCGGCCACCGGCCGCGGGCTCGGCCGGGCCGCCCGCCGCGGGCCCGGTCCGGCCCGCGGCCGGCGACCCGAACCCAGTCCCGTGAGCGGCGCCGCCCGCCGGGCCCTGCGGCTGGCGGTGCTGATGACCGCACGCGTGGGCCGGCACCGCCCCGCCGCCGCACTCGTCCCAGCGCAGCGCCCGACCGGAGGACCGCGATGAACACACCCACCGACACCCTGGCCCCCGTGACCGCGGAAGGATGCCTGCACGGCTGGTTCCTGCGCGGCGCCGCCCGCGACCCGGACGCGGAGGCGCTGCGGATCGGCGCCAAGAGCTTCAGCTACGGCCAGCTTCACGAACGCGCCCTCGCGCTGGCCGGCACCCTGGTGCGCGCCACCGACGGCGGCCCGCGCCGGGTCGGCCTGCTGGCGGCCCGCAGCGAGCAGGCGTACGCGGGTGTGCTGGCCGCCGGATACGTCGGCGCCACCGTCGTGCCGCTCAACCCCGACTTCCCCGCCGAACGGACCCGGCGGATGATCGCCGCGGCCGACCTGGACGCGCTGCTGGTGGACGACTCGGGCATCCCGCTGCTGCCCGAACTCGCCGACGAACTCGGCAGCGCCCCGGTGGTCGGCGAGCCCAGCGGCGCCCCGCTGGCGCAGCCGCGCACCCCGTCCCCCGACGACGTGGCGTACATCCTGTTCACCTCCGGCTCCACCGGCCGCCCCAAGGGCGTCCCGGTGCTGCACCGCAACGTCACCTCCTACCTGCGGCACGTCCACGACCGCTACGGCTTCACCTCCGACGACGTGTTCTCGCAGACCTTCGACCTCACCTTCGACCTGGCGATGTTCGACCTGTTCTGCGCCTGGGGGAGCGGCGGCACGCTGGTCAGCGTGCCGCCGACCGCCTTCGTGTCGCTGCCGGACTTCGTCGCCCACCACGGCATCACCGTCTGGTTCTCCTCCCCGAGCGCGATCTCCCTGGTCCGCCGGCTGCGCCGGCTGGTCCCCGGCGCGCTGAGCGGCCTGCGCCACAGCCTGTTCTGCGGCGAGCCGCTGCTGCGGCACGACGCCGCCGACTGGCAGGCCGCCGCCCCGCAGTCCCGGCTGGAGAACCTCTACGGGCCGACCGAGCTGACCATCTCCTGCAGCGCCCACCGCTGGGACGACGCCACCTCGCCCGACGCCTGCGTCAACGACGTGGTGCCGATCGGCACCATGCACCCCGGCTCGCGCTACCTGCTGGCCGACGCCGACGGCCGCCCGCACCCCGAGACCGGCGAACTGTGCGTCAGCGGTCCGCAGATGTTCCCGGGGTACCTCGACCCGGGCGACGACGAGGGCCGCTTCCTGCACCACGACGGACAGCGCTGGTACCGCACCGGCGACCTGGCCCGGGTGCGGCCCGACGGCGAACTGCTCTACCTCGGGCGGCGCGACCACCAGGTGAAGATCCGCGGCGTCCGGGTGGAACTCGCCGAGGTCGAGTGGGGCCTGCGCCGCTGCGCCGGCGTGCAGGACGCGGTGGCCGTGGTCGCCGGCGACGAACTGGTCGCCTTCTACCTCGGCCGGCACCGCCCCGCCGCCGACCTCATCGACGAACTGTCGACCTTCTTCCCGCGCTACATGATCCCGCTGTTCTTCGAGCACCTGGAGGAGTTCCCGCTCAACGCCAACCGCAAGACCGACCGCGGCGTGCTGAAGACCCGCGCCGCCCGGCTGCTGCCCGGCGGTGCGGCATGACCGCCACCGCCGCGGCTTCCGCCACCACCGCCGGGTACCTGCGCCAGCCGTCCCTGGCCGCCGGCCTGATCGCCTTCGTCTGCGAGGACGACCTGTGGCTGGTCCCCGCGGCCGGCGGCGCCGCCGGCCGGGTCACCGCGGGCGCCGGCGAGTCCAGCCACCCGCGGCTGTCCCCCGACGGCCGGCGACTGGCCTACACCGGCACCCAGGACGGGCCCGCCGAGGTCTACGTCCAGCCCGTTCCCGGCGGCCCGGCCCGGCGGCTGACCTTCCAGGCCGCCGCCCGCTGCACCGTACTGGGCTGGCACCCGGCCACCGGCGAGATCCTCTACGCCTCCACCGCCGAGCAGCCCAAGGGCTTCGGGCAGCGCCTGTTCGCCGTCGACCCGGCCGGCGGGCTGCCCCGCCCGCTGCCCTACGGACCCGCCACCGCCATCGACCACGGCCCCGGCGGCCGGCTGGTGATCGGCCGCAACACCACCGACCCGGCCCGCTGGAAGCGGTACCGCGGCGGCACCGCGGGCGAGCTGTGGACCGGCGGCGAGCAGGACGGCACGGTCTTCCACCGGCTGCTGGACCTGCCCGGCACCCTCGCCTTCCCCTGCTGGACCGGCGAGCGGGTCTTCTTCGTCTCCGACCACGAGGGCACCGGCAACGTCTACTCCTGCCTGCCCGACGGCACGGGGCTGACCCGGCACACCGACCACCGCGACTTCTACGTCCGCGCGCTGGCCGGCGACGGCTCCCGGCTGGTGTACCAGTGCGGCGCCCGGCTGTACGTGCTCGACCCGGCCGAGGGCGGCCCGCCGCGGCCGGTCGAGGTGTCCGCGCCGCTCACCCGCGCCCAGCACGAACGGCGGTTCGTTGACGCGGAGAGCTACCTCGACGGGCAGCGGCTGTCCGCCGACGGCTCCCGGCTGGCGATCACCACCCGCGGTCGGCTGTTCACCCTGGACCCCTGGGCCGGCCCGGTCCGCGCCCACGGCGACCAGCGCGCCACCCGCTACCGGCTGCCGGAGTGGCTGCCGGGCGGCGACCGCCTGGTGGCCGCGGGCGCGGACGACCGGCCGACGGAGCACCTGGCGGTGCTGGACGCCGACCGGCCAGGGAAGCCGCGCGAGCTGCCGCTGCCCGACCTCGGCCGGATCGGCGAGCTCACCGCGTCCCCGGCGGGCGGCTGGCTCGCCCTGGCCACCAACCGCCACGAACTCCACCTGGTCGCGGTGGACCCGCGGCCCGACCCGGAGGCCGGAGCCCGGCCGGACACCCCGTCGGACCCGGAGGCCGGAGCCCGGCCGGACACCCCGCCGGACCCCGCGACGAGCCCCCGGCCCGGCACCCGGGCAGGCGCGGAGCCCGGCCCGCGGACCGGCCCCCTGGACAGCGCCGCCCACCGCACCCTCCAGGACGCCGCCCGCGGGCCGCTCGACCACAGTCCGTACGGACCCATCACGGACCTGGCCTGGTCCGCTGACGGGCGCTGGCTGGCCTACACCTGGCCGAGCGGCCCGCACACCTCGGCGATCAAGGTCGCCGACGCGGCCACCGGACGCACCCGCACCGTCACCGAGCCGGTGCTGCGCGACCGGGCCCCCTCCTTCGATCCGGACGGGCGCTACCTGTACTTCATCGGGCAGCGCGACCTCAGCCCGGTCCAGGACCGGCTGAGCCTCGACTTCGGGTTCCCGCGGGCCGGCCACCCCTACGCCGTGGCGCTGCTGCCCGGCACCGCGCTGCCCTGGTCGCCGGCCCACCAGCCGCCGCCCGCGCCCGAGGAGCGGCCGCTGGCCACCGTGATCGACTTCGCCGGCCTCGACCAGCGGGTCGCCGCGCTCCCGGTGCCGGCCGGCGACTACCGCCGGGCACTGGGCACGCACGGCGGGGTGCTGCTGCTGTCCGCCCCGCCGGAGTTCCTCGCGGACGCCTCCGGCGCGGCGGAGGAGGACGCCGGGCCGACCGGCGTGGTGGACGCCTACGACCTGGCGGACGGCGCCCTGGTCCGGTACGTCGAGGGCGTCGACGACATCCACCTCGACGCCTCCCGGCGGACCCTGCTGTGCGAGGCCGGCGCCCGGCTGCGGGTGCTGCCGGCCACGCCCGGCGACGAGGACGAGCCCAAGGACGCCGCCGGCGAGCCCGGCCGGGACTCCGGCTGGGCCGCCCTGGACCGGGTCCTGGTGCCCGTCCACCCGCGCGCGGAGTGGCGGCAGATGTTCCGCGAGGCGTGGCGGCTGCAGCGCGAGCACTACTGGGACCCGGGCATGTCCGGGGTGGACTGGGACGCGGTCTACCGCCGGTACCTGCCGCTGCTCGACCTGGTGGGCAGCCGCGCCGAGCTGTCCGACCTGATCTGGGAGATGCAGGCCGAGCTGGGCGCCTCGCACGCCTACGAGACCGGTGGGGAGTACCGGCGCCCGACCTCGTACGAACAGGGTTTCCTGGGCGCCGAGTTCGTGCCGGACGGCGCGGGCTTCCGGATCACCCGGGTGCCGGCCGGCGACCCCTGGAACCCGCGCGCGGCCAGCCCGCTCACCGCCCCCGGGACCGACATCCGGCCCGGGGACCTGATCACCGCCGTCGACGGGGTGCCCACCGGCCCGGCCGGACCCGGTGAGCTCCTCGTCGGGCGGGCCGGCCGGGACGTCGAACTGACCGTGGTCCGTCCCGGGCGGCCGCCGCGCCTGGCCGCGGTCCGCGCCCTCGCCGACGAGTCGGTGCTGCGCTACCGCGCCTGGGCCCGGGACAACCGCGCCCACGTCCACGAGTGCACCGGCGGCCGGGTCGGCTATCTGCACGTCCCCGACATGTTCGAAAGCGGCTGGGCGGAGTTCCTGCGCGGCTTCCTCGTCGAGTACGACCGCGAGGCGCTGATCGTGGACGTGCGCTTCAACGGCGGCGGCTTCATCTCCCCGCTGGTACTCGAACGGCTCTCCCGGCGCCGCCGCGGCTACGAGTTCGGCCGCTGGAACGGCGCCCTGCCCTACCCCGCCGAGGCACCCCGCGGGCCGATGGTGGCGCTGGTCAACGAGCACACCGGCTCCGACGGCGACATCTTCGCCCACATGTTCCGGCAGACCGGGCTCGGCCCGCTGGTCGGCTCCCGCACCTGGGGCGGCGTCATCGCGGCCGAACCCCGCTTCCCGCTGGCCGACGGCACCCTCACCACCCAGCCCGAGTACGTCTACGACTTCGACGGGGTCGGCGGCGGCCTGGAGAACCGCGGCGTCGAGCCCGACGTCCCGGTCGGCATCGCCCCGCACGACCACCTGCTGGGTCTGGACACCCAGCTCGCGCGGGCGGTCGAGGTCGCGCTCGACGAGCTCACCGCCCGCCCGCCGCACACCCCCCGAACCCCGCTGCAGCCAACAGGAGAGCGACGCCATGTATGACGCCATCGTGGTGGGTGCCCGGTGCGCGGGCTCCGCCACCGCCCTGCTGCTCGCCAGAGCCGGCCACCGGGTGCTGCTGGTGGACCGGGCCGCCTTCCCCCGCGACACCCTGTCCACCCTCTACATCCAGCAGCGCGGCGGCGCCCACCTGCGCCGCTGGGGCCTGCTGGACCGGGTCGCCGCCCTGTGCCCGGCCCTGGACCACGTCAGCTACACCGTCGGCGACGTACGACTGGAGGGCCGCTCCCGGCCGGTCGACTCCGTCGCCGCCGCCTACGCGCCCCGCCGCCACACCCTGGACACGCTGCTGGCGCAGGCCGCGGTGGAGGCGGGAGCCGAGTTCCGCCAGTCGTGCACCGTGGAGGACCTGCTCCGCGACGCCGACGGCCGGGTCACCGGCGTCCGGCTGCGGACCCGCGGCGGCCGTACCGAGGAGCGCGCCCACCTGGTGATCGGCGCGGACGGCATGCGCTCCACCGTCGCCGAGCTGGCCGGCGCCGCCACCCTCGTCGAGGACGCCCCCAAGACGTGCGTGTACTACACCTTCTGGGCCGGCGCCGCCGACCACTTCGAGCTGTACGAGGCCGAGGGCCGCTGGATCGGGGCGGTGCCGACCAACGACGGGCAGACCCTGGTGCAGGCGTACTTCCCGCAGCGCGAGTTCGACCGGGTGCGCGCCGACGCGATGACCGCCTACCTGGACAACGTCCGCGCCGCCGCCCCCGGCCTGCACGAGCGGATGCTGGCCGGCGGCCGTACCGAACGGCTGATGGGCACCGGCGACCAGCGCAACTTCTTCCGCGAGGCGGCCGGCCCCGGCTGGGCTCTGGTCGGCGACGCCGGCCACCAGCGGGACTCCATCACCGCCCGCGGCATCACCCACGCCTTCATCCAGGCGCAGCTGCTGGCCGACAGGACCGCGGGTGTGCTCGACGACCGCCCGCGGCTGACCGCGGCCCTCCAGGCGTACGCCCGCGAGCGGTACGACGCGCTCATCGACGACTACCACGACACGCTGGCCATGGCCCGGCTGTCGGTGCCGGAGCACCGGATGCTGATGCTGCGGGAGGTGGCCGACGACCCGGCCCGTACCGAGGACTTCTTCTCCGCCATGGGCGGCGCGCCCCAGTCCGCGACGGCGGACCGGGGCGCGCAGTCGGCGGCCCAGGCGATCAGATGGATGAAGGCCCAGCGGGAGGCCCGGCGGGTACGGACGTGAGGGCCGGCCCGGTGGATTCCGGCCAGGGCAGCTCGGTCTCCACCGGGGCGGTGTAGTCCACGCCCGGCACCTCGAACCCGTAGAGCCGGAGCAGTTCGGTGCGCAGCCACTGCGTGTCGGCGTACTCCTCCAGGTTCGCCGGGCCCACCCGGTGCCAGGCGTCCGCCACCTCGGCCTGCACCTGCGGCAGCAGCTCCCAGTCGTCCAGCCGCAGCCGGCCCGTCGCGTCGGTGGCCGGCGCCGCGTCGTCGGCCAGCAGGTCCCACAGCCGCACCATCTGCCGCAGCGGCGACTGCATCCGCTCGCCCAGTACCCGCCGCAGCAGCGCGCTGTACAGCGCGATCCCGGGGATGGCCATCGAGGCGGGTGTGACGGCCACCCCGTTCACGGAGGTCAGCGCGGCGCCGCCGCGCTCGGCCAGCAGCCCTTCGGTCAGCTGCCTGGCGGTCGCCTCCAGGTCGTCCTTGGCCGCGCCGATCGTGCCGCGCCGGTAGATCGGCGCGGTCAGCTCCGAGCCGACGTACGACAGGGCCACCGTCCGGAAGCGCGGGCCGAGCAGGTTCCGTCCGGCCAGCGCCGTCACCCACGCCGCCCAGTCGCCGCCGCCCATGACGTGCACGGTGGCCCGCCGTTGCTCCTCGGTGGCCGGCTCCACCGAGGTGTCCACCAGCCGCGGCGCGCCCGCGTCGTCGAAACCCAGCATCCGGGCCGGGTAGGGCGCGCCCAGCGGCTTGATCACCGAGGTCAGCGACCGGCCGGTCAGCGGGTCGGGCCGGCGGGGCGCCGCGACACTGTAGATCAGGTGGTCCACCCGGCCGAACCGCTCCTCGACCAGCGACAGCACCCGCTCCCGGGTGCTGTCCTGGAAGCAGTCCGCGTTGACGAACTCGAGCCGGCTGCCGCGGTGCTCGGCGAGCTGGGCGACCCGCCGGGACCGGTACCAGCCGGCGGTGGCGGTCCGGCGGGCCGCGGCCGGCTTCTCGAAGCACACCGCGACGCCGTGCATGCCGTGCCGGACCACACCGGCGAGCGTCGCGGCCAGCCCGTACCCGGCGCTGGACCCGATGACCACCGCCACCGGACGGTCGGCCGCCGCCCGCCCGGCGGCCGGCAGCGGCGGTCCCGCCTCCGCAGCCAGGTCGTCGACCAGCCGGGCGCACCCGGCCGGATGCGCGTCGAACAGCAGAAAGCCGCGCCCGTCGGGGCGGACCACACGTGAACTCATGGGGCACCGTCTCTGTGAGGAGGGGAAAAGCCGTGCCGAGGAGACCGGGGGGATCCCGCGGGGCGGGGACCGGTGGGGTCGGTCGGGTCGTAACGGGGACCGCCCGGCGGGCCGGTCGGGTTGTCGGAGGAGTCCCGCCGGCCGGCTGGGCCGGGGTGCGTTGCCGGGCCGCGCGGCGGCGGGGGAGCGGCGGGTGTGTGCGGGCGGCGCGCCCGCCAGCACACACCCGCCGCGCGGCCCGGTCCCGCGAAGCGTTCAGTACGCGCCGCCCGCCGCCGCCCAGCTGGCGTACAGGCGGACGGAGTCGTGCAGCTGGTAGCGGAACAGCCCCTCGGACGTCGGGCCGCTCAGCCATATCATCTGATGGTGGGTCAGGTCATCGATGAGGTCGGCGGCCGTGGCGCGGGAGACCCCGAGCGCGGTCGCCGCGTCGCCCACGTCGAAGTAGCCTCGCAGCGCGCCGAGCCGGTGCAGTGCCTCCTGCTCGGCCGGGGCCAGCCGGCGGAAGTACGCGGCGACGCTGGCCCGCAGCGACAGGTCGCCGACCCGCAGGGTGTCCAGCCGGTCCTTCTCGTCCACCAGCCGGTCGGCCAGCTCGCGCAGCCGCCGGTGCGGCCGAGCCGCGATCCACAGCCCCGCGACGTGCAGCGACAGCGGCAGATGGCCGCACGACAGGGCGATGCTCTGCACCGCCGACGGCTCGGTTGCCGTACGGTCCCGGCCGAGCAGGTTCTCCAGCACCAGCACCGCCTCCTCCGGCGACAGCGGATCCAGCTCCACCGCGTAGCTCTGCGGCAGCGCCCACAACTGGCGGCGGGCCGCCACCAGCACCGCGCTGCCCGGCGAACCCGTCAGCAGCGGGCGGATCTGCGCCTCGCTGTCGGCGTTGTCCGCCACCACCAGCACCCGCCGGTCGGCGAGCAGCGCCCGCAGCGCCGCCGCCCGCTCCTCACCGGTCTCGCTCGGCTCGCCGCCGCGCAGCGACCGCAGCAGCCGCAGGACGACCGCGGCCGGCGACAGCGGCTCGTGCGAGGAGTCGTCCAGGTCGATGAAGATCTGGCCGTCGGGGAACTCCTCGCGCAGCAGCTGGGCGGCGTGCGCGACGAGTGCGGTCTTGCCCGATCCGGGCGGGCCGGTGACGACGGCCAGCCGTCCGCCGCCGGCCGGGTAGGTGCTGCCGTCCCCTGACAGGTAGCGGCACACCCCGGCCAGGATCTCCTGCCGCCCCACCAGGCCCGGCGCGGTCAGGGGCAGTTCGGAGCGCGGCTGCGGCAGCTCGGTCAGCGGTACGGAACGCGACCGCACTCCCCAGCCGGCCGCGGCCAGCAGGCTGCGGGTCTCGGTGTCCGACAGGTCCAGCGCGTGGGCGAGCAGCTCACAGGTCTTCTTCCGGGGGCGCTCGGTGTGCCCGTTCTCCAGATTACGAATGGTCCGCACACTGAGTCCGGAGTTCTCCGACAGCTCCTCCTGGGTCAGCCCCACCAGCACCCGTAAGGTGCTGAGGGCGACCCCGAACTCATGCTGCTGTCGGGTCCGCTCCGGTGGCTCACCCGGTGTGTTCGGTGCCGCGATGGTCCACGCTGAGGACTTCATGGTGTCTCCCAGGTTCTTCCGCACGACGGGTCCCGGCTGGCCCCGAGAACGACGCTGCCATGGCCATGACGCTAGGGACCCGGGGTTACCCGGAGCAATGACAGTTTCCCGTGCCCCCGCCCCCGCCCCCTCCCACCTCGCGCTTCCCCCGCGGCACCCCCCGTTTCCTGCCGTGTCCGCCGCCCTGCCTGACAGCTCCGCCCGGCTTCGGGCCACCGGCCTGCCCCCGCCGTCCGGCGGCGGGCCCACCGCCGGACGCGCGGCGGGCGCCCCGTACCGGCGGACGTCAGCCCAGCAGTTCGGCCAGCCGGTCGAGGAACACCCGCTGGCCCGAGACGATCTTCTCCCGGGCCTCGGGCAGGGCCGGCCAGGCCGCCCGGTCGATCTCCGGGAACTCCTGAAGCCTGCGGGACCCCCTCGGCCACTCCATCGTGAAGGTGCCGGGGACCACCAGCGCCGGGTCGAGGTCGCCCTCGAGCGCCCACACCGTGACGGTCTTGCCGTTGGGCTGCTTCGCCTCGCCCAGCCAGATCAGCTCGCCGGGCGGCACCGGCAGGCCCAGCTCCTCCCGGAACTCCCGCCGGGCCGCGGCCTGCGCCGGCTCGTCGGGTTCGTACTCACCCTTGATCACACTCCACGCGCCCACGTCACGACGGGCCCAGAACGGCCCGCCCATGTGCCCGAGGAGCACCTCGATGTCACCGTCCGCGCCGCCTGTCCTGCGGAACAGCAGGATCCCGGCACTGTGTTTCGCCGCCACACCGCCCAGTGTGCCCGCCCCGCCGGCCGCCGCCCCGGCGCCACGGGGGCCGGCGTCCGCCGAAAAGGACCGTCCCGCCCGCCGCGACGCGTACCCCGGCGGTACGCGCGACGGGCGCCGCACCGTCCGTGCCGCCGATCCCGGCGCGCGGGGGACCCCGTCGCGCGGGGCCGTGACGGAGCGGAGCGGCAACGAGCGCCGGCCGCCCCGCCCCGCTCTCGCGGCGGCCCCGCCTCCCGCCTCCCGCCTCCCGCCTTCCGGGCCCCGAGGCGCCGGGGGCGGCGACCGGCGGGCCGACCGGGCCGGCGGGGTCACCCGCAGGGGCCCGGCCGGCTGCACGGTCCCGGGCCGGTCTTCGCCGCCACGGTCTCGGAGGCGCTGGCGGACTGACGGGTCCGGCCGCCGCGGGACGCCCGCCGGACCCCGCCGGGTGCGGCGCGAGGTGCATGGCGGGCCCGCTTCGGGGCACGAAGGGCCCAAGAGCCCAGACGGCAGCTCCTTCTTCCGGACGGCCCCATGGACGACAGCGAGACGGCACAGCGGGCGGGCGCCGCCGGCCGGCCGGCGGCGGAGGCCGTGGGCCCGGCGGCGGCCGCGGCGGCCCTGCTGGCCCTGTGGGAGTACGCCGAGATCCGGGCGGACTCCCGTCTCGCCCCGGCGGGGCTGCGGGCCCTGGTCGTGGTCGAGTGGTCCGCCCCGCTCTCGCTCACCGAGCTGAGCCGGGCGCTCGACATCGGTACGGCGGCGGCCGGTCGGCTGTGCGGACGGCTGGAGAGCGCCGGACTCCTGCTGCGCCGCCCGGACGCCGGCGACGGACGCCGCAGTCTGCTGGCGCTCACCGCCGCCGGCGGCGAGACGCTCCGTTCCCAGCGGGAGCGGCGGACACGCGCCATCGCGGAGCGGCTGAGCGGCCCCGCCGGGCAGCACCGGGCACTGCGGGCCGCGCTGGAGCGGGTACGGGCCCACCTGCGCGGACGGGCCGCCGGCACCCCGGCCGCGTTCCGGCCGGTCGACGGCACACCACGCCGCCTCCCTCCCCGGACGCGCACGCACCGGATCCCGCTCCTCGACCCGCGGGAATCCGCACGGCAGGCCCTAGGCGGACTCGGCCGCCCCGGTGCGCGGCCCGCTCTCGGCGGGCGCCGGCCCGGTGACCGCACTCCGGAAGCCGTTCAGGCCGGCCACCAGCGCCGCGCGGTCGGCGGGGCTCATGGCCGAGATGAAGTGCAGCAGGCTGGCCTCGCGCCGGGCCCGCAGCTCGGCGAGATAGCTCTCCCCGCGCCCCGACAGGCGCAGCTCCAGCTCCCTGCGGCTGGCGGTGCTCAGCGACCGCTCGATGAAGCCCAGCGCGTGCAGCCGGTCGCACATCCGGCTGACCGAGGACGGCGCCGACCCCAGCACCTCGCCCAGGGTGCGCAGATTGATCCCCTCGTCGCGGTCCAGGACGTACAGCACCTTCAGCTGCGACGACGACACCGGCGCGGTCGAGGTCATGTCACGATCCTGCGTCCACAGCACCTCGAGTAGCTCGACGACCTCGCGGGCCGCGAAGGCGGCGCCGTCTCTGTCGGAGGAGGCGCCGGTAAGCATGCCCCCAACTGTGACACTTCTCACCAGCCCTGTCAGTCGCTGAGGCATGAGACCTCATCCGCTCCTTTTATCTGGCTCTTGTTGTGTTGCTCTTCACGAACAGGCGGTATCGACCGGTGGACAGACTCATGGCTGTGGAACGCGCCCTGCGCCGCGCCACGCCGCACGCTCTCCTGGACGCGACGCGGGACGCCCTCGCCACGCACTACGCGGCCCTCGACGCCGAGCTGCTGATGGCCGACTACGCCCTGACCATACTGCAACCGGTCAGCGGGCTCCTTTACACAGCGGAGTCCGTCCACGTCCACTCCAGCGCCCCCGGCCGCGCCTTCGGCGCCCAGCGCACCCACACCGTCGCCGACCCGCGCGGCGACGTGGTCACCGCCCACCTGCCGATCAGCGTCCGCGGCGACCGCATCGGCGTGCTGTCGGTCCGGCTGCCCGCCGCCGCGTACGATCCGGCCGCCGAAAGCGAGCTGGAGGAGATCGCCGAGATACTCGGCCACGAGATCTTCGTCGCGGCCCGGGACACCGACCTGTACGTCCAGGCGCGCCGGGCCGACCGCCTCACCCTGGCCGCGGAAATGTAGTGGGAACTGCTGCCCGGCAGCTCCTGCGCCCGCCCCGAGTACGAGATCGGCGCGCAGCCCGAACCCGCCTACGCCATCCACGGCGACAACGTCGACTGGTCCGCCTCCGCCGACCACCTCATCCTCACCGTCACCAACGGGATGGGCGAGTGCGTCGAGGCCGCGCTGCTGACCAGCCTCGCCGTGGGCGCGCTGCGCAACGGCCGCCGCGCCGGCCTCTCCCTGGCCGACCAGGCGTTCCTCGGCGACCAGGCCGTCTACGGGCACTACCGGGGCGCCGCGTACCTCGCCGCCCTGCTGCTGCGCTTCGACCTCGTCAGCGGGGAGACCGAGGTGATCGACGCCGGGTCCCCGCAGCTGTGGCGGCTGCGCGGCGGCAAGGTCGAACCGCTGGGGTTGGAGCCGCAGCTGCCGCTGGGGATGTTCGAGGACACCCTGTACACCGCCCAGACCCATCGGATGGAGAAGGGCGACCGGCTGCTGTTCGTCAGCGACGGGGTGTACGACGCGGCCTCGCCCAGCGGCGAGCGCTACAGCGAGCAGGCACTGGCCCGGGCCATCGCCGGCACCCGCCTGCTGCCCCCGTCCCAGGTCCCGCAGGCCGTACTGCGGGAGCTGACCACCCACCGCGGCACTCCCGAGCCGGAGGACGACGCGATGGTGGTCTGCCTGGACGGGCGAGGCCGCGAGGCCGACGTTGGGTAGCGGGCCGCGGGGCTGCCGCCGCCCGTCCGCCGATGCTGCCCCGGGCCGGCCGGGACCCCGGCCCGCGGGCGGCTCCGGCGGGCGCGCGGCGGCGGCCCCGCCTCAGGCACGGACGCCCTCCGTCACGTTCCCGCCCGCCGCCGCGGGTGGGGCGGGCGCGGCGCCGGATCCGCCGGAAAAGTGCGCGGTCGGCCGCGGGTGCATGAGGAAGTCGTGGTGCGAGATGTTCCAGGCGTACGCGCCGGCCAGGGCGAAGACCACCCGGTCACCGGCCCGCAGACCCGGCGCCGGGACCCGGCGGGCCAGTACGTCCTTGGGGGTGCACAGCTGGCCGGCCAGCGTGACCGGGCCCGCCCCGCCGGCGGGCCGCGGCCACGGATGCGGCCAGTCGGCGACGGGGAGCACGGCGCACGGCTGGTCGTGCCCCTTGGCGGCCGGAGTGCGCAGGTGGTGGGTGCCGCCCCTGACCACCGCGAACTCCTCGCCGTGGCTGCGCTTCACATCGAGCACGTCGGTGGCGTACCAGCCGCAGTACGCCGTCAGCGCCCGGCCGGGTTCGACGCGGAGCAGCAGCCCGGGGTGGGCCGCGGTGAGCCGGGCGAGGCCGGCGCCGTAGGCCGCCCAGTCGAAGCGGGCGGCGGGGTCGGCGTAGTCGACGTGCATGCCGCCGCCGACGTTCACCTCCCGCAGCGCGACGCGGTGCCGGGCGGCCAGCGCCGCCGCCCAGCCGACCACCGACCCGGCGACGGCGAGCAGTTCGGGCGCCGCCAGACCGCTGGCCAGATGGGCGTGCACGCCCAGCAGCTCCACCTGCGGGCAGCTGCCGTCGGTGAGCGCCGCGACCGCGGCGTCGGCCCGTAACGGGTCGATGCCGAAGGGCGTCGGCCGGCCGCCCATGGCCAGCCCGCCCGCCGTCAACGCCCCAGTCCGCACCGCGAGGTTGAAGCGCAGCAGCACCCCGGCACGCACCCCGGCGCCGGCGGCAAGCCACGCCAGCGTCCGCAGCTCGTGCTCGCTCTCGACGTGGAAGCGGCGCACGCCCGCAGCCAGGGCCGCCGTGATCTCCGCCGGGGTCTTCCCCGGACCGCCGAAGGCCACCGGGCGGCCCGGCACCGCCCCCGCCACATGGGCGAGTTCACCGCCCGAGGCCACCTCGTACCCGTCGACGAACGGCGCGAGCGCGGCCAGGATCCGCGGCTCGGGGTTGGCCTTGGCCGCGTAGTACAGCTCGACCCGTTCCGGCAGCGCGGCCCTGACGGCGGCGGCGTGTTCCCGCAGCGCGTCCAGGTCGTAGATGTAGGCCGGGAGCTGCCCGGTCGGCAGCGACAGGGCGAGGTCGCGGACGGCCCCGGTGGGCCGGACCCGCGCGGTCACCGGTCGCCCCCGGCGGGCAGCACGTCCGCCGCCAGCGGCGAGGGCAGCCGTACGTAGCCGGCCTCCCGGTCGGCGGCCCGCTGCCAGCGGGTGAGCAGATTGGCCTTGGCCGGCAGCGGCTCCCCGGCCAGCAGCGCGTCCAGGCGGGGCGTCCGGCCGTGCTCGGCGGCGTGGTCCCGGATCGTGTCGCGCACCTCGGACCACAGCGCGGGCTCGGCGGCGGGGTGCAGGTCGGCCAGCGCCGACAGCAGTTCCGCGATGTGGTTGACCAGCAGGCAGTAGACGAGGCGGTCCCAGCCCTGGTCGGCGTCGTAGGTCAGCGGGCCCGCCACCTGCGCCGGGAGGGCGGCGAGCGCGGCGGCGTGGTGGCCGGGGAGCAGCTTGGTGCCCTCCAGGTCGCGGAAGAGCACCTGCACCGGCATCCCCTCGGCGTCCACGCACACCAGGACGTTCTGCAGGTGCGGTTCGAGGACGATGCCGTGATCGCAGTAGGCGGCCAGCACGGGCGGGACCAGCAGCCGCAGGTAGCGCCGCCACCAGCGCAGCGCCGTCGCCCGGTCCGCCGCGGGCAGCAGCCGGGAGATGTGCCCGGGGCCGGTCGGGTACTGGTCGGCGACCGCGGCGGCGAGCAGCGCGGTGGCGCCGGGCCGCAGCCGCTGTCCGAGCCCCTCCCGGACGATCACCCCGAAGCCCTCCAGCAGTGGCAGGTCCGGCCGCCCGTCCGGCCCCGGCAGGCCCAGGCTGCGGAAGGCGGGCTCGCGGAGCATGTCGCTGCCCGGGAACCGGCCGGCCAGCTCGGTGAACGCGCAGTCGAGCAGCCGGGTCAGCGCGACCGCGCCGGCCAACTCGTAACTGGCGTTCTTGCGGAGGCAGTTGGTAATGCGGACATTCAGGCTGAACTTGAGGAAGGTGTCGCCGTCGTAGACGGTCCGCACCGAGGCGGTGGCGGCGAAGCGGCGCCGGCCGGGCCCCAGGTCCAGTACGTCGCCGCGGTCGAGGGCGGTCCGCAACCCGGGGTGCCGGCGCAGCAGTTCGTACTGCCAGGGGTGCGCGGGCAGCAGCCGGTAGCCCGCCGGCACCGCGGCCAGCCGGTCCAGCGGGTCGGCCGCGCCGGGCGCGGCGCTCTCCTGGACCACCAGCCGGTCCCGTACCGCCAGCAGCCGCAGGGGGAAGGCGGCGGAGGCCTCGGGGGCGTACGCGGTCCAGGACCCGGGGTCCCCGCTGCGGGCCTTGGGCGTCGGGTGGAAGCGGTGGCCGTAGACCAGCGACCGCTCCGAGGCGAGATAGCGGTCCAGCGGATCCCGGCCGGCCGCCGGCCGCGGCGCGGCCAGCCCGGCGGCGACCCCCTGGTGGCTGGAGACCACCTGCTCCAGGAACTCCTCGTTGGGCACCCCGGTCCGCGCCGACAGCTCCGCGTGCGTGTGCTCGGCGAGCCGCAGCCAGCCGATCGCGGCCCAGCCGCCGCCGGTGTCCTCGCTCACCGGCCCGGTGAAGCGGTGGCCGCCCAGCAGGGAGGTGCGGCGCAGCGCCACCCGCAGCCGCACTCCGCTGCGCGGCAGCCGCAGCAGCAGGTGGCCGCCGATGACGGCGGTCTGGTGGTCGGGCCCGGAGACCTCGCGGAGCAGGCAGTTGAGCAGGGTGTGGGCCACCGCCTCGTCCGCGCCGGCCAGCGGGGCGGGGGCGGTCCGGTCGGCGCGGCCGGCCGGGCCGGTGACGCAGGACAGTGCCATCAACGGCTCCGCAGAAGGTAGTTGGGACCGGTGGTGTAGTACTTGTTGATGTCGGACGCTCCTGAACGGTTCTTGGTGAGCAGCGTGCCCGCGGTGACCATCGCCTTGACCGGCAGCCGCCCGGCGTCCAGCACCCGGGCGCGCAGGGCGGCCCCGGGTGTGCCGGGCCCGTCCCCGAGCCGCCGCGCGCCCTCCTCCAGCCGGTCGCGTACCAGGCCGAGCAGCCGGTCCAGGGGAGCACGGCCGTGCCGGGCGAGGGTGAACGCGAAGGCGCCGGCGCACAGATGGACGGTGACGGTGGTGAACAGGTCGAGCACCGGTCCGTCCCGGTCGGTGAGGATCCGCGGGTCGGCGAAGTCGCCCGGACCCGGGGCGTCCGCCCCGAGCGCCTCGCGCAGCCGGCCGCGGTTGATCCGGGGGCCGTCGTCGTCCTTGAACAGCAGCCGGACCCGGGGCGCGCCCGCGGGCCCGTCCAGCAGCAGCGAGATGTTCTGCTGGTGCGACTCCAGGGCGATGCCGTAGCCCAGCAGCGTGGTCTGCCAGTCCAGCAGGAGGGTGAGCACCGCGTCCAGCAGGGCGAGCGGCTCACCGCCGAACCAGTGGTCGGCGAGGTGGTCGATCACCAGCCGGCCGCCGGGGGCCGGGGCGGTGAGTGCGGCCAGCGGCAGGACCAGGCAGTCGTCGAGCCCGGCGGGGAGCCGGCGGACCAGGACGGCGAGCAGGTCATGGCCGGCGTGCGCGTAACGTGTCTCGTCGGCGTGCAGCACCCGGCCCTGGAAGCGGGGTTCGCGGGCGGTGACGGCCGTTAGCAGGCGCTGTCCCGCGGCGCCGTCGACCAGGCTGCCGGGTGTGACGCTGCGCCGGTTGAGCAGCCCCAGGGTCGAGACGGCCAGCGGGAGTTTGAGGTGGACGCCCGGGTGCGCGGTCAGCGCGACGGTCCGCGTCGACAAGGTGGGCGCCGCTTGGAGGAACGGCTGCTCCGCCGGTACGGCGCCGGCGGCCGGCCCGTCGGCGCCCACCGCCTCGCGCAGCGGCCCGCCCGCCGTCAGCGGGTGTACGGGCAGCGCCAGATGGGTCGCGTCCAGCCCCGGCAGGCCGAGCCCGGACGGCGCCGGCCAGAACGCACCGAGGCCCGCGGCCCCCTCCGCGCCGGCCACGGTGACCGCCGCCCGGGGCACGGCGACCCAGCGCAGCGCGAATCGCGGCGCGAACTCGGGCGCGTGACCGAGGAGTTGGTCAGGAGACAGGCCGGTGCGGGCGGCGCCGGTCGGATAGAGCGGGTGGCCGGCGCGGGCGGCCAGGGTGTCGAAGGCCAGGCCCGCCAGCGGTCCCCGCCACCGCAGCGGGTCGGCGCCGAGCCGCGCGACGACCTCCTCCCGGGTCGCCGCCTGGAGCCGCAGCGCCGCCAGCGCGTCGGCGTACTCCGCCGCGAAGGCGCCGAAACCCGCCCGGTCCTCGGGCGCCGCGAGCGCGCCGAGCGCGGCCAGCACCTGCTGGCCGGTGGTCAGCTCCCCGCCGCCGGGCTCCACCCGCAGCAGCGGCAGCCGGGCCGTGTACTCGCACTGGAAACCGTCCTCCGCCACCGGCAGCGCCAGCGCGCCCCGGCCCGCGGCCAGGTGCAGCCAGCGCCCGTCCGGCCGGTCCCGTACGGTGCTCCGGGTGCGCAGGCCCACCACGTCCTCGCGCAGCAGGGTGCTCAGCACCCGCAGCAGCAGGCCCTCCTCGACCGTGCCGGCGGCGGAGCCGGCCACCGTCACGGGGTGATCTCCCAGGTCCGCGCGGCCAGGAAGCCGTCCACCGCCCGGTCCACGGCGTCCTGCCCGGGGCCGAACGCCCGCACCACACCCAGCAGATCGCGGTTGGTGTGGTGCAGCGGACGCCGTTCACCGACCGCGCGCAGCGGACGGTACGTCAGACGCACCCCGCCCACGGTCAGTTCGGCCGCCTCCGGCGCGGCGGTCAGCGTTCCGGCGCTGCGGGCGTACGGATAGTCCAGCCGGGCGGCCCGGCCGGTACGCGCGCCCAGGTCGGCCGGCAGGCGCTCGCCGAGATGGACGCGGAGGATGTGCTCGAACAGCGGGACCTCCAGCAGTTCGGCGAGCAACAGGTCGCACTGGTCTCCGATGGCACGGTAGTTGACCTCGATCAGCCGCGCCTGCCCTTCGGACACCACGAATTCGGTGTGGCAGGCCCCGAAACCGACACCGAGGGCGTCCAGTTGGTCCAGCACCTGCGCCTGGACCCGCGCCGGGCGGTCGGCGACGAACGACAGCCGCTCCTCGATGAAGTACGGCGGCGGCGAGAGCCGGGTGTGGAACCCGCCCAGCACATGGCGGGTCCGGCCGTCGCCGAGCGTCTCCAGGGTGAACAGCTCGCCGGGCAGGAACTCCTCGACGACCAGCGCCTCCCCCGGCCGGCGGGCCTGGATCCGCGCACAGCGCCGCACCAGTTCGGCGCGGTCCGCCACCCGTACCACGTCCTCGCTCGCCACCCCCTCGCGCGGCTTGACCACGCAGGGGAACGGCACCGCGAGCCCGGCCAGCGCGGTGGCCGGGTCCGCCCCCGCGGGCAGTTCCGCCGACCAGACGGCGTCGGCCCCGGCGGCAGCCAGCCGGCGGCGCATCTCCGCCTTGTCCTTGGTCCGCAGCGCCGCCCGCCAGTCCTTCGCCGGCAGGCCGAAGTACCCGGCGGCCAGCGCCGTCTGCGTCTGCAGGTGGTCGCTGTTGCTGAAGACCGCGCCGGGCGCGCGGTGCGCCGAGATCCGGCTGACGACCGCGTGGACGTCCCGGACCTCGCAGCCGAGCACCTCGACGGCCCCCACCGCGGCGGCCTGCCCGTACGCGGCGCGGTGCGCCTGCGGCCGGTCGGTGAGCACGGTCGTGTCCAGGCCGAGCCTGCGGGCGGCGGGAAGGAACCCCTCGGTGACCGAATCGGTCGGATTCAGGGCCAGCAGGTACAGCTGCATGCAGGGATCACTTCCGCGTACCGGGTCGTTCGGCCGGCCGTCGCGCTGCGTCGGCCGGCCGGAGGTGGCACGAGCCTAGGTTAGGCATGCCTAAGCCTGTCAATTCGGTTCGGCGTGGCATCGATTGGCGCGGCCGATCTCTGCCATGATTAGGTCAGGCTTACCTAAACGCGCCATTCCCTGGAGTTGAGGAGTACCCGTGCCCCCGGCCCCGACGTCCTGCTCCAGCGCTCCGACCCTGCCGGCCCAGGTGTACCGGCGGCTTGTCGCGCTCTGCCCCGCGCTGGAGCTCGACGTGGCCGCGGCCGGCGCCCGGCCATCACCCCGATGGGTGAACGCCGAGGCGCTGGCGGCCGGCGGCGAGGCCCTCGACGCCTGGCTCGAAGCCGAGGCGTCCCGGATCCACGGCCGCCACGGCAGCGCCGCCCGCCCGCACGTGGTCGCCTCCCGGGCCCTGCACGGCTACCTCTGGTCGGTGTGCCTGATGATGAGCGGGCCCTGGTACCTCCAGCACCGGGTACCGCGCGTCCACCCGCGCGACCTGCGGATCGACCTGACCAGCGGGAGGTTCCGCCTGGTGCCCGGCGCCTTCGCCTGCCTGCCCGGCGACCCGGCGGCGGCGCTCCCCGGGGTGCGGGTGCTGCCGCACGAACAGGCGCTGCGGGACGAACTGCGGTCGGCGGTGGCCGAGCACGTACGGCCGCTGCTCACCGCGCTCGGACCGCGGCTGCGCCGGGGCGCCCGCGCGCTGTGGGGTATGGCGGGCGACGACCTGGTCTCCGGTGTATGGCACCTCGGCCGGGCCCTCGGCGAGGAGGAGCGGGCGGTGCGGGCGGCCGGCGAGCTGCTCCCCGGGCCGGTGGCGCCGTTCCCCGGCGGCGCCGACTTCCGCCGGCTGACCGGCCGTGACGGGCGCGCCCAGCTGACCCGTACCCGGCTCGGCTGCTGCCTGCACTACACGATCCGGCCCGCCGAGACCTGCGGCACCTGCCCCCGGCTGTGCGACGCCGAACGGCTGGACGCGAGCGGCACCGCGCCCGACTGAGCCGGCCCGCGGCCCGGCGCCTGTCGCTGCGCCCTCCGCGGCGGAGCGGGGTCCGGTCCGCCCGCCCGCCGCGTTCCGGCCGGCCGACGACGGCCCCCGCGGCTGCGACGGTGGCGAAGGCCCCCACGCCGCCTTCCTCCGCCGCCTCGCGGGCGCACGCGCCGGGCCTCGCTCCGCCCCCCCCGCGGAGAGCCGGACGACAGGCCCTAGGTGTCGCGGGAGCCGCGTACCCGGCGGTAGCTCCAGACCAGCAGCGCGAACAGGACGGCGCCGGACAGGATCAGGCTCGACCCGGTGCTCCAACCGGTGAACGGCAGCCAGGACAGCGCCCGGGTGCCCCAGACGACGCCGGCCGCGACGAGCCCGAGACCGGCCAGTACCGAGCCGGCGATCCGCCACCGGGAGTTCACGCTCGCCTCGGCGGCCTGCATCGCCCGGTCGCGGACCGGCTCGACGAACCGGGCCACCGGCGGGACGGCGCGGGACAGCAGGATCAGCCCGGCCAGCACCAGCAGCAGCCCGGGGCCGGGCAGTACCAGCAGCGCCGCGCCGACCAGCAGCAGTATGCCGCCCGCCACCCCCAGGGCCAGCCGTTTCGCCGGGTGCAGCCGGACCTGTCCGGGCGACCCGGATCCCGGCTCCGCCCCGGCCTCCTCGTCCGGTGTCAGTGCCTCGGCCTCGGCCCGTCGCGCTCCGTTCACCCGTCCACCGTAACCGGGGCGGCACCGGGACCGGGCCGCGACACCGCGCGGACGCCGTCCGGCCGGCCGCGGCCGGGGAAGGCCCGGCCGCGGCCGGCCGGGGTCCGGGGGCCCCGGCCGGACGGTCAGCCGGTGAGGCCCGCCAGCCGGGCCTCTTCGAAGATGCGCTCGCGGCTGCGCCACCAGGAGTAGTAGGCGCCCTTGTAACCCAGCGCGACGGCGTACTTCAGGAACGGGTTGTCGGCGTAGTTGTTGTCGTCCTGGCCGTTGCCGCCGAGCGTGGGCAGCGCCACCCGGTAGTGCTCGGACGCCGGGACGTAGTCCTGGAGCCACTCGATGGTCTTCACCCACCTGCCGTCGGGCCGCCCGACCGTCGCCGGGTCTTCGGGGAGGTCCGGCGAGAAGTAGAAGACCGGGCGGATCCGGCCCTGCCCGTCGAACCAGAACTGCCGCTCGTACTCGGTCATCGTCGCGCAGCGGTCGAGGGGCTTGAGGAGGATCGGGCTCCTCGCGGTGTTGGACTGCAGGCCGCGTACGACGGTGTCGCCGCCGGACTCCGCGGCCAGCCGGATGCCGAGCGGGGCGTGCGGGAAGACCTGGAGGCCGAGGGTGTAGCCGACCACCGTGGTCGGCAGCGCCAGGGAGGCGTCCACGGCCCGCTTGAGGGTGTCGAGGTTTTCACCCGGAAGGCCCAGCAGCAGCTCGGTGGTGATGATGATGCCGCGGTCCGACAGCAGCTTCGTCACCTTGCGCACGTCGTCCAGCGTGTAGGCCAGCCCGACCCGGCCGCTCGGCGCGTCCCAGACCGCGAGGTCCTCGCGGCCCATGTGCTCGGCCGACAGCGACACCCCCTTGCAGCCCGCCTCGGCGAGCAGGTCGGCGAGTTCCTCGTCGAAGGGCACCGGGTGCGCGTAGATCCACAGCCGCAGCCTGTGCAGCGGACTGCCGGCGCGGCCGCGGCGCTGGATGATCTCGCGCAGGATCTCCTTGCTGTGCATCGGATTGATGTTGAACTCGCTGTCGGTGGTGTGGATGTCGTAGATCCCCTGCCCCATCATCGACTCGATCTCGTCGACGACGACGGCCGGAGTGCGCCGCGAGACGACCGCGCCCTTGGCGTCCGGCTCCACGCAGTGGTTGCAGGCGAAGGGGCAGCCGTTCTTGGTGAGCAGGTTGCCCAGCCCGCCCTTGTCGTAGTACTCGCGGTTGTCGATCCGGTACGGCACACCCGAATGCCGCTGGTAGCGCGCCGAGATGTGGCGGCCGAGCGTGCTGCCCGCCACCGGGAACCCGACGGTGAGGCCGGCCGCCCGTACGGTCTGCCCGTCGTACGTCAGGAGTCCCTGCACCGAGTCGGGGCGCCGGCCCGACGCCAGCGCGTCGGCCAGGTCGCAGATGACCACCTCGCCGGGCCCCTTCACTCCGTAGGGCACCCGGAAGTACTCCATCGCCGCGTACGGCATCGAGGAGAACCCCGCGCCGCCCAGCACGATGGGAGCGCCGGTCAGCGCCCGTACGGCGTCGATCACCCGTAAGTGGTCGGGTAGGAAGACCCGCTGCTCCTGGGGCTGCACACTTCCCGCGTTGCGCAGGGTGATCCCCACCATCAGGGGGTCGCGGGTGGCGAAGTACTCGGCGAGCCGCCAGTCGCTCTCCCGGAACGTCAGGTCCAGCACCTCCACCTCGAACCCGGCTACTTCCAGGTGCGAGCAGAGGATGTCCAGGGCGTACGGAGTGACGCCCGGTTTGACGAAGTTGGGGTTGATCAGGGTGACCAGGCCCTTTGACGCGCTGGGTGCGAGGTGCATGGTTCCTCCTAGCCGTGATGGTCGAAGAGGTGCCGAGCCGTTCGCTTGCTCTGCTGCCGGCCCGAGACCGGGGCGCGGACGGTCAGCCGCCGCCCACGTCACGCCTGCGCCGGGCGCCGTGCCGGGTGCCTGCCCCCGGACCTCCGCCCGCCGCGCGCCCCGCCCGTGTGTCGACTGTAGAAGCCCGAGGCGGATCGGCGCTCGACAACCGGTGACACCGGTGGCGTCCGCTCCTCCCGGGCTCGGCCAGCCGGCCGGGGTGGTGGTCGTGGGCGTCAGTCCGCTGGTGCTGGTGCTGGTGCTGGTGCTGGTGCTGGTGCCGTGCGTGCCCGGTTCGACCCGTTCTGCCGTTCTGATTCAGATGATGGCGATCTGCGTCCCCGGGGTCGACCACGGGTGTGCACTCCGGGAGTGCCGTAGCGGTCGTGAACGGCCCCATACGACCGATGCCCCACGGTACGGGCGTGTTCGCCGCGCATCCTCCTCGAATCGGTGGTGCTGATCGGCTGCGAAGACCTTCGCCAGGAGGCGGGGTCCGCCGCAAGCCCACTCCGATCGGCTGCCGAGCGGCGACCCGTGACCGGGTCGGGCGACCCGTCCTCGGCCGCCCCTCAAAGGAACGGCACGGGGGTGTCCGGGTGGTCCCGCCCATCCGCGACAGGGGACGTGCGTCCTGCGCGTTCGGGGGCCCGGTGCGCCGCGCCGCGGCGAGCCGCACGGGGTATTTACGATAGGACTAATATAGTAAGAGCTAATACAGAGGTGGAGCGGAAGGACCTCCCCGGGTGGACCTGCGGCGGCTGTTCGACGATCTGGTGCGGTTCGAGACCGACCTGTGGAACGCGATGGACGCCCGGGTCCGGCAGGACTGCGGGCTGTCCCTGGGCAGCTTCGACGTGATGTCCGTCGTCGCCCGCACACCGGCGTGCCGGGTCAACGACATAGCCGCGGCCCTGTCGATCACGGTCGGCGGGGCCAGTCAGGCAGTCGACAGGATCGTCGCGCGCGGCGGTCTCGTACGCCGTCCGAACCCGGCCGACCGGCGTTCCTCGGTCGTCGAACTCACCCCGGACGGCGCGGAGTCGGTCGAAAGGGCCGGCCGCGTCGTCGACCGGGAACTCCGGCGGCGGCTGCGCGGCCCGCTGCCCGCGGCCGAACTCGACCGGCTCGGGGCCGCGCTCGCCGCCCTCCGCGCGGCCAACACACCACGCACCGGCGACTCCTAGGGTCTGTCGCCGGGACCTCCGCGGCGCCGCGGGTCCGGCGCGTACACCCGCCGCGTTCCCGCCGGCCGACGACACGCCACGGCGCGCCCTCCTCCACCGCGCACCCGCACCCACGGACATCCCGGCGCCAGGCCCCAGCGGCCGGCGCCGCACCTCCCGAAGGAGAGACAGATGAACGACACCACGGCCCGAGCGGTCCGCTTCGACCGCTACGGCTCCACCGACGTCCTCTATGTCGCCGACGTGCCCATGCCGGAACCGGCGGCGGGCGAGGTGGTCGTCGCCGTCAAGGCGGCGGCCGTCAACCCGGGCGAGGCCGCCATCCGCACCGGTGCCCTCCACGACCGGCTGCCCGCCACCTTCCCCTCCGGGGAGGGCAGCGACCTCGCCGGCGTGGTCACCGCGGTCGGCGACGGCGTCGGCGAGTTCGCCGTCGGCGACGAGGTGCTGGGCTACTCCTGGACCCGCTCCAGCCACGCCACCCACACCGCCGTACCGGCCGGCCAGCTGATCCGCAAGCCGCCGGAGCTCAGCTGGCCGGTCGCCGGCTCCCTCTACGTCGTCGGCTGCACCGCGTACGCGGCGGTCCGGGCCGTCGACCCGAAACCGGGGGAGACGGTGGCGGTCTCCGCGGCGGCCGGCGGCGTCGGTACGGTCGTCGTACAGCTCCTGGGCGTGCGCGGCGCGCGGGTGCTCGGCATCGCCTCGTCCGCCAACGCCGACTGGCTCACCGCGCACGGCGCCACCCACGTCCCGTACGGCGAGGGGCTCGCCGAGCGGCTGACCGCGGCGGCGCCGGACGGTATCGACGCCTTCATCGACCTGTTCGGCCCCGAGTACGTGCAGCTCGCGGCCGACCTCGGCATCGCACCCGACCGGATCGAGACCATCATCTCCTACGCGAAGGCGCGAGAACTCGGCGCCAAGGCCGCAGGGAGCGCCGACGCCTCCACCCGCGAGGTGCTGACCGAGGTGGCCGGCCTCGTCGCCTCCGGCCGGATCGGGATCCCGGTCGCCGCCGCCTACCCGCTCGACAAGGTCGCCGAGGCCTTCGAGGAACTGGAGCGGCGGCACACCCGCGGCAAGATCGTGCTCGTCCCCTGAGCCGGGGCCCGCTGCCGGGATCCCGCTCCTCCACCGCGCGGATCCGGGCGACGGATCCCCGCCGAGTCTCCCGAGCGCACTGAGCGCGCCGAGCACTCGGAGCAGGCCGACCCGCCCGGGGGCGAAAGACGGCTTCGGCCTGCTCCACGCTTGTGCCAAGTCTTGGTATCCGCGACCTTGACTGCGTGAAGGGCCGGAGAGTTCACCGCGGTGGGAGAGCGCTCTCCAAGTGGTCGTCGCCCCGACGGTGCCGGCGTCCCGCGGACCCGCGGGCCGGGGCCCGCGATCCCCCCGCACCCGTCGTCACACGCCCCCACCGTGAGAGAGCCATGCCCTTCAGCCATCGAGCGACCACGCGCGGTCCCAGCGGATCCCGCTCCATGGGGGCGGTCGCGGCCGCCGTCCTGGCCTGCTCGCCTCGCTGTCCTGCGCCGGCGGCCCGGCGCACGCCGCCGGGCCTGTCGCAGGGCAGGCCCGCCACCGCCTCCTCCACGGAGAACGCCGGCACCTTGGCGTCCGCGGCGGTCGACGGCAACGCGGGCACCCGATGGTCCAGTGCCGCGGCCGACCAGCAGTGGCTCCAGGTCGACCTCGGCGCCGGCGCCTCGGTGACGCAGGTCGTCCTCCAGCGGGAGGCCGCGTACGCCTCCGGCTTGCAGATCCAGGTCTCCGACAACGGCACGACGTGGAACCCGGTTTACTTCACCACCACCACCACCACCGGCACGGGCGGCAAGCAGACCCTCACCGTCTCCGGCACCGGCCGCACATCCGGATGTACGGCACCACGCGGGCCACCGGATACGGCTACGCCCGGTGGGAGTTCCAGGTCTACACGGTCGGCGGCGTGACCGCGACCGTTCCGCCGCCGCCGTCCCGGCCGGCGCCCGGCAACCGCCTCTGGCTCAACTCGACCGCGGCGACCAGCACCCGCGTGGCCCAGCTGACGGGACAGATGACACCGGCCCAGAAGGTCTCGATGCTGCACGGCACCGACGCCTCCTTCTGCATCGGCGAGATCATCGGCATCCCGTCGCTCTGCGTCCCGGACGTCGACTTCGGGGACGGCCCGGCCGGCGTCGGCGACAGCCTCGGCGGAGTCACCCAGATGCCGTCCGGCCTGGTCTCCGCGGCCACCTTCGACACCCAGTACGAGCAGTGGTACGGCGTCGCGGTCGGCCGGGAGTTCGCCGCCAAGGGGGTGATCGTCGCCCTCGGCCCGACCGTCAACATCGTCCGCGACCCGCGCTGGGGCCGCGCCTACGAGACCTTCGGCGAGGACCCCTACCCGTCGGGGCAGACGGGCGCCGCCGACCCAGATCCTGGTCGGCGACTCCTCCCGCAACCTGCCGCTGACCGGCGGCCCGGACCTGAGCGGCGTGGCCACCGCCAACGCCCGGCCGTAGCACCCGCCGGCGCGGGGGACGGCCGAGCAGGCCGCCCCCCGCGCCGGGCCCGCCGCCCGGCCCCGGCGTCGCGGCCGCCGCCGAGGCCGGTCAGTTGTCGGGCAGCCGCCAGCCGCGGTCGCCGGCCAGCTCCTCGGCCGCCTTGGGGCCCCAGGAGCCGCGGGCGTAGGGGAGCGGCTCGGGGCGGTCGCGCTGGACCGGGTCGCAGACCTGCCACAGCCGCTCGATCTCGGCCGCGCCGGTGAACAGCGTCTGGTCGCCGTGCATCGCGTCCAGCAGCAGCTTCTCGTACGCCTCCAGCGGCTGGACGCCGGGGAAGGCGTCGTCGAACCGCAGTTCAAGGCGCGCGTCGGAGACCAGCAGCTCCGGCCCCGGCTTCTTGGCGCGCAGGATGACGGACACCTCGGGCTCGTCGGTGAGCTCCAGGACGAGTTCGTTGGGCTCGTTCGGGCGGCAGTCGGCCAGGCCGAACAGCTCCTGCGGCGGGTTGCGGAAGCCGACGGTCACCACCCGGCGCGACTGCCCCATGGCCTTGCCGGTGCGCAGCAGGAACGGCACGCCCTGCCAGCGCCAGTTGTCGATCCAGGCCCGGACCGCGACGAACGTCTCGACCGTGGAGCGCGGGTCGACGCCCTCCTCGTCGCGGTAGCCCTCGTACTGCCCGAAGACGACCTCCTGCGGGTCGAAGGGCCGCACCGATTCGTACAGCTTGTACTTCTCGGCGCGCAGCTCCTGCGCGCCGATCCGCACCGGCGGCTCCAGTGCGACGAACCCGAGGATCTGGCACAGGTGGGTGGAGACCATGTCACGGAAGGTGCCGGTGCCCTCCATGAAGGACGCGCGGCCCTCGATGCCGATGTCCTCGGGCACGTCGATCTGCACGTAGGCGATGTGGTCGCGGTTCCAGGCGGGCTCGAACAGGCCGTTGGCGAAGCGCATCGCCAGGATGTTCTGGACCGCCTCCTTGCCGAGGAAGTGGTCGATGCGGAAGACCCGTTCCTCCGGTACGACCCGGTGGACGGCCGCGTTCAGCGCGCGGGCGCTCGCCTCGTCGCTGCCGAAGGGCTTCTCCATGATGATCGAGGCGTCGGCGGCGATGCCGGTGTCGCCGAGCATCCCGATCATGGACTCCATGGTGGCCGGGGGCACCGACATGTACACCAGGGTGCGCACGTCGGCCGAGCTGTCCCGCTGCGCCGCCCGTACGGCCGCGGCCAGCTCCGTACCGTCCTCCGCCGACGAGGTCCGGAAGGTGATGTGTTCGGCGAACGCGGCCCAGGCGTCCTTCTCGAACGCCGCCGCCGCGTGCTCGCGCACCCGCTCGGCCAGCCGGGCGCGGAACTCCCCGTCGGTGCCGGGGGAGTGCCGTCCGGAGCCGATGACGGCGAACCGCTCCGGCAGCATCCCGGCGCGGAAGAGCCGGTAGAGCCCGGGGAAGAGCTTGCGGCCGGCCAGGTCGCCCGTGGCGCCGAACAGGACGAGGACCTGCGGGTCGGTGAGGGCGGGGGGGATCCGGTCGGCAGAGGTCATGTACGTCTTCTCGCTCTCGGGAGGTTCGCACCGCCGTCGGCGCAGTGCGGCGCGGTCCTGTCCTGCCGGCGAGTCTAGGTTTCCCGGACCCCGATATCGGTGAGGCGGCGCGCGTGCCGTGTGAGTCCGCCCGGACGACGCCGCCTTCCACGACGGTGAGAACGCCGGCACGGACCTCCGGCTCGCCAACGGCGGCGACGCCGGGACCATCGGCCGCGTCCACGCCACCGTGACCGGCGGCGGCGTCCTGGCGCTGCACCTCTGCCCCGGCGACGGCTGACGGCCGCGGGGCTCCGGGCGCCCGCGACGGCCCCCGGAGCCCCGGCCGGCCCCGAACCGCCGGCCGCCGGCGGGGCGGCGGGCCGCGCCCCGGCCGGCGCGGCGGCCCCGGAGCGGGGCCCGCGGGACCTGCCGGTCCCGGCCGGTCCTGCCGGGTCCGGGATCCGTCGCGGACGCCCGGGTCTGCGGCGTTCGTTCATATGATGAGCGCTTCGCCGGGCCCGATTTTTTGGGGGGTGCCCGGCCTGATGCGCAAGGGATGCCGATGACCCGTTCACGCACATTCGCCGGTGCCGCCGTGGCGGCCGCACTGGCGGGAGCCGCGCTGCTGCCGACCCAGGCGGACGCGGCCGCCGGCTCGGTCCACCTGTACCGGATCTACTACGACAGCCCCGGCGTGGACCGCGGCTCGAACGCCAGCCTGAACGCCGAGTGGGTGCAGATAGCCAACACCACCGCGAAGTCCGTGAGCCTCAAGGGGTGGGTGCTGGCGGACGCCTCGAACCACAAGTACACCTTCGGCACGTACGCCATCGGGGCCCACCGGATCCTGGCCGTGCACACCGGGAAGGGCAAGGACACCTCGGTGAACCGGTACCAGAACCGGGCGGCCTACGTGTGGAACAACGACAAGGACACCGCCACGCTGAAGAAGGCGAACGGCGCGAAGGTCGACACCTGCTCGTACAACTCCACCAAGGTCGACTACAAGGCGTGCTGAGCCGACCGCTCCGCCCCGCCTCCGTGCCACGGAGGCGGGGCGCGGCCCTGCGGTCGGGTACGCGCTACCACAAAGGCCGGGAACGGACGGGGTGTTCGCGGGCGATTCGGCGCGGCTTCGTCCTGGCCCTGTCTCACACCGCCGGGCATGGTCATAATGCGGTTCATGGGGTCGGTGATCACCGTGGTGTCCGTCGCGTCGGTGATCGCCGGTGCCGCCGGCGCGCTGCTCTGGCCGATGCGGGGCCGCCGGGACCTCGGCACCCCCACCGACCGGGCCGCCTTCGCCACCCTGCACGCCGCCTCGCTGGCGGCCCCGCCGCTGCGCGAGGGGCTCACCGCCGCGTCGGCCCGGCGGGCGGCCCGGCACCTGCGGGACCTGCTCGGCACACCCGCGCTCGCCCTGGTCGGCGACGGCGAACTGCTCGCCTGGGAAGGGCCGGGCAGACGGCACGCCGCGCGGGCGGTGGCGCACGCCGGGGACGCGATGCGCGCCGGGCGGCCCTGGGTGGTGCCCGCGGAGGTCGTCGACTGCGGCGACCCCGACTGCCCGGTCCGCAGCGCCGTCGTGGTGCCGCTGGTGGTGGACGGCCTGGTGGTCGGGGCGCTGTCGGTGTACGCGCGGCAGGTGTCCGCCGGGCTGGTCAGGGCCGCGGGCGAGGTCGCCCACTGGGTCATCTCCCAGCTGGAACTCGCCGAACTCGACCGCTCCCGCACCCGGATGATGGAGGCCGAACTGCGCGCGCTGCGGGCCCAGATCTCCCCGCACTTCGTCTACAACTCGCTCACCGCCATCGCTTCCTTCGTCCGTACCGACCCCGACCAGGCCCGCGAGCTGCTGCTGGAGTTCGCCGAGCTGACCCGCTACAGCCTGCGCAGCCACGGCCAGTTCAGCACGCTGGCCGAGGAACTGCACTCCGTCGACAGCTACTTGCGGCTGGAGCGGGCCCGCTTCGGCGCCCGGCTGCGGGTCGACCTGCTGATCGCCCCCGAGGTGCTGCCGGTCGCGGTGCCGTTCCTGTGCCTTCAGCCGATCGTGGAGAACGCCGTACGGCACGGCCTCGGCCCCAAGCCGGCGCCGGGCCGGATCACCATCCGGGCCG
Source organism: Streptomyces sp. ITFR-21 (assembly GCF_031844685.1). NCBI lineage: Bacteria > Bacillati > Actinomycetota > Actinomycetes > Kitasatosporales > Streptomycetaceae > Actinacidiphila > Actinacidiphila sp. ITFR-21. Next base: position 6,307,259 of record NZ_CP134605.1, read on the forward strand.
AGGACGCGGGCGCGGAGTGCCGGATCAGCGTGGAGGACGACGGCGTGGGCATGGACCCTGACAAACTGCGCGCGCTGCTGGCGGGGGAGGCCGACGGGGACTCGCTCGGCCTCGGCAACGTCGACGTGCGGCTGCGCACGGTCTTCGGCGACGACTACGGCCTGGTGGTGGAGACCGCACCGGGCGCCGGCACCAAGGTCAACGTGCGGGTGCCCAAGTACCGGAACGGAGTGCACCCGTCATGAAGCCGCTGCGGATCCTGGCCGTCGACGACGAACCGCCCGCCCTGGAGGACCTGACGTACCTGCTGCGCGGCGACCGGCGGATCGGCCGGGTGCTCGCCGCCGGCAGCAGTGACGCGGCGCTGCGGCTGCTGGAGCGCGAGACGGTCGACGCGGTCTTCCTCGACATCCGGATGCCCGGCCTGGACGGGCTGGACCTGGTGCGGGTGCTCGGCCGGTTCGCGGACCGGCCCGCCGTCGTCCTCGTCACCGCCCACGACGACTTCGCGGCGGACGCCTTCACCCTCAAAGTGTGCGACTACCTGCTCAAACCGGTACGGCGGGAACGCCTGGCCGAGGCGGTCCGCCGGGTGGCCGCGCTGAACGGCGGGCCGCCGGGCGCCCCGGTCCCGGAGCGGTCCGCCGAGCGGATACCGGTCGACCTCGGCGGCGTGATCCGGTTCGTCTCCCGGGACGAGGTGGCGTACGCCGAGGCACAGGGCGACTACGTGCGCCTGCACACCGACGGCGAGGCGCCGCTGGTGCGGACCTCCCTCGCGGTGCTGGAGGAGCGCTGGGCGCCGCACGGATTCCTGCGCATCCACCGGCGGTTCCTGGTCTCGCTGCGGCGGGTGGAGGAACTGCGCTCGGACGCCGGGCACTGGACGGTACGGGTGGCCGGCGGCGACCTCCCGGTCAGCCGGCGGCACGCCCGCGAACTGCGGGACCTGCTGACCCGGTGGGCGCGGCAGCCCGGCCCCGGTCCCTCGTGAGCGGGCCGCAGCACCCCCGGCAGCCCCCGCCGCGCGTCGCGGTCACCGCTCCGCGCCGCGACCGGACGGGCGGCTACTCCGCGCGCGCCGGGGCGCGGGACCTGCACGCCCAGCCGCCGCTCGGCCGGGTCTACGTGCGCTCGCTGGTCCGCGACCAACTGCGGCCGGCACTCGGGGTGCTGGCCGTCCTGGCTGCGGTGCTCGGCGCGACCCCGGCGGCGTTCGCGCTGTCACCGGGGCTGCGGACGGCGCAGATCTGCGGACTCCGGCCGGCCTGGCTGCTCCCGGCCGTCGTCGCCTACCCGGTGCTGGTGGCTGTCGCCTGGCTCCACGTCCGCCACGCGGAACGGGTGGAGCGCGACTTCGCCGAACTCCTCAACGCCCCCGGCCCGCCGGCCGGCCCGGGCGCCGCTTCCGCGCCCGCTTCCGCGCCCGCTTCCGCGCCCGGATCCGCCGCCGGTCGGGAACCCGGCGGCGGCTTTCCGCCCGTGCCCGGACCCTGGGGCCGATGAACGCCGGGCTCGGCTTCGGCGCGCTGGCGGTCGTCCTCGCCGCGACCGCCGGCTTCGGCGTGTACGGGCTGCGGCTGTCCCGGGCCACCTCGGACTTCTACGTCGCCTCGCGCGAGGTCTCACCCCTGATGAACGCCTCGGCGATCGGCGGCGAGTACCTGTCGGCGGCGTCGTTCCTGGGCGTGGCCGGGCTCCTCATGGCGTACGGGGTGGACATGCTCGCCTACCCGGTGGGCTACACCGCCGGGTACCTGGTGCTGTTGCTGCTGGTCGCGGCCCCGCTGCGGCGCTCGGGCGCGTACACGCTGCCGGACTTCGCCGAGGAGCGGCTCAACTCCGCGGCGGTGCGGCGGGTGGCGGGCGTGCTGGTCGTCGTCATCGGCTGGCTGTACCTGGTGCCGCAGCTCCAGGGCGCCGGCCTGACGCTCCAGACGGTGACCGGCGCCCCGCGCTGGGCCGGCGCGCTGGTCGTGGCGGCGGCGGTGGTCGGCGTCGCCACCGCGGGCGGCATGCGCAGCGTCACCCTGGTGCAGGGCTTCCACTTCTGGCTGAAACTGACCGCCATCGCGGTGCCCGCGCTCTTCCTGGTACTGGCCTGGCGGTCCGCCGGGGCGCCCGCGCTGACCGGTCCCGACGTGCCGAGGTTCCCGCGCACCACGGTGGTGCGCCTCCAGGACCCGGTCCGCTTCGACGTGCGCTCGCCCGTGACCGCGGTGGTCCGCGGCCGCCTCGACGGGACGGTGCACCGCCCGCCGGGCGAGCCGGTCCGGCTCGGCGGCGGCGAGCACGCGGCGGAGGCCGGCACCGAACTGACGTTCCCGGCGGGCGCCGTGGTGCCGCACGCGGCGGGCCTGGCCCCCGCCACCGGCGACCGCTGGGCCGCGCCGCTGTCCGGCGCGGGCGGCCGGCCGCACCCGCTGTACGCGGTGTACTCGATCCTGCTGGCCACCTGCCTGGGCACCATGGGCCTGCCGCACGTCCTGGTCCGCTTCTACACCAACCCCGACGGGCACGCGGCCCGGCGCACCACCGTACTGGTCTTGGTGCTGCTGAGTGTCTTCTACCTGCTGCCGACCGTCTACGGGGCGCTCGGCCGGGTGCTCGCCCCGCAACTGCTGCTCACCGGGCAGACCGACACCGCGGTGCTGGTGATGCCGCAGATCGCGCAGGCGGGCGAGGCCGGGCGGCTGCTCGCGGCGCTGGCCACCGCCGGGGCCTTCGCGGCCTTCGTGTCCACCGCCTCGGGGCTGACCGTCTCGGTGGCCGGGGTGGTCGCGCAGGACCTGCTGCGCGGCTCGACCCGCGGCTTCCGCCGGGCCTCGCTGGCCGCGACCGTACCGCCGCTGGTGATGGCGGCGGCGACCCCCGGGCTGCCGGTTGCCGACGCCATCGGGCTGGCCTTCGCGGTCGCCGCGTCCTCGTTCTGCCCGCTGCTGGTGCTCGGCATCTGGTGGCGCGGACTGACCGACCTCGGTGCCCTGGCCGGCCTGGTGGCCGGCGGCGGTCTCGCCGCGCTCGCCGTGGTGGTGACCGGCGTCCGCGGATCCGGCCGGGGCTGGACCGCGGCCCTGCTCGACCAGCCCGCGGCCTGGACCGTCCCCACGGCGTTCACCGTGATGGTCTCCGTGTCGCTGCTGACCCGGCGCCGGATCTCCACGGCGGCCGTGGACCGGGTGATGCTGCGCATGCACCTGCCCGAGGAGGTCGGCGCCGTCCCCCCGGCCCCGGGATCCGGCACCCTCCCGCCGGCCGCCGACCCGGCCCCTGCGGCGCGGTCACTGCCCGAACCGCCGACCGCTGGGCGCGGCTGACGGGCCGTCCGGCGAGCGGACCGCACCGCTGGGCGACCCGCGCCGTCCGCCGGCGGGCCGCGCGGCCGGGGCCCGCCTAGCGTGGCGGAGGCACCGGAACCGCTTCCGGCGTTCCGCCGCCGTTCCTCGACGAGGAGGGGAAGAGCAGATGAGCACTCCCACGACCACCACGACGCCTCCCGCGGCCCCGGAGACGATCGCCGACCCCGGACCGCTCGGCCTGGCCGGCTTCGCCGCCACCACCTTCGTCCTCAGCTCCTTCAACGCCGACCTGATAGACGCCGGTCTGCTGACGGTGGTCCTGCCGCTCGCGCTGTTCTACGGCGGTATCGTCCAACTCCTCGCGGGCATGTGGGAGTTCAGGAAGGGCAACACCTTCGGGGCCACCGCCTTCGGCTCGTACGGCGCCTTCTGGCTGTCGTACGCGGGCTATGCGAAGTACGTCGCCGGTGGCCTGCCGCCCGCGACCGAGCACCAGGCCACCGGGCTCTTTCTGCTGATCTGGGCGGTGTTCACCGTCTACATGACGGTCGCCGCGCTGCGTACCTCAGGCGCCCTGCTGGCGGTCTTCGCCACCTTGGCGGCGACCTTCGTCCTGCTGACCGTCGGCGCGTTCGCCCAGTCCGCCGACACCACCAAGGCGGGCGGCTGGCTGGGCCTGGTGACCGCGGTCGTCGCCTGGTACGCCTCCTTCGCGGGAGTCACCAACGCCACCTGGAAGCGGCCCGTCGTCCCGGTCTTCGCCGGGGCCGGCGCCCGCGTGTCCCTCGGCCGCCGCGGCGGGCCGGTGGAGGAAGCGCACCGGTAACCGCGCCGCCGAGGCGCGCCGCCGCGCTGACCGGTACCGCCACCGGCCCGCGCGGCACCGGCCGCGGCGCACCCGGGCTCCCCTGCCGGCCGGCGCCGCCGTCGCAGGGCCGCGGCGCCAGCCGGGTGCCGTTGACGTTGCCCGCCGCCTGGTCACCGCGGGTGACGTCCGGGCACAGCCCCGACCGCACACCGGTGACGGTCCCGTCCGGGTTGAGCCGCCGCTGCCGGTCGGCGCCGCCGTCGCAGGGCCGCGGCGCCAGCTCGGTGCCGGCCGCGGACCGGTTGCCGTACCCGTCCAGGCACCGCGTCCCGCCGCGGAGCCGCGGTTCACCGGCCGAGGTGCCGGTCACCGCCCGCGGCGCCGCCGCCGCAGGGCCGGATCCCGATCGTGGTGCCGGGGGCGGTCAGGCCGCCCTCCGCGTCCGGTGCGTACCGGGGACGCGTCGATCCCGGCCGAGCCGAACGCGCCGACGGCCGGCTGACAGCCGGTCAGCTCCAGGGGAGCCGGGACCTGTGGGCCCAGTACGCGGCGGGGGTCTCGGCCAGCGCGGCGAGGGCGGCCGTCTGGGCGGGGGCGAGTGCGACGGAGGCGGCCCGCAGGTTCGCGTCGAGCTGGGCGGTGGTCGCGGCGCCGGACAGCACCCGGCCCGCCCACGGCTGGTGCAGGGCGGCGGCCAGCGCGACGGCGTCGTAGGCGACGCCGGCCGCCTCGGCGACCGGTCCCAGCACGGGGTCGAGCGCCGGATCGGCCGTGGCGAGGCGGCCGTTGGCGAGCGCCTCCTTGACGATGACCGCGCATCCCGCCCGGTGCGCCTCGGCCAGGGCCGGGCCGGCCGACGGCTCCAGGATGTTCCAGGTGGCCTGGACGCTGCGGAACAGGGGCGCGCCGTCGACGCTGACCGTCAGGGCGGCGCGGATCGCCTCGCCCTGGGCGGGCCCGCTGGTCGACAGCCCCACGGTGACGCCGGTCGCGGCCAGACCGGCGAGCCGGCGGTGCAGCACGGGGTCGGTGAGGGCGGGGCTGTCCGGGGTGACCGAGTGCACCTGGTAGACGTCCAGCCGGTCGCCGAGCAGCCGCCGGGTCTCGGCGAGCTGCCGGTCGTACGTGGCGACGCCGTGGTCCTTGACCTCGTGCGTCCCGGCCGCCACCCGCCAGTTCGCGGTGTAGGTGTAGCCCCACTTGCTGGAGACGACCAGTCCCGGCCGCTCCCCGCCGTCGCTCAGCCACTCGGCGAGGAACTCCTCGGCGCGGCCGTACGAACGGGCGGTGTCGATGTGCCGGACGCCGCTCGCCCAGGCGTGGTCGAGCAGTTCGCGCACCCGCCGGCGCATCGCGTCCACCCCTCGCCCCGGCGGCAGGTCCCGGTCGCGGTCCGGCGTGATGTAGCCGGGGCGGCCGACCGCGGCCAGCCCGAGTCCGATCCGCCGGACGGGAACCTGGGTCGGCACGGGAGACTCCTTCCGGACGTGCGCTGCATGACGGACGGTCACGGGTACCGCTCCGCCCCCTCGTGTGATCACGGTAGCGCCGCGGGCCCGTGCCGCAGCGGCGACCCGGCCGCGCCACCCGGGTGGGCGATGGCCGGCCGCGACCGGCAAGGCGTGATATTGCAAATGCATGGTCAAGAATTGAGACCCGAAGGCCGGTTGCGCGGCTATGCGAGGGGAGTGCGGTGCGCGAGGGGTGCGCCGCGGTCCCGATATCGGGTGGGTGGCCTCATAATGGACCGGGCCTCACGGTGGTCGACCGACGCGAGTCCAACACCTTCTCCGCAGGTCATGTACGGGTTCGTCGAACCGGCTGGATGTCGCCGATCGTCGTAAACGGTCGTGCCGGACTATCGTCATGTTGCGATATCTGGTCGATATCTTGTGCACATCTGATCCCGGTGGTTGAGTGACGGCCGCCACGTTGTGGTGTTCATGATCGGCCACGGGCCCCCGTGCCGATCGGTCGTCACCCTCCGAGGAGCGCACGTGCTCCCATGCCGGACCCGCGCCGCACGACGTGCCCTGTCCCGAGCCGTCCCAGCGGCGCGACGACTGGTCACGGGCCCCACCGCCACGGCCGTGACCGCCGCGGTCCCGCTGCCGGCACTGCCCGCCGCCCCGGCGACGGCGGCCACCCCCGCGTGGCCGTGCCCTTCACCGAGTACCTGGCCGGCGCCACCACCAACAGCGGCAACAAATGCGTCCGCACCGGCCAGTTCGACCCGGGGTGGGACTACGGCGTCGGCACCATGTGGCCCTTCGCGCCGCATGTGGTGCCAGGTCGACGTCTCCTGCACCGCCCCGCCACCGACGGCGCCACCTGGACCACGCTGAAGGCCGCGACGGGCTGCACCTTCGACCCGGCCACCGGCAACCCGGTCACCGTCACCGTGCCCACCACCCCCGTCCGCTACCCGCGGCTGAACGTGACCGCCGACACCGGCTGGCCCGCCGCCCAGCTGTCCGAACTCCAGATCTTCTCCTGACCCGCGGCGCTCCCGTCGATCCGGCCGGCCGTGTTCCCCACCGCAACCGCGGTGGGGAACACGGCCGTTCACGTGGTGCCGGCACACCCGTGACGCGTCGCGAGGCGGACGGATCCGGTTCGTCATCTTGACGTGTACGCGACGCTCGCTGAGACTCCATCTCGATCCCCGGGTGGGAGCGCTTTCACGCGCTACCGGCGTGGAAGCCTCTCAAAGGGGCGGCGACCCATCCTCCCGTTCGCTGCACGAACTCAGAAGGGACCACGTCTCACATGCGCAGATCCCCCCTTCCGCGCCGCGCGCTGCCCCGTCCGCACCGGCGCCGCGGCGCCGCTGCCGTCCTGTCCGCCGCCCTGCTGGTCGTCCTCGGACTGCTCGGCCTCACGTCCGTCGCCGGGCCCGCGGCGGCCGACGCGTCCGACTACACCCAGAGCGTCACGGCCACCGGTTCCAGCCAGGCGCTGATCACCTTCAGGCCGACCACGCCCGCGAGTTACGTCGACGTCCACTACCTGGTGAACGGCGCGGGCCAGCAGAACCTCCGGATGGCGGTCAGCGGCGGCACCTGGACCCAGACGGTCGGCCAGCTCTCCACCGGCACGGTGCTCACCTACTGGTTCACCTACGAGAAGAACGGCCCCCAGTACGACACCCCGCAGTTCACCTACACCCAGGGCGGCGGCGGTACGACCGGCGGCACGACCGGTGGCGGCGGCACCCAGCCCGTACCGGGCACCATCCCGCTGACGATCACCAACAACTCGGGCCGCGCCGACAGCGTCTACCTCTACGACCTGGGCACCGAACTGGCGAGCGGCCGGCAGGGCTGGGCGGACGCCGACGGCGCCTTCCACGCCTGGCCGGCCGGCGGCAACCCGCCGACCCCCGCCCCCGACGCCTCGATCGCCGGCCCCGCGAGCGGGCAGTCGGTGACGATCCGGATCCCGAAGTTCTCCGGCCGGGTGTACTTCTCCTACGGCCGCAAGCTGGTCTTCCAGCTGGCCACCGGCGGCCTGGTGCAGCCCGCGGTGCAGAACCCGGCCGACCCGAACCGCGGCATCCTGTTCAACTGGTCGGAGTACACCCTCAACGACAGCGGCCTGTGGCTCAACAGCACGCAGGTGGACATGTTCTCGGCGCCCTACGCGGTCGGCGTGCGCTCCACCACCGGCGCCGCCCAGACCACCGGCCACCTCAAGTCCGGCGGCTACAACGCGGTCCTCAACGCGCTGCGCAGCCAGCCCGGTTGGGGCGGCCTCATCCAGACGGCCGCGGACGGCTCGGTGCTGCGCGCGCTGGCCCCGGGACACGCGGTGGAGGCCGGCGGGCTGTCCGGCGGCGTCCTGGACGACTACATCAACCGGGTCTGGCAGAAGTACACCACGGCCACGCTGACCGTGACGCCCTTCACCGACCAGCCGAACACCAGGTACTTCGGCCGCGTCTCGGGGAACGTCATGAACTTCACCGACTCCTCCGGCGCGGTCGTCACCAGCTTCCAGAAGCCCGACGCCGACAGCGTCTTCGGCTGCTACAAGCTGCTGGACGCGCCCAACGACCTGGTCCGGGGGCCGATCTCACGCACCCTGTGCGCCGGCTACAACCGCTCCACGCTGCTGGTCAACCCCAACCAGCCCGACACCGGTGCCGGGAGCTTCTACCAGGACGCGGTGACCAACCAGTACGCCCGCGCCATCCACGCGCAGATGGCGGACGGCAATGCCTACGCGTTCGCCTTCGACGACGTCGGCCACCACGAGTCCCTCGTCCACGACGGCAGCCCGCAGCAGGCGTCGCTCATCCTCGACCCCTTCAACTGACCGCGGTCCCCGGGGACCCGCGTCCCCGGGCAACGGCGCGCAGGCGCCGCGAACGATCCCGCGACACACACCCACGCGAAGGGCCACCACCGCTCATGACAGGAAACGCGAACCCCGCCGCGGCACCCGGCGGCAGGCGCCGGAGGCGGCGGACTCCGCTCGCCGCCCTCGGCGCCCTGCTCCTGCTGGCCGCCGGCGCCCTGGGCCTCACCGTCACCGGCGGATCGGCCGCCGCGGCGGTACCCGGCGCGCCGACCGGCTGGACCACCGTCTTCAGCGACGACTTCAACGGCGCCTCGGGGACCGGACTGAACCGCGACAACTGGCTCTACGACACCGGAATCGGTTACAACTACCCGGGCGCCGCCACCAACTGGGGCACCGGCGAACTGGAGACGGCGACCGACTCGACGGCCAACGTCTACCAGGACGGCGCCGGACACCTGGTGATCAAGCCGCTCAAGGACGCCGCCGGGCACTGGACCTCGGGCCGGATCGAGACCCAGCGCACCGACTTCGCCGCCCCGCCCGGCGGCCAGTTGCAGATCAGTGCGTCCATCCAGCAGCCCAACCCGCAGCACGGCCTCGGCTACTGGCCGGCGTTCTGGGCGATGGGCGCCGCGGCCCGGCCGGTCGGCGCCACCAACTGGCCCGGCATCGGCGAACTGGACATCTTCGAGGACGTCAACGCGCTGAGCCAGCACTCGACCACCTTCCACTGCGGTGTGTGGGCGGGGGAGTGCCACGACCCCGACGGCATCAGCAGCGGCCTGCAACCCTGTGAAGGCTGCCAGACCGGTTTCCACACCTACTCGGTGATCGTCGACCGCACCAACACCTCCGCCGAGCAGCTGCGCTTCTACCTCGACGGCGCCCTCACCTACACGGTCAACGAGAACCAGGTGTCCGTCGCCACCTGGCAGGCCGCCGTCGACCACGGCTTCTTCGCCATCTTCGACGTCGCGATCGGCGGTTCCTACCCCGACAAGGTCTGCGGCTGCACCTCGCCCTCCGCCGACATCACCTCCGGCGCCGGCATGTCCGTGGACTGGATGGCCGTCTACCAGACCGGCAACGGCAGCGGCACCACGGACGGCGGTACGACCACGGGCACCACGGACGGCGGTACGACCACGGGCACCACCACCAACGGGGGCACGACCACGGGCACCACCACGGACGGGGGCACGACCACGGGCACCACCACGGACGGGGGCACGACCACGGGCACCACCACGGACGGGGGCACGACCACGGGCACCACCACGGACGGCGGTACGACCACCGGCACCACGGACGGGGGCACGACCGGCGGGACCACGACGCCGGACTACGCGCAGAACGCCACCTCGGTCGGCGCCGGCCAGGCCCGGATCTCCTTCACCCCGACCACACCCGCCCAGTACGTCGACGTCCACTACCTGGTGAACGGCGCGGGCCAGCAGAACTTCCGGATGGCGGTCAGCGGCGGCACCTGGACCCAGACGGTGAGCGGGCTGTCCGCGGGTTCGGTCCTCACCTACTGGTTCACCTACGAGAAGAGCGGCCCCCAGTACGACACCCCGCATTTCACCTACACCCAGAGCAGCTAGGACCCGCCGGAACCGGTCCCGCCGCCGACCCGCCGGGCCGGGGCAGGGGCCGGTTCCCCGGAGCAGGTCCGGACCGGCGCCGCCGCGGTACGCGGCGCGCCGCCGTCCAGCCGAGGGGATGGTCCGTGCACTGTGGACGGCGAAGGGGAAAGGAGGCGGAGTACTCACTCCTCGCCGGTCCAAACGTACAGCGTGCCGGGGGGCTTGCGGCAAGGCCCCGGTCATGCCGCACAATCGCGTGCCGAGGAGTCCGCCGAGCGGCCGGCCGGCGGCCCGCACGGGACCGCCGGGCCGGCGAAGACGCCCGCCGCCCTCCTCAGCCGTCCGGTCGACCGAGAGTCCTGATCCAGTGGAGCCAGCTTTGGTCCCTCCCCCACCGTTCCCGCCCGAACTACCGTCAGCCGACCGCGCCGCAGGCGCGCACGGAGCCGGTGGCGGGACGCACCCGGGCCGCGGCGCCGCCCGGCCCACCGACGACTGGCGGGCCGGCGAGCTGCGAGCGGAGAACGCGTACGTCGGCGCCCTGTACGACCGCTTCGAAGCCCAGCGCGGACTCGCCGCGGACCGGCTGCGCGAACTCCATCTCCAGGACAGGGGCGGCACGTTCCAGTCCCGTATGGAGCGCGACACGCTGGAGATCCACCACACCCGCCGGCTGGCCGAACTGCACGCCGCCGAGTACGGGCTCTGCTTCGGCCGGATCGAAGACGCCGACGGCGAGCGGCGCTACATCGGCCGGATCGCCCTGGCGGACGACGACCACGAGCCGCTCCTCACCGACTGGCGGGCGCCGGCCGCGGAGCCGTTCTACCGGGCGACGCCCGCCGCGCCCGGCGGCGTGGTGGCGCGGCGCCACCTGCGGAGCAAGGGCCGGGCCGTCGTCGACTTCGACGACGACGCCTTCGGTGTCGGCGCCGTCGAGGGCCGCGACAGCTCCGAGCTCAGCGGCGAGGCCGCCCTGCTCGCCTCGCTGACGGCGGCCCGCACCGGGCGGATGGGCGACATCGTCTCCACCATCCAGGCCGAGCAGGACCGGGTCATCCGCTCCGAACTCGGCGGTGTGCTGGTCGTGCAGGGCGGTCCGGGTACCGGCAAGACCGTGGTCGCCCTGCACCGCGCCGCGTACCTGCTCTACACCCACCGCGACCGGCTGGCCAGGAGCGGCGTGCTGGTCATCGGGCCGAACACGACGTTCCTGCGCTACATCGACCAGGTACTGCCCGCGCTCGGCGAGAGCGAGGTCGTGCTGAGCAGCATCGGCGCGCTCTACCCGGGCGTCACGCCGACCGGCACGGAGACGGCCGAGGCCGCCGCCGTCAAGGGCGACGCGCGGATGGCCGGGGTGCTCGCCGCCGCGCTGGAGGGCCTGCGGCAGCTGCCGGAGACGGCGTGGACCGTCACCGTGGGCCGCGGGTCGCACCGGGAGGAGGAGGTGCGGGTCGGCAGGGCCCTGTGCGAGCGGGCGCAGGCCGTCGCGCGCAGGACCGGCGGGCCCCACAACGCGGCCCGGCCCGAGCTGGTCGAGCGGCTCTCCGCCGAGCTGGCCCTGCGGCTGGCCAGGGACCGCGGCGGGGACATGGACCTGGACGGCGTGGCGGACCTCGCCGACGCGCTCGTCCGCGAGCCCGGGTTCCAGGCCGTGGTCGAGCGGCTGTGGCCGCTGCTGAGCCCGGAGCAGCTGCTCACGGCGCTGTTCGGCTCCCCGGAGCTGCTGACCGCCGCCATGCCGGACTTCTCCGCGGCCGAACGCGCCGCGCTGCTGCGCGCGCGCCCGGCCCAGGGCGGGCCGGCCGCCTCCTGGACCACCGACGACGTCCCGCTGCTGGACGAGGCCGCCGAGCTGCTCGGCCCGCCGCCCGGCGGCGGCGCGTCCCGCCGGGCGGCGGCCGCCGCGCGGGCCGCGGACCTGGAATACGCGAAGGTCGTCCTTGAGGACTTCGGCGAGGGGCTGGTCGAACCGGAGCTGCTGGCCCGGCAGTACCGCGGCGAGGACGCGCTCCGCCCGCTGGCCGAGCGCGCCGCCGAGGACCGGACCTGGGGCTTCGGGCACGTGATCGTGGACGAGGCGCAGGAACTGTCCCCCATGGCCTGGCGGCTGCTGACCCGCCGCTGCCCCGGCCGTTCCATGACGATCGTGGGCGACCTGGCGCAGACCGGCGCGCCGGCCGGGCTGACCTCCTGGGGCGAGGCGCTCGACACCTACACGGCGGGACGCTGGCGTACGGTCGAACTCACCGTCAACTACCGGACCCCGGCCGAGATCATGCGCGTCACCGAGGGCGTCCTGCGGGCGCTCGACCCGGCGCTCACCGCTCCCGGCGCGGTGCGCAGCGGCGGGATCCGCCCGTGGAGCCTGCGGATCCCGCGCGACGACCGGGGACCGGCGCTGCGCGCCGCGGTCGGGAAGGAGATCGCGGCGGCGCCGGACGGCGGCAGGACGGCGGTCATCCACCCCCCAAAGTGGCCGGCCGAACTGATCGGCGCGCTGGCCGGACTGGACGGCGTCGCCGTCTTCGACGGCCCGTCGGCGCTGGACGCGCGCGTCGTCCTGTTGACGCCCGCCCAGGCCAAGGGGCTGGAGTTCGACGCGGTCCTGGTCGTGGAGCCCGCGCAGATCCTCGCGGCGCACAGCCGCGGCGTGAACGACCTCTACGTCGCGCTCACGCGTGCCACCAGGAGCCTCGGGGTCATCCACCGCGGGGAACTGCCGGACATGCTGGCCGGCCTGGACCCCCGCTGACCGGAGGGCGGGCGCGGGCCGCCGGGCTCAGGAGCCGGCCAGGGCGGCCCGCAGGCTCTCCCGGTGGGCCCGCGCCGCCGCCATCAGGCCGTCGAGGGCGTCGCGGGTGCGGACGAGGTCGTCGATGTGCCCGGAGAGGCGGTCGCGCTCCTGCGCCATCCGCTCCAGCGCGGTGCCGGTGTTGCCCTCGCTGGGCGAGTCGACGCAGGGCAGCAGCTCGACGATGGTGCGGCTGGACAGCCCCGCGGCGTACAACCGCCGGATGAACGTGACCCGCTCGACGTCGTCCTCCGCGAAGTACCGCTGCCCGCTGCCGCTGCGGGTGCTGCTGAGCAGGCCCTGCTCCTCGTAGTAGCGCAGCGACCGGACGCTGACCCCGGCCCGCGACGCGAGTTCCCCGATGCGCATGCCGCGCCCTCCCGGCTGTGCCGTGCGGTACAGAGCTTGCCCTTGACGTCGGTGTCAGGTTCTAGCGTAGCCGCTGTGCCCGGGGACCCGGGCGCTCCGTACCACGAAGGAGTACCGCGGTGACCACCCTCTTCCACAGCCACCGGCTCGGCGACCTGACGCTGCCGAACCGGGTGGTGATGGCGCCGATGACGCGGGTGCGGGCCGCCGCCGGCGGTCTGGCGACGGCGTCGATGGCAACGTACTACGCCCAGCGGGCGACGGCCGGCCTGATCGTCAGCGAGGGCGTGCAGCCGAGCCTGATCGGGCAGTCCAACCCCGGTACGCCGGGGCTGCACACCGACGAGCAGGTCGCCTCGTGGCGGCCGGTGACCGCTGCCGTGCACACCAACGGCGGACGGATCTTCGCCCAGATCATGCACGGCGGGCGGGTCTCGCACCCCGACACCAACGGCCTGCGTCCGGTCGGGCCCTCGGCGGTCCCCGCCGTCGGCGACGTCTTCACCCCGACCGGACCGCGGCCCGCGCCCGTACCGCGTGCCCTGGAGACCGCCGAAGTGCCCGAGCACGCCCTGTCGTACGCCGAGGCCGCCCGCCGGGCCGTCGACGCCGGCTTCGACGGCGTGGAGCTGCACGGCGCCAACGGCTATCTGATCTCGCAGTTCCTCTCCACCAACGCCAACCTGCGAACGGACCGCTACGGAGGCCCGGTCGCCAACCGGATCCGGTTCGCCGTCGAGGCGGTGTCCGCCACGGTCGAGGCCGTGGGCAAGGCCAGGACCGGTATCCGCCTCTCCCCGGGCGCGACGATCTGGGGCGTCCGGGAGAGCGACGTCCCCGAGCTCTACGCCGCCCTGCTGGCCGAACTCGCCCGCCTGGAGGTGGCCTACGTCCACCTCGAGGCCACCGCCGAGGAGCGGATACTGCTCGGGCTGCGCCGCGCGTGGCCCGGCACCCTCATCGTGAACCCGGTGCCTCCGATGGGCCCGAAGCAGACCGGCCGGGCCGACGCCGACCACTGGCTCGGGCTGGGGGCCGACCTCATCAGCTTCGGCCGCGCCTTCGTCGCCAACCCCGACCTGGTCGAGCGGCTGCGGACCGGACTGCCGATCGCCCCCGTCGACGAGGCCACGTACTACCAGGGCGGTGACGCGGGCTACCTCACCTACCCGGCGTACCGGCACACGGTCTGACCCCGCCGGTCCCCGCCCGGCCGGGCCGTCGCCCGGCGCCGCGCCTTCGGTGCCACGCGCCGCATGCCGTACCGGGGCCCGTACGGCGCCCCACGCCGCGCGCTGTGGCGTCCCGTCGGGGCGGCGCGTGCCCGACGGCCGCGGCCTGCGTCGCCGGGGTTCCCCTGCCCTCGTTCCCGCCCCCGGACCGCCGCACGCGGGGACGCGGCGGCCGTCGCCCCCGGACGGACGGCTGCTCGAACGGGTGGACAGACGCGCCCGTGGTGGCCCGGCGGTTGCCGCTAGCATCGGGCGATGCCGTCCAAGCGCGTGGTCCTGTACGCGGTGAGCTGTCTGGCCACCGGCGCCCTCCTGTCCGGCTGCGGCGCGTCCGGCGGCCCGGCCGGCGCGAGCGGGCAGGTGACAACGCCCGCCGCCATGACCACCGCGGCCGTACCGCCGACCGGCCGCGTACCGGACCCGACCGGTACGGCGACCACCGCGCGGCCGACCCGTCCGCCCCGGCACGAAGGCGCGCCCATGTCCCGCGCGCCGCGGCCCACAGCGCCGCCGGCGGCGTTCGAGGCCGGGAACCCGCGGGGGAACGCGCCGGTGCCGGCCGCCGCGCGGGCCGTGGACACCTCGCACCCGACCCGGACGATCGGCGACGGCACACCGGCCGGCTGCACTTCGGCGGCCGTGGTGGCGGCGGTCGCCGCCGGGGGAGTCATCACCTTCTCCTGCGGGCCGGCCCCCGTGGTGATCACCATGAAGGCCACCGCCAAGGTGCGCAACGCCAGTGCGCGGGTCGTCCTGGACGGCGGCGGGAAGGTGACGCTGAGCGGCGCGGGACAGCGGCGCATCCTTTACATGGACACCTGCGACCAGGCCCAGGGCTGGACCACGTCGCACTGCCAGGACCAGAGCGCTCCCGAACTCACCGTGCAGAACCTGACCTTCGCCGACGGCGACTCCACCGGGGACACCGCGGAGGGCGGGGGCGGCGGCGCGGTGCTGGTCCGCGGCGGCCGGTTCAAGGTGGCCGACTCCCGCTTCGTCCGCAACCGCTGCGACGGGACCGGGCCGGACCTCGGCGGCGCGGCGATCCGCGTGCTCGACCAGTACCAGGACCTGCCGGTCTACGTCACCGGCAGCACCTTCGGCGGCGCACCCGGGCAGGGCGGCTCCTGCTCCAACGGCGGGGCGCTCAGCAGCATCGGCGTGTCCTGGGTCGTGCTCAACAGCGTCCTGACCTACAACTCCGCGGTCGGCCACGGCGCGAACCCCGCCCGCGGCGGCACCCCCGGCGGCGGCAGCGGCGGGGCGGTCTACACCGACGGCAACCAGTACACCGTGCGCGTCGAGGGCTCGCTCATCGCCCACAACGACGCCAAGGAGGGCGGCGGCGCCTTCTTCTACGTGAGCAACGACCGCACCGGCACGCTCGCCGTCCACTCCTCGACCCTGCGGGCGAACCCCAGCCACGGCTTCGAGACGGCCGGCTTCCCCGGTGTCTTCTTCATCGGCGCGGGGAAGCCGGACGTCTCCGGCGCCGCGCTGAGTTGAGCTGACACCCCCAGGAGCGCGGCCCGCCCGAACCGTCGCCCGCGCCGCGCCGGCCGTTCCCCGGCACCGCCCGCCCCGGCGCCGGGACCACCCGCCGGCACCCTGCCCGACCTGTTGAAAAGCCGCCTGAGCGGGTCGGCGGGGATCCGCCGCCGCGCCAACCCGAACCTTTCGGTACGTACCACTCGCGCCGCGGACGTCGAGCCTGGCCCGCCCGGCGGATCCCGCGCACTGTTGCCTGAGGCGAAAGGGCGGGACGGGCGCGGGGGGCGCCCGGTCGCAGGGCAGGGCAGGCGGTGCCGGAGGTGCTGGGACTCGGCCACTGGCAGGCCGGCGCTATGTGGCGGACGGGCTCACCGAGAGCGGGGCGGCCGTGGTCCGCCGCGCCCGCCGCGGCGGCACCGCCGGAGGAGGGACTTTTGGAAGGGGGCGGACGGGGCAACCGCCCTGAAGGACGGGAATCGCCGAGCGGGTGTTCGAGTGACATCCCCAGCAGCCGTCCGACGGAAGGAAGTTCCCATGTACATCGGTCTCGGCACCATCGTTCTCGTCATCGTCATCGTGGCCGTCGTGATGATGCTGCGGCGCGGCTGACCGGCGGGGGCGTGCGGCCCCGCCGGCCGCACCCCGCCCCGCCCGCACCGCGCCGACCGCGCGCCTGCGCCCTGTTGAGGACGATCTCCTCCGGCGGCCGGCGCCGACCGAGCCGGCCGGCAGGGAACCCGCGAACGGCGGCGTGGCACCGGGTCCCGGGTGCGCCGCCGCGAAGAGCCCGCGGCTGAGCCGTACGTCCACGCGCGCCGGCCTCTCGCCGCGGCCACTGCCGCCGCCCGCCCTCCACGGCTACCGAGCAGGCCGAGGGCCCCCGCCCAGCTTCCGCGGACTCCGCCCCGACCGCGCTTCCGCGTCTCCACCGGGTCCCCGGCCCCGGCCCGGCCTCCTACCGAGCCGAGCGTCCTGCGCCACCCTCCGTGCCCGCCGCGCCGCAGGTCCGGTTTTGCCGGCCGAGCCCGGCCCGCTTCCCCCGCCGCCGGCCGAGCCCGCCCCGCCCCGCTTCGCCGCCGTCGGCCGCCGCCCGGCCAGCCGCCGCGGGTCGGCCCCGCTTCCCCCACGGGCACCATTTGTGCCCTGTACACCAGCCTTCTCGGGACAGCTCAGCAAAACCACTCCCGCTCTTCTTGCGGGCGGAATTCCAGCCCACCGGGGAGAGGCTCCGACCGGCCCATCAACGGTGTTTGTTCCACTGGTGGAACAGTGTCGGCGCGACTTTCCGCTCCGGTCGGGTTCACCCGGTCCGCAGTCTTGACACATGGCTGAAACCGGATGGACTCTGGCTCTACTTGTCCCACTGGAGGACCGGAGTACCACATATGGAACAGGGCCACAGCCCGTCCGTCGACTCGGCGTCCCGAATCCTGAAGCTGCTCTCGCGTTACAGAACGGCGCACGCATCGCTCACCCAGATATGCACCGAACTGCAACTTCCGAAATCCAGCTGCTCGCGTATTCTCAGGACGCTGGAATCGCACGGGCTGCTCAGATACGACTCGCTGACGCATCTGTACTCCCTCGGTCCGTACGCCATCGTGCTCGGCGCGCGGGCCGAGGAGAACACGGACTACTTCGCGGACCTGAAACCGGTCATGCGCGAGGCCGCCGAGCGGACGAACATGACCGCGGCCTGGATCCAGCAGGTGGACGCACGGCGGATGATGTACGTCGCCAAGCACGAGGGCGCGGCCCTGCACCGGGTGACCATCTCCATCGGCAACCGCTTCCCGATCACCGAGGTCTCCTACGGCCAGTGGGTGGTGGCCTTCGCCGACCAGGCACAACGCCAGTGTTTACTGGGCGGCGGGCTGCGCGCGATGACGCCGGCCACCATCACGGACACCGAGCTGTACCGCGAGCACCTGGAGCGGATCCAGGAGGCGGGCGTGCTGGTCAGCCGGGGCGAGTACGTCCCCGGGGTGTGCGCCGTCTCCTGCCCGGTCCTCAATCCGCGCGGCGAACTGCTCGGCGTGCTCGCGGTACTCGGGCTGATGCCCACGATGACGGAGTCCGACTATTCCCTGGCCATCAAGGTGATGGTCGAGATCGGCGCCCGCACCCAATTCCACCCGGACCACAGGGCCCGGACCGAGCGGACCCACTGAACCGGCGGCGGTCGCCTCCGCCGAATTCCCGCACAGGACAGGGAGGAGTAATCAGCAATGGCAGAAACCGTTGTCTACCGGCGTGACGGCCGTATCGGCCTGATCGGACTCAACCGCCCCGAGAAACTGAACGCCATCAATGGCCAACTCATCGCCGACTACCATGCCGCACTGGATGAGTTCACCCGGGACGAAGAAGCCCGGGTGGGAATCCTGTACGGCGAGGGGCGCGCTTTCTGCGTCGGAATGGACCTCAGTCCCGACGGCGGTTACGTCCGCGCCGACGCCGCCGAAGACCGCACCCACATCGAGGAGTTGGCGAAGGGCTGGCTGCGGCTGTGGGACTGTCCGAAGCCGATTATCGCCCAGGTCCACGGCTATTGTTTCGCCGGCGGAACACAGCTCCCGGTCTGCTGCGACGTCGTCGCGGTGGCCGAGGAGACCCGGCTCGGCTGGCCCAAGATGCCGGTCGGCGCGGGCTGGATCTCGCCCATGTGGAGTTTCCTGGTCGGGACGCAGCGCGCGAAGCTCATGTCGTACCAGGTGGGCAGCACCATCACCGGCCGGGAGGCGTACGAGTGGGGCTACGCGGGACTGGTCTTCCCGCAGGACCGGCTCGCCGAGGAGGTCCGCAAGATCGCCGAGAACATGGCGAAGCTGCCCTCGGACATGCTGCGGATCAAGAAGTACGCCAACAACCGGGTGCTCGAAGGGCAGGGGTTCAGGACCGCGGTGCTGGCCGGCGCCGAGTGGGACGCCGTCGCGCACACCACGCGGACGGTGGCGGACGCCCGCGGCTGGATCAAGGAGCACACCCTCAAAGGCGCGATAGCCAAGTTCGCCCGGGAGGGAATGTGAACGCCGTCCAGGAATCCCCCGGGGCCGAGCGGCTCGCGTACTTCACCCCGCCGGACACCTTGCAGCGCCGTGCGGCGCTGGCGTCGATGCTGACCCGTGAGCTGGACTTCGACAACGTCCGGCCGCAGCTGCTCGGCGACCAGCCGTACGACACAAGGCTGTGGAAGACCCTGATCGGCGAGGTCGGGCTGGGCGGAGTCCTGGCACCCGAGTCGGCCGGTGGACTCCAACTCCGGTTCGAGGATTTCGCGACGACCACCGCCGAACTCGGCCGGCGGCTGTACCCCGGCCCGCACTTCGGCAGCGTCACGCTGGCGCTCGGCGCGCTGACACCGCTGCTGGAGACGGCGGCCGGTGAGCGGCCGGCGGCCGGGACCGTACCGGAGCTCGCCGCCTCGGTCGTCTCCGGGGACGTAATCGCCGCCCTCGCCTTCATGGACGACGCCGGCTCCTGGCCACCCGACGGCGCCGGCGTCACCGCGGCCCGCGGTCCGGACGGCGGATGGACGCTCACCGGCACCCGCGGCCTGGTGGTCAACGCCTCCCAGGCCGGCACCCTCGTCGTACTGGCCGACGCCGACGGGGAGCCCGCGCTCCTCGCGGTAAACACCTCCGCCGCGCGGCTCACCGACCTCGACAGCATCGACCCGACCCGCCCGCTGGCCCGGGTCGCCCTCGACGCCGCCCCGGGCGTCCTGCTCGCCTCCGGCCCGCAGGCGGTCCGCGCCGTCGAGCACGCCGTCACCGTGGCCCGCGTCGCCATCGCCGCCGAGGCCGTCGGCGGCGCGGAGGCCGCCCTGCACGAAGCGGTCGACTACTCCCTGCAACGCCGCCAGTTCAACCGGCCCATCGGCGGCTTCCAGTCGATCAAGCACCTGTGCGCCGACGGGCTGATCGCCACCCAGGCGGCCATCGCCGCGCTCTCCTACGCCACCTGGGCGCTGGACGACGGCTCGGCGGAGGCGCCCGCCGCGCTCCTGGCGGCCAAGATCGCCGCCACCGACACCTACCTCAAGGTCGCCGCCGACTGCATCCACATCCATGGGACGTACGGCTACACGCGCGACCTCGTGAGCCAGTGCCACTACCGGCGGGCCAAGTGGCTCTCGCTGTTCCTCGGGACGAACAGCGAAGACCGCCGCCGCCTGGCCGCACTGCTGGAGGTCTGACCGATGACCGAGCCGCACCCGCTCACCACGCACGGCGCCCGGCCGCGCGGCGAGTCCACCACCTTGTTCAACGTCCGCCTGCCCGGCGACGACGACCCCCGCCGGCAGGCCGTGCGCCGCTGGCTCCAGGAGCACCCGCGGCCGAGCGGCCCCGAACTGCTCGACGCCGGCTACATGGTCCCGCACTGGCCGCGGCCGTGGGGCATCGACGCCTCCGGCGGCCACGTACTGGTCATCGACGAGGAGCTGCGCCGGGCCGGCGTCACCCGCCCCGACTTCCCGCTGTCCCGCGGCTACGTGGGTCCGCTGGTGCTCGAAGTCGGCACCCCGGCGCAGATCGACCGCTACCTGCGCCCGATGCTGACCGGCGAGGAGGTCTGGTGCCAGCTGTTCAGCGAGCCGGAGGCCGGCTCCGACCTCGCCTCCCTCACCACCCGGGCCGAACGGGACGGCACCGACTACGTGGTCAACGGCACCAAGATCTGGACCACTCACGGCCACCTGTCCCAGTACGGCCTGCTGCTGGCCCGCACCAGCGCCGAGGGCGCCAAGCACCAGGGCATCTCGGTCTTCATCTGCCCGATGGACCACCCCGCGGTGACGCTGCACCCCATCCACAACATGGAGGGGGAGCACAAATGGAACATGGTCTACTTCAACGACCTGCGGCTGCCCGCGGAGAACCTGCTCGGTGTGGAGAACGACGGCTGGCCGATGGCCCGCCGGGTGCTGGCCAATGAGCGGATGCAGATGTCGAGCCTGGACGGGCTCGCCTGGGGGCACGGGCCGTCGTACACCGACCTGCTCCGCTACGCCCGCGCCGCGTACGGCGGGAAGCCGCTGCCCGACGACCTCAGGCAGCGGATCACCGACGGCTACACGCAGGCGCTGTCGCTGCACGTGATGCGCGTCCAGGCGCTCGGCCGGGTCGGGTACCGGCCGGAGACCGGCGTCGTGCCCGAGGTCCGCAGGACGCTCGCCGACGACCACGGGCAGCGGATGCTCGAACTCTGGCGTGACCTGCACGGAGCCGCCGGCGTGGTCCTCGCGCCCGGCGACGACCCGGCCGGGCTGCCCTTCGCCGAGAACTACTTCTACGCCCGCGCCCTGACGATCGGCGGCGGCACGGCCCAGATCCAGCGCAACGTCCTGGCCGAGCGGGTCCTCGGCATGCCCCGCGGCTGACCCGCCGCCCGGCCCGCCCCGCCGGTGCCCCGCGGCACACCACACGCAGCCCAGCACACCCACCTGTCAACGTCGCTAGGGGATGAGCAGATGAACACAACCATGCGCGGACGCGTCGGCCCACGGTCCAGACGCAGCCGCCTGATGTACACGGTGGCGGCCCCGGCGCTGGCCCTCGTGGTCCTCACCGCGTGCGGCGGCTCCGGGTCCGGCTCCGGGTCCGGCTCCGCCAGCAGCTCCGGTTCGGGCGGCGGATCCGGCACCATACCGCTCGGCCTGGTCGCTCCCAGGTCCGGCTCACTCGCGGAGTTCGGCACCAACCTGGACCAGGGCGCGCAGATCGCCGTCGACGAGATCAACGCCAAGGGCGGGGTGCTCGGCAAGAAGCTGTCCATCGACTGGCGCGACGACCAGAGCACCGCCCCCGGCATGACCTCCGCGGTCCGCTCGCTGGCGTCGGCCGGACACAAGCTGATGTTCGGCTTCACCAACAGCGCCGCCTGTCTGTCCGCGCTGCCGATCGCCGACTCGCTCGGCGCCTCGATGGTCGGCGTCTGCGCCGCCGCCGGCCTGACCGGCCCGGACCGCGTCGCCAAGAACTACTACAACATCTCCAACACCACCCACGCGTACGCAGTGGCGGAGGCGCAGGTCATCGCCAAGAAGGTGCCGACGGCCTCCGACTGGTACGAGTTCGGCTTCGACTACGTCACGGGACACGACGAGGCGGACAGCTTCTTCGGCGAACTCAAGGCGCAAGGCCAGCAGTTCACCCTCAAGGGGTCCACCTATGTGCCGCTGCTCCAGCAGGACTACACCACGCAGGTCAACGCCCTCGCGCAGAAGCTGACCCCGGCCGGCGCCGACCACCGCGCGCTGTTCCTGGGCACCTACGGCGCCGGCACCATCGCCTTCATGCAGGAGGCCCGGCAGGTCGGCCTGCTGAAGGACTTCTCCACCATCGTCACCGGCGGCAACTACTGGTCCAGCGCGACCACTCTCAAGGAGAACGCGCCGCAGGCGTGGAACGCGTACGACTTCTACTACGACATGCCGGGCAACACCCCCGCCGCCGCGACCTTCGTCGCGTCGTTCCAGGCGAAGTTCCACAAGCTGCCGTTCTCCTGGAACTCCGAGGGCTACCAGAGCGTGTACGCCTACGCCTCGGCGATCAAGGCGGCCGGCTCCGCCGACGCCGCGAAGGTGACGGCCGCGCTCGCCGACGTGAAGGTCGACGGACTGACCGGCACCTACGGCTTCGACCCCACCACGCACACCCCCAACCAGGCCATCGCGGTGACCCTCACCGGCGGCGACAAGTCCGCCCCCGAAGGCGTCAAGCTGCTCGACTCCGCCCTCGTCCCGGCCGCCACGTACAACGACCCGAAGGCGAAGCTCTGACCCGGTAGCCGGTCTCCACGGCGACGCCCGCGACGCCGCCGTGGACCCCGGGCCCGGAGTTCGAGCAAATCCTGATCGGGTCCTGACACGAGAGGAGGTGGATCGGTGTCCACCCTCGTCGGAGCACTGCTGAACGGCATCCTGACCGCGGTACCCATCTTCCTGGTGGCGAGCGGGCTGACCATCGTCTACGGGACGATGCGGGTGCTGAACTTCGCCCACGGAGCCCTGTTCATGGTGGGCGCGTTCCTGCTCAGCCAGTTTCTCGGGGCGAAAGCGGTGAGCTGGTACGCCTTCCTGCTCGCCGCCCTGCTCTGCGGACTGTGCGTCGCGGTTCTGGCGGCCGTCATCGAGGTGGGGGTGTTCCGGCGGCTGTACGCCAAACCCCACATCGTCGGGCTGCTCGCCTCCTTCGCCATCCTGTTCGCCGCCCAGGGCGCCGCCCAGCTCATCTGGGGCCTGGTGCCGCTGTCCCAGCAGCCGCCCAGGGGCGTCACCGGACCGGTGCACCTGCTCGGCACGGTGATCAGCCGCTACAGCATCGCCGAAGCCGTCGTCGGCGCCGTCGTCGCGGTCGGGCTGTGGCTGCTGCTCAAACGCAGCCGGCTGGGCCGCCTGCTGCGCGCGGTCGCCGACGACCGGGAGATGGCCGAGGCGCTCGGCATCCGGGCCGACCGGATGGGGCTGACCGCCTTCGCGCTCAGCGGCTTCCTGGCCGGGATCGCCGGCAGCCTGCTCGCGCCCGTCTCGTCCATCGACATCTCGCTGGCGCAGACGTACCTGATCCTGAGCTTCGCCGTGATCATCCTCGGCCGGCCCGGTTCACTGCGCGGCGCACTCCTCGCCGCCCTCGGGCTCGGCGTCTTCAACAGCCTGCTCTCCAGCTACGTGCCGGACCTGCTGGCCTTCGGCACGTACATCGGCCTCGCCGCGGGCCTGCTCATCCGACGCAGAGAGGCGATCACGGCATGAAGAAGCACATGACGCCGGTCCGCCCGGCGCGGGTCCGCCCCGCACCGCGGCCGCCCGGCCACCGCGGCCGCTGGACCCGGCCCGCGCTCACCGCGACCCCGCTGGTGTGCTGCGTGCTGCTGGCACTGGTGCTCTACCAGGGGCGTAGCTCCTCCGGCCTGTTCGTCTGGGAGATCGCCGCCACCTACGTGCTGTTCGCGGCCGGCACCAAGTTCGTCTTCGCCGTCGCCGGGGTGTTCACCTTCGGCCAGGCGGCGGCCTTCGGCACCGGCGCGTACACCGTCGCGCTGCTCGGCCGGATCCCCGTCAGCGGCCTGCAGGCGGTGCTGCTCGCCGGCTGCGCGGCGGCCCTGGTCTGCCTGGCGGTGTCCACCGCGATGCTGCGCACCACCGGAATCGGCTTCGCCATGGTGACCCTCGCCAGCGGCCAGGTACTGAACCAGCTCACCTACAAGGTGCACACCTTCGGCGGCGAGAACGGCCTGCCCGGGATCGTCCCCGGCCGGCTCTTCGGCCTCGACCTGACACTCCAGCGGCACCTGTGGTGGTATGTCTTCCTCGTCGTCGGCGTCTGCCTGGCCCTGCTCGCGGCCCTGGAGCGCAGCCAGTTCGGCGCCACCCTGCGCGGCCTGCGGGACAACCCGGTACTGGCCGAGGCCACCGGCGTCCCGGTGGTGCGGGCCCGGATGACCGCCTTCGCGGTGGCCGGCTTCTTCGGCGGCGTGGCCGGCGGGCTGCTGGCCCAGGTCCAGCTGAGCGTCACCCCCGACCTGCTGGACTTCAGCGTCTCGGGAACCGTGATCGTGATGTGCCTGCTCGGCGGCACCCCCTGGTTCGTCGGCGCGCCGCTCGGCGCGGTGATCTACATCTGGGGCCAGCAGCGCCTGGCCGACGGCGGCCAGAACGTCCTGCTCTGGACCGGGCTCGCCTTCCTCGCCGTGGTGCTGTTCGCCCCCGACGGCCTGACCGGCCTCGCCGTCCAAGGGGCCCGCGGCGCCGGCGCGCGCCGGGACCGGCGCGGGCGCCCGCGACAGCCCCGCGACGACGCGGAAGGGGACCCGTCATGAGCGCCGCAACCACCGCGGCCGAGCACGCGGAAGGCTTCACCATGCCCGGCGCCCAACTCGAACTGACCGGCGTCAGCAAGCGGTTCGGCCCGATACGGGCCGTCGACCGGGTGTCCTTCGGCGTCGCGCCCGGCGAACTGCTCGCGCTGCTCGGCGCGAACGGCGCCGGAAAGTCCACCCTCTTCGAGGTCATCGGCGGCCAACAGCGCGCCACCGAGGGGCGGATCGTGCTCGGCGGCACCGACATCACCCGCCGCAGCGCCCACGCCATCGCCCGCATGGGGCTGCTGCGCAGCTTCCAGGTGGCCAAGGTCTTCGACACCTACACCGTGCGGCAGAACATCGTGCTGTCCCTGCTCGGCGCCAGCTCCCGCGCGTTCGGACTGCGCGGGGCGCTGCGGATCTCGGCCGCCGAGCGGGCCGGCGTCGACTCCGCGCTGGAGCGCGCCGGACTGGGCGCCCACGCCGACCGTCCCTGCGCCGGCATCAGCGAGAGCGACCGCAAACGGCTCGACATCGCCCGGGTGCTGGTGCGGCCCGCGAAGGTCGTCCTGCTCGACGAGCCGACCGCCGGCCTGAGCACCGAGGACATCGACCGGATGATCACGCTGATCCGGCAGCTGCGCCGGGACCAGCCCGATCTGAGCATCGTGCTGACCGCGCACGACATGAACGTGGTCCGGCAGCTCGCCGACCGGGCGCTGCTGCTGGTCGGCGGCCGCGGCCGGGTCGCCGGACCGGTCGTGGACGTCCTGCGCCACCCGGAGACCATCAGCACCTATCTGGGAGAGTCCGATGGCGAGTGAGCCACTGCTCGACGTGGACGGCCTCGACGCCCACTACGGCAAGACGCAGGCGCTCTTCGGGGTGTCCCTCCAGGTCCGGCCCGGCGAGCGGGTCGCGCTGCTCGGCCGCAACGGCGCCGGCAAGACCACCACGCTGCTGTCGGTCATGGGTGTCGCGGTCCGCCGCAGCGGCCGGGTCCGGGTGGACGGCCGGGACGTGGTCCGGATGCGGACCCCGGAGATCAGCCGGCTCGGCATCGCCTGGGTCCCCGACACCCGCCGGGTCTTCAAGAGCATGTCGGTCCGGGAGAACATCCAGGTCGCCGCCCGCGGCAACCCGGCCCAGGTGCTCGACCAGGTCGTCGCGGAGTTCCCGCTGCTGGAGCCCCTGCTGGCGCGGGACGCCGGCAACCTGTCCGGCGGCGAGCAGCAGGTACTGGCGATCGGCCGGGCGCTGGCCACCCGGCCGCGGGTGCTGCTGCTGGACGAACCCACCGAGGGCCTGGCCCCCGTGGTGACCGAACAGCTGCGGGAGTCGCTGGTCCGGCTCGGCGGCGGTGACATGGCGATCGTGCTCGCCGAGCAGAGCGTCAGCTTCGCCCTGGGGTTCTGCAGCCGGGTCTACATCTTCGAGGTCGGCCGGGTCGTCTACGGCGGTACCTCCCGCGAGGTGACCGAGAACCGCGAGCAGTGGCAGCGCTACATCGTCGAGGGCGGTGCCATCCCGGCGGCCGGCCGCCCCGCTCAGAACGACAACGACAGGAACGAGGTGCCACGGTGACCCCATCGGCGTCAGCATCCGCATCGCCCGCGTCCGGGCCGGCCGGACCGGAACCGGCCCCGCCCGCACCCGCCCCGCCCGGGACCGCCCGGCCGCCGTTCGACCGGCTGCCCCGGCTGCCCGGCTCCGGACTGCCCCACGCCTGGGACGTCTACGGCCCGGACGACGAGTCGGGGACCGTCAACCTGCTCGACGGGCCCACCGTGGCCGCCGCGCTGGCCCGGCCCCGGTCCGGCCGCCGGATCGCGCTCAGCCTGCCCGTCACCCTCCCCGACCCGCCGCTGTTCAAGCGCCGCCCGGTCCGGCACGAGGTCTTCCCCACCGGGCGCAACACCTGGGACGACCGGCTCGACGGCCTGTACCTCCAGGCGTCCAGCCAGTGGGACAGCCTGCGGCACGTCCGGGCCCGCGAGGACGGCTTCTACGGCGGCTGGCAGGGCGACCCGGACCAGCACCCCACCCGGCTCGGCATCCAGAACTGGGCGTCCGGCATCGTCGGCAGGGGCGTCCTGGTCGACATCGCCGCCGAGCTGGCCGACGAGCCCGGCTACGACCCGTTCGACCGGTTCCGGATCGAAACCGACCACCTCAAGGCGGCGCTCGCCCGCCAGGGCACCGAGCTGGTACCCGGCGACATCCTGTGCCTGCGCACCGGCTGGATGGACCGCTACCTGGCCATGGACACCGACGACCGTACGGCCCACGCGCGCCTCTACGAGGACGTCGACAGCCGCCGCTGGGCCGGGCTGTCGGGCGGCGAGGACATGAGCCGCTACCTGTGGGACTCCGGCGTGTCCGCCGTCGTCGCCGACAACCCCGCCGTCGAGTACTCGCCCGGCGAGCCCTGGCTCGGCTCGCTGCACCGCCGGCTCATCCCCTGCCTCGGCTTCGCGCTGGGCGAGCTGTTCACCCTCGGCGAGCTGGCCGCCGCCTGCCGGGCGGCCGGCGCGTACGACTTCCTCTTCGTCGCGGTCCCGCTCAACCTGCCGGGCGGTGTCGGCTCGCCGGCCAACGCCATGGCCGTCGTCTGAGGGTCCCCCGAGGACTCCCGCCGCGGGCCGTGCCCTCCCGGCCCGTACCGTCGAAAGGAACACCCCCATGAAGCACGGCATCGCGGTCGTCGGCGCCTCCGACCACAACTTCTGGTCGGGCCACGTACGCAGCAACGTCGGCCAGTCCGGCTACACCGGCCAGGTCTGGCCGGTCAACCCGAACTACGAGACGGTGGGCGGCGTCCCCGCCTTCGCCTCGCTGTCCCGGATCGACGGCGTGATCGACGCGGTCGTGGTGGCGGTGGCCGCCCACCGCTGCCCGGACATCGTCCGGGAGGCCGTCGGCCTCGGCGTCGCCGACATCGTCGTGGTCTCCGACGGCTTCGCCGAGCGCGGCCCCGACGGCCCCGGCGCCGCCCTGCAACGGCAGCTGGTCGACGCCTGCCAGGACGGCACCCGCCTCTACGGGCCGAACTGCGTCGGCTTCGCCGACTTCCGGCGCGACCTGCGGCTGATCGCCGAGCCGATCCCGGCCGTCACCGAACCCGGCGCGATCAGCATCGTGTCGCAGAGCGGCGCCCTGCTGTCCACCCTGATGGCCGCGGTCGTCGAGGACGGCGGCTCGTTCGACTGGTGCGCCTCGCTCGGCAACGCCGCGCGGTTCGACGTGGCCCGCGCCATCGACTACGTCTGCGAGCGCGGCACCACCCGCTCGCTCATCGTCTACGCCGAGACGCTCGGCGAGGACATCCCCCGGCTGCGGGCCGCGCTCACCCGGGCCAGGGACGAGAACGTGGCGGTGGTCATGCTCAAGGCCGGCCGGTCCGCGGTCGCCACCAAGATCGCGTACTCGCACACCGCGAGCGTCGCCGGGGACGACGCCGAGATCGACGCCTTCCTCAGCTCCTTCGGCGTGCTGCGCGTGGACTCGCTGGAGGAGATGGCCCGCGTCGCGGTCCTGGCGCCGCTGGTCCGCCGCGACCGCGGCGACGGCGTCGCCGTCATCGGCAGCTCCGGCGGGCAGGCGGCGATCGCCGGCGACCTCGCCCAGCGCGACCGGATGAAGCTGGCCCGGCTGACCGGCGACACCATGACGCTGCTGCGGGCCTCGGCCGCGTCGGGCTCGTTCATCGAGAACCCCTTCGACCTGGTCGGCCGCCCCGGCGCGAGGACGACCACCGACGAGATATTCGAGGCCGTCTGGAGCGACCCGACCGTGGGCTTCACGCTCTCGCCCTGGTCGGTGATCTTCCCCGACGACTCGCCGGGACGGCAGGTGCACCGGGACTCGATCTCGCTCGCCGTCCGCACCGCGCGCCGGACCGGCACCCCCACGGTGATCTCCGCGCTGGTCAACGTCCCCTGGACGGACTGGGTGCTGGAGACCCGCCGCGCCAACCCCGGGGTCGCCGTCGTGCGCGGCCTGGAGAACACCATCCGGGCGCTGTCCCGGCTCTTCCCCGACCACCGCCCGGCCGCCGGCCACGCCGAGCCCGCCGCCGGACCGGTGGCTCCGGCCGCCGCGGTCACCGGCGAGATCGAGGGCCGCCGGGTGCTGGCCGCACTCGGGCTGCCGGTCGTCGCCGGCGAGGTCTGCGGCTCCGCCGAGGAGGCCGGCGCGGCGACACTGCGGCTGACCGGCCCCTACGTCGTCAAGGCGGACGTGGCGGGCGTGGCCCACAAGGCGCGCCTGGGCCTGGTCGTGGTCGGCTGCGAGGACCGGGCAGCGGTCGAGGCCGCGGTCAAGGGGTTCGAGGAGACCTTCAAGGAGCACGGCATCCCCGCCTCGGCGCTGGCCGGCTACCTGGTGGAGGAGATGGCGACCGGCACCGAGCTGCTGGTCGGCCTCACCCGCTCCGCGCTCGGGTCGTTCCTCACCGTCGCGCTCGGCGGCGTCGCGGCCGGCGCCGGGACCGCGGCCGGCACCGTCCTGCTGCCCGCCGGGGAGGCGCGGATCATGGAGCTCCTCGGCCGGCACCTTCCGCTGCCACCGCAGGCACCCGGATTCCGGGCCGCGGCCGAGGCGGTGGCCAGGCTGTGCGCCGCGTTCGACACGGCGCCGCTCGACGCGTACCGCGACATCGAGGTCAACCCGATGATGGTCGCCGCCGACCGCGCCGCCGTCGTCGACGCCCTCCTCGTGGCAAGGGAGGCGTGAGCTCATGGACACCACCGTTCCCGGCGCCCCGGCGACCCTGATCACCCGCGAGGCGATCCGCCGGTTCGCGGTCACACTCGGCACCCTCAACCCGATCCACCACGACGTGGCGACCGCCCGCCGGCGCGGCTTCCGCGACCTGGTGGCACCGCCGTTCTTCTTCACCACCGTCGGCATGTCGATGGGCCGGCTCACCACCTCCGACCGGTTGCGCGCGGACGGCATGCCGCTGGAGGACGAGCTCACCGGCCGGGTGGTGGCGGGCGAGACCAGCGTCCGCTGGTACGGGCCCATCGTCGCCGGCGACGAGGTCTCGGCCCACCAGGAGCTGCGGAGCGAGCAGCGCAAGACCGGCCGCAGCGGGCCGCTGACCCTCTTCACGTACTCCAAAACCTACTTCGTCGACGACCGGCTCGTCGTCGCCGAGACGCTCGTCAGGATCGGCCGGTGACGGCCGGCGCGCCGGACTCCGAGCCGGCCCCGCAGATCGCCCGCACCCTGCTGGTCTCCCGCACCTGGCGGCCCGACGAGGTCGACCTGTTCATGTACAGCGCGGTGACCTGGCTGACCCACCGGATCCACTTCGACCAGCGCTACGCCCGCAGCGAGGGCTACGACGGCGTGCTGGTGCACGGCCCGCTCCAGGGCTCGTACCTCGGCCAGATGCTGTTCGACTACGCCGACCCGCGCGGCGGTTCGCTGACCGGCATCTCCTACCGCCACCACCGGCCGGTGTACTGCAACGACACGCTGACCTGTTTGGCGCACGCGGTCGCCGCGGAGACCGGCCCCGACGGCTGCGTCCTGCGGGTCGAGCTGGAGATCCGCGACGGCCGCGGCACGCCGGCCACCTCCGGCACCGCGACGCTCGACCTGCCGGGCGGCTGGGACCCCGCCGAGGCGCCGGCCAACCCGCCCCGGCCGGCCGTCGTCGAATCGCCGGAGGCCGGCTGATGGTCGCGGTGACAGGCGTGGGGGAATCCGCCTACTCCCGGCGCAGCGGCCGGTCGGTCCAGGCGCTGGCCGCCGCGGCCGGCCGGGCGGCACTGCGGGACGCCGGACTGACGGCCGAGGACGTCGACGGGGTGATCCCGCTGGGCGGCTCGCTGTTCACCGAGGACCTGATCGCCGCGCTCGGGCTGCCGCTCCAGCTCACCGACGCGACGCCGCCGCCCGGCGGCAACGCCGCGGTCACCGCGCTGCGGCTGGCCACCGCCCTGATCGAGGCCGGCCGGGCCACCGTCGTCCTGGTCATCCTGGCCAGGAACGGGTCCTCCGCCAAACGCATCGACCAGCGGGTCGGCGAACTGCCGGGCCCCCAGTTCCGCCGGCAGCTGGAGCACCCGCACGGCTGGAGCACCCCCGCCGAGTGGTACGCGATGATCTGCCGGCGCCACATGCTGGAGTACGGCACCACCAAGCGGCAGCTGGCCGCGGTCGCGCTGGCCGCCAACCGCTACGCGCAGCTCAACCCGCGGGCGATGCGCTTCGGCCGGCCACTGTCGTACGAGGACTACCGGCGGGCGCCGATGATCGCCGAGCCGTACCAGCTCTACGACTGCTGCCTGGAGACCGACGGCGCCGCCGCCGTGCTGGTCACCGACGAGGAGCATGCGCTGCGTGCCGGCCCGCGGGCGGTACGGCTGCTGGCGGTGGAGACCGCGCGGCCGGAGAGCCCGGACGACCTGACCAACCGCCAGGACTGGCAGCGGGTGGGGCTGTCCCACGCGGCCCCGGCCGCCTACGAGAGCGCCGGGCTCGGGCCGCGGGACATGGACGCGGCCATGGTCTACGACTGCTTCTCCTTCGAGGTGATCCACCAGCTCGAAGCGGCCGGGTTCTGCCCGCCGGGGGAGGGCGGCCGGTTCGTGGCGTCGGGCGCGCTGGAACCGGACGGCGCGCTCCCGCTCAACACCCACGGCGGCCTGCTCGCCGAGGGCCATCTCGGCGGCCTCAACCACGTCATCGAGGCCGTCCGGCAGCTGCGTGGCGAGGCGGGCGCCGCCCAGCTGGCAAAGGCCCGTCACATCGCGGTGACCGGCTGGGGCGACTGGGGCGACGGCTCGCTGGCGATCCTCGGAGGTACCAGGTGAGCGCCCTCGTGCCGCCCCCCGGCACCCCGCTGCCCAACGTCGACGAGCCGGACTTCGCCCCGTTCTGGGCAGGCTGCCGGCTGGGCCGGCTGCTGCTGCCCCGGTGCGCCGAGGGGCATCTGAACTGGCCGCCGCGGCCGGTGTGCCGCACCTGCCGGGCCGACATCACCGACTGGACGCAGGTGCCGGGCCGCGGCCGGCTCTTCTCCTGGACCGTGGTCCACCGCACCCGGCTGCGCGGATACGCGGACCTGACGCCGTACACCGTCGTCATCGTCGCCCTCGACCAGGACCCCGCCATCCGGCTGCTCGGCCGCTGCGTCCGCCCGCCGGCCCGGCCGGCCCAGGGCATGCCGATGGAGACCGAGTACGTGCCGGCCGCGGAGGGCGTCGTGCTGCCGTTCTGGCGGCCCGCCGCCGAGAGCGCCCCCGGGGCCGGCGAACCCGCGTCCGCCGAGCCGCCCGCGCCCGCCGGCGAACCCGCGCCCGCCGCCCCGCCCGCGCGCACCGACCACTGAGAGGACTGATCCGATGCAGCTGTCCGTCGTACTGCCCGGCCCGGTGAGCGACCGCCTGCCGGAAGCGGCCCAGGAGAGCGAGAAGGCCGGCCTGTACCGGCTGTGGACCACCGAGTCGCCCGGCCGGGACGCGGTGCTGCGGGCCAGCGTGCTGCTGGGCGCCACCCGTACGCTCGCCGCCGGCACCGGTATCAGCTTCGCCTTCGCCCGGCAGCCGCTGGCGGCGGCCGGACTGGCCGCCGACGCCTACGAGCTGTCCGGCGGCCGGTTCAGCCTGGGCCTCGGCGCCGGCACCCGCGGCCAACGCCGCTGGTACGGGGTGGACTTCGACCACCCCGCGGCCCGGATGGCCGACTACGTGCGGGCGCTGCGGGCGATCTGGGCCGGCGACGGCCGGGCCCGCTACCAGGGGCCCTTCTACGACATCGACGTGCCGCGCGTGCAGTTGGCGGGCACCCCCGCCTCACGCGCCGGCCTGAAGGTGTACGGCGGCGGCCTGCACCCGCGGATGCTCCGCGCCGTCGCGGACAGCTGCGACGGCGTCGTGCTGCACCCGCTGGCCGGCGGGCCGCGCTACCTCGACGACGTGGTGCTGCCCGCGATCGCGGCCGCGCCGGACCGGGCGCCCGGTTTCCGGCTGGTGGTCTGGTGCCCGCTCAGCGTCGACTTTGACGCGGAGCTCGCCCGGCGGCGGGCGGCCGAACAACTGGCCTTCTACTTCGCCACCCCCAGCTACCGGGACGTCGCCGGCAGCGCCGGGTACGGCGCGGTGGCCGACGAGTTGGTCGACCGGTTCAACAACGGCGGGGCGGGCTTCGCGGAACTCGCCCCGCTGATCCCCGACGGCATGCTGGACCACTTCGTGGTGCACGGCACCCCGGCGCAGGTCGCCGACCGGCTCGCCGCCCGCCGCACCGCGTGGGCCGAGCGGGGGGTGGACGAGGTCGCCCTCCAGATACCGGCCCAGTCCGTCACCTCCGACAGCCTGCTCGACAGCATCGGGCAGCTCGCCGCGACCGTCCTGCCGAGGTTCGCGTGAGCGGCGGCGCCGGCAGCGCGACCAGCAGGCACGACTGGACGCTGCCCGGCCTGTACGAGGTCGCCGACGGCGTCTTCCGGATCCCGCTGCCGCTGCCGAACGACGGTCTGCGGGCGGTCAACGTCTACGTGGTCGTGGACGGCGGACAGCTCGTCCTGGTCGACTCCGGATGGGCGCTCGACGCGGCCGTCACCGAACTCGAACTGCGCCTGAAACAGCTCGGCTTCAGCGGCGAGGCGATCACCCGGGTCCTGGTCACGCACGCCCACCGCGACCACTACACGCTGGCGACCAGGCTGCGCCGCCGCTACGGCTCCGCCCTGGCGCTCGGCGCCGGCGAACGGCACTACCTGCGGGCCGTCCGCGACGGCAGCGCCCAGGCCACCCGCGCCGCCCGGCTGCGCGCCCACGGCGCAACCGACCTCGCCGACCGCGCCGCCCGCCCGGCCCCCCGCCCGGACCTCGCCGAATGGGCCGACCCCGACGACTGGCTGACCGCCCCCGGCACGGTGGCGCTGCGGGAGCGCGAGCTGGCCGTCGTCGCCACCCCCGGGCACACCCGCGGCCACGTGGTCTTCGCCGACCACCGGCACGGGCTGCTCTTCGCCGGCGACCACGTGCTGCCGCACATCACCCCTTCGCTGTCGGTGGAGCCCGAACCCGCCGCGCTGCCGCTGCGCGACTACCTGCGCTCGCTGCGGCTGACGAAGACCCTGCCCGAGATGCGGCTGCTGCCCGGACACGGTCCGGTCACCGCCGGCTTCCACGACCGGGTCGACGAACTGCTCGCCCACCACGACCGCCGGCTGCGCGCCGCCCTGGACGTCGTCCGCGACCGGGCGGGCGCCACCACGGCCAACACCGTCGCCACGCTGCTGCCGTGGACCCGCCACAACCGGACCTTCGCCCAACTCGACCCGGGCAACCGGACCCTGGCGGTGCTGGAGACGGCCGTGCACCTCGACGTACTGGTCGAGGACGGTCTGCTCACCACGGCCGACCGGCTCGGCGTCCGGTACTACGAGCCAGCCGGCCCGCACCGGCCGACGACCGGGGAGGACTGACCCCATGGATCTCAGCTACGCACCCGCCACCACCGAACTCGCCGCCAGGACCCGGGCGTTCGTTGCCGAGGTGGTCCTCCCGGCAGAGGACCGGCACGCGGGCGCGGCACCGGACGGCGACCGGTGGCGTACCGAACTGCAGGCCGCAGCCAAGGCCGCCGGGGTCTTCGGGCCCCAACTGCCCGCCGAATACGGCGGACACGGCCTGGGCATGGTCGAGCGGGCACCGGTCTTCGAGGAGGCCGGCTACTCCCTGTTCGGCCCGATCGCGGTCAACTGCGCGGCGCCCGACGAGGGCAACCTCCACCTGCTCGCCGAAGTCGCCGACGAGGAGCAGAAGCACCGCTACCTCGGCCCGCTGGCCCGCGGTGAGATCCGCTCGGCGTTCGCGATGACCGAACCGGCCCCCGGTGCCGGCTCCGACCCGAGGGCGCTGGCCACCACGGCCGTCCGGGCCGGCGGCGGCTGGCGCATCGACGGCCGCAAGCGGTTCATCACCGGCGCCGACGGAGCCGCCTTCCTCATCGTGATGGCCCGCACCTGCGGCGCGCCCGGGGACGCGGGCGGCGCGACGATGTTCCTGGTCGACGCGGACAACCCCGGGGTGCGGATCGAGCGCCACATCCCGACGATGGACCGCAGCATGGCCGGCGGCCACTGCGAGGTGCGCTTCGACCGCTGTACGGTCCCGGACGCGGCCGTGCTCGGCGCGGCCGACCAGGGCTTCTCGTTCGCCCAGGTCCGGCTGGGACCGGCCCGCACCACCCACTGCATGCGCTGGCTGGGCGCCGCCCGCCGGGCCCACGAGGTCGCGGTGGGCTACGCGGTCGGGCGCGGGATGTTCACCACCCGGCTCGCCGACCTGGGCATGGCCCAGCAGATGGTCGCCGACTCCGAGATCGACCTCGCGGCCTGCCGCGCGCTGATCCTGCGGGCCTGCTGGGACCTGGACACCGGGGCGCCGAGCGCCGACTCGACCTCCATCGCGAAGACCTTCGTGTCGGAGGCGGTCGGCCGGATCGTCGACCGGTCGGTGCAGATCTGCGGCGGCCTCGGCGTCAGCGAGGACCTGCCGCTGGCCCGGATCCACCGCGAGGTGCGGCCGTTCCGGATCTACGACGGCCCCTCCGAGACCCACCGCTGGGCGCTCGCCCGCCGCGCCGCCCGCCGGGCGCAGGGGGCCCGGTGACCACGGCCGGCCGGCCCAGCGCGTTGATCACCGGCGGCTCGCGCGGCATCGGCCTCGGCGTCGCCTCCGCCCTCGCGGCCCGCGGCTGGGGGCTGACCCTCTGCGCCCGCGACCCCGCCCGGCTGGCCGCCGCCGGCGCCGAACTGCGCTCCCTGGGCGGCCGGGTGGAGAGCGTGGCCGGCGACGCGGCGGACGAGGCGTGCCTGGCCGCGGCCGTCGACCGGCACGAAGCAGCCTACGGGTCGATGAACGCGCTGGTGCTGGCGGCCGGCGTCGGCTCCGCCGGACCGCTGGCCGGATACCCGGTGCGCCGGATCGACAAGCAGTTCGCGGTCAACGTACGGGCGCCGTTCGTGCTGGTCGGCCGGGCGCTGCCGCTGCTGCGGGCCGGCGCGCGCGACGACCCCGCCCGCGGCGGCCGGATCGTCGCCCTCACCTCAATCGAGGGCGTCCATCCCGAACCGGGTCTGGCCGTCTACGGCGCCTCCAAGGCGGCGCTGATCTCGCTCGTACGGTCGGTCAACGCCGAGGAGGCGGCCCGCGGGGTGACCGCCTCGGCCATCTCGCCCGGCTACGTCGACACCGACATGAGCGCCTGGGTCGCCGACCGGATCCCGCCGGGCTCGATGATCACCGTCGCGGACATCGTGCGGACCGTCGACCTCGTCCTCTCGCTCTCCCCGTCGGCCGTCATCCCGCACCTGGTCATCAACCGGGTCGGCGGCGGCCCCTACCGCGCGTGACCGACAGCGGTCCGCCTCAAGGAGGTTCAACGCCATGGACAAGGTGGTCAGCAGTGTCGCCGAGGCCCTCGACGGTATCGGTGACGGAGCCACCCTCGCGGTCGGGGGGTTCGGCCTGTGCGGCATCCCCAGCGTCCTCATCGCGGGGCTGCTGGCGAAAGGGGTGACCGGCCTGGAGGCGGTCTCCAACAACTGCGGGGTCGACGACTGGGGACTGGGACTGCTGCTGAAGCAGAAGCGGATCCGCCGGATGGTGGCCAGCTACGTGGGCGAGAACAAGGAGTTCGAGCGCCAGTACCTCAGGGGCGAACTGGAGGTGGAGCTGGTGCCGCAGGGCACCCTCGCGGAGAAGCTGCGGGCGGGCGGCTGCGGGATCCCCGCCTTCTACACCGCCACCGGCGTCGGCAGCCAGGTCGCGGAAGGCGGCCTGCCTCGGCGGTTCGCCGCCGACGGAAGCGTCGCCCTGGCCAGCCCGGCCAAGGACACCGCGCTGTTCACGTTCGACGGCCGGGAGCGTACGTACGTCCTGGAGAAGGCGATCACCTGCGAGTTCGGACTCGTCCGGGCCTGGAGGGGCGACCGGCACGGCAACCTGGTCTTCCGCGAGTCGGCCCGCAACTTCAACCCGCTCGCCGCCATGGCCGCCCGCCTGACGGTCGCGGAGGTCGAGGAACTGGTCGAGCCCGGCGAGATCGACCCGGCCCAGGTGCACCTGCCCGGGATCTACGTGCACCGGGTGCTGGCGCTGACACCGCGGCAGGCGGCGGACAAGCGGATCGAGAAGCTGACCACCCGCAGCCGCAGGCCGCCCGCCGACGGCGGACAGCCGATGCCCGCCGGCCCGCCGGAGCCGGAACCGCTACCCGCGGACGGCGCCCCGCCGGGACGCCTCGGGCTGACCCGGCGCCAGATGGCGGCCCGCGCCGCCCGCGAGCTGTCCGACGGCGACTACGTCAACCTGGGCATCGGCCTGCCCACGCTGGTACCGGAGTTCGTGCCGGACGACGTGGAGATCGTGCTGCAGTCGGAGAACGGGGTGCTGGGCACCGGCCAGTACCCGTACGAGGGCGAGGAGGACGCCGACCTGGTGAACGCCGGCAAGGCCACCGTCACGGTCCGGCCCGGCGCCTCGATCTTCGACTCCGCCGCCAGCTTCGGCATGATCAGGGGCGGCCGGATCGACACCGCGATCCTCGGCGCGATGCAGGTCTCCGCCGCCGGGGACATCGCGAACTGGATGATCCCCGGCAGAATGATCAAGGGCATGGGCGGCGGCATGGACCTGGTGGCCGGCGCCCGGCGGGTGGTGGTCCTCATGGAGCACGTCGCCAGGGACGGCAGCCTCAAGATCGTCGACGCCTGCTCGCTGCCGATCACCGGCCTGGGCGTGGTGCACCGGATCATCACCGACCTGTGCGTCCTCGACGTCACCGGACAGGGCCTGGTCCTGCGGGAATTGGCGCCCGGCGTGACCGAGGAGCAGGTACGGGCCAGGACCGGCCCCGACCTCACCGTGGCGCTGCGGGCGCCGGCGGACCCGTCGTGACCGCCGTGCTCCAGGGCCTGGACCTGCCCGCGCTCCAGCGCTGGTTCGACCGGCAGGTGCCCGAGGCCGCCGGGCCGATCCGCGCCGAGCCGCTGCACGGCGGCCGGTCCAACCTCACCTACCGCGTCACCGACGGCACCGCCTGCTGGGTGCTGCGCCGCCCGCCACTGGGCGGACTCACCCCGTCCGCGCACGACATGGGCCGCGAGTACCGGGTGGTGGCCGCCCTCCAGGGCACCGGGGTGCCCGTCGCCCGCACGGTGGCGCTGTGCGAGGACCCCGCTGTGCTCGGCGTGCCCTTCTCGGTCGTCGCCCACGTGGACGGCACGGTGATCCGCACCCGGGAGGACCTGGCGCGCCTGTCCCCGGAACAGGCCGCACAGCGCGCGTACGGCCTGGTGGACGCCATGGCCGCGTTGCACGCGGTGCCCTACCGGGACGTCGGCCTGGGCGGCTTCGGCCGTCCGGCCGGCTACCTCGGCCGACAGGTGCGCCGCTGGCACGACCAGTGGCACCGGGTCGCCACCCGCGAACTCCCCGACATCCGGCGGCTGCACGCCGCCCTGGCGGCGGACGTCCCGGCCGAGTCGGGGGCCTCGGTCGTACACGGCGACGTCAGGATCGACAACGCCATCCTCGCGCCCGAGGACCCCGGCCGGGTGCGGGCCCTGGTCGACTGGGAGATGGCCGCGCTCGGCGACCCGCTGGCAGACCTCGGCCTGCACCTGGTCTACCGTGACCCCGCGTTCGAACCCGTGCTGGCCGGATCCGCCGCGTCGGTGAGCGACCGGTACCCGCCGGCCGCCGCGCTGGCCGAGCGGTACGCCCGCGCCAGCGGGCACGACCTGGGGCGCCTGGACTTCTACCTGGGCCTGGGCTACTTCAAGATCGCGGTCATCGCCGAGGGCATCCACGCCCGCCACACGGGCGGCCTCACGGTCGGCCCCGGCTTCGACACGGTGGGCGAGGCGGTCCCCCGGCTGGCCGCGGCCGGCCTCGCGGCACTGGCGTCCGGCTGAGGGGGCGCCCGGCCGGGCCGGCGGCCGGGGGCGGCCGGGGCCCCGGGCGCCGGCGGACCGGGGCGGGCCCGCGCTCAGGGTTTGACGGCGACGCGGCCCTCGTCCATGCGCAGCAGCAGCAGACGCGCGCCGGTCTTCTCCAGGAACTCGTCCACCGCCTCCCGCGAGCCCTGCCACCAGCCGTAGTCGTCGATCAGCAGGACACCGCCGGGCGCCAGCCGCGGGTACAGGTGCTCCAGCTCGTGCTTGGTCGAGGCATACCAGTCGGTGTCCAGCCGCAGGATCGCGATCTGCTCCGGCGCCCGGCCGGGGATGGTCTCCTCGACCAGGCCCTGGACGTAGTGGACGCGCTCCTTGGGGTACGGGACGTGCGAGAAGCCCTCCTGGACGTCCTCCAGACCGGCGACCGCCCAGATCGGGCGGTCCCTCTCCTGGCGGGCCAGCAGGTCCGCCGCGCTCTCCCCGTCGCGCCTCCTGTCCCGGTCGGTGGGCGGCGGCATGCCCTCGAAGGTGTCGAACAGGTACAGGTCCCGCCCGGTGTCGCCGACCGACAGCAGGGTGCGGGCGGCGGCCTGCATGCTGCCCCCGCGCCAGACCCCGCACTCGACCACGGCGCCGGGTATTCGGTGCTTGACGACGTACCGGACCGCCAGGATGAAGGCGTTCAGCCGTTCGGGCGAGGTCATCGTGTACGGGCGGACCGCCTGGATGACCTCGCGCGCCTCTTCGTCGTAGTCGGCCGGCAGCTTGAGGGGACGCGGCTCGGCCGGCGCGGTGCCCGCCGCCGCGGCGGCGACGGCGGGGCGCGGCACCGGCGGCTTGGACTTGCGCAGCTCGTAGCCGGTCAGCTTCGTCAAAAGTTCGTTGAGAGTTCGTTTCCAGGCCATGGGGGGGAAACTACCCCGGTTGGCCGACCCCCGCATGGGTGTGCGCCACAGTCACCGGTGCGGTCCCGCCTCCGGATCGGTGCGGCGGTGGGCCGCCAGCGCGGTGGCGAACAGGTGGGAGTCCAGGAGGGTGCCGTCCATGAAGCGGCCGGCCTTCGCGTAGGCGTTCAGCATGAGCTTGGCCAGCCGCAGCGCCTCGGGCGGGCGGCGGACGAGCGGTTTGACCCAGTTCTCGACGGTGGTGTCGAGTTCGGCGGCCAGTACCACCCGGTGCACGATCGACAGCGTGAACGCGGTGGACGCGTCGAAGGTGGCGCCGGTGATGACCAGCTCCCGGACCCTGGCGGCGCCCACCTCCGCCAGCAGCCGGGGCAGCATCCCGCCCCAGGCCGGGGGGAGGCCGAGGGCCAGTTCCGGCAGCCGGAAGCGGCTGCTGTCCGCCGCGGCGCGCAGGTCGCAGAACAGGGCCAGTCCGACACCGGCGCCGATCACCCTGCCGTGCAGCCGGGCGATGGTGACGGCGTGGGTGTTCTCCAGCGCCTCGCAGACCCGGCGGGCCTTCTCGCCGAGGCCGCGCAGCTGCGCGCCGCGCGGATCGGTGTCCAGCGCCGACTCCAGGTCGACCCGGTCGGCACCGACGCAGAAGTCGTCGCCCGCGCCGGACAGGACCAGCACCCGCACCTCGGGGGACTCGCGCAGCCCGTCGAGGAGGGCGAGCAGCTCGTCCAGTGTGGTGCCGGTGAGCGCGTTGCCGGTGCCGGGGCTGTTCAGTTCGGCCCGCAGCACCGGCCCCGAACGGGTCACCCGCAGCTCTTTGTAGGGGACTTGCGGGAATTCCGTGATGTCTGTGGTCACACGCACCTCATGCTGGGGTTACGACGACAGGGAGGGTCATGACGCGGCGGAAGGCGACCCGGGGCGCCCACTCGGGGTCGCGGGCCAAGGAGAGGTACGGCAGCCGGTTCAGCAGCCCGTGCAGCAGCGACTGGGCTTCCAGCCGGGCCAGCGGCGCGCCGAGGCAGTAGTGGATGCCGTTGCTGAAGCTGAGGTGGGTGGCCTTGCGGCGTACGTCGAAGAGGTGGGCGTCCAGGTGCTTGTCGGGGTCGTGGTTGGCCGCCCCCACCATCAGGTGCACCATCTCGTCGGCCCCCACCGGCCAGTCGGCGATCGCGGTGTCGGTCTTCGCCACGCGGCTGATCACATGGGTGGGGGAGTCGTAGCGCAGTACCTCCTCGACGGCCCCGGGCACGTGGTCGGGGTGGGCGCGCAGCCAGTCCCACTGCCGGGGGTGCTTGAGCAGCAGCCACATCATCGTGGACAGCAGCGTCGAGGTCGTCTCCAGGGCGGCCAGCAGGACGAACAGGGCCAGGAAGTAGACCGCCTCGTCGGCGGCCTCGCGGTCGGACTCCATCGTGTCCCAGACCCGGATCCAGCCGGAGACCGGGTCGGCGCCGGGGGCGGCCCTGCGTTCCCGGACCAGGGCGATGAAATAGTCGCGGAGCTGCCTCGTCGCGGCGTCCGAGCGGGCGAGCTGACTGGCGGACGGCAGCAATTCCTGCGCGAACACCTGTTCATGGGTCAGCTCCCGTAAATACGGGTAATCGGCGGGCGGAAGTCCCAGCCAGCGCCCGATGGTGAGGACCGGGAGTTCCTCGCTGACCAGGTCGTGGAAATCCGCCTCACCGTCGTGCAGCCGTTCGGTGAGCCGGTCCACAAGGCCGCTGGTGATATCGGTTATCGACGTGCGCAGCGCCGACAGCGCCGTCCGGTCGAACATGTTGCCCACGGAACGGCGCACCCGGGTGTGGTCGGGCGGGTTGAGCCCGGCCAGCGTCCTGCCCATCTCCTGGGAGGAAACGGCACTCCAGCGTGTCGCCTCCCCCTGCCGTGCGCGCCACTGCGTGTCGGGCTCCAACCAGTCCCTGCTGCGCAGAATCCGGTCGCAGAGATCGAAGGAGGTGACGAGGCGACCGCCCCAGGGCGCCGGCACGACACCGCCCATCGACCGGAGCTCACGGTAAAGCTGGGAAGGATTCGTCTGCCCTTTTGCGGTCCGAAGCCGGGAGAAGATCGATACCACTGAACGCCGATCGATGTGCGGAGTTATCGCGGGCTCCACGACGTAAGGCTCCTTCACGGGATCAAGGGGGGGATGGGCTGGACGTTCCTACCCCTCTGGTTGAACACTCACGCGGTGGTGCCCGGGTGCATCCTTGTCGTCTGGGTCACACGCCTCCGTTGAGCCAGGTGAGGAACTTGCTCCAGCGGGTGTTCTTGGCCGGCTGGGCAGGCCCAGCGGACCTCGCCGCGGACCCGCCCTGGGCGGACGCGAGCGGCGGCTGCACGGGCTGCGCCTTGGGCGTGAAGCGCACCGGAAGCGTGATGAGCGAGCGGCTCCACGGCGCCGGCACCCAGCTCAGGTCCTTGAGGTCGATCCGCAGCTCGATGTCCGGCAGCCGGTTCAGCAGCGTCTCGATGGCGGTGATCGCGATCACCAGCGCCGGGTCCTTGGCCGGGCAGACGTGTGGTCCCGCGCCGAACGCGAGGTGCGCCCGCCCGCCGGTCAGCGACCGGTCCTGCGCCATCGCGGGGTCGGTGTTCGCCGCCGCGAAGCTGATCACCACCGGGTCGTCGGCCCGCAGCACCTTGCCGTCCACCTCCACGTCGTGCACCGGGTAGTGCACCGCGTAGTTGGCGATCGGGGCGTAGTTCCACAGCACTTCGCTGACCGCGTCCTCGACCAGCAGGCCCGACGAGTGCTGGGTCTGCGCATAGCGGTCGTCGCCGAGCATCAGCGCCGAGCCGACGCTGATCAGCGACTGCAGCGGCGCGGTGCCGCCGGAGAGCAGCGTCACCAGCTGGTTGGCCATCTCGGCGTCGGACAGTCCCGACGGGTGCTGCATCATCCGGGACGTCACATCGTCGCCCGGGTGCCGCCGCTTGAGCGCGATCAGCTCCATCAGGGCGCCGCCGAGAATCTCGTTGGCGCCGTCGGCGCCCTCGAAGATGCCGCTGATGCCGAGGATGATCCGGTCGCCGATGTCCGCGGGGCAGCCGAACAGGTCGCTGTAGACCAGCAGCGGCAGCTGCTGGGCGTAGTCGGCCACCAGGTCGGCGTTGCCGATCCGCCGGCCGCTGAACTGGCTGATCAGGTACTCGGCGACCCGCTGGACCAGCCGGGTCAACCGGTGCTCGTCCACGGTCGCCAGACTGTCCGTCACCGCGTTCCGCAGCCGGGCGTGGGCCGCGCCGTCGGAGAACAGCGCGTTGGGCCGGTAGCCCATCATGGGCAGCGCCGGGCTGTCGGCGGGTATCCGGCCCTCGTTCAGGTCACGCCAGCGGCGCGAGTCCCGGACGAAGGTGCTCGGGTTCTGCAGGATGCGCAGGGCCGTGGAGTAACTGGTGACGAGCTCCACGGGGACGCCGGGCGCGATCTCGACCGGCGCCGTCGGCCCGAAACTCCGCAGGTACGCGTAGTGGGCATCCGGGTCGGCGCCGAACTCCGGACCGTACAGCGGGGTCCTGCCGTGCGCGGGGCATCCGGGCGGCGGTTCTTGGTCGCCGGCGTGCTGGGGCATTCGGGTGACTCCTAATCGAGGCGGGACTGAAGGTAGGTCACGAGGGTGATCAGAGCTTGGACCGCGGAGTTCCGGTCACGTACATCGCAGGGCACTATGGGCGTTTCCGCCGGAAGGTTCAAGGCCTCGCGGACCTCGTCTATGGGATAGGGCTCGCTGCCCTCGAAGTGGTTCACCCCGACGGCACACGGCAGTGCGTACTGCTCGATCAGATCCAGTACCGGGAAGGACTCGCCCAGTCGCTTGGGGTCGACCAGTACCAGCGCCCCCAGGGCGCCAATGGACAGGTCCTCCCACAGTTCCTTGAAACGCTCCTGCCCCGGCGTGCCGAACAGATAGAGCACCAGGTTGTCGCTGAGTGTGAGCCGCCCGAAGTCCATGGCGACCGTGGTTGTCTTCTTGTCGGGCGTACCGGAGAGGTCGTCGATACCCGTACTCGCCTGGGTGATGACCTCTTCGGTGCGCAGCGGTTCGATCTCCGAGATCTTCCCGATGTAGGTCGTCTTCCCGACGCCGAAATGGCCGACGACGAGCACTTTGACGAGAGTGTGGACCTGCGACCCTACGTACACGCCATCACGCTCCGAAACGATCCTTGAGGCCATTGAGTACATCCTCGAGAAGTTTTCTGTCGGTGCGCTGGGCGAGGGGGACCGCTGCACGCGTATTGATAAGGCGCCGCTCCGCCAGTTGGGCCAGCACGATCCTGACCACGCCCAGGGGCAGGCCGGTGTGGCCTGCCACCTCCACGACCGAGAGGTAACCCCCGGCGCACAGATCCAGGATGTGCTGGCTCTCCGGGGCGAGGATCCGGCTCCCCGGCGCGTCCTCGGTCGCCATGACCAGGGTGGTCATCGAGAACTGCTCGTCGGAGGGCAGGTCCTGCCCGTTGGTGATGACGTAGGGCCTGACTAACGCGCCGGTC
Organism: Streptomyces sp. ITFR-21; assembly: GCF_031844685.1. NCBI lineage: Bacteria > Bacillati > Actinomycetota > Actinomycetes > Kitasatosporales > Streptomycetaceae > Actinacidiphila > Actinacidiphila sp. ITFR-21. Next base: position 6,351,286 of record NZ_CP134605.1, read on the forward strand.
AGATCCAGATCCAGATCCGGTTCGTCCGTCACGTGTTGTCAGCCATCTCGCGAGGGAGCGTCATCAGTTCCTTGCCCAGCCTCGACACCAACTGGTGCATACGGAAGGTGATCTCCTGCATGTCGATGTCGGGAGCGGCGGCGACGGCGAGGTAGGCGCCCTGGCCCGCGGCGATCAGGAAGATCCAGCCGTGCTTGAACTCGATGACCGTCTGCTGCCACTTCGGGGCGTCGTCGGGGCCCGCGAAGCGCGCGGTGGCGCGGCTGAGGGACTGCATACCGCTCATGGCGGCGGAGATCGTGTCCGCCAGGTCGGCGCTCATGCCATTCGTCGTACCGCGGCGCAGACCGTCGGCCGACAGGAGAATGGCGTGCCGCGCCCCTGACACGTTGGAAACGATGTCCTCAAGCATCCACGACAGATCTTGTGTGGTCACTTTGGCTCGGACCCCTCACGGTTTGCGGCGGTGGGCTGACGTCCCGACCGGGTGCCTTGCTGGAGCGCCGCCATGCGCGCGGCGGCGATCGCACTGTCGTCCTCGGACGGCGCGTCGTGTCCGGCGTTCGCGGGCACCCGGACGATCGACATGGGCGCCTGCCGGGCGGCCCGCTTGGGCAGGCCGTTCGCGGTGCGCCCGGCGGGCTCCGACAGGTCGGGAGCCGGGGCCACGGGGCTGATCACGGACGGGGCGGACGCGCCGGGCTCCACGATCTGCTCGGTCAGAAGATCCTCCGGAAGCCGGACCACGGCCCGTACCCCCCCATAAGGAGACGTGCTGCTGACATCGACGCTGAACCCGTAACGTCGGGAAAGTTCCGCGATCACCGGGAAGCCGAACTGCGGCGGGTTTCCGAGCTCCGACATCGCCGGTATGTACTCGCCCGACAGCATTTTGCCGGCCTTCTGCTTCTGTTCGTCACTCATACCGACGCCGAAGTCGTCGACGATGACGCAGAGCCCGTTGTGCACGGGCTGGATGTTGACCTCGATCGCCGTGTCGGGGCGCGAGTAATTGGCGGCGTTGGCGAGCAGTTCCGCCAGTGCCAGCGAAATACCGCTGATCGCCTTCGCCTCGATACCGAAACCGCTCTGCGACCGGATCTGCACCCGCTCGAAGTTGCGGATCTGGCCCTGCGCGCTGCGGATGACGTCGTAGACGCTCGCCGCGTCCTTGCGGCGTCCCAGGAACCCGCCGCAGATCACCGCGATGGCCTGCGCGCGGCGTGCGAACTGCGCGTTGGCGTGGTTCACCTCCAGCAGCTCGTGCAGCACCGGGTGACCGCCGTACTTGCGCTGCAGGTCCTCGATCACCACCTGCTGCTCGCCGGCCAGGCTCTGCAGCGTACGGGTGGCGGATTTCAGCACCGTCTTCGTCCGCTCCTCGGCCGCCGCCTCGGCGTCACCGATGGACCTCTCGTGCTGCACCGCCTGCTCGGCCAGCCGGTCCTCCCATTGTGCTAACTGCTCGCCCTGTACCGAAATGACTCTCCTGTTTCTACGAATTATCGCGGCGCCGATCAGCACAGCCGCGATCACGCACCAAAACGCTGGATCCTGCAGAAGGTTGGTCATGAGTCTCTTTCCTGGCTTTTACCTGCCCGGCCGAAGGTGAACCCGGAGTTATGCACACAACACGTTTAGACCAAGGAAGCAGGCGCGACGATGTTACCACCGGAGCTGAGGCTGTCCCTGCGGTCGGTCTGTCCTATTCCGGGGGGATTCTGATCTTTAATTCGCGGAATTGGCTTCTTTGCCCCGGATATGCCCGGGGCATGACGGCCGCCCGCTGCGGCCGTCCGGCCGGCGCGCGCGGCGGGCCGCGTGCCAGCGCCATGAGGCAGGGAACGAGGAGGTACCGGGTGAGCACCCAGAGCGGCACACCCGCAGGGCCGCGGCTGTCCCCCGGGGGAGCGGGCCGCCCGGGGGAAGGCGGCGCGGACCGGGGCGCCCAGATCCAGCCACGAGGAGTTCGAGCCGGTGCCGGGGCGCTTCGACCCGGTGAACCTCATCGAGGACCAGTCGGCCGACCGGGTCCCGGAGCTGGTGCCGATCCGGTACGCCCGGATGTCGGAGTCCCCGTTCCGCTGCTACCGGGGCGCCCCCGGCGTCATGGCGGCCGATCTCGCGGCCACCCCCGTCTCCGGGCCGCGGGTCCAACTCTGCGGCGACGCCCACATGCTGAACTCCCGGCTGCCGGCCTCCCCGGAACGGCACCTGCTCTTCGACATCAACGACTTCGACGAGACGCTGCCCGGCCCGTGGGAGTGGGACGTCAAGCGGCTGGCCACCAGCCTGGTCATCGCCGGACGCGAGAACGGCTACACCGACCGCGAGCGCGCCCGCGTCGTGCGCGCCGCCGTCCGCTGCCACCGCGAGCAGATGCGCCGCTTCGCCGGGATGCGCGACCTCGACGTCTGGTACGCCCGCCAGGACGTGGACCCGTTGCGGGCCGTCGGGTCCGGCGCGCTGCGCGCCCGGGGCCGCAGGCAGGTCGCCGCGGCGCTGGCCAAGGCGCGTACCCGCGGCAGCCTCCAGGCGAAGGCGGCCGGCGCGTCGGTGCTGGCCGCCCACGTGGGCGCCGGCGGACACGCGACCGATGGGGAACGGGTGGTCGCCGGACAGCGGCTGATGCAGGCCGCCAGCGACATCTTCCTCGGCTGGCAGCGCACCCAGGGCCTCGACGGCCGGGAACGGGACTTCTACGTACGGCAGCTGCGTGACTGGAAGGGCGTCGCCGAGCCGTCGCTGATGGTGCCGCCGGGCAAGGGGAAGTTCGGCGAACTGTGCGGCGCCACCCTCGCCCGCGCGCAACCCAGGCCCGGCGACCGGATCGCCCTGGCCGCCCACCTGGGCCGCGGTGCCGTGCTCGACTGGGCCGTGACCCGCTTCGCCGAGAGCTACGCCGACCAGAACGAGCGCGATCACCGGGCCCTGCTCGACGCGGCCGGAACCGGCCGGGTGCGAACCGCCCGGGCGGCGTGAGCGGTTCGGGCGGCTCGCACCCGCGGCGGCGGGGACGCGCGCCGGCGCGCCGGCCGGATCAGGACGGAGCGCCGCCCATCGTCCGCGCGAAGGTGTTCGGGTCGGCGTCGAAGCCGCGCACGAACGGGTGGAACTCCCACTCGCCGCCCCCGTACCGGACGAACTCGGCGACGGTCGCGGCGGTCGACCCGGCCACCTCGCCGAAGTCGCCAGCGGACAGCTCCGTGTAGCCCTCGACGATCCGGAACTCGGGGTTCAGTATGTCGCCGAACACCATCCGCCCGTTGTGCTGCTGGATCGCGACACCGACGACGACCCGGCCGTAGCCGTCGCCGAGCCGGTTCAGCTCCAGGGTCATCGACTCGTCGATGCCGAAGCCCCTGCCGTTCGTACTGTCCCGGTTGAGAGTGATGGTGCCGTCCGGCGACCTGCTGTCGAAGTACACCAGGTACGCGGGCGCACCGTGCGTGTCGCCCGTCGTGTAGGTGGCGGCGATGATGTCCAGATCGCTGTCCGGCGCGCCCAGCGGGCTCGGGTCCCATTTGAGCTGCACTTCCACTTTCCCGGTCCCCTTGTTGAAGCTGTGCACCGAGCTGTTCCCCCTGCCTGACCGTGTCCCTGACCACCGGTCAGGGTCTCACGACGATTAACCACGTCACCGCTCCCGCTGTCCACACCGATCCGGCGGCGCCGCGCCGCGGGGGGCGGCTTCCGGCCACACCGGGAGCGTCGGCCGGACGGGGCGCCGGGCGCCCGGCGCCCCGTCCGGGGGGAGTGCTCCGCCGCTCGGACCGGCCGCCGCCGCGGGCGGCCGAGCCGTCCCGGCCGGCCTGCCGCGGCCCCGGACGCCGGGCCGAAGGGCCGGACGCGGCGGCCGTTCCGCCCAAACGGAACACCCGGCCGGGCGGAACGGGACGGGCGAAGGGGTTCCCGTGACCGCTCCGAACGCTGCCACCGGCGCCGCCGCGCCGCGGATCGCGATCGTCACCGGGGCGGACGGTGGCGGGCGGGCCGGCCGCGGGCGGCCGGCGGTGTGCGGGTCGTCGCGCTACACCGGCCGGGCGTCGCAGGCGGCCCGCGCTCAGCGCTCGGTGAGCATGCCCGCGCGCAGCCGGGCCAGCGTGCGGGAGAGGATGCGCGAGACGTGCATCTGGGAGTAGCCGAGTTCCTCGCCGATCCGGGCCTGCGTCATCTCCTGGCCGAAACGCATCTCCAGGATGACGCGCTCCCGGCGGTCCAGCCGCTCCAGCAGGGGCGCCAGGGAGTGGAAGTCCTCGACGAGTTCCATGGCCGGGTCGCAGGCACCGATGGTGTCGGCGTAGGAGCGGCCGGAGTCGGCCCCGGCGTCCTCGTTGTCGCCGGTCAGCAGGTCGATGGAGCCGGCGGTGTAGCCGTTGGAGGCCACCAGCCCGTCGATGACCTCTTCCTCGCTGAGCCCCAGGTAGACGGCCAGTTCCCGCACGGTGGGCTGGGCGTCCAGCACGGCGGCCAGGTGGTCGCGGGCCTTGGCAAGTTCCACCCGCAGCTCCTGGAGCCGGCGCGGAACGTGCACCGCCCAGGTCGTGTCGCGGAAGAACCGCTTCATCTCGCCGACGATGTACGGGACGGCGAAGGTGGTGAACTCCACCTCGCGGCTCAGGTCGAACCGGTCGATGGCCTTGATCAGCCCGATGGTGCCGACCTGGAGGATGTCCTCCATCTCCTCGGGGCCGCGGCCGCGGAAGCGGCGGGCGCTGAAGCGCACCAGCGACATGTTCATCTCGATCAGCGTGTTGCGCGCGTAGCTGTACTCGGGGGTGCCCTCTTCCAGGGTCGCCAGCCGGTCGAAGAACAGCTTCGACAGGATCCGCGCGTTCGCCGGGGTGACCTTGCCGGTGTCCGCGATCCACGGCAGTTCGCCGGCGTGCGCCGCCTCGCCGCTCGCGCCGACGGGCGCCCGACCGGTCCGGGCGGACTGGACGGACGTTCTCGCGTAGTGCGTGGATACCGTCACGTCATTCACCTTAAATTAGCGGGTCTGCCAAGCCCCTCGTACCCTGCTTCCGGCATCTCACGCATTCTGTGCCCCTTCGCCCCGCAGGCCGGCCGCGGCGGACCCGGCGGTACCCGGGGCGGGCGGCCCCGTGGGGGTGACGGTCGTGGGACCGCTTCCCGTCGCACTGCTTCCCGCGCTGGTCCCGTTCGGCGCCGCTTCGGGCTGAACGCGGCGTGGGCGGGTCGCCGTCGTGGCGCGCTGCCGTGGCGGCTCGGCTTCGCCGCCGCCCCCGCGCCGCGGCCCGGCGTCGGCCCGCCGGTGCCGGTGGTACCTCTGGCAGCGGGTCCGCCGAGCCGGGGCGGCGCGTATCGCTCGTACCGCTGGTGCGGCTGGTGCGGCGCCCGGCCGGGACGAACCGGCCGGGCGCCGCCGCGTCCGGCCGCCCGGCGGCCGGCCCGGCGGCCAGGGACGGCTCCACCGGCCGTTCGGCCACCCCGCGGACGCCGGGAACACCCCCGCGGACACGGCGGGACCGGCGACCCTGCGTAACGTATCCGCCGGGCCGCCCCGGCGTCCCTGGTCCCGGCGTCCCTCGGCCCCGCGCCGCGGCGGTTCCCGGGCACGCGGATGCGTACGCCCCGGATGTGGGCGAAGGTGAGAGCGGAGAACGAGCCGGCCGCGCGCCAAGGAGCACCACTGATGCACAGCGCCACGCACCAGAACCGGCCGGCCCCGCCGGCCACGGGAGACGCCGTGACCGGGGACGCCGGAACCGGGACCGAATCCCCCGTGACCGCGACCGCCGCCGGGGACCCGAACCCCCGCGTGGTGGAAGCCGGGGGAGCCGGAGCGGAAGCGGCGCACTCCTCCGAGGAGGACGCCGGCGCCGAAACCGAGGGCTTCCGCGCCGCGGCGGCCCGCCGGCGGACCGCCGCCCGCTTCGCCCGGCAGGTGGCCGAGCTGTCCGCCGGCGCCTTCGACTGCCCGCTTCCGGGCTCGGGGCGGACCGCTGAGCGGTTCGCCGCGCTCACCGCGGTGGCCGAACAGGACCTGTGCCTGGCGCGGCTGGTGGAGGGCCACGTGGACGCGGTGGCGATCCTGGCCGAACTCGGCGGCCCGCCGCCGGGACCCGGGGAACGCTGGGGCGTGTGGGCCGCGGAATCGCCGGGGGAGGGGCTCACCGCCACCCGCACCGACCGGGGCTGGACGCTCAGCGGCCTCAAGCCCTACTGCTCGGGCGCGCACAGCTGCACCCACGCCCTGGTCACCGCGAACGCCGGGGACGGCCGCCGGCTCTTCGCCGTCCGGACCGGGGCGGCCGGCGACGGCACCGGCTGCCGGCCGGTCGCGGGCAGCTGGCAGGCCCTCGGCATGGCCGGCAGCGACACCCCCGACGTGCGCTTCCACACCGTGCCCGCCGAACCCGTCGGCGCCGTGGCGCGGTATCTGACCAGGCCCGGCTTCCAGCACGGCGGCATCGGCGTGGCCGCGTGCTGGTACGGCGGGGCCCGCGCCGTGGCCGCCGTACTGGTCGAGACGGCGTCCCGCCGCGGCCCCGATCCGCTCACCGACGCCCACCTGGGCGCCGTCGACATGCGGCTGCACGCGGCGGGCGCCGTCCTGCGGCAGGCCGCCGCGGAGATCGACCGCGACCCGTACGACACCGAGGGCGCCGCCCGGGTCCGCGGCCTGCGGGTGCGCGCCTTCGTCGAGTCGGTCTGCGCCGACGTCCTGACCCACGTCGGGCGCGCCACCGGGGCCGGGCCGCTCTGCCACGACGAGCGGCACGCCCGCAACACGGCCGACCTGGCCGTCTACATCCGCCAGCACCACGCCGAACGCAGCCTCGCCGAGCTGGGCGGCCTCGCCGTGCGCAAGGAGTCATCGTGACCGAGCGCCCCGGGCCCCGGCAGCCCGTCTACGCCAACCCCATCCAGGCCCCCGGCACCGACGAGAGCCACTGGCGGGCCTGGGACGGCTGGGAGAAACTCCCCGTCGTACGGCTGCCCGGCTCGGGACGGGTCGTGGTCGTGGCCGCCCACCCGGACGACGAGGTGCTGGGCGCCGGCGGCGTGATCGCGATGCTCGCCGAGGCGGGGGTGTCCGTCACCGTCGTGTCCGTCACCGACGGCGAGCGCTCCCACGAAGCCGGCAGGAGCGTCACTCCCGGCCGGCTGGCCGACATCCGGGCCGCGGAACTGCGCGACGCGCTCGCCGAACTGGGCGCGGGCGAGGCCGCCGTGGTCCGGCTGAAGGTGCCCGACACCGAGGTCGCCTTCCACGAGGACGCCGTGATCGCCGACCTCGGCAACCTGCTGCGCGGTGCCCGGCTGTGCCTGGCGCCCTGGATCGGCGACATCCACGGCGACCACGAGGCCGCCGGCCGGTCCGCGCTCGCCGCCTGCCGGGAGGCCGACGTGCCCTGCCTGATGTACCCGGTGTGGATGTGGCACTGGGCCCGGCCCGACGACCCCCGCGTCCCGTGGTCGTCCGCCCGCCGCATCCTCCTCACCGAGACCGCGCGGGCCCGGAAACGGACCGCCGCCGAACGTTTTACCAGCCAGATCCGGCCACTGGGACCGGACCCGGAGGACGCGGCGGTCCTGCCGCCCGGCGAGCTCGCCCACCACCTGCGCGACATCGAGGTGGTCTTCGCGTGAGCGCGGCGGATCCGGACGCGGCGGATCCGGACGGCGGTACGGGCCCGGGGAGTACGGACACCGGCGGCGCCGCGGGCCCAAACGGCACGGGGCCGGACCGCCGTCCGGGAGCGCGCCGCGGCCCGGACCCGGGTGGCGCGGGTACGCCCGCCTCGTACTTCGACGGCATGTACGAGCGCGCCGACGACCCCTGGCACCTGGCCGAACGCTGGTATGAGCGGCGCAAGTACGACCTGACGGTGGCCGCGCTGCCGCTGCCCCGCTACCGACGGGCCTTCGAGCCGGCCTGCTCGGTCGGCGAACTGACCCGGCGGCTGGCCGGCCGCTGCGAGGAGCTGCTCGCCTGCGACCGGGTCGGGTCCGCCGTGGCGACCGCCCGGCGGCGTACGGCCGGACTGCCGCAGGTCACCGTCCGCCGGCTGACCCTGCCCGACGAGTGGCCCGACGGCACCTTCGACCTGATCGCGCTCTGCGAGCTGCTCTACTACTTCGACGGCCAGGACCTGGACCGGCTGCTGGCCCGCGCGGTGGCCGCGCTGGAACCCGGCGGCACCCTGGTCACCGCGCACTGGAACCACCCGGTGCCCGAGCACCTGCGCACCGGCGCCGACATCGCCGAGAGGCTCGCCGCCGTGGCCGGCCTCGGCCTGCTCACCGACCACCGCGAGGACGACTTCGTGCTCCAGACCCACGCGCGGCTCCTGCCCGACGGACGCCGGCCGCCGAGCCCCGCCGGACGGGATGGCCTGGTGTGAGCGTCAGGGCCGTCGCCGTCGTCATACCCGCCCACAACGAGGAGGCGCTGCTGCCCGCGGCGCTGGACGGCGTCGCCCTGGCCGCCCGGCACCCGGACCTCGCGGGCGTCCGGGTGCTCACCGTGGTGGTCGCCGACTCCTGCCGGGACCGCACGGCCGACGTGGCCGGCCGGGCGGGCGCCCTCGTCGTCGCGGCGGACTGCCGCAACCCGGGCCGGGCCCGCGCGGCCGGCACCGAACGGGCGCTGCGCGAACTCGGCGCCGGCGGTACCTGGATCGCGGCCACCGACGCCGACAGCGTCGTCCCCCCGTCCTGGCTCGCCTACCACCGCGCCCGCGCCCGCGAGGGCTGGGAAGCGGTCGTCGGCACCGTCACCCTTCCCGCCACCACCCCGGTCCCACTCGGTGCCCGCCACCGGGCCCACTACGAGGCCACCCGGCCGGCCGACGGCGCCTTCTGGCACCACCCGCACATCCACGGCGCCAACCTCGGGCTGACCGGCGACGCCTACCGCGCGGCGGGCGGCTTCCCGCCCCTCGGCGTCGGCGAGGACCGGGCGCTGGTCGACGCCCTGGAACGGCTCGGCCACCGCGTCCTGCGCACCCCCGACTGCCCCGTCGTCACCTCCGACCGCCTGCGCGCCCGCGCCCGCGGCGGCTTCGCCGACCACCTGGCGGCGCTCACCGAACCGCCCGCCTAGGACGCGCCCAGGACATGCCGTACCGGGCGGGTCACTCCGCTATGCCCCGGGTCAGCAGCACCGCCGTGACGAACGTCCGGTACAGGCGGATCGGGTCCTCGTCCGTCATGTGGACGGTCAGCGGGTCGGCCGGGTCGGCCTCGATCCCGCTGATCCAGGTGGCCATCTCGGCCAGGTCCGGGTTCCGCATCCGTACCGAGAGGGTGGCCGGCAGCTCGATCCGCGGCGGCGCGGCGGACGGCAGCGCCTCGACCGCCCGGCGGGCCGCGTCGTGGATCAGCTCGCGGGCCTCGGCCGGGTGCAGGCTGTCGGCGGCGAACCGGGAGACCGACGACTTCACGACCGCGCCGACCGCGGCCGGGCTGAACGGCCGCAGCTCGGCGGCCGTGGTCTCGTCGCCGGTGATCAGCAGCACCGGCACGCCGTGGCCGAGCGCCACCAGCGCGTTGACGCCGCTCTCTCCGGCCACCACGCCGTTCAGCCGCACCTCGCCGATCGCCGCCGGGTTGTAGGTGTGCGAGAGCGTCGCGTGCGGGCCGGACATCGAGCCGTGGTAGGAGACGAGGAAGACGCCGTCGAAGGAGGCGTCCAGACCCTGCATCATGTACAGCGGCTTGTGCCGGCCCGACAGGTAGCGCGCCCGGCCGGACAGCGCGTCGGGGCGCAGGTTGGCCATCGTGGAGTGCGAGTCGTTGACCAGGAACCGGGTGGCCCCGGCGGCCATCGCGCCCTCGATGGCCGCGTTGACCTCCTTCTGCAGCAGGAGGCGGTAGTACTCGTACTCGGGCTGGCCCTGGCGGCACTGCGACCAGTCGACCACACCCGCGGTGCCCTCCATATCGGAGGAGACGAAGATCTTCACAGCACGCTCCGCGGCCGGAACTCCGGCTCGGTGGAGGCGTCGGTCATCAGCGCGTAGACACTGCCCTGCTGGCCGGCCGCCCCGCCGTGCCGGCCGTCCGGGGTGAGGGCCAGCGCCCGCAGCTCGGCGCGGAAGTCGTCCGGCAGTGTCGCCGCGTCGGCCAGCGCCGCCCGGCAGGCGTCCGACGGGTCCTGCCCGGCCGCCAGCAGGTCGACGATCGTCCGGGCGGTGCCGCCGCGCATGCTCAGCTCGCCGCGGCCGGTGCAGGCGGCGCCGCCGGCCCGCAGGTCGCACCAGTTGCCGGCGCCCGGCAGCGCCGAGTCGCCCACCCGGCCGGGGTACTTGTACGGGTAGCCGGAGGTGGAGACCCCGACGCACATCTCGCCGGAGGCGTCCAGCGCGATGATGTTGATGGTCCCCCACGGCCCCTCGTGCGGCGCCAGCCGGCGGATCAGCTCGAGCGCGCTCTCCCGGTACCGCGCGTCGCCGTCGGTGGCGGCGGTGTTCTCGCCCTCCACCGACTCCCGGGACTGGGTGACCTGTTTGCGCCACAGCTCCCGCGACGCGTCGGTGAGCAGCTCGGCGGTGGTGAAGCCGTTCTCCGCGGCGAAGAGCGCTGCGCCCTCGCCCACCAGCAGGCTGTGCTGCGGCAGCCTCTCCAGCACCGCCCTGGCCACCGAGATCGGGTTCGGGTAGCCGCGCAGCGCGGCCACCGCCCCGAACTGCCGCCCGGAGCCCAGCATCAAGGAGGCGTCCAGCTCCACCACGCCCTGCGCGTTGGGCAGTCCTGCGGTGCCGACGTAGTGGTCGGCCGGGTTGTCCTCGCAGCGGCGCATGGCGGCCTCCACCGCGTCCAGCGCCGAGCCGCCGCGCCGCAGCACGTCCATCCCGGTCGGCAGCCCGACCTCGCTGCGCTCACTGCCGATGATCACCGCTTCCGGCATGATCCTCCTGTCCGGTGCCCAGCCGTCCGGCCGTGTCCGCGGCGCGGCCCGTCGGTCGGGCCGCGGCCCGCGTGGCCGCTTACGTGTACATGGGCGCAGTCTCCCATCCACCGGTGACAACCGGGCACCCCGCCCCCGCCGACCTGCCGGAACGCACCGCCGCCCGGGGTGGCGGCGGCCCCGCGGCGGCGGGCCGGCCCGCCGCCGCGGGGCCGGGCGCGGGTCAGGAGGCGAAGGCGTCGAGCCCGGTCCGCTCCGCGGACAGCGCCCACAGCCGGGCGGCCTGCTCGGGATCGGTCGCCCAGGAGCGCACCCCGCTCATCGTCGTGGTGTCGGAGTCCGCGATGGGCTCGGCGATATCGCAGTCCTCGCAGTACACCCCGCCCAGGCCCGCCAGCCGCGGCGAGGTGGCGGCCCACACCTGGGTGGCGGCGCCCTGCTCGGGGGACTTGAAGCCGGCGTTCAGCAGGTTGCCGTCGGCGTCGATCCAGCCGAGGTCGACCATCTCCTGCCGGGACAGGTGCCGCTGCAGCGGGGTGAGGATGCCGCCGGGGTGCACCGAGAAGGCCCGTACCCCGAAGCCCTCGGCCAGGGTGTCCAGGTGCCGGGCGAACAGCGCGTTGGCGGTCTTGGCCTGCCCGTACGCCGCCCACTTGTCGTAGCCGCCGGCGAAGTCGATGTCGTCCCAGCGGACGGGGGAGCGGCGGTGGCCGCCGGAGGAGACGGCCACCACCCGGCCGCGGCCGCGGGCGATGGCCGGCCACAGCCGGTTCACCAGCGCGTAGTGCCCCAGGTGGTTGATGCCGAACTGGGACTCCCAGCCGGGGCCGACGGTCGCGTACGGGGCGGCCATGACCGCCGCGCAGTTGATCGTGACGTCGATGTCCCGGCCGGTGGCCAGGAACCGGTCGGCGAAGGCGGCGATCGAGTCCTGGTCGGCCAGGTCCAGCTCGTCCACCTCCACCCGGTCGATCCCGGCCAGCGCCTGCCGGGCGGTCTCCGGGCGGCGGGCCGGCACCACCACCCGGGCGCCGGCCGCGGTCAGCGCCCGGGTGGTCTCCAGGCCGATGCCGGAGTAGCCGCCGGTCAGCAGGACCAGCCTGCCGGTCAGGTCGACGCCGGCCAGGACGTCGGCCGCGGTGCTGCGGGCCCCGAACCCGGAGCCGATGCTGTGCTGCTTGGTCGTAGGTGAGCTCATACCGGCACGCTACGAACTGGAGCGCACTCGAAGGCAAGTCCCACCGGGCGCGGCGCGCCGCGCCGCAGCGGTTCGCGGCGTGAATCCCGCCCAGCTTCTTGACTGCTCGCCACGACGACTTGACACTGCCTTACGGATCCGGGATTCCCAGATCCGCAGAGTGAGAGCGTTTTCAACTCATTGAATAAAAGGGCTACACCGGGACTGTTGCCCAGAAAGCATAGTGCAGAGCGCGAACCACCCCCACAAATTCCGCGCTTACCTGGCGTTCACTTCACGAATCCAGGTGAAAGGACCCCACACTGATGCGACGCACCATCTCCGAGGCCCGCAGCGGGCCCCATCGGCCGACCCGGAAGCGGGCCATCGCACTGCTCGGGGCGCTGCTGCTCGCCCTGGTCGGACTGCTGGGCCTGACCCAGACCGTCGGCACCGCCTCGGCGGACGCGTCCGACTACACCCAGAGCGTCACCCAGGTGAGCACGACGCAGGCACAGATCACCTTCGTCCCGACCACCCCCGCCGCCTACGTCGACGCGCACTACCTGGTGAACGGCACGAACCAGCAGAACGTGCGGATGACCAACACCGCGGGCACCTGGACCTGGACGGTCAGCACCCTGACCACCGGCGCGGTGCTCGAGTACTGGTTCACCTACGAGAAGAGCGGCCCGCAGTACGACACACCGCACTTCACGTACACCCAGGGCGGCGGCGGGGGCACCACCACGGCGCCCCCGCCGGGAACCGTGGCCACTCCCACCTTCAGTCCGGCCGGCGGCTCGTTCACCTCGGCGCAGACCGTCACCATCGCCGACGCCACCGCTGGCGCGGCCATCCACTACACCCTGGACGGCTCGACGCCGACCGCGACATCGCCCACCTACGGCGCCGCGCTCACCGTCAGCGCGACCACCACGGTTAAGGCGCTGGCCACCAAGGCCGGCTCCACCAACTCCGCCGTGGCCAGCGCGACCTTCACCATCACCGCGCCGTCGGCCGGCTGCCCCGCGCAGTCCGACACCCCCGACTTCGGTCCGAACGTGCACATCTTCGACCCGTCCATGGGCAACGCCGCCATCCAGGCGCAGCTCGACGCGCAGTTCAACCAGATGAAGGACACCAACACCGCCCAGTTCAGCGAGAACCGGGTGGCGGATCTGTACAAGCCGGGCACGTACAACGTCGAGGACAACGTCGGCTTCTACACCTCGGTGGCGGGCCTGGGCCAGAACCCGGACGACGTGACCATCAACGGTGACGTCACCGTCGACGCCTTCAACGCCTCCGACGCCGGCAACGCCACGCAGAACTTCTGGCGCAGCGCGGAGAACCTGGCCATCAACCCCTCCGGCGGCACCGACCGCTGGGCGGTGGCGCAGGCCGCCCCGTTCCGCCGGATCGACGTGCACGGCGGCCTCGCCCTCTACCCGGCCAGCTACGGCTACGCCAGCGGCGGCTACATCGCGGACACCAAGGTCAGCGGCCAGGCGGCGACCGTCTCGCAGCAGCAGTGGTACTCCCGGGACAGCAGCTTCGGCAGCTGGAGCGGCGGCGTGTGGAACATGGTCTTCTCCGGCGTGGACGGCGCCCCGGCGAACACCTTCCCCAACCCACCGGAGACGACTCTGGCCACCACCCCGGTCTCCCGCGACGTGCCGTACCTGTACGTCGACACCACGGGCAAGTACCGGGTGTTCCTGCCCTCGCTGCGGACCAACGCCTCCGGCCCGAGCTGGGCGAACGGCAGCACCCCCGGCTCCTCGCTGCCGATGAGCCAGTTCTACGTGGTCAAGGCCGGCGACACCGCGGCGACGATCAACAACGCCCTCTCCCAGGGCTGCAACCTGTTCGTCACCCCGGGCGTGTACCACCTGAACCAGACGCTCAACGTCACCAAGGCCAACACCGTGGTGCTCGGCATCGGCTACGCGACGTTCGTCCCGGACAACGGGGTCAACGCGATGCAGGTCGCCGACGTGGACGGCGTGCGCGTCAAGGGTGTGCTGTTCGACGCCGGCACCACCAACTCGGCGGCGCTGCTGACCGTCGGCCCGTCCGGCTCGACCGCGAGCCACGCGGCCAACCCGACCACGATCCAGGACGTGTTCTTCCGGATCGGCGGCGAGATCGCCGGCAAGGCCACCAACAGCCTGGTCGTCAACAGCAGCAACACGATCATCGACCACGTCTGGGCCTGGCGTGCCGACCACGGCAACGCGGGCACGGTCGGCTGGACCACCAACACCGCCGACACCGGTCTGACGGTCAACGGCGCCAACGTGCTGGCCACCGGCCTGTTCGTCGAGCACTACCAGAAGTACGAGGTGGTGTGGAACGGCCAGGGCGGCAAGACGATCTTCTTCCAGAACGAGAACCCGTACGACCCGCCCAACCAGGCCGCCTGGAAGAGCTCGGCCTCGGTCAACGGCTACGCCGCCTACAAGGTGGGTGCCGGCGTCACCACCCACGAGGCGTGGGGACTCGGCAGCTACTGCTACTTCAACGTCAACCCGGCCGTGAACAACTACCACGCGTTCGAGGTGCCGAACACCCCGGGCGTGAAGTTCCACGACACCCTGACGGTGTCGCTGGGCGGCGTCGGCACCATCACCCACGTCATCAACGACACCGGTGCGGTCACCGCGGCCAACACCACCCCGAGCAACGTGGTCAACTTCCCGTAACGGGACGGCCCGTGGCGCGGTGAGCCGACCGGCGCCGGCAGCGGGACGGCAGGAGACAGCAGAGACGGCAGAAACGGGCCGCCGGAGGCCGATCGGCCTCCGGCGGCCCCGCCGCTTCCGCGGCTCCCCGCCCGGCCGGCTACTTGCGGCCGGCCGCCGCGCAGGCCTTGGCGAACTCGGCGGTGCACACCTGGGCGACGGTGTAGTAGTGGTACTTGGTGACGATGTCCGCCACGTTCGACTGGGTCAGCGAGGCCGCCGTCAGCAGCTTCGACGGCACGCTCTGGCCGGATCCGGTGGTGACAGTAGTGACAGTAGTGACAGTGGTGACAGTGGTGACAGTGGTGACGGTGAGCGCGGCACGTTGATGCCGGCGCCCTTGAGCGCGGTGGCGATACCGCCGGCCATGGTGTCGTTGGCCGAGTAGACGGCGGCGATGTTCTTCGCGCCGATCTGGGTGATCGCCGCGGTCACCTTCTGGCTGGCGACGTTGTCCTTCCACAGGCCGCTCTGCTCGTAGGCGATGTCCACCTTGCCGTCGAGGACGGAGTGGGCGCCGGCCTTGAACTCCGCCGCGTTCGGGTCGGCGTCGTCACCGTTGGCCGGTCTTGCCGCACGCGGCCATCGCGCAAGCCGGCGACACCACGGCCGTGCCCACGACTACTCGACGCGTCATCGCGTTCATAGAACGTCGCCTCCCTGGACAGGGCCGCCACCGCGGGGCCCAAGTGACGGCGAGTCAACTTGGCCGGTGTGCGCCGCGTCAACAAGTGAATGCGGGAGTGTCCGTTGTGTCACCGAACTGGTCCCTGCGCCAATTGAACGCGCTCTCAGATTCGAGTTCAGACCAGCAGTATGCGCACTAGGTCAACATATGACCTGTTGGTTTCGGGTAATAGGGCAAAACCCGATCAAACGCGGGGTCGGAGGCGGGCGCCGCGGCGGAACCGCGGCGCCCGCCGCGACCGGACCGGCCCGGGACGCGACGACCGGAACCGGTGGCGCCCCGCGCCCCGGTTCCGGTTCGGACCCCGGGATCAGCCCTTGCTCGACCCCAGCGACAGACCCGCGATGAACTGCTTCTGCAGCAGCACGTACACGACGAGCGTCGGCACCGCCGCGATCATCGCCGCCGCCGCGATCATGTTCTGGTTGCTGACGAACTGCCCCTGGAGGTTGGCCAGCGCGGACGTCACCGGCCGCTTGTCACCCGACGACATCAAGGTGATCGCCCAGAAGAAGTCGTTGTAGATCCACGTGGTCAGCAGCGTGGCCAGCGCCGCCAGGGCCGGCCGGCACAGCGGCACGGTCAGCCGCCAGAACCGCGTCCACAGGCTCGCCCCGTCCACCAGCGCGGCCTCGTACATCTCACCGGGGATCGACTTCATGTAGTTGCTCAGCACGAAGACGCAAAAGCCCAGCTGGAACGTCACGTTGATGACGATCAGACCGATGATCGAGTTGTACATCAGACCGCTGCCGGCAAGGAACGTCGGCAGCGGGATCCTGAGGTAGATCCGGTACAGCGGGGTGATGATGACCTGCTGCGGCAGCAGGTTGCCGGCCGTGAAGAGGATCAGCAGCGCGATGTTGACCCTGAGGTTCACCCGGGTGAGGACGAACGCCACCCCGGACGCCAGCGCCAGCACGATCACCACCGCGGGCACCGTGATCAGCACCGAGTTCCAGAAGAAGTGCCCCATGTCCGACTGGGTCCAGGCGTCGCTGAAGTTCCTGAAGGTCAGGTGGTGCGGCATCGAGACGTAGCCGTACTTGCGGGTGTCGGAGTACGGCCGGACCGCCACGTACAGCGCGAAGGCGATCGGCAGGATCCACAGCACGCAGGAGACGATCAGGAACAGCTGCGAGGCGGCCTGGCCCCACGGCCGGCGGCGCCGCGCTGGGCCGCCGCCGGCCGGGACCGAGGCCCGCAGCCGGGGAAGGGTTTCGGCGCTCACTGCGATTCCTCTCGCCGGAAGGTCTGGTACAGGAAGATCGAGATGGGCACCAGCGAGATCACCAGCAGCACCACGCCCAGCGCCGAGCCGAAGCCCACCCGTTGGGTCTCGCCGACGATGTTCGACGTGACCAGCACCGACAGCAGTTCCAGGCCGTTGATGCCCTTGTTGGTGATGTAGACCAGGTCGAAGGCGCGCAGCGACTCGATGACGGTGACGACCATGATGACGATGTTGATCGGCCGCATCACCGGGAAGACCACCCGCCAGAACGTCTGCCACGCGTTGGCCCCGTCCATCAGCGCGGCCTCCCGCAGCGTCGGGTCGACCGCCTTGAGCCCGGCCAGGTACAGCACCATGACATAGCCGGCCTGCCGCCAGGTGGCCTCCAGCAGCACCGCCCACAGGTTGAGGTGCGGATTGCCCAGCCAGTCGACGGAGTCGCCGTTGTGGTTGCGGCCGATGACGGTGTTGATCAGGCCGTAGTCCTGCGAGTAGACGAACTCCCAGATGATGCCGACCAGCGCCAGCGACAGCATCACCGGCAGGAACAGGATGCTCTGGTACATCCGGCTGCCCTTGATGCCGCGGTCGATGACCACCGCGAAGAGCATGCCGAGCGGGGTGGCGATCAGCACGAACACGGCCAGCCAGATCACGTTGTGCCGGACGGCCGGCCAGAACTCCGGGTAGATGGTGACGGCCTGGTGGTAGTTCTGGATGCCGTACACGCAGCCGTTGTTGAGGATCGACGGCAGGTTCGGCTTGCAGGTCGTGGTGTGCAGGCCGCCGACGCCGTTCCACTTGGTGAACGACAGCAGCACCGTACCGATGGCCGGGAACCAGACGAAGGCCAGGTCCAGCAGCAGGGGTATCCCGAGCAGCAGGGCCACCACGACACGGTCTCGGGCGCTCATCGTGCGCACGCCGCGGCGGCGGCGGACCGGGGCCCCTGTTTCGGGCCCGGCCGTCGCCGCCGCCGGGTTGCGCACCTGGGAGGCGGAACTCATCAGGAATAGATCGCCTTCGCCTGGGCCTCCGCGCTCTTCTGCAGGGACGCGATGCTTCCGGTGCCCGGGTCGTCGATGAACTTCTGGATGATCGAGATCATCGCGGTGGCCATCGCCGGGTCGGCGTCGCGGTCCATGAACTGCGCGACCGCCTTGCACTTGCCGATCTCCTCGACCGACTTCTTCTGGATCGCGTTGTACGTCGGCACCTGCAGGCCGTTCACCAGTCCCACGTCCCACTGGTCGGACCTGAGGTACTCCGACTCGGCCGGCCCGGTGCCGATGTACTCCAGCAGCGCCTTGGCGGCGTCGGTGTTCCTGGCCTTCTTGCTGAGCATGAAGCCGTCGGTGGGGGCGTCCATGTAGTCCTGTCCCCACTGCGGGTTGATCGCGGGGAAGGTGAAGAAGTCCAGGTCGTCCAGGTCCGCCTTGTCCGACACGTACTGCGCGGCGACCTGGTTGGTGCCCTGGAACATCATGCCGGCCTGCTTGGTCTCCAGCGCCTTGGAGGCGTCCTGCCAGATCCGGCCGTTCGCGCCGCTCTGCAAATAGGGCATCAGCTCCGCCCAGTGCTGGAAGACGGTGTGGACGCCCTGGTCGGTCCACGGGATCTCGTGCTTCATCAGCTTGCTGTGGTAGTCGTAACCGTTGATCCGCATGTTGAGGATGTCGAACGTCCCCAGCCCCGGCCAGCCGTCCTTGTCGGCGAAGGCGATCGGGATGATCCCGTCGGCCTTCATCTTCTTGGCCAGCGCGATGTAGTCGTCCCAGGTGGTGGGGACGGCGTAGCCCTTGGCCGCGAACTGGCTCTTGTTGTAGAAGACGACCCACGGGTAGTTGTAGATCGGGACCAGGTACTGGTGCCCGTCCACGCCGGTGGACAGTGCCTTGGCGGCGGGGCTGAAACTGCCGCCGATCTTCTCCCACACGTCGTCGATCGGCTGGGCCAGACCCTGCGCGGCGAAGTACTGCATGCGGTAGCCGGCGAACCAGGTGAACAGGTCGTCCGGCGTGCCCTGCAGATAGCTGGTGATGTTCTGCTGGAAGGTGTTGTGGTCGACCGTGTTGATCTTGACCTTCACCCGGGTGGAGGCCGTGGCCGCCGTGGTGAGCGCGGCGAACGCCGCCTTAGGGGCCGCGTCGGAGTAGTTCGATCCGAAGGTCACCGTCGCTCCCGCGACGGAGGCGGATCCGCCCGACGCGCTCGTGCTGTTGTCGTTGTTGTCCGAGCTCGACCCGCCGCAGGCGGTCAGCAGCCCTCCGGAGACGACGGCCAGTCCGGCACCGGCGGCCACGCCCCTGAGCAGGTTCCTGCGGGTCGGGGGCAGGCCGGTTCCGGTGCTGCTGCCCGACGACTCGACGTCCGACATGGTGCCTCCATGTGTGTGTGGGCGTATCCAAGGGACAGAAGGCGAAAATGTTGGCGGAGCGGAGTGTTTCAGCGGCTCTTGCGCCGGTCCGTTTCCAACAGAAGTCACCAAGAAGAAACGCCATCGCAACTGCAGGGTAGTTCTACGCCACATGCACAGGGGCGTCAACGTTCTGATCCGGATGCGTTGTCGGACCGTGATGTCCCACCGGTGTTGGAACATGTTTGCTTCCGGTCGGAGCTGCCCGGTGGCCGCCTCCGCCGAAGCGAAGTGGGCGGGCGACGGTGCCCGACCCGGCGCCGGACTCCCCGTCTTCGGTCCTCCGCAGGTCCGTGCGCTGCGACGACCCTCACATCCGGGACGGTGGGACCGCAAGGGAAAGCACCCGGGAACGGGTGGGCTTGCGGCGGTATGTCGGCGCAGCCGCGGTGGAGTCGGTACGGGGCCGGCGCGGGGCCGTACGGGATCGGGGGAGCGGGCGATGGCCGCGGGAGCAGAGGGGAAGGCGGTGGCGCGGCTTGCCGCTATATAGGGGAGCCGGGACTTGGACCCGGCGGCCTCCCAACCGCGCGGCGCGGCGCGGCCGGTGGACCGGGACAGGGCCGGCGGGCGCCGCCGCCCGGCCGGCCGGGCCGTGATCACCCACCCCGGTTTCCGTACGTGCTCGGTCGGTGTCAGGCTGTCGCCATGAAGGGCAACATTCCGCAGGAGACAACGAGTTTCGTGGGGCGCAGACCGGAACTCACCCGGCTCGGCGCCGCGCTGGCCACCCACCGGCTGATCACCCTGACCGGCGCGGGCGGCGTGGGCAAGACCAGGCTCGCCCAACGCGCGGCCGCCGGGGCCGGGTTCGAGACGGCGTCCGGCGCCGCGCCCACCGCCGGCCGCCCTGCGGACTCTGAACCGACCGCGGGTTCCGGCCCCGCCGCGGGCTTTGACGGGGCCGCTGCGGACCGTCCTTTCGTCGCGGCCCGTTTTCCCGACGGGACCTGGTGGGCCGACCTCGCCACCCTCGACAGCCCCGACCTGCTGCTCGCCACCGTCAGCGACGCCGTCGACCTCGCCGACCACTCCCCGCGGATGCCGGTGGAGGCGCTGTGCGAATGGCTGGCCGACAAGCGGCTGCTGCTCGTCCTCGATTCCTGCGAGCACCTGGCCGACGAGTGCGGCCACCTGGTGGCGGAGCTGCTCGCCGCCGCCCCCGGCCTGACCGTGCTGGCCACCAGCAGGCGCCCGCTGGGCTCGCACGGCGAGCAGGTCTTCGACGTGGCGCCGCTGTCGGCCGGCGGCGAGGACGCGCGCGCCCTGTTCACCGCGCGGGTCACCGCGCGGCTCGGCCCGGCCGCGCTCGCCGGACCCGGCGCCGCGGGGGCCGCCGAGTCCATCTGCCGCCGGCTGGAGGGCATTCCGCTGGCCATCGAACTGGCCGCCGCCCAGGTCGGCCCGGCCGACGTCACCGAGGTGGCCGCCCGGCTCGGCTCCCGGTTCGAGGTGCTGGCCCGCTCCGGTTTCGTCTGGCCGCGGCGGCACCAGACACTGCGGACCGCCATCGGCTGGAGCCACGAGCTGTGCGCGCCGCTGGAACGTTTGCTCTGGGCCCGGCTCAGCGTCTTCCGCGGCGCCTTCGACCTGGCCGCGGCACAGGCCGTCACCGCCGGCGGCCCGCTGGCCGCCGAGGACGTGGCACCGACCCTGGAACGGCTGGTCGCCCAGTCCGTGGTCGGGAAGGCCGGCTCCGGCGACCGCTACCGCATGCTCGACACCATCCGCGAGTACGGCCACGAGTGGCTGCTCGAACTCGGCGAGACCGGCCCCACCGCCGACCGGCACGCCACGTACTTCGCCGGGCTCGCCCGCTGGGCCGACGACGTCTGGGCGGGCACCGGCCAGCTGCCCGGCTACCGCGCGGTCGAGGACGCCCACCCCGACCTGCGTACCGCTCTCGACCACTGGCTGGTCCGCGACCCCGCCAAGGCCGCCGAACTCGCTGGGCTGCTGGTCTACTTCTGGACCTGCTGCGGCCACATCAAGGAGGCCCGCGGCTATCTCGACCGCGCCCTGGCCGCGCACACCGCGCCGGGACCGGCCCGCACCCGCGCCCTGACCGGGCTCGGTATCACCGTCACCCTCCAGGGGGACTACGACCTTGCCACCCGGCTCAGCGCCGAGGTCCGGGACGCGGCCGAGGCGGACGGCGTCCTGGCGGAGCGGCTGGGCGCCGCCGCGCTGACCGGGCTGCTGGGCATGCTCATGGGCCGCCCGCAGACCGCTCTGGACGCCGTGCAGGAAGCGCTCAAGCAGGCGCCGGACCTCGCCCTGGACTCCCCGGACCGGCTGCGCTGCGACCTGGTCGAGGTGCTCTCGCTCACCGCTCTCGGGTCCCTCGCCGAAGGCCGGGCCCGCGCTCTGGCGCTGCGGGAGCACTGCGTACGGACCGGCGAGGTCTGGACCCGCTCCTATCTGGACTACCAGCTGTCCATCGTCGCCCTGCTCTCCGGCGAGCCCGCCGAAGCCGTCGACTACGCCCGCACCATGCTGGAGAGCAAGCGGATGCTCGGCGACGCCTTCGGCATCGCGCTCGGCCTGGACCTGCTGGCCGCCGCACTGGCCGCCGACGGCCGGGCGGAGCAGGCGGCGTCCGTCTACGGCACCGGCGAGGCGTACTGGCGCAGCGTCGGGCACCCGCAGCGCGGCGCGCCGGAACTGCGCGTCCTGCGCGAGCAGTGCGAGGCGACCGCCCGCGCCGCGCTCGGCGACACCGGGTACACCGCCGCGTACACCCGCGGCGCTCTGGGCGACGGCCGTGCGGCGCTGGCCGAGATCCTCAAGGCCGGGCCCCCCGGCCTTCACTGAGCCTTCGACGGGGTGCCGCCCCCGTTTCCACCACCGGGGCGAGATCATGCCTGAGTGCGGAAGTCCGCGCGCCCCGGCGGGTCACCCACCACGACGGGCGCGGCGGGGCAAGTCCGCCACCAGGCCCGACCCGAACCGGCCGCCGGCCGGCGACGGTCTGAAAGGTTTCCATGAATGGCTGCCATGACTGCTGAGATCACCGTGCCCGAGGGCGCCCGGCACACCCGGATCCTCGGCGTCGGCGCGTACCGCCCGCGGCGGATCGTCGACAACGCCGAGGTATGCCGGTACATCGACTCCTCGGACGAGTGGATCCGGTCCAGAACCGGGATCAGAACGCGCCGCTGGGCCGGCCCCGACGAGACGCTCGGCGCCATGGCGGAACAGGCCGCGAACAAGGCCGTGGCGGCGGCCGGTCTCACCCCGGCCGACATCACCTGCGTGATCGCGGCCACCTTCACCCATCTGATGCAGACGCCGGCGGTCGCCACCGAGATCGCCCACCGGATCGGCGCGACCCGCGCGGCCGGCTTCGACATCTCCGCGGGCTGCGCCGGTTTCGTGCACGGCGTGGTGCTCGCCTCCGACGCGGTCCGCGCCCGCGGCGGGCACGTCCTGGTGGTCGGCGTCGAGCGGATGACCGACATCCTCGACCTGACCGACCGCTCCACCGCGTTCATCTTCGGCGACGGCGCGGGCGCGGTGGTCGTCGGCCCGTCCGAGACCCCGGGCATCGGCCCGGCCGTCTGGGGCGCGGACGGCGGGCAGGCCGACGTGATCAGCCAGAGCGCGCCCTGGGACGTGCTGAAGAAGGACCCAGGGCACCCGTTCCCGGCGCTGCGGCAGGACGGGCAGCGGGTGTTCCGCTGGGCGGTGTACGAGATGGCCAAGGTCGCCCGGCAGGCGCTGGACGAGGCCGGGATCAGGCCCGAGCAGCTGGACGCGTTCATCCCCCACCAGGCCAACGAGCGGATCATCGACAGCATGACCCGCTCGATGGGGCTGCCGGACGAGGTGACCGTCGCCAAGGACATCATCACCAACGGCAACACCTCGGGCGCGTCCATCCCGCTCGCCATGGAGGCGGTGCTTTCCGCCGGGGCCGCGCCCTCGGGCGGTACCGCGCTGCTGCTCGGCTACGGTGCCGGGCTCTCCTACGCGGCGGTCGTCGCCACCCTGCCGTAGCGGGAGGCCGGCGAGGCCCAAGTGCCCGGTCCCGGACGGCACGAAACGGCGGAGGTCCGCACCCCGCCGCCGTTTCGTGTCATCGCCCCGCCGTTCCGGGTCTCCGCCGGCGGCCGGGCCTGTCAGGGCGGCCGGCGCCGCCGGGGACGGCCGGGCGGGGAGCTCGCTCCACCGGTCGGCCGGGTGCTGGTGATCCTTTCAGAGCCCGTGCCGCCGCTGACCAGAACCGGCCACCCGGGGTACGCCGTTCGGCCTGCCGTGAACCGGCCGGGCCCGTACACACCACCGGCCGGCCACTGCCGGACGCCCCCGCTCGCGATGGCCGAAACGCGTTGGTCCCAAGGGCACCATGTCCCTCTCCGGACCCGCCCCGCCCCGCGGGCGCCCGCGCCGGACCTACTCGGTCACCCGGGTGTTTCCGCGGCCCGAAGCGGTTAACGCGCCCGATAGCCGGTCATAAGCTCACAAAGTCGGCCAAGCAGGAAATGCGACGAGCCGAGGGTCCGGGATCGCGCGCCGCACGACCGGAGCACCCGGGCGGTCGGAAGGAGCACCATGAGCCAGGGCGGGATCGCGCAGCGGCAGTCGGACCCGGAGGCCGAGGAGCCGGCCGACGGCCCCGCGCACGCCCGCCGCCGCAGAAGACTGCTGCCCTGGAAGCACCGACGGGATCTGACCCCGGCCCAGCTGCGCCGCCGCAGGCTCACCGTCCGCGGCGCGCTCGGCGTCTGCGTGCTCTGCGCCGGCGCCCTCGGCTGGTCCGTCGGCCGGGCCCTGACCTACCCCGGCCGGGACAGCACCGCGGCCCGCCTCGCCGAATGGGCCCGCGACCACGAACTCGGCTTCGTGGTCGACCGGTTGGAGGACTGGCAGTACCGGGTGGACCCGCCCCGGGTCGGTGGCCGGCTGCCCGCCGACGCGCTGGCCCGGATGAGGGCCACCGGCCCGGCCCCCGCCCATGTGGCCGCCCGGCCGCTGGTTCCGCGGCACGCCCCGATGCGGCCCCTGGTCAGCCCGGCGCTGCCCGGCGAAGGCGTCTACCGCACCCTCGCCGCCGCCCACGGCGAACCCATCGTGCAGGGCACCTACGTCCGCCCCGACGCCGACCACACCTCGTACGAGGCGGCCGTCGCCTGGATCAGCGGCACCTACGCGCGCTTCCAGCTGCACCCCGGCTTCCGCGAGCCCGGCGAGACCTTCGACGTGCCCCCGACCATCCCCGAGGGCCGGCGCACCGGCCTGGTCGCCACCTGGAACGGCGGCTTCCGGATCACCGACGGCGGCTCACGGGGCGGCTTCTACCTCGACGGCAGGACCGCGGGCCGGCTGCGCGACGGCGCCGCCTCCGAGGTCTTCTACCGCGACGGCTCCATCAAGATCGGCGTCTGGGGCCGCGACGCCGGCATGACGCCGGAGGTGGTCGGCGTCCGCCAGTGCCTGGAGCTGATGGTCGACGACGGCAAGGTCGTCCCGGACATCGGCGACGACTCCAAGTGGGGCGTCAGCGACCAGAGCCGGATGTACGTACCCAGGTCCGGCGTCGGCGTCACCGCCCGGGGCGACATCGTCATGGTGGTCGGCCAGGCGCTGTCCGCGCAGAGCCTGGCCCGGCTCATGCAGCACGCCGGGGCGGTCCGCGCGATGCCGCTGGACATGAACAGGGCCTGGCCGTCCTTCATGTCCTACGACGGGACAACCGACCCGGCCAATCCCAAGCCCACCAACATCCTCGACTTCGAGGACCCGCCGGACCGCTACTACGCGCAGGCCACCCGTGACTTCGTCGCGGTCTACGGCCGCTGAACCCGCGACGGGGGCAGCGGCCGGTACGGCGACGCCGGCCGGCCCGCCACCGCCCGGCACCCGGGGCTGTCCGCGGCTGCCGCCCCACGGCGGATCCCGCACGTCGCCGGCGGTACGGCGCCCGGCGCCTTCCGGGTGCTGCGCACCCCGGCGCCGAATCCGCACGTCGCCGGCGGTACGCGCCGGGCGTGTCGGCGCCCTGGGGGCCGGCCCGGCAGCGCGCGGGCAGCCCCGGGCGGACACCCTTCCGGGCGGGGCCCGCGGGGGCGGCCGGTGGTCGCCGCTCCCGTCCGCCCGGCCGCGTCGCGGCCCGCGCCACTCCTTCGGCGGTCTGCCGGGCGGCCCCCCGCAGGCCGTACCCTCGGGGACATGGCGGGAGCGGAAGAGGGACAGGGCCCGGACGGCGCCGAGCGGGAGCGTCCGCCGCGCGGCGCCGGGAACGTACTGGCGAGCGGAGGCAGCGTCCGGGTGGACAGCTGGATCTGGTGCGCGCGGCTGACCAAGACCAGGTCACTGGCCGCCACCGCCTGCCGGGCCGGCCACGTCAGGGTCAACGGCGAGCGGGTCAAGCCCGCGCAGGCGGTGCGGGTCGGCGACGAGGTACGCCTCTTCCACGCCGGCCGTGAGCGCGTCGTCGTCGTCTCCAAACTGCTCGGCAAGCGGGTCGGGGCCCCGGTCGCCGCCGAGTCCTACGTCGACAACAGCCCGCCCCCGCCGCCGCGCGAGGCGGTACTCGCCCTCGGCATCCGCGACCGCGGCACCGGCCGCCCCACCAAGCGCGACCGCCGCGAACTGGAACGCCTGCGGCTGCTGGGCCCCTCCCGGCGCCTGAGCGACTGACGCCCCCCGGGCCGGACGGCGGCCTTCGCGCGCGGGCCCGGAGCGGCCTGGTTCCGGGCTGTCCGGACCCGGCGGGCGCGGCCGAGCGTCCCGCACCCCGCGGGGACCCGCTCCCTCGCCTTCTTAAACTTGCAGTGCTAGTTTCGACGGGCGCGGCTCCGTCACGGCCACGCCGGAACACGCCCTGCGAGGAGTCCGCGATGCGCCCAGTCCACTTCGCCGCCGCCCGCCGTACTCCGATCGGGCGACTTCGGGGAGCGCTCTCCACGGTGCGGCCGGACGACCTCGCGGCGACCGTGCTGCGGGCCCTGCTCGACGGTGTACCGGCGCTCGACCCGGCCAGGATCGACGACGTCTACTGGGGGGCCGCCAACCAGGCCGGCGAGGACAACCGCAACGTCGCCCGGATGGCGGTCCTGCTCGCCGGGCTCCCCGAGACGGTCCCCGGCGCCACCGTCAACCGGCTGTGCGCGTCCGGCATGGAGGCGGTCACCAGCGCGGCCCGGATGATCGCGGCCGGCGAGGCGGAGATCGTGGTCGCGGGCGGCTCGGAGTCGATGAGCCGGGCCCCCTTCGTCCTGCCCCGCCCCGACGAGGCGCTGCCGCGGGCCATCGAGACGCACGACACCCGCCTCGGCTGGCGGCTGACCAACCCCCGGATGCGCGAACTGCACGGCGTGCTGTCCATGGGCGAGACCGCGGAAGAAGTCGCCGGCCGCTACCGGGTCGACCGCGCCGACCAGGACGCGTTCGCGCTGCGCAGCCACCGCAACGCCGCCGAGGCCCGCAAGGACGGCCTGTTCGACGCCGAGATCGTGCCCGTCACCCGCCCCGACGCGGTCGTCGTCACCGAGGACGAGTCCATCCGCGAGGACACCACCGCCGCGCGACTCGCCGAGCTGCGCCCGGTGTTCCGCGACGGCGGCAGCGTCACCGCCGGCAACTCCTCACCCATGAACGACGGCGCCGCCGCCCTGCTGCTGGTCAGCGAGGACGCGCTGCGCGACCTCGGCCTGGAATCCCTGGGCCGGTACGCGGCCGGCGCCAGCGCTGGCGTCCACCCCGACGTCATGGGCATCGGCCCGGTGCCGGCCACCCGGCGTGTGCTGGACCGGCTCGGCCGCGGCGTCGACTCCATCGAGGAGGCCGAGCTCAACGAGGCGTTCGCCGCCCAGGCCCTGGCCTCCGTCCGGCTCCTGGGTATCGACCCGGACCTGGTCAACCCCACCGGCGGCGCCATCGCCCTCGGGCACCCGCTCGGCTGCTCCGGCGCCCGCATCCTCACCACGCTCCTGCACCGGATGAACCGCACCGGCGCCCACCGCGGCCTCGCCACCATGTGTGTCGGCGTCGGCCAGGGCGCGGCCGTGCTGGTGGACCGCGACTGACGCCCGGCCCCGGGCGGCCGGCGAAGCCCCCCGGGAAAAGACGGGGTTGGCCACTCGGCCTCGCTCTGTAACACTCTTCGGGTGCATACACCGACACGCGGACGGACGGCAACCACATGACCGGCCCCGGCGGACCGCAACTCCTCGCGATCAGCGACCTGCACGTCGGATACGACGCCAACCGCGCCATCGTGGAACGGATGCGGCCCACCACGGACGAGGACTGGCTGATCGTCGCCGGCGACGTCGGCGAGCGCTTCGCCGACATCAACTGGGCGCTGACCACCCTCAAGCAGAACTTCGGCACCGTCATCTGGCTGCCCGGCAACCACGAGTTGTGGACCCCGCCCGGCGATCCGGTCACCCTGCGCGGCGAAGCCCGCTACCAGCACCTGGTGCGCACCGCCCGCGACCTCGGCGTGATCACCCCCGAGGACCCGTACCCGATCTGGGAGGGCGAGCGCGGCCCGGTCGCGGTGTGCCCGCTGTTCCTGCTCTACGACTACACCTGGCGCGCCGGCACCCCCGGCGCCACCACCAAGGAAGAGGCCGTCGCCCACTCCACCCGGCTCGGCGTGGTCTGCACCGACGAGATGATGCTGCACCCCGAACCGCTGTCCGGCATCGACGACTGGTGCCGCGCCCGCGTCGCCCTGACCGAACGCCGGCTGTCGGAGCTCGACCCGAGCCTGCCGACGGTGCTCGCCAACCACTGGCCGCTGCAGCGCGATCCGACCGCCATCCTGCGCTACTCCTCCTTCGCGCTGTGGTGCGGGACCGAACTCACCGAGGACTGGCACCGCCGCTTCCGGGCCACCGAGGTCGTCTACGGCCACCTGCACATTCCGCGCGTCACCTCGCTGGACGGGGTGCGCTTCACCGAGGTCTCCCTCGGCTACCCCCGCGAATGGGGCAGCCGCGCGAGCGGCCCCCTGGAGCCCCGCCGCATCCTGGCCGGACGCGAGGGGGCCCGCCGGTGATCGAGCACCTGGTGCCGCCCGCGGTGCGCTCGCGGGTGGCATACGGCGACGAACTCGATCACGCCCCGCTGTTCCCGGAAGAGGCCGAGGCCATCACCAAGGCGGTCGCCAAGCGCCGCGCGGAGTACACCGCCGGCCGGGCCTGCGCCCGCGCCGCCCTCGCCGCGTTCGGCGCGCCGTCCGGGCCGATCCTGCGCGACGCGCGGCGCGGCGCGCCGGTCTGGCCGGCCGGATTCGTCGGCAGCATCACCCACACCGAGGGCTACCGCGCCGCTGCCGTCGCTCGCGCCGGCGACATCCTCACCCTCGGCATCGACGCCGAACCGCACGGCCCGCTGCCCGACGGCGTGCTCGACGTCATCCTCGCCACCCCCGCCGAACAGGCCGCCCTGGACCGCCTCACCGCCGAACACCCCGCGTTCCGCTGGGACCGGCTGCTGTTCAGCGCCAAGGAGACCGTCTACAAGGCGTGGTACCCCTTCCACCGCCGGATGCTCGGCTTCAAGGAGGCCGAACTCCTCTTCACCCGCGACCCGGACACCGCCGCGGGCCCCGCCGGCGGCCCCGCGGCGGGCCCGCGCACCGCCGCCGGCACGCCGGGCGCCCCCGGCGGCCTCGCGGACGGCAGCGGTACGTACACCGCGCGGCTGCTGATCCCGGGCCCGCTGCTCGCCGAAGGCGTCGGACCTGACGTGTTCACCGGCCGCTGGATCGTCCGCGACGGATACCTGGCCACCGCCATCGTGGTTCCCAACGAGTAGCCGCCGCATCCGGCGGGCGCCGGCCCGGGGGAGATCAGGCCGAGGCGCGCCGCACCAGCGTGGTCTTGAAGATCACCGAGCGGGTTTCGGCCGCCGGGTCGTCGATCAGCGCCATCAGCAGCGCGGCCATCTCCGCGGCCATGTCCTCCACCGGCTGCCGTACCGTCGTCAGCAGCGGACGCGACGCCAGGGCCGCGCTGCTGTCGTCGAAGCCCACCACCGCCACGTCCTCCGGCACCCGGCGGCCGTGGTCGCGCAGGACCAGCAGCGCGCCCTGGGCCATCAGGTCGTTGGCGACGAACACCCCGTCGGTGTCCGGCTGTTCCTGCAACAGCTGCCGCATGGCACGCTCCCCGCCCTCCTGCGTGAAGCTGCCCTCGACGCTCGGCACGAACGCGTACCCGTGCTCGGCCATCGCGTCGCGGAAACCCGCCAGCCGGTCCTGGCCGGCGGGGGAGTCGAACGGCCCCGCGATGGTGGTGATCCGGCGGCAGCCGCGGGACAGCAGCAGCTCGGCGGCCAGCCGGGCCCCCGCCTGCTGCGCCACGTCCACGTAGCTGATCGGGATCGGCGTCTGCGGCCGGGCGAAGAGGACCGTCGGCACGCCCGCCTCGGTCAGCAGGAACGGCAGCGAGTCGCCGGGCGCTATCGACACCAGCGCGACCCCGTCGATGTGCTCCTGCCGCAGGTTGGCGGCCAGGTCGTGCCGGGCGTCCTCGGAGTCGGCCAGCATCAGCACCGGGTGCACCCCGCGCGGGCGCAGCACCGTGAGCAGCCCGCCCATCACCCGCCCGAAGAACGGGTCGCTGAAGACCCGCCCCAGGAACGGGTCGTCGGCCGTGGTGTGGTTCGGCACCGAGAAGACCAGGGCGACGGAGTCGGTGCGGCGGGTGACCAGCGTCCTGGCCGCCCGGTTGGGCACGTAGCCGGTCTCGGCCACCGCCTGCTGGACGACCCGCTGGATCTCCGGGTCCACGTTGCGCGTCCCGTTGACCACGCGCGACACCGTGGCACGCGACACCCCGGCGGTCCGCGCGACGTCTTCCAGCGTGGGCTGGTGGGGCCGCCCGGGACGGCTGCTCGTCATGGTCCAAGTTATACCACGCCGGAGAGCGCTCTCCGGGTCGAGTCGCAGATGGGGCGGGGTGCGGCGACCCCCCACAGGCCACCCGCACACCGCCCCTCCGTGTCCCCCGGGTGCCCCGCCTCCACTACGAGGGCGGGGCACCCGGGGGACGGCTCAGGCGTACACGCCGAACTCGCACAGCGAGTAGCCGTACGCCGTACCGCGCGTCCCCATCGTCACCCGCACGTACCGGCCCGACCCGCTGACGTCGAAGGTGTCCACGCCCCCGGTCCCGGCGGACGTGGTGTACACCGTCGTCCAGTTGGTGCCGTCGTTGGACACCTGCACCTGGTACGCCTTCCCGTACGCGGCCTCCCAGCCCAGCTGGACGTGCTTGACGGCCGTCACCTGGCCCAGGTCCACCTGGATCCACTGCGGATCGGCCCACTCGCTCGCCCAACGGGTCTCCCAGCGGCCGTCCGTGGCGTTCGACGGCGGGAACGGCGCCCCGTCACCGGTCTGCTGGTACGTCGACGCCGTGGTCGGCCGTCCCAGCGCCACGTTCGTACCGCCCACCGGCGGCGCCACCACCCGGAACGACCGCGTCTCGACACCGACGTTGCCGTGCCCGTCGTAGGCGTACACGTACACCTTCCACACACCGAGCGCCTTCGGCGCCGTCGCCGTGAACCGCCCGTTGCCGGTCTGCGTGAAGTCCACCTGGCGCAGCCCGGTGCCGCCGTCGACGTACTTGGAGGTGTACATCAGCTGGTACCTGATCGCGTCGCCGTCCGGATCGGTCGCCGACGCGGTCACGTCGAAGGTGCCGCCGGCCGGGACCGACGCGGTGTTGCCCAGCGTCATCGACCCGATCACCGGCGGGGTGTCGGCCTGCGGCGTACCACCGTAGTCCTTCGCCACCGAGTAGTACGACAGCCGCTTCCAGCCGCTGGGACGCAGGTTGAACCAGATGCCGCCGAAGTCGTTCTCCTCGCCGTAGTTGAAGAGCGTCGCGCCCAGCGCCACCCCGGTGTGCCCGGTGACGCAGCCCCAGGCCGAGAGGTAGCCGTCCCGCTTCTGGACGTCGGTCGGCTCCGTCGGCACCCCGTTGGCGTCGTTCGGCACCTCCCACTCGCCGGCCTCGCCGGACTCGGTCACGATGTACGGCTTGGTGTACCCGCCGTTGACCCAGTCCTGCTTCACACTGCACACCGCGCCGTAGGAGTTGACCGCGTACAGGTCCAGCGACGGCGTGTACTGCCTGTAGTACGGCCACGCCCCGGTCCACGCGTCCGTCGACGTCACCGGGTGGTTCGGGTCGATGGCGTGGATCGCCTGCGCCACCTGCTCCACGAACTGCGCGTACGCGATGCGCTGCTGCTCGATCGCCGCGCCGGTGTAGTGGTCCTGCGTGGTGAGGATGACCTCGTTGCCGACGTCCCACATCAGCACGCCCGGATGGTTCTTGTAGGTCGTCACCCAGTTCTTGATGTCGTTGAGGGTGCTGGTCTTGTACGCGGTGTCGTTCACGTAGTCCGCGCCCTGGTTGAGCCAGAAGCCGCTGACCACCTTCAGCCCGTACGCGGCGGCCGAGTCCAGCAGCGGCTTGCTGCTCGCGTCGGTGCCCCAGGTCCGCAGCGTGTTGACGCCCAGTGCCTTCAGGTCGCGCATGTGCGCGTCGGCGGTACCCGTCGCCGGACCCCACGTCACCCCCTTGACCTGCCACGGCTTTCCGTCCACGGTCAGCTGCCAGTCGCCCTGGCCCCCCGTCACATGGACCGTGCTCGACGCGGTGGGCACCGGCGGATCGGTCAGCGGCGCCGGGGCGCTGCCGGTGGTCTGCGACACCGTCACGTTGTCCAGGCTCAGGACGCCGCCCGAGGAGGTGTCGGCGCCCGGCGAGGTGCAGCCGCACACCGCGTCCGGGTACGAACCGCCGATCCGCAGGCTGAAGTCCAGGTACAGCCCGTGGTGCACCGCCGCGTTCCAGGTGGCCACGCCCACCTGCGACTCGCTGACCTGCCACACCTGGCTGCCGTCCAGGTAGAACCGGATCTGCTCGTCGGAGGTGGTGCGGTCGATGATCTCGGAGTACGTGTGGTAACCGGTCTGGCAGCCGGTGCAGGTCGCCAGGCCGCTGGTCAGCCCGTTGTACTCGGCGCAGTTGCCGCCTGGCGCGGTCCCGCAGTGCAGCGTCGCCGACAACTGGCTGCGGCCGTTGACGTCTTCCATGATGTCGCTCTCACCCACCGCCGGCCAGGCGGCCGGGTTGCCCCGGTAGGCGGCGCCCATCGCCCGGAACGACGGCCAGTAGCCGAGCGCCTTGGCCGGGTCGGGCTGCTTGAGCGTCGCGGAGATCTGCAACCGGCCGCCGGCCGGCGCGGTGAAGTCGCTGCGCCGGGTCTCGATCCGGCTCGACGTCCACGACGAACCCGACTTGACGGCGGTCAGGTTGAGGTGCCCGCTACCGTCCAGACCCAGGTTCGCCGGATCCGCGGTGGCGGTCTCCACCTCCCCGGTGCCCCAGCCGGCCGTGCCGCCCGGATAGGCGGTGCCGGTGTCGACGATCCAGTCGCCCGAGGCCGGCGGCGCGCCGCTCGCCCCGTTGAAGTCGTCGCTCCACAGCGTGGTCCAGTTGCCGGGCGGCGGGGTGGTGCTGCCCCCGGTCGTGCCGCCGGTCGTACCGCCGGCACTCCCGGTCCCGGCCGTGCCGTAGACCTGGAACTCCCACAGCGAGTAGCCGTAGCCGTTGACCCGCGCGGTCCCGTACAGCCGGACATAGCGGCCGGAGCCGCTGACGGTCAGGTTCTGCGTGCCGCCGGTGCCGGCGGTCGTGGAGTACACCGTCGTCCACTGCGCGGCGTCGTCCGAGACCTGGATCTGGTACGCGGTCGCGTAGTTCTCCCAGTTCAGCACCACCTTGCTGAGCGTCGAGGACGCGCCGAGGTCGATCTGCACCCACTGCGGGTCGCTCCAGGCGCTGGCCCAGCGGGTGGTGGCGCTGCCGTCCACGGCGGCCGACGCCGGGTACCCGGCGCCCTCGGTGCTGGAGGCGGTGGCCGGCCTGCCCTGCGAGAGCAGTGCGTCGGCGGCGTGCGCGGACGTGGCGGGTACGGCCAGCGCGTACAGCGCGAGCCCCGTGGCCAGCAGGGTGAGCAGCAGCACACGAAGGGGCGGGGGAAGCGAACCGAGCCGGGCGATGGCTGAGGGTGAGGCTCTCATGCCGGTCTCCTGCGATGCGAGGGGGGAAGGAGGGGAGGGCGCCGCCCCAACGACGGCAAGAGGCTTGGGAGAGCGCTCTCTCAGTGGCCCCGATGGTTGCCGCTGCGTTTCCGGGGTGTCAAGGGATCGAACCGCACGGGTCGGCCGCGCGCCGGGCGCCCGCGGTCCCTCCCGTCCGCCCGGAGCGGCCCGGCAACAGGCTGGGGCAAGGCGGCCCGGTAACGGGAAACAGCAGGCCGGAGGCCCTGGGGGAGGGAAACCGACGGGGTCCGTGCGACCGGTGGTCCGCCTGGTCCGCGCGGCGGGCGGGTCGGTCGGCGACCCGGGAAGTTTCCTGCGCCGCCGTGGTCCGCGGGGCCGCCCCGGCGCGGGAACGGGTCCGGACCACGGCTGCCCTGCGGCCCGCCGGAGACCGGCCGACCGGGCGGCCCGACGCGTGGGCGCGGGCGGTGAGGGCGGCTGTGCGTGGGTCTTCGCAGGTGGGACACCGTGGCAGCCGGTCCGTTCGGCCGACCGGCAACCGTGCGCGACGGCGGTGCGGCCGGTCGGCCGGAGGCGGGCCGGCCGGGGCGGGGGTGCCGGGGTTGACAGAGGGTGCCGGGGGAGCTGATGGTACGGGGGTGGGAGAGCGCTCTCCCACTTTGCGGCGGGCGACAACTCCTCCCGGCACCATGATCCCACCGCTCCACCGCTCCACCGCTCCACCGCCCTTCAGCTCCACCGTCCCCGGGCTCACCGTTCCACCGCCCTCACCCTCGGCCCGTCCCGCGCAGTCCTCCGGCCCGACCCCGACTCCACCGCCCGCAGCGCCGCCCCGCTCAGCGCCCGGCCCCGCCCACCGACCACGCGGCCCCCCGTCGCCGACGCACCGTCACCGACCGGCGGCGGCACGGGTACGGGCCATGAAGGGATGACCATGATCACCCCCGCGTCCCCGCCGCCCCCGCACCCCGCGCCCCCCGCCGCCACCACCCGGGAGCAGGCCGCCGGCCCGGTGGAGCCGACCGCGGCGGAACTGGACGCGCTCGTCGCCGCGCTCGACCTCCCCGCCAAGGTGCGGCTGCTGTCCGGCGCCGCCGCCTTCCGCCTGCAGGCCGAACCGGCCGTCGGACTGCGGGCCATCGGCGTCTCCGACGGCCCGGCCGGGGTGCGCGGCGAACGCTGGGACGAACGCGACACCTCCCTCGCGCTGCCCTCCCCGACCGCGCTCGCCGCGAGCTGGGACGACGGACTGGTCACCGAACTCGGCGGGCTGCTCGCCGCCGAGGCCCGCCGCAAGGGTGTCGGCGTGCTGCTCGCGCCCACCCTCAACCTGCACCGCAGCCCCGGCGCCGGACGCCACTTCGAGTGCTACTCCGAGGACCCGCTGCTCACCGGGCGCACGGCGGCGGCGTACATCCGGGGGGTGCAGGCCGGCGGGGTCGCCGCCACCGCCAAGCACTACGTCGCCAACGACTCGGAGACCGAACGCCTCACCCTGGACGCCCGGTTGGACCAGCGGACGCTGCGCGAGCTGTACCTCGCGCCCTTCGAGGCGGCGGTACGGGCCGGGGTGTGGACCGTGATGTCCGCGTACAACGGGGTCAACGGCGCCACCATGTCCGAGAGCCCGTTGCTGGCCGAACCGCTCAAGGGCGAGTGGGGGTTCGACGGCGTGGTGGTCTCCGACTGGGGCGCGGTCCGCTCCACCGAGGCCGCCGCCCTCGCCGCACAGGACCTCGCCATGCCGGGACCGGAACCGCGGTGGGGCGAGCCGCTGCTGGCGGCCGTACGCGAGGGCAGGGTGCCGGAGAAGGCGATCGACGACAAGGTCCGGCGGATCCTGTTGCTGGCCGCCCGGGTCGGCGCGCTCGACAGCGGGCCGGCGCCGCGGGACTTCCCCACACCCGGCGACGCCCGCGGCCTGCTGCGGCGGGCGGTCGCGGCCGGCTGCGTGCTGCTGCGCAACGAGGGTGGACTGCTGCCGCTGGCCGCCGGCGATCCGGTGGCTCCGCGCCGGATCGCGGTGATCGGCCCGAACGCCGCCGCGGCCCGCTTCCAGGGCGGCGGCAGCGCGGCGGTCTTCCCCGAAGCGGTCGTCTCGCCGCTCGACGGCATTCGGGGAGCGCTCTCCGACACCGGTACGACCGTCATACACGCCGAGGGTGCCGTCCTCACCACCCGCCCGACCCCCCTCCACACCGGAAACGCCCGCGACCCGCGCACCGGGACCCCCGGCGTCCTCGTCCGCTACCTTGCCGCCGACGGCACCGAGATCCACACCGAGCACCGGCTCAGCGGCCGCATCCTGGAGTCCGGCGACGCGCCCGAACTGGCCGACACCGCCGCGGCCGTCGAGGTCAGCGCCCTGGTCACGGTCGACACGCCGGGGGAGTGGCGGTTCTCGGTGGTCGGCCTCGACGCCGTCGTGCTGACCGCGGGCGGCGAGGTGCTGCTCGACACCTACGTCACCCCGGAGTCGCAGGACCCCACCTATCTGCACGTCACCCCCGCCTTCCGCACCGCCGTCCGGCGGGTCGACGCCGGCCGGGAACTGCTGCTGACCGCCACCCGGCACTGGGCCGACGGGCACGGCCACGCCGTGGCGCTGGCCATGGACCCGCCGCGGCGCGACGAGGACGCGCTGATCGCCGAGGCGGTCGAGGCGGCCCGCGCCGCCGACACCGCGATCGTCGTGGTCGGCACCACCGACGAGATCGAGAGCGAGGGCTTCGACCGGCCCTCGCTCGCGCTCCCCGGCCGCCAGGACGAACTGGTCGCCGCGGTCGTCGCCGCCAACCCGCGCACCGTGGTGATCGTCAACTCCGGCGGCCCGGTCGAACTGCCCTGGCGGGAGAGCGCTCCCGCGGTGCTGCTGTGCTGGTTCCCCGGCCAGGAGGCCGGACACGGCCTCGCCGACGTGCTCTTCGGCCGCGCCGAGCCCGGCGGCCGGCTCCCTACCACCTGGGGAGCGCTCTCCCACGGCGCTCCCCCGCCGCATCCCTCCACCACCCCCACCGGCGGTGTGCTCCGCTACGACGAGGGCCCGTACCTCGGCCACCGCGCCTGGCGGCGGGCCGGCGCCGAGCCCGCCTACTGGTTCGGCCACGGCCTCGGCTACACCACCTGGGCCTACGAGCAACTGGACGTCACCGGGTTGGACATCGCGACGTCCGGCGGTGCGGCGCGGGACGTCGCGGCGCCGGACGGCGCCGGGCCGGCCGCCCTCGCCACCCCCGTCACCGCCCGGGTCACCGTCCGCAACACCGGCGGCCGGCCCGGCCGGGAGGTCGTCCAGCTGTACCTGACCACCGGCCCCGACCCGTACGACGACGGCGGCCTCCGACTGGCCGGTTACGCCGCCGTCACCGCCGGGCCGGGCGAGCAAGTCGTCGCCGAGATCCCGGTCGCCCCCCGCGTCTTCGAGCGCTGGTCGCCCGAGCACGGGCGCTGGGAGCCGCGCCCCGGCCCGTACACCCTGCACGCCGGCCCCTCCGCCGCCCGGCAACCGCTCTCCCGGCCGCCCGCCCCCTGACCCGCCGGCCCGCGGCACGTCGCCCCGAGACCGGGCGCCCCTCGACACCTGACCGCGAGGGGCGCCCGCCCGACCCGTACCAGGCCGGAAGTGCGCTCCCTTCATGGCGGCGGCGCGCCCGCGTTCTGGCAGTATGTGGCATGTACTGCGATCTCCCGGGGGTGCCGTGCGCCACTACGGCACCGCTGCGCCGCGTCCGGCCGGTTCCCTTCGGTCGCACCGGCCCGGCCGCCGGCACCGACATCGTGAGGGGGGCCCGGTGAAGCGCGACGTGGGTCGGACCACCAGGGATCTCCGCCGGCACAACCGTACGTCCGTGCTGACGAAGCTCTATCTGCACGGCCCGGCCAGCCGCTTCGACCTGATGGGCGCCACCGGCCTCAGCTCCGCGACGGTCAGCAACGTCGTCACCGACCTCGTCGCGGACGGCCTGGTCGCCGAGGCGGGACTGCTGGACTCCGACGGCGGTCGGCCCCGCACCCTGCTGGAGGTCAGACCCGGCTACGCGCGGGTCGTCGGCGTGGACATCGGCGAGACGCACGTCCAGGTCGGCCTGTTCGACTGGACCCTCGACACCCTCGCCACCGCCACCTACCGGATGGACGAGGGCCGGCCCGAACCCGCCGTGCTCGCCGGGCTGGTGACCGCCGGCATCGAGGAGGTCACCGCCAAGGCCGGCGCCGACCCCGCCGCGCTCCTGGGCGTCGGCGTGGGAATCCCCGGCACGGTGCTGCCCGACGGCCTGGTGCACGCCCCCACCTTCGGCTGGTCCGGCGTGCCCTTCGACGCGCTGCTCCGCCCGCACGTCGCCGCGCCCCTGCACCTGGACAACTGCGCCCGCACCCTCGGCCAGGCCGAGATGTGGCGCGGCGCGGGCCGGGGCGCACAGCGGGCGATCGTCGCGCTGCTCGCGGTCGGCGTCGGCGCCGCGGTGGCCACCGGCTCGCCCGGCGGAGTCACCAGCACGACCAGCGAGTGGGGCCACACCGTGGTCGAGGCCGGCGGCGCGCCCTGCCGCTGCGGTTCGTACGGCTGCCTGGAGGCGTACGTCGGCGCCGAGGCGATCCTGCGGCACTACCGGCAGATCCCCGGCGCGCCCGCGCCGGCGTCGACCGGCGTCGAGGAGCGGATCACCGACCTGGTCACCGAGGCGGCGCGGCCGGGGCCCGCCGCCGACACCGTGCGCTGGGCGGCCGAGTACCTGGGCATCGGCATCGCCAACCTCGTCAACCTGCTCAGCCCGGACCGGGTGATCCTCTCCGGCTGGCTCAGCATGGCCCTCGGTCCCGCGATGCTCCCCGCCGTCCACGACGCGATGCGCCGCCACAGCCTCGACTACATGGCCGCCGGCACCCGACTCGAACTCGGGCGGCTCGGCCAGGAGGCGGTCGCCCTCGGCGCGGCGACGCTGCCCGTCCACGAACTGCTCACGGACGGCGGGCGATAGGCAGGGTCCCTCGCGGCCGCGCCGTGCGCCCGCGAGGGGAACCCTCCGGCGCCCCGGGCCCCTCCTGCCGTAGCCGTAGCCGTAGCCGTAGCCGTAGCCGTAGCCGTAGCCGTAGCCGCCCGGCCGGGCCGCCGCGTCCGGCCCCCGAGGGCCCGCGGGGCCGGTGAGGACGGCCGACCGCGAGCGGAACGCCGGGGCCCGCTTCGAGGCCGGCGGTCCGCACCCGCGCGGGCGGCAGGCGGTTGGCGGTGGGCGGCCACCTGGCCGTACCGCCCCGCCATCCGCCATCATCGAAGTGATGAGCACACGAGTGGACCTGGAACCGGCCGCGGAGAGGGTGGCCCAGTGCGCGGCCCAGTGGACCGCCGACGGGCTGTGGACCGCGTCGACACTGCTCGGACCCGAACCCGCCGCACCGGGCGGCGACGGCGAGCCGCCCGCGGAGCACCTGGTGGTCGAGGTCACCGGGCCGGACTGGAAGGTCGGGCTCGTCGTGGACCTCAGCCCCGGCGGCCGGGTCCGGATCGGCTTCGTCTCGGAGACCGACGCGGTGTGGGAGCGCCGCCGGGTCCGCTCGCTGGACGCCTGGGACGCGATGCTGGAGCGCGCGGTCGGCCGGGCGTCCCGGATGCGACTGGAACACGGCCAGTTGGTGGCCCGCACCTGCACCACCGGCCGGCTGGACTGGGTGCACGGCAACCTGTGGGTGATGCCGGCCTGCCTGCTGCGGACCCGCAGCGGCTGGCTGGAGACGGTGGTGAACACCTACGCCACGGGTACGTCGGCCCGCAGGTCCGGCCACAGCGTCGGCTACGACCCGGCCGCCATCCTGTCCGCCCACCGGACCAACAAGATCATCCCGTTCCGGGACATCGTCCACGCCCGGCTGCGCCGCGGCATCGCCACCTCCAGTCTCACCGTGCAGATGGCCGACGGCACCCGGCACAAGCTGCGCTGGCGCTCCTCCGATCCGGCCCACCGCCTGCTGGCCGACCGGCTGCTGCCGGTCCTCGGTCCGCGGCTGACGATCTGAGGCCGCGACGGGCGGTCGCGGCGGTGCCCCTGGGCCGGGTGTGACGTTTTCACGGCGGTGGGCGCTGTGAGGTGTAGGACCGCGTCCTGGACCGACGGCTCCGGCGGCCCGGCGGACGACCCGGGGAGGCAGGTGGTGGACACGTCGGCGGAGCGGCCCGAACCCGCACCGGAGCGAGTCGAGCGGCTGCTGGAGGGTGCTGCCGCCGAGCCCGGCGCGCCCGCGGAGGCGCGGCTGGCCGCCGTGGTCCGGGCGCTCACCGACCCGGCCGCCCGCCGGCCCGGCGACCCGTTGCGGGAGGAGGCCGCGTTGGCGGCCTTCCGCGCGGCGCGGGCAGCGGCCGGGGCCCGGGCGTGCACCCGGGGCCCCGGGCGGGCCCGGCCCGGCTGGTCCGCGCGGGCGGTGCTCGGAAGCCTCGCGGCCATGTGCGCGTTCGGCCTGCTCACCGTCGTGACCTGCGCCGGGGCGCTGCCCACGCCGTTCCGGGACGGGGTGGTGCACAGCGGTCCGCCGACGCCGGTCCCCGACGACGGCCGTCCGGCCACCGGTACCGGCCGCACCGACACGCCAGGACCGGACGGCGGCGCGCGGCGCCGCACCCCGGAGCACGCCACGCCGTCATTCCCCGCACCCGCCACAAAGACCGCCACCGCGCGCCCGACCGCCGACCAGCGGACACCGTACGGCCGGTGCGCGCCCGCCGTGCGCCGGGGCGCGGCACCGGGCGTCCGGCGCACCGGGCAGCCGCGGGGGACAGAGCGGCCGCGGCGGGGCGGGCGGCCGCGGCGGGCCGCGACCGGCCCGGTGGAGCGCGCCGCCGCGCGGCCTCACCGGCCCCACCGGGGATCCGCGGCGGCGGCGCCCGGCCCCGCGCCGGAGCGCCGCGGCCGAGTCTCCGGGGGCTCCGTTCCGACGGGCACCCGTATGCCGCCGACCATGTGAAACGGCCTGGAAACCGCCGGCCGGAGCTCTCTCGCCGCGCGGCGATCCGGCACAGTGAACGGCATGCAGCCAGAGGTCCCCGCCCCGGACGATCCGCACCTGCGCCCCCTGCGCCGGCTGTTCCTCGTCGTCGTGACCGGCAGTCTCCTCTTCCTGGTCCCCTGGATCGCCTACC
Source organism: Streptomyces sp. ITFR-21 (assembly GCF_031844685.1). NCBI lineage: Bacteria > Bacillati > Actinomycetota > Actinomycetes > Kitasatosporales > Streptomycetaceae > Actinacidiphila > Actinacidiphila sp. ITFR-21. The sequence goes on from NZ_CP134605.1 coordinate 6,391,597, forward strand.
TCTCGGCGAGCCTGCCAGCCCGTCACGAGGTCGACCAGTGGCGCCTGGCCTGAGTCGGTTTCGACGCCGCCCTGATCGCCGCGAACGGCGTCACCGCGCTGAGCGCGTGGCGGCGGCTGCGGATCTTCGTGCCGTCCGCGGTGGCGACCGCCACCCTGCTGTGCTGCGACGCCTGGTTCGACATCGTGCTGGACTGGAACGGCGGCGCCCCGACCGGATCGGTGCTCACCGCCGCGTTCGCCGAGCTCCCGCTCGCCGCGCTGCTGCTGTACGCGGCCGGGAAGACGGTCCGGCTGACCGTGGCCATCGCCTGGCGCCGCGCGGGACGGACCGGCCCGGTGCCGCCGCTGTCCCGGCTGTCGCTGACCGCCTTCACCGTGGAGGAGGAGCGGCGCCCCCGAGCGGACCCGCGGCCGCGCCGCGGCTGACTCCGGCCCCGTCTCCGCCCCCGTCTCCGCCCCCGTCTCCGCCCCCGTCTCCGCCCCCGTCTCCGCCGGCAGCCGGACCGCCCGCCACCGACCGGAAGATACGGCGCCGGGCCGGTCGCCCGGATCCACCGGGCCGTCCGACCACCGGGCCGTCCGACCACCCGGGCCGGTGGGCTCCTGGACGGGCCCCGCGCGGGCTACTGGCCGCCCGCCCGCTCGTACGGGATCTTCTCGCCCGCCTCGACCGCGACCGGGAGCCTGTTCCCGGCCGGGGGGAGCGGGCAGGTGGCGAGGTCGGTGTAGGCGCAGGGCAGGTTGGACGCGCGGTTGAAGTCGACGACCACGGTGCCCTCCGCGTCGGGGGTGCCGACGGACAGCGACCGGTTGGCCGCGTACGTCGTCACGCCGGAGGTGGCGTCGGTGAACAGCACGAGCAGACTGCCGGGGGCGTGGCCGTTGAAGGCGGTCAGCCGGTAGGTGGCGCCGTCCAGGTCGAACTCCACCTGGCCCGGGGCGTCGTAGACGTGCTGGAGCCCCTCGACGGCCGCGCCGACCGTCACCGGCCGCGGCACGTCGAACGGCACGAAGCGGCCGGTGCGGGCCCAGCGCGGGTCGGGCTCGTACGCGGGGGTGGCGGAGAAGCCGACCCGCAGTCCGTTCTCCGGGTGGCGGGGGCGCAGGATGTCGTGGCCGCCGCGCTTGGCGATCTCGATCACCGCGTCCCCCGCCGCGGGGTACAGGCTCGCCCGCTCGGCGATCTCACCGAAACCGTGCCGGCCGCGCAGCGTCCGCCCGTCCAGGGTCAGCTCCTCGCCCTCGGCCAGCTCCACCACCACGCCCTCCTCGGTGGTGGACCAGGCACCGGGTGCGTCGGGGAAACGGGTAGGAGTGGCGTCGAGCCAGTTCAGGCTGGTGATGGCGAGGAAGCCGTGCGGGTCGCCCAGCACGCGCTCGCGCCCGGCCTGCCACTCCTGCCACTGCTGGACGAAGTCCGCCCGGTCGAGTTCCTGGGTCTGCGCGGTCATGTCGACTACTCCTTCGGAGGGTGGGCCCGGTCGGCGGCCTCTTCGAGACGCCGGAAACGGCTGGCGTGGAAGACCAGGGGCGCGACGGCGTGGTCGGCGCCCAGTTCGTGGATCCGCAGCAGCACGATGTCGTGGTCGCCGGCCCGTATGTGCTGCTCGACGGCGCAGTCGAACCAGGCGCTGGCGCCGGCCAGCAGTACCGCGCCGTCGTCGGTGGCGTGCCAGTCCAGGCCCGCGAACCGGTCGCCGCCGCGGCCCGCGAGCTGCGCGCAGGCGCGCTCCTGGTGGGCGCCGAGCACACTGACGCCGAGCCGGGCGCGGTCCCTGAGCACCGGCCAGGTGGTCGAGGTGTGCGCCACGCAGACGGACACCAGCGGCGGGTCGAGGGACACCGAGGTGAAGGAGTTGGCGGCCAGGCCCACGGGCACCCCGTCGACCAGCGCGGCGACAGCGGTGACACCGGTCGGGAAGGTCCCGAACACCCGCCGCAACTCCGCCGGCTCCAGCGTACGCCCGTCCGCCCGGACGCCCTGGCCGTCCCCCGGACCGTGCGTCTGCGGCTTCGGCGGCCGACCCGCCGGCCGTAGGCCGAGGCGTTCGTGGCGGTCTTCCCTGTGCTGCGCTCGGGCCGCGGTCATCGCTTGCTCCACTCCTTGGCCTGCGGCTGGTACGAACGCACCCGGTCGGCGTGCTCGTCGGTGCTGGTGGTGACGGTGGGGGCGGCTGCCGCCGGAGCGCCGGCCGCCCTGAGACCCAGGTGGTCCCGGAGGGTGTCGCCCGTGTACTCGGTGCGGAAGACGCCGCGTTCCTGGAGCAGCGGGACGACGGTGTCGGCGAACTCGTCGAGCCCGCCGGGCGTCAGGTGCGGCGCGAGGATGAAGCCGTCACCCGCGTCGGCCTGCACGAACTCGTCGAGGGTTCGTGCCACCTGCTCCGGGGTGCCGACGTAGACCTGCCGCCTGGTCAGCTCGACGACTAGTTCCCGGATCGAGAGCTTCTTCTCCTCGGCCAGCGCCCGCCACTGCGCCGCGATCGGCAGCGGGTCGCGCTTGCCCACGCCGGCCCGGCCCCGCGCGATGGTGTTCTCGCCGACCAGCGGATCGACCGCGGGCAGCGGCCCGTCGGGGTCGTACGCGCTCAGGTCGCGGTTCCACAGCTGCTCCAGGAACTTGATCGCGGTCTGCCCGCTGACCTGCTGGTGCCGGACCACATCCGCCCTCTCGTGCGCCTCCGCCTCGGTGTCGCCCAGGACGAAGGTGATGCCCGGCAGTACCAGCAGCTCCTCGGGGGAGCGCCCGTACTTCGCCAGCCGGCCCTTGACGTCGGCGTAGAACGCCTTTCCCGCCTCCAGGGTGCCGTGCCGGGTGAAGATGACGTCCGCAGCCGACGCCGCGAACTCCCGGCCCTGCTCGGAGTCGCCGGCCTGGAAGACCACCGGGCGGCCCTGCGGGCTGCGCGGCACGTTGAAGTGGCCGGAGACGTCGAAGTGGTCGGCGTGATGGTCGAAGCGCCCGGGACCCGGCGCGGCCAGGAACCGGCCGGACTCCTTGTCGGCGATGATCTCGTCACCGCGCCAGGAGTCGAACAGCTTCCACGTCGCCTCCAGGAACTGCCGGGCCCGCTCGTAGCGGTCGTCCTGGGCGAGGAAGCCGCCGCGGCGGAAGTTCTCGCCGGTGAAGGCGTCCCAGGAGGTGACGACGTTCCAGGCGGCGCGTCCGGCCGACAGGTGGTCCAGGGAGGCGAACTGGCGGGCCACCTCGTACGGTTCGTTGAAGGTGGAGTTGATCGTCCCGGCCAGTCCCAGCCGGTCGGTGACGGCGGCCAGCGCGGCGAGGACGGTGAAGGTGTCGGGGCGTCCCACCACGTCCAGGTCGTAGATCTCGCCGCCCTGCTCGCGCAGCCGCAGGCCCTCGGCCAGGAACAGGAAGTCGAACCTGGCCCGCTCGGCGGTACGGGCCAGGTGCGCGAAGGAGCTGAACTCGATCTGGCTGCCGGCCGCCGGGTCGCTCCACACCGTGGTGTTGTTGACGCCGGGGAAGTGGGCCGCGAGGTGGATCTGCTTGCGGGGTCTGCTCATGCGGGCGGGCCTCCTTGGGGCTTCGCGCGGGGCGCTCGGGCCGCGGCGTGGCAGTGGGCGGGGCAGGGCGGGGCGGTCGAAGTGGCCCGCGCGGGTGCCGGCCTCACCGTCGGCGCCGGGGGTCCGGTGCCGCGTCCGGCGGGCCGAGCGGGTCGGGGTCGGGGTTCCGGCCGCCCCCGACCGGCGGGGGCTAGGAGCGCCGAAGGCAGCGGGGAAGCGGCGCGGGCGGGGATGCGGTGGGCCGCAGGGCGGCCGTCGGCTGACCCGGACACAGCGCGCCGGCGACGCGCTGGAGGTCGATGTGACGCCGTGAGTACATGGCAACGGTGGTCATGAACCGCCCAGGGTTTTCCCGCACCACGTCACCTCCGCCTCGATCGGCTCGCACCCGCTCGAGCCCGCGCTTGCGGAGCCGTCTTCGGTCCCGCCCGGTCGTCACCTGGAGCACCCCGCCGCGGAGGAGGGTTGCCGTTCAGCGAGCCAGGGCTTGTCGCTGACACTCATGACCTGCCAGCACCGTAACTCCGCGACGCCGCCGGACACAATCCCCCACCGGCCGAACACCGGCCGCCCCACGACCGTTTCCCCGGTGCGGCGGCCGGTACGCGTGCCCCGGGGGGCCCGGACAGTGACGTTCGTCGCTCCCGCGGGGATTGTCCGAAAGTCGCCGGGCGGTTAACGTGACCCCTGGTTACGAGCGTCAGCGCGCAGCCCTGGCTGGCTGACCAGCAACCCTCCTCCGCGGCGGGGTGCTCCAGGTGACGACCCGACGGGACACGGACGTCCCGTAAGCGCGGTGCCCCCAAGGGCCCGACGGGACCGAGGGGAACGAGGGGACGGACATGGACATACGGCACTGCCGGCACGCGGCACGCCCGCGTGGTGCGTTCCCGGTCCTTGTGGTCCGCCGCCATGTCGACCTGCTGCGGGTCAGCAGCGCCCTGTGTCCGGGTACCGAGACGTCCCCGGGCCCGCTGACCGTCTGAGGACCCGCCCGCGACCGGCCCGGTTTGGTCCGGTCCGGTCCCGGCGCTCCGGCTCCGTACCGCTCCCGTTCCTTCCCGCCCGCCGTCGCCGCGCGGCCGGCCGGGGCCCGCTCCGGCGGCCCCTCGTGGTGCTGCGGGCAGTCGCGCGACCGGATCCCCGCCCGGCCGCCCCCCTTTTCTCTTCTCTTCCCCCGTCCCGGTGCCCGCCACGTCCCGCACCGGGACCGACCACCGTGCGAGAGGCAATCCCGTGACCACCGAAAGACGCTCCAGCCGCCGCGTACCGCGCCTGGCCGCGGCCACCGCCGCGGCAGCCGTGGGACTGACCCTGCTGGTCGCCTGCGGCAGCTCCTCCGACGACTCCGGCTCGGCCGCGCCCTCCGGTACCGGCGCCACGACCGCCGCCGCCCCGGCCACGTCGGCCGCCTCCACCGCCATCCCGGACCAGGACGTCGTCTCCGCCGTCGCCACCGACCCGACGCTGAACGCGGAGCTGCCCGCCAAGATCCGCGCCGCCGGCAAGCTGACCCTCGGCACCACCCAGACGCCCGGCGTCTCCGGCCTGCCGCACGGCGGCGAGAACTCCGACGGCGACCCCATCGGCCTCGACGTCGACCTGCGCAACGCCGTCGCCAAGGTGCTCGGCGTCACCTGGAACGTGGAGTACGGCACCTTCCCCACGGTGATCCCCGGCGTCCAGAACGCCAAGTACGACGTCGGCCAGGACAACTTCGGCGTCACCAAGGCCCGCGAGGAGGTGGTCGACTTCGCGACCTACCTCAACGACGGCCAGTCCTTCCTGGGCGCCAAGGACGTACCGATCGACTCCGCCACGCAGCTCACCGACCTGTGCGGGCTGACGATCGCCACCAGCCCGGGGTCGACCTTCCAGCAGATCCTCACCGACGGCGCCTCCAAGTGCGCCGGGGTCGGCAAGAAGCCGTACAAGGTCCAGTACTTCACCGACAGCGCGCCGATCTTCCTCGGCCTGGCCAACGGCAAGGTGGACATCTACTTCGGCCCGACGCTCAGCCTGAAGTACGACGCGACCCACGTGCCGAACACCAAGTACCTCGGCCAGATCAGCACCACGCCGGTCGGGTTCGTCACCGCCAAGGGCTCGCCGATCGCCAAGGCACTGTCCGACGCGGTCAACAAGCTGATCGCGTCCGGCGACTACGCGAAGATCTTCGCCAAGTGGGACGTGGCCGGTACCGGCGTCACCGCCTCGCAGGTCAACCCGCCCGCCACCTTCTGACCGCCGCGGCGGCGTGACGCCGCGGGGGCGGCCGGCCCCCGCGGCGTCACCCGGCCGGCGGCCCGCCGCTACCCGCCGGCCCCGCCCGCCTCGATCCGGCGGACCGCGGTGTCCAGGGCGGCGTCCCGGGACGGGTAGACCTCGCACACCGGGTGGCCGTCCGGGGTACGGGTGTGGTCGATCTCCCACAGGCTCAGCTCGCCGCCGTCCAGCAGCAGGAAGGCGTGCTCGTACAGTGCCCAGGAGACCAGTCGGCCCCCGATCACCGAACTGCGCCGGGTGACGATGCTGATGTCGTGCGCGATGGCCGCGTGCAGCTGCAGCAGCACGTCCTCGCCGGGCGCGTTGGCGTTGCTGGCCCGGCGCAGCAGCCGCCGGGCGTGCTCGGGCGACCGGTTCTCGGTGTACGCGCGGCGGTAGGCCTCCCGGCCCGGGACCGGTGGTTCGTCGGCCGGGTCCGGTTCGCCGGGGACCGCCGGCCCGGCCGTCCCACCGGGCAACGGCCAGGGGTCCGACGGCAGTTCGGCCGGGCCGCCGGCGCCGCCGAAGGCTGTGTCCACCGCCCACTCGGCGAGCGCCATGTCGTCGCGGTCGGCGAACACCGCGTGCCGCACCCGGCCGTCGGGGCCGGTGTTGTGCTCCAGCTCCCACAGCACCAGGACCTCGCCGTCGGGCAGCAGGAAACTATGGCGGTACGTCCTGCGGTCCAGCCCGCGCGGCGGCCCCTTGGCGTGCCGGCAGGACTGGAGACCGCAGTAGTGCATCAACGCGAACCGCGCCTCAGCGAGTTGCCGCGCGATCCGGGTGCCGTTCTCGGCGCGGGCCAGTAACCGGGCCAGCTGCTCCCCCGGCCGACCGCCTGACCGTACGACTTCCGCCGTCTGTGCGGGCTCTGGGTCCATCCGGCCCTCCAGGCTCCGACGTCACCGACCCTGCTGGCGACTCAGGCTAGTGGCACCGTTGCCTTCCGTCCTCCCGAACGCCGGGATTTCAGGCGCGCGGAACCGCGACGCGCGCCCCCGCGGCCGGGCCGGACCAGGTCAGCCGATACCCGGGTCCGCGCCGGGGTGCCCCTCGGCGTCCCAGCGGCGCATCGCGCGCCGCAGCGAACGCGGTTCGGCGAAGCCCAGCCGGCTCGCGAGCTGGGCCGGACCGCCGCCCTCACGGCGCAGTCCGGCGGACTGCTCGCGCCGTACCGCGTCCACCTCGGCCCGCCAGGTGGTGCCGACCTCGCCCAAGCGGCGCTGCAGGGTCCGCTGGCTGATCGCCAGCCGGCCGGCCGCCGTCGCCAACGAGGGTCGGCCGCCCGGAAGTTGCGCGGCTATCACGTCCCGCAGGCCGGGTACCGCGGCCTCCGCCGCGAGCAGCGTCCGGGCGGCCGGGCGGGACGGCGGGCGCAGCGCGGCGGCGTTGCGGCGGATGATCGCGGCGAGCGAGGCGTCCGCGGTGACCAGCGGCACCGCGAGATCGCGGCGGTGGAGCGTCAGCGAGTCCGTGGCCGCGCCGAACTCGATCCGGGCCGAGCCGAAGGCGTCGGCGTAGCGGTGCAGCCCGTGCGGCGGCTTGTGGGTGAAGGTGATCCGGCTCGGGGACAGCGCGCTCGCGGTGGCGTGCCGCAGCAGCGAGGTGAACACCGCGAAGGAGAACTCGGCGACCACACCGCGCAGCCGCCGGTCGCCGTCCCGCACGCCGTAGTCGGCGGTCAGCTCGTCGGCGGACTCCTCGACGGTCATCACGGAGTTGGTGCTCAGTACGTGGATGCCGCCGATCACGTCGGCCAGGCCTGCGCCGACGGTGGGCGCGGTGCTGAAGAGGTAGTCGAACAGGTCGAGCCGCCCCGGCCGGTAGCGGGTGGCGGCCAGCAACCCGACGTCCGGCCGTCCGGTACGGGCCAGCACCGCGTCCCACAACCGGTAGGTGGACGACGAGGGGACGCGGGCGGCCTCCGGTCCGCGCAGGACCGCCGGCACCCCGGCGGCCCGCGCCAGCGCCTCGGCCTCCCGGGTCCCGCGGGAGGCCGCGGTGGCGATGAACCGCGGCAGGGCGACGCTCTCGGTGAGCGCGGCGGCCGGCGCGAAGGCGTCCGCGGCGCCGGCCGGCCCGGGAACGGGGGCCGGCAGGGCGGGCGTCGGCAGGGCGGCGGTCGGGTCTGCTGGCGGCACTCCTGCTCCCTCCGGCGATCGGCGGACAACAGCCCTCCCACGGGCCCCGGTGGTTCCGCGGCGGGCGTCCTCGCAGCCTACCCGCGGTATGGCGCGTTGGGTCCGCCGGCCGGCACGTTGCGTCCTCCTCTTCCGCGGCCCGCCGGTCCATGATGGCCGGACCGGTGCCCCAAGCACTGGGGATCCGCGCAGGGGGGAACGGATCCGGCGGGGGGAGGTCTGGTGCGGGCCCGCCACGGCCCGCACCAACCTCGCGCCTCCCGCGGTGACGCCCGGCCGCCCGTGCCGCCCGCGGCCTGCGGTGCCCGCGTCCGCGCCGCCGTCGCCGCCGGTGCGAGCACAGCGGGTCCGGAGAGCCGGCAGGCCCGGCCGTCACGTCTCCGGAACCGGCCAGTGCTCGCGCCCGGTGTTGATGATGCGCATCCGCAGCCCCGCCGTGTGGGCGACCCGCTCGCGCCGCGCGTCGTCGCCCGGGGCCACGTCGAGGAAGGCCGTCGCCGTCATCACCGTGTGGTCGACGTAGAGCTCCGCCAGCACCCGCACGTCGTCCGCCGGCCACCCGGCGGAGAGCGGCTGCCCGGCCAGGCCGACCGCCACCTCGTCGGCGAAGCGCCGCAGCTCGCCGGCGATCGCCTCGCGGACCGGCCGGACGCCGCCGAAGCGCTCCCGGGCGATGAAGCGGACGTGCGGCCGGTGCCGGTCCACGTACTCCGCGGTGATCGCCACCGTACGGTCGATGCGCGCGGCCGAGTCCGCCGAGCCGTCGGCCATCACCGCCCGGATGGCGGTGTGCAGGCTGCCCAGCGCCTCGCCGACCAGTGCGACGCCGAGGCCGGCCATGTCCGGGAAGTGCCGGTAGAAGGCGGCGGGGGAGACTCCGACCTCCCGGGTGAGCTCGCGCAGGCCCAGGCTGCTGAGGTTCTGGTGCTCCAGCAGCCGCAGTCCGGCGTCCAGCAGAGCCTGGCGGGTGTGCTGCTTCTGGGTCCGGCGGACCCCGGCGGACGTGTGACCCATGTCATTCAGTAAACAGCTGTTCTCCCGGTTTCTCCAGTTCCGGCCGGGGCTAGACTCAAGGAGTCAGTGAACAACTGTAAGCTGAAAATCCCGACTCCTCGGAGGTGCAGCGGACATGAGCCTCGTCGTCCTTCTGCTGGGCATGGGCATCCTGATGGGCGCCGCCGCCCACACCTCGCTCACCGCCTTCACCGTGGCGGCCGTCGCCATCGTGCTCTGGCTGGCCGGCTTCGCGGTCCGCGAACGCCTCGGCCGCCACCGCGGTTGACGCCTGACATCGGCCGGCGCCTGACATCGGCCATCCAGCCCCGGGCACCCGCCCGGCCACGGCGCCGCGGCACCCCGGGGCCCCGCCAACCCCACGACAGCTTCCGGAGGGAACACCGTGCACACCGCAGCCACCCCGGTCGCGACCGGTACCCCGGCCGCGCGCGACCGCAACCGCGACGCCGACGGCATGGCCGTGGCGTCCTTCCTGCTGGGCCTGCCGGGCCTGCTGGTCCTCAACCTGGTGCTCGGCCCGGCCGCCGTCGTGCTGGCCCTGGCCGCGCTGGCCCGGGGCACCGGCCGTCGCGGGCGCGCCCTGCTCGGCCTCGCCCTCGGTATCGCCGACCTGGCGGTCCTGGTCGGGCTGACCGTGGCCGACCACGGCGTCATCTGGTCCTTCACCTGAGTCGGCGGCCCGCCGCCCCGGCCCGCCGCGCGCCGCGTCGAGCGGCGCCCTCAAACGTGCCGGGACGTGGGAGGGGCCGGGCCGCCGCCGGCCCGACAGGACGTCAGCTCAGGTCGATGCCAGGGTAGAGCGGGAAGCCCGTCAACAGGTCCGCCGCACGGTCCGCGACCTGCTCGGCCACCGCCGTGTCCAGCGCGTGGTGCGCCTTGGACAGACCGCCCTTGGGCGCGGGCGCCGCACTCGTCCCGGCCAGTACCGTGTCGATCAGTCCGGCGATCTCGTCCATCTCGGGCGCGCCCAGGCCCCGGGTGGTGAGCGCCGGGGTGCCGATCCTGATGCCCGAGGTGTACCAGGCGCCGTTCGGGTCCTGCGGCACCGAGTTGCGGTTGGTGACGATGCCCGACTCCAGCAGCGCCGCCTCCGCCTGACGGCCCGTCAGGCCGTAGCCGGAGACGTCGATCAGCACCAGGTGGTTGTCGGTGCCGCCGGTGACCAGCTTCGCGCCCCGCTTGAGCAGGCCCTCGGCCAGCGCCCGCGCGTTGTCCACCACGGCCTGCGCGTAGTCGCCGAACTCCGGCCGGGACGCCTCGGCCAGCGCGACCGCCTTGGCCGCCATCACATGCGGCAGCGGGCCGCCGAGCACCATCGGGCAGCCGCGGTCCACGTGCTCGGCCAGCCCCTCGTCGCACAGCACCATGCCCCCGCGCGGGCCGCGCAGCGACTTGTGGGTGGTGGTGGTGACGATGTTCGCGTGCGGTACCGGGTCGAAGTCGCCGGTCAGCACCTTGCCGGCCACCAGGCCCGCGAAGTGCGCCATGTCCACCATCAAGGTGGCCCCGACCTCGTCGGCGATCTCCCGCATGATGCGGAAGTTGACCAGCCGGGGATAGGCGGAGTAGCCCGCGACCAGGATCAGCGGCCGGAACTCCCGGGCCGTGGCGCGCAGCGCGTCGTAGTCCAGCAGCCCGGTCACCGGGTCGGTGCCGTAGCTGCGCTGCTCGAACATCTTGCCGGAGATGTTCGGCCGGAAGCCGTGGGTGAGGTGGCCGCCCGCGTCCAGCGACATGCCGAGCATCCGCTGGTTGCCGAACGCGGCGCGCAACTCGGCCCAGTCCTCCTCGGACAGGTCGTTGACCTGCCGCACCCCGGCCCTGGCCAGCGCCGGGCTCTCCACCCGCTGCGACAGCACCGCCCAGAAGGCGACCAGGTTGGCGTCGATGCCCGAGTGCGGCTGCGCGTAGGCGTGCGCGGCGCCGAAGACGTTGCGGGCGTGCTCGGCGGCCAGCTCCTCCACCGTGTCCACGTTGCGGCAGCCCGCGTAGAAGCGCCGGCCGACAGTGCCCTCGGCGTACTTGTCGCTGAGCCAGTTGCCCATGGTCAGCAGGACGGCCGGGGAGGCGTAGTTCTCACTCGCGATCAGCTTGAGCATCTCGCGCTGGTCGGTGAGCTCGCGGCCGATGGCGTCCGCGATCCGCGGCTCCACCGCCCGGATCACGTCGAGTGCGTTGCGGTAGGCGATCGATTCGGGGGTGTACGCGGTGCCGGTCGGCGCGGCGGACGACTGCTCGGCCATGGGGGTCCTCGGGTTCGAAGCGGATCCGGAAACGGGACGGCCCAGGCGCACGGCACTCGGTGGAGTTGCGTACGGGCCGCTCCCTGATGGTTGACCCCATCCCAGCGCGCCAGTCACGGCCCGCGGTGAGCCTACCAACGCCGTGCCCCGGGCGGCGACCGGTACCGCCCGCCGGGCCGCCCGGACGGGCCGGTCCCGGCGGGTGTTTGGATGGAGGCGCCCCCGGGCCCCGGGCCGTGGCCGAGAAGGCCCGCCGGGCCCCGGGCGGCGGCCGCCGCCCGGCCGCCCCCGTGACCGTACGACCGACTGGAGCCCCATGGACACCGCCGCCCCGCCCGTCACCAGCCGCGTCAGCGCCGGCACCGCGGTGATCGATCTCGACCGGCCCGCGGCGCTCAACGCGCTGGACCTGACCATGGTCCGGCTGATCACGAAGGCCCTGGAGGAGTGGCGGGACGACCCGGCCGTACGGTCGGTGGTGATCCGCAGCACCTCGCCCAAGGCGTTCTGCGCCGGCGGTGACATCAGGGCGGTGCGCGACGCCGGGGTACGCGGCGACGACGCGGCCGTGCACACCTACTTCGCCGCCGAATACGCGCTCAACGCGCTGATCGCCGGCTACCCCAAGCCGTACACCGCGCTCATCGACGGCTACGCGATGGGCGGCGGTCTCGGCATCTCGGTGCACGGCTCGGCCCGGGTGGTCACCGAGCGGGCGGTGCTCGCCATGCCGGAGACCGCCATCGGGTTCTTCCCCGACATCGGCGCCAGCCACTTCCTGCCCCGGCTGCCCGGCGCGACCGGCTGGTACCTCGGCCTGACCGGTCTGCGGATCGGCGGCGCGGCGGCCGTGGAGTGCGGCCTGGCCACCCACTACGTGCCCGCCGCCGAACTGCCCGCGCTGGAGGCCGCGCTGCTGGCCGGCGAGCCGCCCGCCGCGGCACTGGACCGGTACGCCGCCGCCGCGCCGCCGTCCGCCCTCGCCGCGCACCGGCCGGCCGTCGAGCGCTGCTTCACCGCCCCGGACCTCGGCGAACTGCGCGGCCGGCTCGCCGCCGAGGACGCGGACCGGGAGTGGGCCGACGAGACCCTCGCGCTGCTGGCGGCGGCCTCGCCGATGAGCCTCGCCGTCACCTTCGGCCTGCTGCGGGCCGGCGCCGGATCGAGCCTGGCCGACTGCCTGGCCCGGGAGCTCGGCCTGGCCCGCCGGATCGCCCACGCCCCCGACTTCCACGAGGGCGTGCGGGCCGCGCTGATCGACAAGGACCGCGCGCCGGCCTGGTCGCCGTACCCGTGGACCGGCCTGTCGGACGCGGGACGCGGGCACCGCCCGTGACCCCGGGTGCCGGTGGGGCGTGAGGAGCCGTGCTCCGGCGATCGGGGCGGAGCGGGCCGGGACCGGCACCCGGGGCCACGGGCGGCGGCACCCGGCCGCGTCGGGGCGCCGCGGCGGCCGGGCCGGTCCGGCCGCCCCTTCCGCGTTGTTAGGGTGTGGCCGGTCATCCGTCACCAGCTCGCCGCGCGGGCCCCGCCACCTCCGAGGACGTGCAGGACCTATGAGCCCGTTGAAGCGTCCCACCATCGCCGACATCGCCGAGGCCGCGGGGGTCTCGAAGGGCGCGGTGTCGTACGCGCTCAACGGCAAGGCGGGCGTCTCGGAACAGACCCGCGAGCGGATCGTGGGGATCGCCGCCCGGATGGGCTGGCACCCCAGCAGCGCCGCCCGCGCGCTGTCCGAGGGGCGGGCCGGCGCGATCGGGCTGGTGGTGGACCGGCCGGCCTGGGTGCTCGGCATCGAGCCGTTCTTCATGCGGCTGATCTCCGGGGTCGAGGCCGGGCTCGCCGCCAGCGGCACCGCGCTGCTCCTCCAGGTCACCGAGGACGCGGCGGCCGAGGAGGCCGCGTACCGCCGCTGGTGGGCCGAGCAGCGAGTGGACGGGGTGCTGCTGGTCGATCTGCGCGAGGACGACCGGCGGCTCGCGCTGCTCGCCGAACTCGGCCTGCCGGCCGTGCTGGTGGGCCACGCGGCCGGCGTCTCCAGCGCGCCCTCGCTGTGGTTCGACGACGCCTCGGCGGTACGTGAGACGCTGGCGTACCTGGCCGCGATGGGACACCGCAGGATCGCCCGGGTGGCCGGCCCGGCGCGGTTCGTGCACACCCGGGAGCGCGGCGAGGTCTTCGACCGGTGCGCCGCCGAGCTCTCGCTGCCCGGCATACTCTCGGTGCACACCGACTACTCCGGCGAGGACGGCGCCCGCGCCACCCGCCGCCTGCTGTCCGGCTCGACCCGGCCCACTGCGATCGTCTACGACAACGACGTGATGGCGGTCGCCGCGCTGGGCGTCACCCAGGAGATGGGCGTCTCGGTGCCGGGCGAACTGTCCGTCGTGGCCTGGGACGACAGCGAGCTGTGCCGGCTGGTGCACCCGGCGCTCACCGCGGTCAGCCGCCAGGTGCCGGAGTACGGGGAGCGGGCCGCCGCCGCGCTGCTGGCGCTGATCAACGGCGAGGACGTCGCCGATGTCCTGCTGGACGCGCTGGAGCTGGTGCCGCGCGGCAGTACCGCACCGGCCCCCCGCTGATCCGGAATCGCTGATTCCGCGACCGTTTTCCGTACTCCACCGGTCTGGACCAATGCATCGCAGGTCATCGGCCCGATAGGCGCCGACTCAGCCGTGTTTCATGGTGTTCCAGGGGCTCGGGCGCTGTCGGATGCCTTGACGCCCTTGAGGTCGGCTAGTTAAATCACGACGCGATATAAGTCGTGAAACAAGTGATGAAACAAGCGTGCAGACCCCCACGCTGCACGGTCGTTCGTGTCAGGCCCATGCCACTGCCGAAAGGGCAACGACCATGAGCTCAGCAACCCGCCCCCGTGCGGGCCGGTTCACCCTGCGCCGTACTCTCGTCGGAATACTGGCCGCCGCCGCGGCGGCCGTCACCCCCACCCTGGTCCTGCCCTCCAGTGCGCACGCCGCGGGCGAGAGCGTGCAGGTCTATCTGACCACCACCAGCGACTCCGGCGGCCGTACCGTCTCCAAGGGCCTCCAGCAGCAGACCCCGGTCTCCTTCGCCGCCGGCACCGGCGGCGCCGGGCAGCAGATCACGGTGGACGAGAACACCAAGTACCAGCAGTTCACCGGCGGCGGCGCATCCTTCACCGACACCGCCGCCTATCTGCTCAACTCCAGCGGCGCGCTGTCCGCGGCCACCCGCACCTCGGTGATGCAAAAGCTCTTCGACCCGGTCAACGGCATCGGGCTGGACTTCCTGCGCAACCCGATCGGCGCCTCCGACCTGGCCCGCGACAACTACACCTTCGACGACATGCCGGCCGGCCAGACCGACCCGACCCTCGCGCACTTCTCCATCGCGCACGACCTCACTGACGTGCTGCCGCTCACCAAGCAGGCCCGCCAGCTCAATCCGGCGGTCACCGTGATGGCCACCCCCTGGACCCCGCCGCCGTGGATGAAGGACAACGGCGCCTACAGCCAGGGCTGGCTCCAGTCGCAGTACTACGCCGCATACGCCCAGTACTTCGTGAAGTACATCCAGGCGTACCAGGCGCAGGGCGTGCCGATCAACTACATCACCGTGCAGAACGAGCCCACCTGTTGCGGCGGATACCCGTCCGCGCAGTGGAACGGCTCCGGTCTGGCGTACTTCACCAAGACCAACCTGCTGCCGGCCCTGCACGCGGCCGGGCTGTCCACCAAGGTGCTGGCCCTGGACTGGAACTGGGACTCCTACGCGGGCTACGCCGCCCCGACCGTGGACGACGCCACGATCCGCAACGACCCCAACTTCGGCGGCATCGCCTGGCACGGGTACGAGGGCGACGTGGGCCAGCAGACCACGATCCACAACCAGTACCCGAACGTCCCCGCCTTCGACACCGAGCACTCCGGCGGCACCTGGATCGGCAACCAGGAGAAGGAGGACATGGAGAACCTGATCGACTACACCCGCAACTACGGGCAGAGCTGGGTCAAGTGGAGCCTGGCGGTCGACCAGAACATGGGTCCGCACAACGGCGGCTGCGGCACCTGCACCGGCCTGGTCACCGTGCACAACGGCGACAGCCGCAGCGGGCAGGTCGACTACACCGTCGAGTACTACACGATGGGCCACCTGACGAAGTTCGTGCAGCCCGGCGCCAGCCGGATCGCCTCCACCGACAACTCCACCGTCCGCAACGTCGCCTGGAAGAACCCCGACGGCTCCAAGGCGCTCATCGCCTACAACGAGTCGGCCTCGGCGCAGACCGTGCGGGTCAACTGGGGCAACGAGAACTTCTCGTACTCGCTGCCCGGCGGCGCCGCGGCCACCTTCACCTGGGCCGGTACCCAGGGCAGTGGCGGCGCCACCGGCGCCATCACCGGCTACGGCGGCAAGTGCGTGGACGTGGCCGCGGGCAGCAGCGCCAACGGCACCGCGGTGCAGCTCTACGACTGCAACGGCACCACCGCCCAGCAGTGGACCTCCACCGGCGGCACTCTGCGGGCGCTGGGCAAGTGCCTGGACGTCGCCGCGGCCGGTACCGCCAACGGCACCCAGGTGCAGTTGTACGACTGCAACGGCACCGGGTCGCAGGCGTGGACCAAGGGCGCCAACAACACCCTGGTCAACCCGCAGTCCGGGCGCTGCCTGGACGCCACGGGACCGAGCTCGGCCAACGGCACCCGGCTGCAGATCTGGGACTGCACGGGCGCGGCCAACCAGCAGTGGACGGTACCCTCCTGATCCACTGACCCCTGATCGGCTCCCGGCGGACCTCTCACCGCCGCGAGCCGCGCTGAAGGAAGCAGCCGCCGGTCCGCGCGTCGTCGCGGACCGGCGGCTCGGCGCGTTCGAGGGCCCGCGCGGGGTTCCCGCCGGCCGTCCGCGGCGGGTGTCCGCGATGTGCCTTGCACACAACGGTGACGCGCCGTACTGGGGGCGCTCATCGAACGGGGGAATCGCGGCCGGTCCGGGAGGGGCGCCGCAACCGGACCCGCGGGGCGCCGCACGGCCGGGAAGCACCTGTTCGTTGCGCCGGTTTCACTGAGTGTGTTGACCCGTGTGGCCCTGCACGGGTAGGTCGGCGGGCGGGGAGCGGCCTAGTCTGGACGGGCCGTTCACCGTTCCGTCCGGTCCCCGTATGCCCCGTCCCGCCCTGTGCCGCACCCTTCGCCACGCAGAGTCCCGCTCACGGCGGCCCCCCACCGCCGAACCTCCCCGCGACGAGGAGTCCCCGTGACCGTCACCCGTACCGAGGACACCCTCTGGCAGCGTGTTCCCGGTCGGTCGGCCTGGCAGCGCACCGCCGTCCGGTCGGCGGCGGTGGTGGTGCCGATCGTGCTCGTCGGGCTGTTCCTGTTCCGGCAGTGGCCGCTGATCGACTCCAGCGCGGGACGGCTGAGCACCGCCGACCGCGACTGGCTCGCCGCCGCCGCCTTCGCCGCGTTCATGACCTGGGTGTGCTCCGCGACCGCGCTCCAGGGCGCGGTCGTCGAGAAGCTGCCGCCGCTGCTGCTGCTGGCCTCGCAGTTCGCGGCCTCGGCCGCCAACCACGTGCTGCCGGCGGGCGTCGGCGGCAACGCGGTCAGCCTGCGCTTCCTGATCCGCCGCGGACTGACCCCGACCCGGTCGGTGACCTCGCTCGCCGTACGGTCCGGCGCCGCCGTGCTCGCCCGGTTCGTGCTGCTGACGACCGTGCTGCTGATGTTCCCGACCGCGCTGCACTTCCACCGGCTCGCCCCGGGCGGTCTGGTGATGCCCGGCCGCCCGCTGCTGATCGCCGGTGTCGCGGCGGCGCTGGTGGTGTTCGCGCTGCTGTTGCCGCGCTGCGCCCGGCTGCTGCGATCGCGGCTGCGCGGCTTCCTGATGTCGGTGGCCTGCGACCTGCGCGCGCTGCACCGGGACCGGGTGCGGGTGGCGGGGCTGTGGGGCGGCTCGGTGGCGTTCCCGATGATGCACGCGTCCGTGATGATCGCGGTGATCCGCGCGGTGCACGCGCCGGTGCCGGTCAGCGGCGTGCTGGTGGCGTACCTCTTCGCGAGCACGGCGGCCGGCTGGCTGCCGACGCCCGCCGGGCTCGGATCGCTGGACGCGGCCCTCGGCCTCGCCCTGGTGACCGCGGGGGCCTCGGCGGTGGCCGCCACCTCCGCCGTGCTCGGCTACCGGCTGTTCACCGCCTGGCTGCCGCTGATCCCCGGCGTGCTGGTGCTGGCCGCCCTGGTGAAGCGCCGGGAACTTTAAGGTACAGACCTTTGCCGGAGGTATTGACGGCAGTTGGTTCAGACCATTTAAATCACGTCCTGAACTAAGACGTGATGGAAGTTGCCCGCGCTGCACTGTGCCTTCCCGTCTGTCAGGGTCATGATCACCCTTCGGTGTTCTGGCCCTCCCGACCGAGGAGTCCGTCCCATGTCGGCATCACCCCCCACCCGACGCATACGCCCTCTCGCGGTGATCGCCGCCGCCGCCCTGCTGTTCGGCGGCTGGCTCCAGACCTCCGCGTCCACCGGGCAGGCCGCCACGATCGCCGCCGCACCCGCCGCCGCCACCGCGACCTTCACCGACGACTTCGACGGCGCGGCGGGCAGTGCCGTCGACAGCTCCAAGTGGGGCTACGAGACCGGTGACAACGTCGACAACCACGAACGCGAGTACTACACCAGCGGCAACCACAACGCCGCGCTCGACGGGCAGGGCGACCTGGTCATCATCGCCCGCAAGGAGAACCCGGCCGACTACCAGTGCTGGTACGGCACCTGCCAGTACACCTCGGCCCGGCTGTCCACCCCGCAGAAGTTCACCCAGGCGTACGGCCACTTCGAGACGCGGATGAAACTCCCGCGCGGCCAGGGCATGTGGCCCGCCTTCTGGATGCTGGGCAACGACATCGGCTCGGTCGGCTGGCCCACCAGCGGTGAGATCGACATCATGGAGAACGTCGGCTTCGAGCCCGGCAGCGTGCACGGCACCATCCACGGCCCCGGCTACTCCGGTTCGGCCGGCATCGGCGCCGGATACACCCTGCCGAACGGCGCGAGCTTCTCCGACGCCTTCCACACCTTCGCCGTCGACTGGACGCCTGGTTCCATCGCCTGGTCGGTCGACGGCCATGTCTACGAGACCCGTACCCCGGCCGACCTGAACGGCAGCCGCTGGGTCTTCGACCACCCCTTCTACCTCCTGCTCAACCTCGCGGTCGGCGGCTACTGGCCCGGTGACCCCGACGGCGGCACCACCTTCCCGCAGCAGCTCGTCGTGGACTACGTGCACGTCACCACCAGCGACTCCGGCAGCCCCGGCGGCGGCCACGCCATCACCGGCATCGGCGGCAAGTGCGTGGACGTCGCCGCCGCGAGCAGCGCCAACGGCACCGCGATCCAGCTCTACGACTGCAACGGCACCACCGCCCAGCAGTGGACCTCCACCGACGGCACCCTGCGGGCGCTGGGCAAGTGCCTGGACGTCACCGCGGCCGGTACCGCCAACGGCACCGCCGTCCAGCTCTACGACTGCAACGGCACGGCCGCCCAGCAATGGGTCGTCACCGCGGCGCACGACATCGTCAACCCGGCCGCGAACAAGTGCCTCGACGCGACCGGCCAGAGCTCCGCGAACGGCACCCGGCTGCAGATCTGGACCTGCACCGGCTCCGCCAACCAGAAGTGGACGGTGACCGGCTGATGCGGCTCATGAGGAAGTACAGCGGCGTGCTCGCCGCGGCCGCCGTCCTGGCCGCGGGAACCCTCGGCGCCCTGGGCGTCGCCCAGACCGCCCAGGCGGCCACCGGCGCCATCACCGGCTACGGCGGCAAGTGCGTGGACGTCGCCGCCGCGAGCAGCGCCAACGGCACCGCGATCCAGCTCTACGACTGCAACGGCACCACCGCGCAGAGCTGGACCGTCGGCTCGGACCTCTCGCTCCAGGCGCTGGGCAAGTGCCTGGACGTGACCGCGGCCGGTACCGCCAACGGCACCCCGGTCCAGCTCTACGACTGCAACGGCACCAACGCCCAGAAGTGGACCCGCAGCGGCGGCACCCTGGTCAACGCCGGTTCCGGCAAGTGCCTGGACGCCACCGGTCCCAGCTCCGCCAACGGCACCCGGCTGCAGATCTGGACCTGCGGCACCGGCGCCAACCAGCAGTGGACGCTGCCCACCGGCACCACGCCGCCGCCGACCAGCCCGCCGCCGCCCGCCGGCGGTGTGCAGGCCGTGGCGCCGTACCTCTACAACGGCTGGGGCAACCCGCCGGACCCGACGACCGTCATGAACGCCACCGGCGTCAAGTGGTTCACCCTCGCCTTCGTGCTCAGCAACGGCACCTGCAACCCGCAGTGGGACGGTGGCCGGGCACTGACCGGCGGTGTCGACCAGACCACCGTCAACAAGATCAGGGCGGCCGGCGGCGACGTCGTCCCCTCCTTCGGCGGCTACAGCGGCAACAAGCTGGAGCAGTCCTGCACCAGTGCGAGCGCGCTGGCCGGCGCCTATCAGAAGGTGATCAGCGCCTACGGGCTCAAGGCCGTCGACATCGACATCGAGGCCGACGCCTACAGCAGCGGCACCGTCCAGCAGCGCACCGTGGACGCGCTCAAGACCGTCAAGGCCAACAATCCCGGCCTCGCCGTCTACGTCACCATCGGCACCGGGCAGAGCGGCCCCGACACCGGGCTGATCAACAAGGCGGCGGCCTCCGGGCTGACCGTCGACGCCTGGACGATCATGCCGTTCGACTTCGGCGGCACCGGGCAGAACATGGGCAACCTCACCGCCCAGGCGGCCGACGGCCTGAAGAACGCCCTCAAGAACGCCTACGGCTACAGCGATGACCAGGCGTACCGGCACAGCGGCATCTCGTCCATGAACGGCATCACCGACAACAACGAGACCGTCACCGTCGCCGACTTCCGCACCATCCTGGGCTACGCGCAGACCCACCACCTGGCCCGGCTGACCTTCTGGTCCGCCAACCGGGACCGCCCCTGCTCCGGTGCCTACCCGAACGACGACACCTGCTCCGGAGTCTCGCAGCAGGCGTGGGACTTCACCCGCACCTTCGCCCAGTACCAGGGCTGACCCCGGACGCACGAACTCTCCGCTCCCCGCCGCACGGCCACGGTTCCCGCGATGCAACCGTGTCCGCCGGCCGGGGAGCGGAGTCACGTCCGACCCCTCCTGCCCTGCCTCGCGCCTGGCGCCGCCGCCGGACCCGCGGCCCCTGCCGGCGCCGCCGCCGGCAGGGGCGCCGATCCCGTCGCGCATCCCGGCCGGCGGACGGCCGGGGGGCCTACTTGGCGTCCGCGTAGCACTTGACCGTGTGCGTGTGCAGGGGGAACGGCACTCCGGTGGGGCCGAAGACCAGCCGGCTGGCCTCCTCCGCCGCCGCCTCGACCGCGGCGGACACCTGCGGCGCGAGCGCGGTGGGCGTGTGGACGATCACCTCGTCGTGCTGGAAGAACACCAGCCGCGGCTGCGTGCCGATCGCGGCGAGCCGGCGCCGCAGCGCGGCCAGCATCGCCAGCGCCCAGTCCGAAGCACTCGCCTGGATCACGAAGTTGCGGGTGAACCGTCCCCGGGAGCGGGCCGCCCGCCGGTCCGGCGAGGAACCGTCACCGGGGTCGGCCGCCTCGTCCGGGAAACGGTCGGCGGACGGCGCGGGAGACGTCCGGCCCAGCTGCGACCGTACGACGCCGCCCGCCTCGCCGGTGCGGGCCGCGTCCTCCAGCAGGGCCAGCGCGGCGGGGAAACTGCGCCGCATCACCGCCAGCGGCTGGCCGGCCGCGCCACCGGTCTGCCCGTACATCGCCGCGAGCAGGCCGATCTTGGCCCGCGGCCGATCACCGTCGAAGGCGTCCTCGGCCAGCGCCGCGTACAGGTCGCCGGCCGCCGCCGCCCGGGTCAGACCGGGGTCGCCGGACATCGCGGCCAGCACCCGCGGCTCCAACTGGCCGGCGTCGGCGACCACCAGCCGGTGGCCCGGATCGGCGACCACCGCCGCCCGCAGCAGCCGGGGGATCTGCAGGGCGCCGCCGC
Organism: Streptomyces sp. ITFR-21; assembly: GCF_031844685.1. Classification (NCBI taxonomy): domain Bacteria; kingdom Bacillati; phylum Actinomycetota; class Actinomycetes; order Kitasatosporales; family Streptomycetaceae; genus Actinacidiphila; species Actinacidiphila sp. ITFR-21. Next base: position 6,412,827 of record NZ_CP134605.1, read on the forward strand.
CCCGGGTCGCCCAGCGGCCGGTGACGACGCCGCCGGCCACGTACTCGGGGCGGAAGCGGCCGGCCGGCGCCCAGCGCTCCCGCCAGGCCCAGCCGTGCGCGACGTGGATCCGGGACAGCTCCTTGTACCGCAGCAGCAAGGCGGCGGCCGGATGGCCGACCTGCTTCAGCTCGTAGGAGCGGGTGGAGGCCAGGTGCACCCCGATCCGGGCGAACGCGGGCAGCACCTGGGCGGGGGAGTCGGGGTTGACCGGCCGGCCCAGCTCCTCCTGGAGGCGCCCGGCGAGCTCGACGAGCCGGGCGGGCCGGGCACCGCCGGCCGGGCGCGGCCCGAGCAGGGCCGTCAGCAGCTCGTCGTGCGCGGCGGCGCTCCACGGCAGCCCGTCCCGGCCCATCTCCACGGCGGCCAGCGCCCCGGCGGACTCCGCGGCGCACAGCAGCCGCATCCGCTCCGGGTGGCCGCCCGCGGCGATCCGGCGCTGCTGGGCCGCGTGCACGGCGACCAGGGCGGCCAGCGGGTCCGTGTCCCGCGGCAGACGATGCCGGTCGGCGGCGAACAGCACGGGCCGCCCGTCCGCGCCGGACTCGGGCGCGTCGGGCGGTTCGGGCAGCCCGCGCAGCCGCGCCCACGCGCCGCCCAGCGACCTCGGCCGCCCGTGCCGCCCCTCCTGCCCGAGCAGCAGCGCCTCCACCAGCTTCACGTCATGGCAGCGCGCCACCCGCGGCAGCGCCGGGTAGACCTCGTCCGTCACCGCCCACACCCACCGCGGTGCCCGCGCCGCCTCCAGCCTCCCCACCTCGGCGGCCAGATCCGCCACCGCCACCTCGTCCCCGGCCGGTTCCCCGTCATCGCCGACCGGCCGGAGCCGGCCGCCCGCTCCGACGGCGTCCGCCATCACGGCCACCCGCGTCCCGCGCCCGCCGTCTCCCTCCACCCCACCGACCATAGGCGCACCCTCCGACAACGGTGCCCCGCGCGGGTCCTGACAGCGCGAAGCCGCCCGGACCACCGGTAGGCGACCGGCTGTCCGGGCGGTTTCGCGCACCGGGTCGTACGGGTTTTCAGCTGTTCTGCCGGGCCTCCGCCACGGACTTGTGCACCTCGTCCATGTCGAGGGCACGCGCCTGGGCGATGACGTCTTCGAGCGCGGCCCCGGGCAGGGCGCCGGGCTGGGCGAAGATGGCCACCTTGTCGCGCACGATCATCAGCGTCGGGATCGACTGGATCTGGAAGGCCGCGGCCAGTTCCGGCTGTGCCTCCGTGTCGACCTTCGCGAAGACCAGGTCCTGATGCTCGCCCGAAGCCCTGTCGTACACCGGGCCGAACATCTTGCACGGACCGCACCAGTCGGCCCAGAAGTCGATGAGGACGAAGTCGTTCGTAGACACGACCTCGTCGAAGTTCTCCTTGGTCAGCTCCACAGTGCTCATGCAGGCGCCAACGAGCGCCGTCGCACGGAAATTCCTTGCCCGCGCGGGCGCCCGCGCCGACCGCCGTTCACCCGTCCGAGTGATGCGGACCGCCCGGGATCAGGGCAGCGGCTGGTCCGGCCGCGGGCCGTCGTACGACCCGCTCGGCCGCATCCGCAGTGGCCGCTCCCCGTACTCCTCCAGCGCGTGCGCGATCCACCCCGCGGTACGGGCCACCGCGAACACCGTCTCGCCCGCCTCCACCGGCATCCCGGAGGACACCGACAGCACACCGAGCGCCAGGTCCACATTGGCGTGCAGCGGGGAGTGCCGGGCGGTGGTCGCCACCACGTCGCGGGCCGCGGCCAGCGCGTCCGCCGCGGCCGGCACCCGCCCCAGCAGGGTGAGGAGCAGCCGGGCCCGCGGGTCCTCGCCGCGGTAGACACGGTGGCCGAGCCCCGGGATGAGCTGCCCGGCCCGCTGGTGCTCGGCGACGACCGGGCCGGCGCTGCCGCGCTCCAGCACCTCCGCCAGCATGCGGTGGGCCAGCGCGCTGGCCTGCCCGTGCAGTGGGCCGTCGAGCGCCCCGAGCCCTGCCGACACCACCGCGTACGGATGCGCGCGGGCCGAGGCGGCGACCCGGGCGGCCAGTGTGGAGGCGGCCAGGTCGTGGTCGATGAGCAGCGCGAGCGCCGCGTCCAACACCCGCAGCGACGCCTCGTCCGGGGCCCGTACGGTCAGCCGCGACCACAGCCGCGCGGCGAGCGGGCCGCCGCCGCGGTGCGGTACCCCGGCCGGCGGCAGCGCGTCCACCAGCGTCGGGATGAGGGAGCGGGCCGAGCCGAGCACGGCCTCCTGCGACAGGTCGAAGCGCAGCGGGTCGGCGGTGGCCGCCGCGATCACCGCGATCCGCAGCCGGTCCATCGGACCGCAGTCGGCGGACAGCGAGCCGGCCGCCCTGCGGGCCGCGGCCAGTTGCTGCGGGGGAGCGGTGAAGCGCACCCCGCGCCGCAGCACCCCGGTCCACAGCCACTCGGCGACCTCCTCGTAGGCGTACGCCTCGGCCAGCGCGACGGCGTCCACCCCCCGGAAGTAGTAGCGGTCGGGGTCGATCAGGGTGATTCCGGTCCGCACCTGGGCCCAGCCCGCCGCGACGCCGCCGGCCGGTCCCGCCGGCGACTCCGGCGGCCCGGGGCGGCCGCGCCGCGCCAGCGCCGCGACCTCGGCGGGGTCGAAGGTACTGCCCCGGCCGCCCACCGCCCGTCTGCTGCCCAGCAGGCCGCGGCTGACGTACGCGTACAGCGTCTCGGGCTTGACGCCGAGCCGCCGGGCCGCCTCCCGGGTGGAGATCCGGCCGTCGCCGCTGTCCACGCCCGTGATCACCGGGTCCGCCGATCCTTCCGCCATGCGCTCACCGTACCCGGACCCGGCCACCGATCTATGTTGATTCAATCAATGTTGACAGTGGATTAATCAATCATGGACAGTCACGTCAATAGCCAAGGAGGAAGCCGATGCCCACCACCGGACGCAACGCTCCGATCGACGTACCCCGAGGTCTCAAGGGTGTGATCGTCACCGAGACATCCCTCGGTGACGTCCGCGGCACCGAGGGCTTCTACCACTACCGGGAGTTCTCAGCCGTCGAACTGGCCGAAACCCGTACGTTCGAGGACGTCTGGCATCTGATGTTCCACGGCACGCTGCCGGACGCCTCCCGGCGCGCCGCCTTCACCGCCGAGACCGCGGCGCTCCGGCACCTGCCCGCCGAGGTGACCGCCGCGCTGCCCGCCGTCGCCCGCGCCACCGCGCTCGCCGGCCCGCTGGCGGGACTGCGGACAGCGCTGTCGCTGGCCGGTGCCGCCGCCGGCTTCCGCCCGCTGTACGACGTCGACCCCGAACGCCGCCGGGCCGACGCGCTGGCCGCCTGCGCCGCCGTACCCACCCTGCTCGCCGCGCTGCACCGGCTCGGGCAGGGGCTCGAACCGGTCGCACCCCGCGACGACCTGCCGCACGCGGCGAACTACCTCTACATGCTCACCGGACAGCAGCCGGATCCGAACAGGGCGCGGGCGGTGGAGCGGTATCTGATCTCCACCGTCGACCACGGCTTCAACGCCTCCACCTTCACCGCCCGGGTGATCGCGTCCACCGGCGCCGACCTGGCCGCCTGCCTGGTGGGCGCGATCGGCGCGCTGTCCGGGCCGCTGCACGGCGGTGCGCCGAGCCGGGCGCTGGACACCCTCGACGCCATCGGCACCCCGGACCGGATCGACGGATGGCTGCGCGAGCACATCCTGGCCGGCGACCGGATCATGGGCTTCGGCCACCCCGTCTACACCACCGAGGACCCGCGCTCACGGCTGCTCAAGGGCATCGCCCGGAGCTTCGGCGGCGAACTGGTGGACTTCGCGGTCCGGGTCGAGGAGCGGGCCGAGGCGATACTCGCCGAACTGAAGCCGGGCCGGAACCTGCACATCAACGTGGAGTTCTTCGCCGGAGTGGTGATGGAGCTGTGCGGCCTGCCGCGGGAGATGTTCACCCCGACCTTCGCCGCCGCCCGGGTGGCCGGCTGGAGCGCCAACGTCCTGGAGCAGGCAGGCGACAGCAAGATCATCCGCCCGGCGGCCCGCTACGTCGGCCCGCCGCCCGGCCGCCCGGTACCGGCCGCCTGACGTACAGGCCCCGCCGCGGTCCGCGCGGCGGTCCGCCGGGCGCCGGGCGGCGGGCATGTACGGCATACCGACTAGTCGGTAGTCTCTGCGGGAGCGCCCTACCGGCCGGTAGGACCATGTGACCGCGGAGGAGCCGATTGTGCGTGCCATCCAGATCACCCAGTTCGGCGGCCCCGAGGTGCTCAGCGAGGCCGAGCTCCCGGACCCGGTGGCCGGCCCCGGCCTGCTGCTGGTCGACGTCACCTCGGCTGGCGTCAACTACGCCGACACGCACACCGTGGAGAACTCCTACCTCGCCCGCGCCACGCTCCCCCTGGTGCCCGGCGCCGAGGTCGTCGGCCGCACCCCGGACGGCCGCCGGGTGGTCGCCGTCACCCAGAACGGCGGCTACGCGCAGAAGGCCGTCGCCGAGGAGCATCTCGCCCTCGACGTGCCGGACGCCGTCACCGACGCGCAGGCGCTGGCCGTCGTCGTCCAGGGCCTCACCGCCTGGCACCTGCTGCGCACCTGTGCCCGCCTGGCCGCGGGCGAGAGCGTCGTGGTGCACGCGGCGGCCGGCGGCACCGGCTCGCTCGCCGTGCAGCTCGCCAAGGCGTACGGCGCCGGGCGGGTGATCGCCACCGCCTCCTCCAAGGAGAAGCGCGACCTGGCCCTGGAACTCGGCGCCGACACGGCGGTCGACGGGAACCCCGACGGGCTCAAGGAGCGCCTGATCGAGGCGAACGGCGGCAGGAAGGCGGACATCGTGCTGGAAATGGCCGGCGGTCCGGTCTTCGACGCCTCACTGGCCGCCCTGGCTCCCTTCGGGCGCCTGGTCACCTACGGCATGGCCTCCAGGGTGCCGGCGACCCCGCTCGCGGCCGCGCAGCTGATGGGGCGGTCGCGGGCGGTCGTCGGCTTCTGGCTCGCGCACTGCCTGGACCGCCCGGGGATGTACCGCGAACCCGTCGCGGAACTGCTCGCCATGACCGCGGAGGGACGGCTGAAGCCGCAGGTCGGCGGGATATACCCGCTGTCCGAGGCGGCCCGCGCGCACCAGGACCTGCGGGCCCGGCGGACCTTCGGCAAACTGGTGCTCGACGTCACCCGGTGACCGCGGCGCGAGGCACGGCGGGCGGAGGCGGGAGAAACGGCAGGAGAAGGGGGCGACCGTCCCGCGGCCCTCCCGCGGCCGTCCGGGCGGCCGAACCGTAAAGCTCCGGTAAGCCGCCCCGGGAGCGGAACCGATCGGGACGTGCTGGTCGTTGCATCGACGGGTAGAAACGCCCTACCGGCTGTATCCACTCACGGAGCACGTCGGGCCGCGGCTCGCGACCCGCGCCCCGCACGACTCGGGAGGGGCCACTTTGAACCGTAACCGCTTCACGCCGGACCGGGGGCTGACGACCAGGATGGTCGTCACGATGTTCCTGATCGGGCTGCTCTATGTCGTCTTCGTGGGCGCACTGCTCGCCCTGCTGCGCGGCTCCTGGCCGCTGATCCTGGTCATCGCCGGCGCACTGTTCATCGCCCAGTTCTGGTTCAGCGACCGCATCGCCGCCTTCAGCATGGGCGCCCGTGAGGTCACTGCCGAACAGGCGCCGGAACTGCACGGCGTGGTGGACCGGATCTGCGCGCTGGGCGACCTCCCCAAGCCCAGGGTCGCCATCGCCGACTCCGACGTGCCCAACGCCTTCGCCACCGGCCGCAGCCAGAAGAACACCCTGGTGTGCGCCACCACCGGCCTGCTGCGCCGGCTGGAGCCCGATGAGCTGGAAGGCGTCATCGCGCACGAGCTGTCCCACGTCGCGCACAAGGACGTGGCCGTGATGACGATCGCCTCCTTCCTCGGCATCCTGGCCGGCATCGTCACCCGGATCGGGCTGTGGGGCGGCTTCCGCCGCGCCCGCGACCCCGGCACCGCCGCCCTGGCCATCCTCATCCCGCTGGTCAGCGCCGTCGTCTACGTCATCAGCTTCCTGCTCACCCGGATGCTGTCGCGCTACCGTGAGCTGTCGGCCGACCGCAGCGCGGCGCTGCTCACCGGCCGGCCCTCCTCGCTGGCTTCGGCGCTCACCAAGGTCAGCGGGCAGATCGCCGCCATCCCCACCCGGGACCTGCGCAAGGTGGAGCCCTTCAACGCCTTCTTCTTCGCGCCCGCGCTCAGCGGCGGCGCGTCCTTCTCCCGGCTGCTGTCCACCCACCCCACCCTCGAACAGCGCCTTGAGCAGCTGGGCCGGATCACCCAGGAACTGGACCGCCGCTGATGGGCCTGCTGGACGTACTGCTGGGCCGCACGAAACCGGTCCGCCCCGACCTCGACCAGCTCTTCGGCCTCAGCTCCGCCGCCATCACCCTGCAGGCGGCCGGCGAACTGCGGCCCACCGGGCTGGGCTCGGTGTGCTTCGCCGCCGTCGAGGGCGGCGCCTTCGCCGAGATGCGGCAGGACCTGGACGCGCTGCTGTCGGTGGAGGCCACCCAGGACTCCTACGGCTACACCTGGCTGCTGGCCCGGCACGACCCGGAAGCGGTCACCGACCTCGTCACCGACCTGCACGCGATCAACTCGGCTCTGGAGGAGCGCGGCTTCGGCCCGCAGCTGCTCTGCTCCCTGGTCGGCTTCAAGGACCCCGCCGGCCGCTCGCTCGCGCTGGTCTACCTCTACAAGCGCGGCTCCTTTTACCCGTTCGCGCCGCTGCCCGGCGAGAAGCGGGACAGCGCGCTGGAACTGCAGGTCAAGGCCCTGGTCGTCAACGACCTCCGGCTGGAGAACGACCTGTCCCGCTGGTTCCCGGTCTGGGGTGCGCCGGGCCTGTGACCCCGGCGGAACGGGGCAGACGAGCCTATGGTGGTGATCAGCCCGACGTATGACGCCCTGGAGGCACCGTATGACCGCATACGACCCGTCCGCCGTGAAGCTCAGCCCCGCGCAGTGGGTGGCCGACCAGGCCCGCCGCTACGAGGAGTCCGACGGCACCGAGGCCACCGACATGAACGGCTCGCCGTGCCTGTTGCTCGACTACCTCGGCCGGCGCAGCGGCGACTGGCTCCGTACGGTGCTCATCTACGCCCGCGACGGCGACGACTATTTGATCGTGGCGTCCAAGGGCGGCGCCCCCGAGCACCCCCAGTGGTTCCTGAGCGTGCGGGAGAACCCCGACGTCCACCTCCGGGTGCTCGGCGAGCGGTTCGCCGCCCGCGCGGAGGTGCTCTCCCCGGAGGAGAAGGCCCGTGTCTGGCCCCTCCTGCTGGAGGTGTACGCGTCGTACGAGGACTACCAGAAGAAGACCGACCGCGACATCCCGGTGGTCAGGCTCAGCCGCGTCTGAGGCTGCCGCGGCCCGGACGGCTCCCGCGCTCCCGGGAGCGCCGGAGCCGTCCCCAGCCGACCGGGTGGGGGGGAGCCCACCCCGGGTGCGCGCCATCCCACCCGGTCCCGGGCACCGGCCCCCCGCCGCGAGCCTGTCCGCCTCGCGTCCCAGCCGCGTCCGGCGCGGGGACCCGAGGCGGCGGGGTCAGCCGCGGAGGTCGAGGTGGGGCTTGAGGGCGTCCAGCGCGGCGGCAAGGCGCGGTGAGCCGCACTGGCGGGAGAAGCCGGCGGCTTCACGGCCCAGCGCGCGGGCGCCGTCGATGTCGCCGACCAGCGCGCGGGCCTCGGCGGCTCGGGCGGAGTACAGGCTGCGGTCGCGCAGGAAGGCCGGGTCCTGCGCCGCCAGCGCCTGTTCGAGCAGTGGCACGGCCTCCTGCGCCCTGCCGAGGTCCAGCAGCGACTGCCCGGTCTGCGCGGCGAGCTCGGCCGCGTCGAACCAGTACAGCCAGGCCGGCCCCGGGTCCGCCGCGGCCGCGGCGAGCCGGCGTTCGGCCTCCGCGGCGGCCCGCCGGAACGCTCCCTCGGCGCCCAGCGCCGCGTGCGCCCGGCCCAGCCGGCTGGCGGCCAGCGCGCGGACCACCGGGGGAGCGCCGCCCGCCGCGCGCACCGCCGCCTCCGCCGCCGCGACCGCGTCCCGGGGCCTGCCCGCGATCACCTCCTGCAACGCCAGCCCGCCCCACAGCGCCACGGCCATACCGCGGTCGCCGGCGGTGTGCGCCAGCCGCAGCCCGGTCAGGTAGTGCCGCTGCGCGGCGCTGTTGCGCCCGGTGTCGGTGGCCGCCCAGCCGCCGAGCTGGGCCAGGTCGGCGGCCACCCGCAGCAGCCGGGCCTGGACGGCGCGCGGCTGCGTACCGCAGCTCAGCAGCCGCAGTACGAGGCGCAGATCGGCCGTCACCCGGTGCCACACCGCGCCGCCGCCCAGCCGGTCGTCCACCTGCCGCAGTCCCAGCACGCCGGACTCCAGCCAGGCCAGGACCGTGTCGTCGACCACCGCCGGGCCGTCGCCGTACACGGGTGTCCGCTCCACCGCGTGCCTCGTCGACGCGTCGGCGAGCACCGGGCCGCCCGGCGGCGGGCCGGTCGGCGCCGCCTCCGCGGCCGCGGCGTCCCAGTCGGCGATCGCCTCCAGGAGGGTCCGTTCGTCGGCGATCGGGAAGCCGCGCGGATCGGAACCGCCGTCGGCCACCAGCGACCCGAGGGCGTTCAGACCGCCCTCACGGGTCCAGGGCAGGCCGTCGGGCATCCCGCCGTGCGCCGGGAGCCAACGTGGCCAGGGGTGCGTCTCCAGCTCCTTGGGGGGGATACCGAGCGCCCTGGCCAGCGCCCGCTGGCTGTCGGCTTCCGGGACCACCCCCCAGTGCTCCCACCGCCACACCTTCTCGCGGCGGGCCGCCATCGGGACCCCGAGCGCGCGGGCGTGCTCGGCGATGACCCGGGCCACGTCCTGGTAGCTCCAGCCGTGTCTTCGCCGCACATAGGCGAGCGGGTGCGTGGACGCGGCGGCGTCTTCTCCTGCCGCTCCTGCCACGTAGCTGCCGTCCATTCCCATCCGGTCCCCGGTACGCCGGGGCGCCCCGCCGCGCCACCGCGTGCCCCGGCCGTACTTGCGATCAGGCATTCGAATATCAGGAACTCGGCCGCCGGCGCCACCCGGGAGCCGCCACCAGCGCCGTTCCGACGCTCAAACCCCTGCCACGATACGGGACTACAACGAGACAACAGGTCCGGCCTTGTAGCAGACTGCCGCCTACCGGTTGGCTGTTCGCGATCACTCGACGTAACGCGCTGCCGTGGAGGGCTGCCCGCGGATGACCCCACCGCCGCCACCCTTCCGCTTCACGCGGGGCAAGGACGACGTGGCTTTCGACCCCGCACTCGGCGACGAGGAACTCATCGCCGCCCGGCTGGCCCTGACCCAGGGTCGCTGGACGGAGGTGCGCTCACTCCTGGCCCGCACCGGTGACGACTGGGACAGCCGCGGCCACCGCCTGGTCGTCCTCGGAGAGGGCAAGTCCGCCGCCGCGTGGGCCCAGGAGTGGCAGCTCGCCGAGCCGGAGAGCGCGGACGCCGCCGCGCTGGCCGCCGCCGCGGCCGTCTTCCGCGCGGCCACCGGCAAGCAGAGCGCGGAGTCCGCGCGCGAGGCGTGCCTGCGGGTGGCGCGTATGACGCCCGGTGACCCGACGCCCTGGCTCGGCCTGTTGATCCTGGCCCGCCGCACCGGCACCGACGACGAGCAGGTGCGCGCCTTCGACCAGGTCCGCGGCCGGCACCGCGGCCACCACCACGCGCACTACCTGATGACCCAGTGTCTGGCCGAGCGTCAGAAGACCGACGGGGACGACCCGTTCCACGAGGTCTACGAGTTCGCCGAGTGGGCCGCGGGCGAGGCCGTTCCCGGATCGCCGCTGGCCGTCCTGCCGCTGATCGCCCTCGTCGAGCGCTACCGGGCGCTGGCCGCGGCCGGCGCGATGCCCGCCGACCCGGCCCGGCTGCCGTACTGGACCAGCCCGCGGGCCCGCACCGGTCTGCGGGCCGCCTTCGACTGGTGGCTGGACTGGGACAACAGAACTCATCCGCGCCTGGCTCTGGACTTGAACTACCTGGCGTTCGCTAAATTCCACTCCGGGGACACGGTTGCCGCCGCCGCCCTGTTCAACCGGATCGGGCCGCTGGCGACCCGCGTCCCGTGGTCGTACCTGGACCGCGACCCCAAGAAGACATTCCGCGCCGCGCGCAACTACGCGCTCGGTTTCGGTACGTCGTAAGTCCCGAACTCGCACCGCCCCACCGGAAGGATCCGCAGCCATGCTGACGGGCAGTACCACCGAGATCAGCACGTTCAAGGGGGAGGACCGCGCGCTGCGCGCGGACCGCATCGGTACCCCGGGCCTCCTGCTGTCGGTCCTCGCGGCCACGGCTCCCCTCATGGTGGTGGCGGGCGTGGTGCCCACCACCTTCGCCGCGGTCGGCGTCGTCGGGGTCCCGCTGATCTTCCTCATCCTCGGCGTCGTACTGGTCCTGTTCAGCTTCGGCTACGCCGAGATGAGCCGGCACGTGCACAACGCGGGCGCCTTCTACGCCTACATAGCCCGTGGCCTGGGCGGCACCATCGGCGCCGCGGCCTCCTACGTCGCGCTGGTCTCGTACAGCATCCTGCAGTGCGGCATCTACGGCATCTTCGGCTTCGAGATCTCCAGCCAGATCGCAGTGCACTGGAACCACGACGTCGACTGGTGGTGGCCGGCGCTCGGCGGCGTCGTGGTCGCCGGCGTCTTCGGCGCGCTGAAGATCGACGTCAACGCCAAAGTGCTCGGGGTGCTGCTGCTCGTCGAGACCGTGCTCATCGTGGTCTTCGACATCAGCTTCCTGTCCGACCCGGGCCCCCAGGGCGTCTCCCTGCACGCCTTCAACCCCGACACCCTCACCGGCGCCGGCTTCGGTACCGCGCTGTGCTTCTGCATCGCCGGCTTCACCGGCTTCGAACAGGCCCCGGTCTACGCCGAGGAGACCGCCAGGCCGCAGCGCGTGGTGGCCCGGGTGATGTTCCTGGCCGTCGGCTTCGCCACCCTGTTCTTCGCGTTCAGCGCGTGGGCGATCACTGTGGCAGCCGGCCCGTCGGGCGTCGTCGGCGCCGCGCAGAAGAGCCCGACCATGATCTTCGACCTCAACGAGGCGCGGATCGGGAACACCTTCACCGACATCCTCAACGTCTTCTTCATCACCGGCATCTTCGCCTCGCTGCTCAGCTTCCACAACGTGGTCGCCCGCTACGCCTTCGCCATGGGCCGGGACGGCCTGCTGCCCGCCAAGGTCAGCCACACCACCCGCTCCGGCGGCGCCCCGGTCGTCGGCTCGCTGATCCAGACCGTCGTCGCGCTGGTCGTCGTCATCGCCTTCGCGGTCACCGACGACAAGCCGGGCGGCGACCCGTCCTTCGCGCCGATGATGCGGCTGTTCACCTGGGCCGGCAACGTGGGCGCGCTCGGCGTGGTGGTGCTGATGGCGGTCGCCTCGATCGCTATCATCGTGTTCTTCATCAAGCGCGGCGCGGCCCGGGTGCAGGCCTGGCGGCTCGTCACCTCCGCCGTCGCCGCCGTCGCGCTGCTGGGCATCACGTTCTACGCGGTGAAGGACTTCAAGGTGCTGCTCGGTGTCGACCCCGGCCACGGCCTGCGCTGGCTGCTGCCCGGCATCATCGGGATCGCCGCCGTCCTCGGCCTGCTCTACGGCGCCGTGCTGCGGGTCAAGAACCCGGCCGCGCACGCCCGGATCGGCCAGGGCAACGAGGCGTTCCAACTGGACAAGGCCGCCAGCGCGGCCGAGGCGTCCGTCTGACCGCGCCACCCGACGGCCCGCCCGCCCCCACCCGGGCGCGGGCGGGCCGTCCGCTTTCCGGCCCCGGCCGCCATGCCCGATGATGATCCGCTCACCGGTTCACCCGCTCACCTGATCGCCCACTCTCCTCGCCCGTTCGCCCGTTCGCCCGCCCCGCTTCCGCCCGGCTCTCCCATCCCCGGGCGTCAGGACACGCCATGACCCGCTGTTCCACGGTCCACGCCCACCCCGACGAGCCCGCAGGCCGCACCGTCCCGGCCGCCCCCACCCCCTCGACCCGCTGACCGCCGACGAGATCACCGCCGCCCGCGCCGCGCTGGAAGCCGAGGGCAAGGCCACCGGACCCACCCGCTTCCCCCTGGTGCTGCCCGACGAGCCGGACCGGCACGCGGTGTACGCCCACAAGGAGGGCGACGCCTTCTCCCGCCGGGTCCGGGTCACCCTGCTGGACACCGCGACCGTCCGGTGCTGCACCGCGCCCCCATCGCCGAGATGGCCGTGCCGTACGCCGAACCCGACGCCTCCCGCAACTGGGTCTGCTACCTGGACGCCGGGGAGTACCTGCTGGGCCGCAACGCCAACCCGCTGCGCCTGGGCTGCGACTGCCTCGGCGAGATCGCCTACGTCGACGCGATGCTCACCGACGACCACGGCCGGCCCGAGCCGCTGCCCAACGCGGTCTGCGTCCACGAGGAAAACGTCGGCCTGCTCTGGAAGCACACCAACATCTTCGACGGCTTCGCGGTGCACAGCCGCCGGTCGCGCCGCCTGGTGATCTCGTACATCACCACACTGGGGAACTACGACTACGGCTTCTACTGGCACCTCTACCAGGACGGCACGATCTCCTTCGAGGCCAAGGCCACCGGTCTGCTGCAGACCTCGGCGGCCGAGCCCGGCGCCGGCTCGCCGTACGCCACCGAGATCGCCCCCGGCCTGCTCGCGCCCAACCACCAGCACCTTTCTGCGCCCGGCTGGACGTGGCGGTGGACGGCCCGGCCAACACCGTCGAGGAGGTGGACGTGGTACGGCTGCCGATGGGCCCGGACAACCCCAACGGCAACGCCTTCACCAGCCGGGCCACCCCCGTCGCGGACAGCGGCGACGGCGGCCGGGTCGCGGACGCCTCGGTGGGACGGCGCTGGCGGATCAGCAACCCCGGCTCGCTCAACCGGACGGGCCGGCCGGTCGCGTACAGTCTGCTGCCCGATCAGGGGCCGCTGCTGCTCGCCCAGCCCGGTTCGCCGGTCGCCGAACGGGTCGCCTTCGGGACCAGGAGCCTGTGGGTGACCCGCTACCGGCCCGAGCGGCATCACCCGGACGGCGACTACCCCAACCAGCACCCGGGCCGGACGGGAGTCGCCGAGTGGTCGCGGCCGGGCGAGTCGCTGGAGGACACCGACCTCACCCTGTGGCACTCCTTCGGCCCCACCCACCTGCCGCGGCTGGAGGACTGGCCGGTGATGCCGGTCGACGTGTGCGGCTTCAGCCTCAAGCCCACCGGCTTCTTCGACCGCAACCCGGCGCTGGACCTGCCCGAGGAGCCGGGGCACCACGCCGCGGACCACTGCCACACCTGACGGTCCGCCACCCGCGCCGGCCCGCGACGGGCTGACTGAGCGAGCGCTCAGTCAGCCCTTGCCAAGACCGGAACACGTTCCTAGCATCACTGATGTGACATCAGAAGTGTCGAACCGGCCCCCCGCCGCCCCGGCACCAGGCCCGCTGGCGGGCGTCCGGGTGGTGGAGCTGGCCGGCATCGGCCCCGGCCCCTTCGCCGCCATGCTGCTCGCCGACCTCGGCGCCGACGTCGTCCGCGTCGACCGGCCCGCGGGTCCGGGCCTCGGCATCGACCCGGCCCACGACGTCACCAACCGCAACAAGCGCTCGGTGCTGGTCGACCTCAAGACCGCAGCCGGACCCGGCACCGTGCTCGACCTCGCCGCACGCGCGGACATCCTGATCGAGGGCTACCGCCCCGGCGTCGCCGAGCGCCTCGGCGTGGGACCGCGGGCCTGCCTGGACCGCAACCCGCGGCTGGTCTACGGCCGGATGACCGGCTGGGGCCAGCACGGCCCGCTCGCCGCCACCGCCGGACACGACATCGGCTACGTCGCGGTCACCGGCGCCCTCGCCCTCACCGGAGCGGCCGGCGTCCCGCCCGCCGCCCCGGCCAACCTGCTCGGCGACTACGCCGGCGGTTCCCTCTATCTGGTCACCGGCGTCCTCGCCGCCCTCCACCACGCCCGCGCACACGGGCAGGGCCAGGTCGTGGACGCCGCCATCGTGGACGGCACCGCCCACCTGACCGCGATGATCCACGGGATGCGCGCGGCCGGCGTCTGGCAGGACCGCCGGGGCGGCAACCTGCTGGACGGCGGCGCCCCCTTCTACGGCGTGTACGAGACCGCGGACGGCGCCCATATGGCGGTCGGCGCCCTGGAGCAGCGCTTCTACGACGAGTTCGCCGCGCTGCTCGGCCTGTCCGCCCAGGAGGCCGGACTCCGGGCCGACCCGGCGCGCTGGGGCGAGCTGCGGGCCGCGATCACCGCCCGGTTCCGTACCGGCACCCGCGAGCAGTGGACCGCCGTGTTCGACGGCACCGACGCGTGCGTGGCGCCCGTCCTGTCCCTCGCCGAGGCACCGGACCACCCGCACCTGGCCGCCCGCGGCACCTTCACCGAGGCGGCCGGGACCCGCCAGCCGGCCCCGGCGCCGCGCTTCTCCGCCACGCCCACCGCCGTCCGCCGCCCGCCCGCGCGGCCCGGCGCGCACACCGCGGCCGTCGCCGGAGACTGGGACGTACCGGCCCTGCTCGACAGCCCGGCCCCGTAGCCCGACGAACCGACCGCCCCCTCACCGAAAGGCACGACGTTGACCACCGACGCCTACGTCTACGACGCCGTACGCACCCCACGGGGGCGCGGAAAGGCGAACGGATCCCTGCACGGCACCAAGCCGATCGACCTCGTGGTCGGCCTCATCCACGAACTCCGCCGCCGCTTCCCCGGCCTGGACCCGGCCGCCGTCGACGACGTGGTGCTCGGCGTCGTCAGCCCGATCGGCGACCAGGGCTCCGACATCGCCCGGATCGCGGCCGTCGCCGCCGGGCTGCCCGACACCGTGGCCGGCGTCCAGGAGAACCGCTTCTGCGCCTCCGGGCTCGAAGCGGTCAACCTGGCCGCCGCGAAGATCCGCTCCGGCTGGGAGGACCTCGTGCTGGCCGGCGGTGTCGAGTCCATGTCGCGGGTCGCGATGGGCTCCGACGGCGGCGCGTGGGCGATGGACCCCATGACGTCCCTGCGCACCGGCTTCGTTCCCCAGGGCATCGGCGCCGACCTGATCGCCACCCTGGGCGGCTGGACCAGGCACGACGTCGACTCCTACGCCGCCCTGTCCCAGGAACGCGCCGCGCAGGCCTGGAAGGACGGCCGCTTCGCCCGCTCGGTCGTCCCCGTCCTGGACGGCAACGGCCTGACCGTCCTGGACCACGACGAGCACATGCGGCCCGGCACCACCCCCGAGACGCTGGCCAACCTCAAGCCGTCCTTCGCGGCGGTCGGCGACGCCGGCGGCTTCGACGCGGTGGCCCTGCAGAAGTACCACTGGGTGGAGCGGATCGACCACGTCCACCACGCCGGCAACTCCTCCGGCATCGTCGACGGCGCCGCGCTGGTCGCCGTCGGCAGCCGGGACATCGGCGAGCGCTACGGACTGACGCCCAGAGCCCGTATCGTCTCCGCGGCCGTCTCCGGCTCCGAGCCCACCATCATGCTCACCGGCCCCGCCCCCGCCTCCCGCAAGGCGCTGGCCAAGGCCGGACTGACCATCGACGACATCGACCTGATCGAGATGAACGAGGCGTTCGCCGCGGTCGTGCTGCGCTTCGCCGCCGACATGGGCGTCGGCCTCGACAAGGTCAACGTCAACGGCGGCGCCATCGCGCTCGGCCACCCCCTCGGCGCGACCGGCGCGATGCTGCTCGGCACGCTGCTGGACGAACTGGAACGCCGGGACCTGCGGTACGGACTCGCCACCCTCTGCGTCGGCGGCGGCATGGGCGTCGCCACCGTCGTCGAACGCGTCTGACCCCCCTCACGGAGCCTACGGAGCCCCTGACATGAGCGAGTCCACCACCATCCGCTGGGAGCGGGACGCCGACGGCGTCGTCACCCTCGTCCTGGACGACCCCGACCAGTCGGCCAACACCATGAACGCCGCCTTCGCCGACTCCCTGGACGCCGTGCTCGACCGGCTCGAAGCCGAGCTCGACCAGGTCACCGGCGTCATCGTCACCTCCGCGAAGAAGACCTTCTTCGCCGGCGGCGACCTGCGGGACCTGATCCGCGCCACCCCGGCCGACGCCGAGCGGGTCTTCACCGGCTCGATGCGGATCAAACGCCTCCTGCGCCGCCTGGAGACCCTCGGCAGGCCCGTCGTCGCCGCCATCAACGGCGCGGCCCTCGGCGGCGGCTACGAGATCGCCCTGGCCTGTCACCACCGCATCGCCCTCGACACGCCCGGCACCAGGATCGGCTGCCCCGAGGTCACCCTCGGCCTGCTGCCCGGCGGAGGCGGCGTGGTCCGCACCGTACGGCTGCTCGGTATCGCCGACGCCCTGCTCAAGGTGCTCCTCCAAGGCCGCCAGTACGCCCCGCGGCCCGCCCGGGAGGCCGGTCTGATCCACGAGGTGGCCGCCGACCGCGACGCTATGCTGGCGGCCGCCCGCGCCTACATCCGCGCCCGCCCCGGCGCCCGGCAGCCCTGGGACGCCGACGGCTACAAGATCCCCGGCGGCACCCCCAAGAGCCCCTCCTTCGCCGCCAACCTGCCGGCCTTCCCCGCCAACCTCAGCAAGCAGCTGGCCGGCGCCCCCTACCCCGCGCCGCGCGCCATCCTGGCCGCCGCGGTCGAGAGCGCCCAGGTGGACATCGACACCGCCTTCACCGTCGAGGCGCGCTACTTCACCGAACTGGCCTGCGGCCCCGTCTCGAAGAACATGATCCAGGCGTTCTTCTTCGACATGCAGGCCGTCAACTCCGGCGCCGGCCGCCCCAAGGACGTGCCCGCCCGCCAGGTCGCCAAGGTGGCCGTGCTCGGCGCCGGCATGATGGGCGCCGGCATCGCCTACTCCTGCGCCAGGGCCGGCATCGAGGTCGTCCTCAAGGACGTCACCCGGGAGGCCGCCGACCGCGGCAAGGCGTACTCCGCGGGCCTGCTGGACAAGGCACTGGCCAAGGGCCGCACCACCCCGGAGAAGCGGGACGCGCTGCTCGCCCGGATCACCCCCACCGCCGACCCCGCCGATCTCGCGGGCTGCGACGCCGTGATCGAGGCGGTCTTCGAGGACGCGGCACTCAAGCACAAGGTGTTCCAGGAGATCGAGGGCGTCCTGGCGCCCGACGCCCTGCTGTGCTCCAACACCTCGACCCTGCCCATCACCGCGCTCGCCGAAGGCGTCCAGAGGCAGCGGGACTTCATCGGCCTGCACTTCTTCTCGCCGGTCGACAAGATGCCGCTGGTGGAGATCGTCCGCGGCGAGCGGACCGGAGACGAGGCCCTGGCCCGCGCCTTCGACCTGGTCCGGCAGATCCGCAAGACCCCGATCGTGGTCAACGACTCGCGCGGCTTCTTCACCTCCCGCGTCATCGGCCACTTCATCAACGAAGGCGTCGCCATGGTCGGCGAGGGCGTCCCCGCCGCCTCCGTCGAACAGGCCGCCGCCCAGGCCGGCTACCCCGCCAAGGTGCTGTCCCTGCTGGACGAGCTGACCCTGACCCTGCCGCGCCGCATCCGCCGCGAGGCCCGCGAGGCGGTGGAGGCGGCCGGCGGCCACTGGGCGGAGCACCCCGCCGAACGCGTCATCGACCGCATGGTGGACGAGTTCGGCCGCCAGGGGCGCGCCGCCGGCGCCGGCTTCTACGACTACGAGGACGGGCGCCGCACGCGGCTGTGGCCGGGCCTGGCCGAGCACTTCGGGGTGCCCGCCGCTCCGGGGGACCGCAGCGGCACCCCGGCGGTGCGGATCCCGTTCCACGACCTGCAGGAGCGGATGCTGTTCGCCGAGTCGCTGGACACCGTGCGGCTGTTGGAAGAGGGCGTCCTCACCTCCGTCGCCGACGCCAACATCGGCTCCGTGCTCGGCATCGGCTTCCCGGCCTGGACCGGCGGCGTGCTCCAGTACATCAACGGCTACCAGGGCGGCGCCGCCGGCTTCACCGCCCGCGCCAGGGAGCTGGCGGCGGCGTACGGGGAACGGTTCGAGCCCCCGGCGCTGCTGGTGGCGAAAGCGGCGGCGGGGGAGCGCTTCACGGACTGAGGCGCCGGGCGGGTGCGGGCGGGCACGGGTGGCCGGCACGCCGTGCGGTCCGAGGCGCGTACGGGCCCGGAGGCGGCCGCGTCCGGTCGCCGCGCGGAGCACGGCGGCGTACGGGCCGACGGGCCGTCAGGAGGGCCGCGGGCCGGGCCGGTGCTCCGGCCAGACCCGCACCTCTTCCCGCAGCGCGCGCTGAAACGCCGTCACCAGCGCCTGCACCACCAGCGGCTGCATCTGCGCGGACAGCGACCGCGTCGCCGACACCCGCTCCGGCCGCCGCACCTCGTCGCGGAAGATCCGGCCGATCTCCCGGACCGCCGCTCGGGCGTGCTCCAGCATCACCTCGCGGGCGGCAAGGATCGCCTCGACCGGGACCGGCACGTCCAGCAGCCGAATCCCCAGGTGCAGGGTCCCGGGGTCGACCCGGAAGGAGTCCGGGTCGGCGGTGCGCTCCAGCACGTTCATCGCCGCCAGCCGGTCCAGGTCGGTGTCGGCCAGCGGCCGCCCGGCCCGGCGCTCCAGCATGTCCCGGCCGATCTCCTCGACGCCCTCAGGCAGCCAGGACGCCACCAGCGCGCGGTGGATCGCCAGGTCGTGGGCACTGATGTCGTCCGGCAGCTGCTGCAGATAGCGCTCGATCGCGGCCAGCGTCAGCCCTTGGCGCCGCAACTCCCCGATCAGCGTCAGCCGGGACAGGTGTCCGGGCCCGTACCGGCCGACCCGGCGCGCACCGATGGCGGGCGGCGGCAGCAGACCCCGGGCGCTGTAGAAGCGGACGGTACGCACCGTCACCCCGGCGCGGGCGGCCAGCTCGTCGATGGTGAGACCGGTCTCGGGCACCGGAACAGTATCGCTGTGCCACCAGTGCTGTGAAAGGCCCCGCGGGGCCGTACCGGCGGCTGCGGCAGGCGCGAGGAGTCAGCGCGGGAGCGCGCGTGCGGTGTCCGCCCGCGCCGGGACGCCATAGGACGCCGCGGACCGCGGACCGGCGGGCGCGCGGCCAAAGGGCGCGCGGCGCGCGGACCGGGCAGCACCAACCGGCCGCCACCCGGACCGTACGCTGACCAAATGCGTCCTCGTCCGCCGCGGGCCCCGCTGCGGGCCGCCCTGCCCCTGCTGCTCGCCTGCTGCCTGTCCTGCTCGGGAGCTCCGAGGGCGGCGCCGTCGGAACCGCCGCCCGGTTCCCCGGCAGGTGCCTCCGGCGCCGGCGACCCGCTCTTCCCCCAGGCGGGCAACGGCGGTTACGACGTCGCGCACTACGGGCTCGACCTGTCCTACGACCCCGGCTCAGGACAGCTCACCGGTACCGCCGTCATCACCGCCACCGCCACCGCCGACCTCGGGCGCTTCAACCTGGACCTCGCCGGGCTCACCGTCGGCCGGGTCACCGTCGACGGGCGCCCCGCGGCCACCGCACGGTCCGGTACCGAGCTGACGGTACGCCCGGCGCGCCCGGTCGCCCCCGGCGCCCGCTTCGAGGCCACCGTCGCCTACGCGGGCGTACCGGAGCTGCTCACCGACCCGGACGGCTCGCGCGAGGGATGGTTCCGCACCGACGACGGCGCGGTGGCGCTCGGCGAACCGGTCGGGTCCATGGCGTGGTTCCCCGGCGACGACCACCCGTCGGACAAGGCCGCCTACGACATCACCGTCTCCGTCCCCGACGGCCTCACCGCGGTGTCCAACGGCGAGCTCAACGCCCGCACCGGCGCAGGCGGCCGTACCGTCTTCCGCTGGCACACCGGCGAGCCGATGGCCACCTACCTGGCCACCCTCGCGATCGGCCACTACACCGTCACCCGCTCCCGCACCCCCGCCGGACTTCCGCTCTACGTCGCCGTGGACCCGCGCTCCGACGACCCGCGGACCGCCGCCGCGCTGCGCCGCATCCCGGAGATCCTGGCCTGGGAGAGCGGCCTGTTCGGGCCGTACCCCTTCACGTCGGCGGGCGCGATCGTCGCCCACCTGCCCAAGGGCGAGGGCGGTTACGCCCTGGAGGCCCAGAACCGCCCGGTCTTCCCCGGCGACGGCGTCCCGCCCGCCGTCGACGCGGGCACCTTGGTGCACGAGCTGGCCCACCAGTGGTTCGGCGACGAGGCCACCCCGAGCCGCTGGCAGGACGTCTGGCTCAACGAGGGCTTCGCGACCTACGCCCAGTGGCTCTGGCAGGAGCACGAAGGCGGCGAATCCGTGGACCGCAGCGCCGCCGCGGCCTTCGCCGACCCCGCCGCCTGGGCCTTCCCGCCCGCCTCGCCGACCGCCGCACAGCTCTTCGCGCCCCCCGTCTACCAGCGCGGCGCCCTCGTCCTGTACGAACTGCGCCGCGCCCTGGGCGGCCCGCTGTTCTCAAAGCTGCTGCGGGCCTGGCCCGCCGCCCACCCGCACGGCAACGCCTCCACCGCCGACTTCACCGCCTTCTGCCGGCGGCTCACCGGCAAGGATTTGACGGCGCTGTTCGCCGAGTGGCTCTACGGCAGGGCCAGGCCCGCCCGTCTGTGACGCCCGGCAGGGCGCGCGGCGATCCGGCGGGCCCCGGGGACCCGGCCGGCGGTCCCCGGGGCCCGCGTCCTGTATGCCGGGCGCGGACGCACCGGGAAACCCCCGCGACAACGACGACCCGGCCGACCGCTGGTTCGAGAAGAAGCCGGACCGACCTGGATAATGCTGCGGGCAGGAGTCCAGCGAAGAGAGCGGGTTCAGCATCGTGACGACGTCGGTTGTGCGGTCGGTCGAGGCCAGGATCGCCGAGGAGCTCGGCGTACGCGAGGGGCAGGTGCGCGCGGCCGTCGACCTGCTCGACGGCGGGGCGACGGTGCCGTTCATCGCCCGCTACCGCAAGGAGGCCACCGGCACCCTCGACGACGAGCAGCTGCGCAATCTGGAGGAGCGGCTGCGCTACCTGAGAGAGCTGGACGAGCGGCGCGCGGCCGTACTGGAGTCCATCGGGTCGCAGGGCAGACTGGACGACGCCCTCAGGGCGCAGATCATGGCCGCCGACTCCAAGGCGCGCCTTGAGGACATCTACCTGCCCTACAAGCCCAAGCGCCGCACCAAGGCGCAGATCGCCCGCGAGGCCGGCCTCGAACCGCTGGCCGACGCGCTGCTCGCCGACCCCGGTGTCGACCCGCAGGACCGGGCGGCCGGGTACGTCGACGCGGACAAGGGCGTCGCGGACTCGGCGGCGGCCCTGGAGGGCGCGCGGGCCATCCTCACCGAGCGCTTTTCCGAGGACGCCGACCTGGTGGGCGAGCTGCGTACCCGGATGTGGACCAAAGGCCGCCTGACGGCCGCGGTGCGCGCGGGCAAGGAGGAGTCCGGCGCCAAGTTCTCCGACTACTTCGACTTCGCCGAGCCCTTCGCCAAGCTGCCCTCGCACCGGGTGCTGGCGATGCTGCGCGGTGAGAAGGAGGAGGTGCTCGACCTCACCCTGGAGCCGGAGGAGCCCACCGAGGGGCCGACCAGCTTCGAGCGGCGCATCGCCCAGCGGTTCGACATCGCCGACCGCGGCCGGCCCGCCGACAAGTGGCTCCTCGACACCGTCCGCTGGGCCTGGCGCACCCGCTTCCTGGTGCGGCTCGGCATCGACCTGCGGGTGCAGCTGCGCCAGGAGGCCGAGGACGAGGCGGTCCGGGTGTTCGCCGCCAACCTGCGCGACCTGCTGCTCGCCGCGCCGGCCGGCACCCGTGCCACCATGGGCCTGGACCCGGGCCTGCGGACCGGCGTCAAGGTCGCGGTGGTCGACGGCACCGGCAAGGTGGTGGCCACCGACACCGTCTACCCGCACGCGCCCCGCAACCGCTGGGACGACTCGCTGGCCACGCTCGCCCGGCTCGCCGCCGCCCACCGGGTGGACCTGATCGCGATCGGCAACGGCACCGCGTCCCGCGAGACCGACAAGCTCGCCGGCGACCTGATCAAGGCGCACCCCGAACTGAACCTCACCAAGGCCGTCGTCTCCGAGGCCGGCGCCTCGGTCTACTCGGCCTCCGCCTACGCCTCCGCCGAACTCCCCGGCATGGACGTCTCGCTGCGCGGCGCGGTCTCCATCGCCCGCCGGCTTCAGGACCCGCTGGCCGAACTGGTCAAGATCGACCCGCGGTCGATCGGCGTCGGCCAGTACCAGCACGACCTGTCCGAGGTGAAGCTTTCCCGCTCGCTGGACGCCGTCGTCGAGGACTGCGTCAACGGTGTCGGCGTGGACGTCAACACCGCGTCGGTGCCGCTGCTGCGCCGGGTCTCCGGCATCACCGAGAGCCTGGCGGCCAACATCGTCGCCCACCGCGACGCCAACGGCCGCTTCCGCACCCGCAAGGACCTCAAGGAGGTCGCCAGGCTCGGGCCCAAGGCGTACGAGCAGTGCGCCGGCTTCCTGCGCATCCAGGGCGGCGACGACCCGCTCGACGCGTCCAGCGTGCACCCGGAGGCGTACCCCGTGGTGCGGCGGATGAGCGCCGGAGCGGGCACCGCGATCACCGACCTGATCGGCAACGGGGCGGTGCTGCGGAAGCTGCGGCCGGAGGACTACGTGGACGAGTCCTTCGGCCTGCCGACGGTCACCGACATCCTCACCGAGCTGGAGAAGCCCGGCCGCGACCCCCGGCCCGCCTTCAAGACCGCCGCCTTCAAAGAGGGCGTCGAGGAGATGAAGGACCTGCGGCCCGGGATGCTGCTGGAGGGCGTGGTCACCAATGTGGCCGCCTTCGGCGCCTTCGTGGACGTCGGCGTCCACCAGGACGGCCTGGTCCACGTCTCAGCGCTGTCCGACTCCTATGTGTCCGACCCGCGCGAGGTCGTCAAGTCCGGTGACATCGTGCGGGTGAAGGTGATGGACGTCGACCTGCCGCGCAAGCGGATCTCGCTGACGCTGCGCCTCGACGACGAGATCACGGCAGGCGGCGGCGGCAGGCAGCGCGGCGGCGAGCGCCAGGGCGGCACCCCGCCGCGGCAGGCCAACCGCGGGGGCGGCCAGGGCGGCAACCGGGGCAGCCAGGGCGGGCAGGCCGGCCAAGGCGGCCAGGCCGGCCAAGGCGGCCAGGGCGGCGGCAGGCGGGGCGGCGGCCCGGGTTCCGGGACGCCCGCGCCGGGCGGGGCGATGGCGGACGCGCTGCGCCGGGCGGGGCTGACGGGAGGCAAGTGAGCGCAGGCAAGCGGCGGGTCCTCTGTTGACGTGACCTGGACAGGCGCTAGCCTCCCCGGGTGATCTCAAAGACGCGGGCACTCCGCACTCCGTGGATCTCCGTGCCGGTGGCGCTGGTCGCCGCCCTGGCCGCCGTGCTCACCGCCCCCGGTGCCGCCCACGCGGCCGGCACCGGGGGCGGAACCGTGCGGCACGGCCTCAGCCGACCCGACTACTCGTACGCCGACGCCATCCGCGAGGCCGTCTGGGTGGACACCGGGCTCGACGGCGACGGCGACGGCCGTACCGACCGGGTGGCCGTCGACATCGTGCGGCCCAGGGAACCGGCCGAGGCAGGCCGCAAGGTCCCCGTCATCATGGACGCCAGCCCGTACTACTCCTGCTGCGGGCGCGGCAACGAGAGCCAGGTCAAGACGTACGACGCGGCTGGGAACATCGTCCAGGCGCCGCTGTTCTACGACAACTACTTCGTCCCCCGCGGCTACGCGACCGTCCTGGTCGACCTCGCCGGCACCGACCGCTCCGACGGCTGCGTGGATGTCGGCGGCCCCTCCGACATCCAGTCCGCCAAGGCCGTCGTGGACTGGCTCAACGGCCGTGCCAAGGGCTACAGCGCCCGCTCCGGCGGCCGGGGTGTCAAGGCCGCCTGGACCACGGGCGACGTCGGCATGATCGGCAAGAGCTGGGACGGCACCATCGCCAACGGCGTCGCCGCCACCGGGGTGCGCGGCCTGAAGACCATCGTGCCGATCAGCTCCATCTCCTCCTGGTACGACTACTACTTCCACCAGGGCGCCCCGCTCCAGGACGGCCCCGAGTGGCTGTCGGACTACGTGGAGAGCGATGGCGCGCACGCCGCCTGCGCCGCCGAGCAGCAGCAGATCATCGACGGCTCTCCGCGTACCGGCGACTGGACCCCCTTCTGGACCGACCGGGACTACGTCAAGGACGCGGGCAAGGTCCGCGCCAGCGTCTTCGCGGTGCAGGGCATGCAGGACCTCAACGTCCGCACCAAGAACTTCGGCCAGTGGTGGCAGGCGCTGTCCGCGCAAGGCGTCGAGCGCAAGGTGTGGCTGTCGCAGACCGGCCACGTCGACCCCTTCGACTACCGGCGTGCGGCCTGGGTGCCCACCCTCCAGCGCTGGTTCGACCACTACCTGCTCGGCGTGGACAACGGCGTCCAGCGCGAGCCCATGGCCGACGTCGAGCGGGCCGTTGACCACTGGACCACCGACCCGGTGTGGCCCGCCCCCGGCACCCGCGACACCGCGCTGACTCTCGGCCCCGCCGCCACCGACGGTCCGGGCACCCTGGGCACGGGACCGGCCGTCGCGGGCACCGCGTCCTTCACCGACGACCCCGGCCTCTGGGAGGAGGACTGGGCCGCCGCGGCCGACACCGCCACGCCGGACAAGACCGTCTTCACCACCGGTGTGCTCGCCGAGGACCTGCGGATCTCCGGCGGCGGCACCGTCACGGTCACCGCCTCCTCGTCCACCACCAGCGCACACCTGTCCGCCGTTCTGGTCGACCTCGGTCCCGAGACCGTCCGCGACCACCTCGGCGCCGGCGAGGGCGTCACCACCCTGGACACCCGCTCCTGCTACGGCCGGAGCACCCCGGGCGACAGCGCCTGCTACCTGGACACCGCGGCCGACGCCGAGAGCGTGGACCACAACGTGTTCAGCCGCGGCTGGGCCGACCTCGGCCACTACCGGACGCTCGCCCACGGGGTGCCGCTCACGCCGGGCAAGGCGTACACCATGACGATCCAGCTGGCCGCCACCGACCACGTGGTGCCCGCCGGGCACCGGCTCGCGCTGATCGTCGCCGGCACGGACGCCGGCCTGATCCTGCCGCCCGACACCACCCCCACGGTCGGCGTCGACCTGAAGCGGTCGGTCCTGCGGCTGCCGGTGGTCGGCGGGGCGGACGCGCTGCGGCCGGTACCGGGCGCCACCGCGCCGCGTCTGCCGTCCACCCCCCGGCCGGCGGCACCGGCACCGTCCCTCAGGGCGGCGGCCGAACTGGGCTGACCGGGGGACCCACGGGAACCAGGGCGGCCCGCGGCGCGTTTCACTGAACAGAACGGTCGGACGCGGCGCGGGCCGCCGTGAGATGGAGGCGGGGACATGTCGAGTCGAGCGAAACTCGCAGTCGGTGGCGCGGTGGTGGGGCTGATCCTGCTCATCTGGGTACCGTGGTGGGTCACTTTCCTGATCGTCGTCGGCGTGCCGGTGGCCGCCTACCTGACCCTCGACTCCTCCCAGCGGCGTCGGCTGCGTCGGGTGAGCCGCCGGCAAATAGGTCGCTGACCTGGCGGGATCCCGGATAGGGTGCGTGCGCGGTCAGGGCACTCGATCGAGGGGACGAAGCTCCATGAGCATCGGCACGGGCACAGTGGTCGCGGTGAGCCGCGACGCCGCGCACCGCTTCAGCAAGCCCACCCGGGACAGCGTCAGGCTGCTGGCCGGCCTCGGCGTGGAGGGCGACGCGCATCTGGGCGTCACCGTCCAGCACCGGTCCCGGGTGGCCCAGGACCCCACGCAGCCCAACCTGCGGCAGGTCCACCTCATCCATGACGAGTTGTTCGCCGAGCTGCGCGCCGCCGGATACGACATCGCCCCCGGCGACCTCGGGGAGAACGTGACGACGCACGGCGTGGACCTGCTCGCCCTGCCCGTCGGCACCCGGCTGCGCCTCGGACCCGACGCGGTGGTCGAGATCACCGGCCTGCGCAACCCCTGCCGCCAGATCGACCGCTTCCGCAGCGGTCTGCTCAAGCACGTCGTGAGCAGGGACGGGAGCGGCCGGATCGCCCGCAAAGGCGGCGTGATGGGCGTCGTCCTGACCACGGGCGACATCCGTCCGGGCGACCCCGTCCGCGTTTGCCTCCCCGCCACCCCGCACCGCCCGCTGGAAAGGGTCTGACGGATGCGGCCCGACAGTCCGGCGCCGGCGGCCGATGCCCGTTCGGTGGAAGAACTCCTCGCCCTCACCGCCTCCGGCGCCCGCGTCAGGTACCTGCACTTCTGGGGGCACCGCCCCCAGCGCGACGGCGCCCCCGGGCCGGGCTGTCTCAGCCAGTGGTGGCCGTCCCCCTTCACCGTGGACGGCGTCACCTACCGCACCGCCGAGCACTGGATGATGGCCGGCAAGGCCCGCCTGTTCGGCGACGCGGACGCCGAGCACCGCGTGCTGAGCGCCGTCCACCCCAAGTCCGCCAAGGACGCCGGCCGCGCGGTCCGCGGCTTCGACGAGACACTCTAGGTGGGTGAACGGTCCGCCCTGGTCGCCGAGGGCACCGTCCACAAGTTCGGCCAGCACCCCGACCTGCGCGCCTTCCTCGTCGCCACCCGTGACCGCGTTTTGGCCGAGGCCAGCCCCCTCGACCGGGTCTGGGGTATCGGCTTGTCCGCCGACGACCCCGACGCCGCGCACCCGGGCGCCTGGCGCGGCCTCAGCCTGCTGGGCTTCGCCCTCATGGAGGCGCGGTCCCGCCTGACACCGCGCGCCGACTGAGCCGCGCGGGTGACGCGGAGCGGCAGCGGCCCCGCGGAGGTGTCCGAAGCCCGTGCGGGGGAAAGGGCACACCACACCCACCGACGTGAGGCGCGCACCGAGAGCCCTACCGCCGTACCGAAGGGGACACACCGAAGATGACGGAACGTCTGGTCGTGGTCGGCGGCGACGCCACCGGCATGTCCGCGGCCTCGCAGGCGCGGCGCCGCAGACCCGCCGCCGACCTGGAGATCGTCGCCTTCGAACGCGGTCGGCACACCTCGTACTCCGCCTGCGGCATCCCCTACTGGATCGGCGGCGACACCGCCGGCCCAGACGCCCTGATCGCCAGGACCCCGCAGCAGCACCGGGCCCGGGACATCGACGTGCGGCTCGGAACCGAGGTGACCGAGTTGGACCTGCCGGCGGGCCGGGTACGCAGCCGGGACCCCGAAGGCCACGAGGAGTGGACCGGCTACGACCACCTGGTGATCGCGACCGGTGCCGTACCCGTACGCCCGGACATTGCCGGTATCGACGCGCCCGGCGTCTACGGAGTGCAGACACTGGACGACGGCGAGGCCGTACTGAAAGGCCTGGACCGAGCCGGGGTCCGGCAGGCCGTGGTGGTCGGCGGCGGCTACATCGGCGTCGAGATGGCCGAGGCGATGCTGCGCCACGGCCTGGACGTCACCCTGGTGGACCGGGCCGAGCAGCCGATGACCACCCTCGACCCCGACATGGGCCGGCTGGTCCGCGACGCCCTGGAGGGCCTCGGTGTGGCGGTCGTGTCGGGCGCCGTCGTCCGCGAGGTGCTGACCGGCGACGGCGGCCGGGTGCGCGCCGTCGCCACCGACCGCGGCGAGTTCCCCGCTGACATCGTGGTGCTGGGCCTCGGCGTCCGCCCCTGCACCGCGCTGGCCCGCGCGGCGGGGCTGCCACTGGGACCGCACGGCGGCCTGCTCACCGACCGCTCTATGCGGGTCCGCGGGACCGAACGGGTGTGGGCGGGCGGCGACTGTGTGGAGGTGCGCAACCTGGTCTCCGGGGCCCTCCAGCACATCGCGCTCGGCACCCACGCCAACAAGCACGGTCGGATCATCGGCACCAACATCGGCGGCGGCTACGCCACCTTCCCGGGTGTCGTCGGCACCGCCGTCAGCAAGGTGTGCGACGTGGAGCTGGCCCGTACCGGTCTGAAGGAGTCCCAGGCGCGCGGCGCCGGGCTGGAGTTCGTCACCGCCGTCATCGAGTCGACCAGCCGGGCCGGCTACTACCCGGACGCGGCCCCGATGACCGTCAAGATGATCGCCGAACGCGGCACCGGCCGGCTGCTCGGTGTGCAGATCGTCGGCCGCGAGGGCGCGGCGAAACGCGTCGACGTCGCGGCGGTCGCGCTCACCGCGGGCATGACCGTCGGGCAGATGGTCGACCTGGACCTCGGCTACGCACCGCCCTTCTCACCGGTGTGGGACCCGGTGCTGGTCGCGGCGCGCAAGGCGGCGGACGCGGTCGCGGCGGACATCAGGAAGGCGTGACGGCTTCCTGCCGGACGGCCTCATCGGTCGCGGCCTCCCTGAGCGCGGTCCGCTGAGCCGCCGCGTCGGGGATTCCGGCCAGCCTGCCCAGCGCCTCCAGCAGCGCCGGCAGCGAAGGCCCGCGCCCGACCGGCAGCACCTCGCCGGGCGCCTCGTCCAGCAGTACGAACGCCATGTCGCCGGTCCGCGCCACCAGGCTCCAGCCGGGACCGTCGGCCCGCACCGCGCCGTGCGCGGCACGCACCCTGCCCGCAGGCGGCGTGTCCCGCAGGTAGCCCTCGGCATCGGCCAGGGCGCCGCGCACGCCGCCATGAGAGGGGCCGGCGGGTGCCGCCGCCGCCCCGGCGCTCCCGGCGATGCCGTCCTCGCCTCCGTCCTGCCCCCCGCCCCCGCCCGCGGCGGAGCCGGGAACGGCGGCGTTCTCCTCGGCGGGGAACTGATCACGCCACTCACGCCAGCGGACCGCGATCTCGTCCGCGCCCGCCCGCCGCTGGGCCGGCCCCCAGGCCGAGGCGTCCGGCGGCGCCAGCGGCGGGCGGCCACCGGTGTCCTCGTCCGGGTCGTACGGGTCCGGTACGCCGGGTACGGCGACCGCCACGGGGAGCGGCCAGCCCGGCAGCGACGCGGCCACGCTGTTCCCGTCGGGGGAGAGGTCGTACTCCAGCCCGCAGTCCCAGGCGGCCAGCGCGCACGCCACCGCGGCCACGTCGGTCGTGGCCACCGTCCACCGGGCGCCGGTCCCGTCCTGGCCGAACACCAGACCGTAGCCCGCCTCGAGCGGTTCGAGGCCCAGCTCCCCGCACGCGGCCGGGTAGTCGTCCCCGAGCACGCCGGGGAAGCAGCCGGGCGTCAGCATCGCGGCGGTCAGTACGAACAGCGCGTCCTCGGCGCCCTGCAGCTCCTGTGCGGCCATCAGCCCTCCCCGCTCGTCCCGGTCCGCGCACCATAACCAGCCGGTAACCTCCGCGTCGAGAGGCGGCGCTCCGGGAGATCCCGGCCCGGTGCGGCCGATGACGTCCGGGCGGGCCGGGGGCCGACGGCGGGCCGATCAGCTCCGCCGTCTCGCCGCGACCGCGAGATAGCGCTCAGCGGAGTCCTCCAGCAGCGCCAGTTCCCAGCCCGTGGCGTCCAGCAGGCGGCCCAGCTGCGGCTGCGCGGGTTCGTCCGCGGTCGGCGGTTCGTGGCCGTGGTGCCCGTGGCGGGCGGCGAAGGCGGTCCGGCCCAGGGGGCGGAAGAGCGCCAGCCGGCCGCCCCGGCCGGGTCACCCTCGCCGACTCCCGCAGTCCGGCGGTGGGGTCGGGCGGGTGATGCACGAGGCCGGCGGTGAACACGGCGTCGAAGCCGGCGTCCCGCAGCGGCAGCCGCGCGCTGTCCGCCTCGACCAGTGCGCCCACCTCCCTGCGCCCGAGGTGCGCCGCCTCGCGCAGCGTCTCCGGAGTCAGATCCACCCCGACGACCGTGCCGGCGGCGCCGACCGCCGCACGCAGCAACGGCAGCGTCCGGCCCGTTCCGCAGCCGGCGTCGAGCGCCCGGTCGCCGGGCCGCAGTCCCAGCCCGCCGACCGCGGTCGCGTAGGCGGGGGTGTCGTCGGGGTGGCGCTCCTCCCAGCCGACCGCCCGCGGCCCGAAGAACCCCGCGACCTGCCGGCGTCCGTCGTGCTCACTGCGACCGAGGGGCCCGGTCTCCGGGGGGTCGTTGATGGCCATGCATCATGGTCGCATGATCACACTGCGATCTGTCGGTCTCTTCGTCCTCGCCGCGATCCTGGAGATCGGCGGCGCCTGGCTGATCTGGCAGGGCGTGCGCGAACACCGGGGGTACGGGTGGATGGGCGCCGGGATCGTCGCCCTCGGGCTCTACGGTTTCGTCGCCACGCTCCAGCCCGACGCCGCATTCGGACGGATTCTCGCCGCGTACGGCGGGGTTTTCGTGGCCGGGTCGCTGGTGTGGGCCGCGGTCGCGGACGGCTACCGGCCGGACCGGTTCGACATCGCCGGCGCACTGATCTGCCTGGTGGGCGTGGGGGTCATCATGTACGCGCCGCGCGGCGGCTGACGCCCGGTCCGGCCCGCTCGATCTCCCCCGCGCCCCACGGGTCTCCGTGGCCCCGCTGCTCCCGGGCGGGCCGGTGGCGGTTGATCACGGCCAACCGGCGGTGCGGGGTTGCCGTCCCGCGCAGTCCGTACCAGGCTGCGTAGCGCAGCGGAGAATGGGAGATGGGCGATGACGGTGAGCAACGGGCTCGCGTGGTTGCTGGACGATCTGACGCAGCGGGTGCCGCACGTCCAGCACGCGCTCGTCCTGTCCAGCGACGGGCTGGTCACAAGTGCCAGCGGCGATCTGGACCGCCCGACCGCCGAGCATCTGGCCGCTGTCTCGTCCGGCTTCCACAGCCTGGCGAAGGGCGCCGGGCGGCAGTTCGGAACGGGCGGGGTACGCCAGACCATGATCGAGTTCGACGAGGGGTTCCTCTTCGTCACGGCGGCGGGCGACGGCAGCTGCCTGTCCGTGCTGAGCGGGATGGAGGCGGACGTCGGGCAGGTGGCGTACGAGATGACGCTGCTGGTGCACCGGGTCGGCGAGCATCTGTCGGTGCCGCCGCGGCAGTCCTGAGCGCCGCTCTGGGGGTTGGACCGCGGGCGCTCCCGGGCCCGGGACGGCGGGTCGGACCGGCCTCAGCGGTCGGCCGCGGCGGCCGGCCGACAGGGCTCGGCGGGCCCGGGGTCCTGAGCCGGGCGTTCTCGGGGTCGGCGAAGTTATCCACAGGGCCGGAGACGATTGTTCGCGCCCCGCGCTAGATTGGTCACTGTCAGTGATCGAAGTCTGCGGGGGAGTGATGGCAGTGAAGACACTCAAGCCGGCGCGAAACGCGAAGGCGACGAAGTCGGGCAGGCCGGCGCGCGAGCCGAAGGCGGCCAGGACCACCGGGGCCGAACGGGCGGCGAAAGGCTCGGCGCGGGAGATGCGGCGGGAGCGGGCGGCGCCGAAGACCGCTCCCGGGGTGGGGCGGAGCCCCCGGCGGGTGTGGACCTCGGGGGTCGTGGCGCCGCCGCCGACCGACACCGGGCCGACCACGTCCGAGCTGTTGCCACTGGGCCGGGCCCGGGACGAACTGAACTTGCGGTACGACGAGTTCGACGTGGCGCTGCAGATCGGCGAAGTGCCCTGCGTGGCCTGCGGCCCCGGCCTGCGGAAGGTGCCGGCCGAGGCCGTCGCCCGGCTGCGCGCGGAGGATGGCCACCCCGGCCCGCTGCGCGCCCGGCTGCTGCTCGTCAGCAGCGACGAGGCGGCGAAGCTCCTCGGGGTCGGCCGGGGCCGCTTCGTCCGGCTGGCCAGAGCGGGACACCTGTGCCCTGTCCGCTGGTACGTGAACCGGTACCAGGCGGTGGTGTGGATGTACCTGGCCGGCGAAGTCTCGGAGTTCGCCGACCGGAACCCGGCGCTGTTGCACGGGCCGCTGCCCGCGCAACTTCGAGAGGCGGTGGCGGCCGGCCGGGACCGGCGGGCGTGCGGATGGCGTGTGCGCCGCGCCGGGCAACTCGTGCGGGACGCCTACGACTCCTGGGAGGAAGCCGCGGTCTGGGCCGCGCTCCTCGGCCCCGAGGTCGTCGCCGGCGCGGTGCCCGACGCCTACGAACGCGCCCACCTGCGCCGACTGCGCGCAGGGTTGCCACCGAGCCGGTTCGGGCGAGCCTCGGCCGAGCGCATCAGGGGGCTGACCACCGCCGACCAACCGGAGGAGGTCGCGGCGGGGCTGCTCGCCCTGGCCGAGGCGCTCGGCAGAGCCCGCGCCGTGCGGCCGGCGCCCCGGCCGGGTCCGCCGCTCGTATCGGGACCACCGGCCCCGCCGCCTCAGCTGCCCCCGGACGCGTCCGCACAGCCGCTCGAACTGCACGGGCCGCCGACGCTCCCGCTTCCGCGGCGCGGACCGGCGCTTGCGGTACCCGGGGTCGTGCTTGGCCCTACCGTGCCTGTGCCCGGGCCCACGGTGTCCGGCCGTGCGGCGGCCGCGGACCTGCCACCGGCGCCGCTGCTCGGACCGTTCCCGGCCATCCCCGTCCCCGCGGTCCCGCCGCCCGCGCCGACGCCCTCGGACTCCCTGCCGCCGCGGCAGGCAGCCGGGTACGCACGCTTCGGGCCGGCCCCCGCGCTGCCGCGCGCCACGTCTTCGCGGCGGGTGGCGCGCGGGACCGCCGGGCCGGGGCGGCGGCTGGGGCTGCGCGTACTGCTGCGCGGCCGGCGGTCAGCCCCCGACCTTGCGGAACAGCCCTTCCTGCATGACCGAGACCAGCAACCGCCCCTGCCGGTCGAAGATCTGACCGCGCGCCAGACCCAGGGCTCCGGTCGCGATGGGTGACTCCTGCTGGTAGAGAAACCACTCGTCGGTCCGGAACCGCCGGTGGAACCACATGGCGTGGTCCAGCGACGCCGTGTCGAAACCGCGCGGTCCCCACAGCGGCTCGACCGGCACCCGGACCGCGTCCAGCAGCATCATGTCGCTGGCATAGGTGAGGGCGCAGGTGTGAACGAGCGGGTCGTCGCCGAGCGGCCCCAGCGCGCGCATCCACACCGCGCTGCGCGGCTCGGCGCCCTCGATCTCCCCTGGGGTCCAGCGCAGCCGCTCCACATAACGGATGTCGAAGGCGACCCTGCGGTCCATCCGTTGCAGGGTCTCCGGCAACACCCCCAGGTGAGCGCGGAGTTCGTCGCCGAGTCTCGGTAGGTCCTCCGGCCCGGGTACCTCGGGCATCGGCAGTTGGTGTTCGAAGCCCGGTTCGGGCTGATGGAAGGAGGCGGTCAAATTGAAGATTGTCCGACCCTCCTGGACGGCCACCACCCGGCGGGTCGTGAAGGAGCGGCCGTCACGGACCCGCTCGACCTGGTACACGATGGGCACTCCCGGCCGCCCTGGGCGCAGGAAGTACGCGTGCAGCGAGTGCACCGGCCGGGCGCCTTCGGTGGTGCGGCCGGCCGCGACCAGTGCCTGCCCGGCGACCTGGCCGCCGAACACCCGCTGCAGCCGTTCCTGCGGGCTGCGGCCGCGGAAGATGTCCTCCTCGATCCGCTCCAGGTCGAGCAGCTCGACCAGCCCCTCGGCCGGATTGCCCATCGGGTCCTCCTCGCGTTCCTCGTATACCCCGGGCCCCTCGTCCGCGGCGCCGCCCGTGTCCGCCGTGCCGCTCGGGCGACCCGTGCCGCCCGCGGCGGCCGGCCCGCCGGTCGGCACGTCAGAGCTCGCCGACGCCGGTCAGCCGGATCACCGCGCGGCCCTCCTCGTCGGAGGCCGCCAGGTCGACCTCGGCGGAGATGCCCCAGCCGTGGTCGCCGTTGGGGTCGGCGAAGGTCTGCCGGACCCGCCACAGGCCGTGCTGCGGCTGCTCCTCGATCTGCAGCAGCTTGGGGCCGCGGGCGTCCGGTCCGGTGCCCAGGTCGTCGTACTCGTCCCAGTACGCGTCCATGGCGTCCGCCCAGGTGTCGGCGTCCCAGCCGGAGTCCGCGTCGAGCTCGGCGAGCTGGTCGTACTTCTCCAGCGCGGCCAGCTCCACCCGGCGGAAGAGGGCGTTGCGGACCAGCACCCGGAAGGCCCGGGAGTTGGCGGTGACCGGCTTGACCTGGTCGGCGCGCTCCGCGGCCTGCTCAGCGGTCTCCACCTCCGGGTTGGCCAGCTGCTCCCACTCGTCGAGCAGGCTGGAGTCCACCTGCCGGACGAGTTCGCCCAGCCATGCCGTCAGATCCTGGAAGTCCTCCGACTTCAGGTCGTCCGGCACGGTGTGCTCCAGCGCCTTGTAAGCGCCGGCCAGGTAGCGCAACACGATGCCCTCGGTCCTGGCGAGTTCGTAGGAGGAGACGAACTCCGAGAAGGTCATGGCCCGTTCGTACATGTCACGGACCACCGACTTGGGGGACAGCGGGTGGTCGCCGACCCAGGGATGGCTCTTGCGGTACACGCCGTAGGCGTGCAGCAGCAGCTCCTCCAGCGGCTTGGGGTAGCTGACGTCCTGGAGCCGCTCCATGCGCTCCTCGTACTCCACCCCGTCGGCCTTCATCGCGTTGACGGCGTCGCCGCGCGCCTTGTTCTGCTGGGCGGCCAGGATCTGCCGCGGGTCGTCGAGTGTGGACTCCACGACCGACACCATGTCCAGGGCGTAGGAGGGCGAGTCGGGGTCGAGAAGGTCGAAGGAGGCGAGCGCGAAGGTGGACAGCGGCTGGTTGAGCGCGAAGTCCTGCTGGAGGTCGACGGTGAGCCGGACGATACGGCCCTCGGCGTCCGGCTGCGCCAGCCGCTCCACCACACCGCCGTCCAGCAGCGAGCGGTAGATCGCGATGGCCCGCCGGATGTGCCGCAGCTGGGCCCGCCGGTCCTCGTGGTTGTCCTCCAGCAGCCGGCGCATGGCCTCGAAGGCGTTGCCCGGCCGGGCGATGACGGACAGCAGCATCGTGTGCGTCACGCGGAAGCGCGAGGTCAGCGGCTCCGGCTCGGCGGCGATCAGCTTCTCGAAGGTCGCCTCCGACCAGTTCACGAAGCCTTCGGGCGCCTTCTTGCGGACCACCTTGCGGCGTTTCTTCGGATCGTCGCCGGCCTTCGCCAGCGCCTTCTCGTTCTCGATCACGTGCTCGGGGGCCTGCGCCACCACGAAGCCGGCGGTGTCGAACCCGGCCCGTCCGGCACGGCCGGCGATCTGGTGGAACTCGCGGGCCCGCAGCACCCGCACCCGCTGGCCGTCGTACTTGGCGAGGGCGGTGAAGAGCACCGTGCGGATCGGTACGTTGACGCCCACCCCGAGGGTGTCGGTCCCGCAGATCACCTTCAGCAGGCCGGCCTGCGCCAGCTTCTCCACCAGCCGCCGGTACTTGGGCAGCATGCCCGCGTGGTGGACGCCGATGCCGTGCCGCACGTAGCGGGAGAGGTTGCGGCCGAAGGCGGTGGTGAAGCGGAAGTTGCCGATCACCTCGGCGATCGCGTCCTTCTCCGCCCGGCTGGACATGTTGATGCTCATCAGCGCCTGCGCCCGCTCCACGGCGGCGGCCTGGGTGAAGTGCACGATGTAGACCGGGGACTGACGGGTCTCCAGCAGTTCGGTGATCGTCTCGGTCATCGGCGTGGTGCGGTACTCGTAGCTGAGCGGCACCGGCCGGGTCGCGGACCGCACCACCGAGGTGGGCCGGCCGGTGCGGCGGGTCAGGTCCTCCTCGAACCGGGACACGTCGCCGAGCGTCGCCGACATCAGCAGGAACTGCGCCTGCGGCAGCTCCAGCAGCGGGATCTGCCAGGCCCAGCCCCGGTCCGGCTCGGCGTAGAAGTGGAACTCGTCCATCACGACCTGGCCGACGTCGGCGGCGCTGCCGTCGCGCAGCGCGATGGACGCCAGCACCTCGGCGGTGCAGCAGATCACCGGCGCGTCCGGGTTGACCGATGCGTCGCCGGTCAGCATCCCCACGTTCTCGGTGCCGAAGAGTTTGCACAGGTCGAAGAACTTCTCCGACACCAGCGCCTTGATCGGCGCGGTGTAGAAGGTGACCTCGTCACGGGCCAGCGCGGCGAAGTGGGCACCCGCGGCGACCAGGCTCTTCCCGGAGCCGGTGGGGGTGGAAAGGATGACGTTCGCCCCCGAGACCACCTCGATGAGCGCCTCCTCCTGGGCCGGGTAGAGGGTGAGGCCCTGCCCCTCGGCCCACGTCGAGAAAGCCTCGAAGAGGGCGTCGGGATCGGAGTCGGAAGGCAGCTGATCGATAAGGGTCACCCCTCCATCTTGCCCGTCCCGGGCCCCCGGGGCGCAGCCGCCGGAACGGGAGGGGTGATCAACACCGGTATGGTGTGCCCTCGACGATGCGTCAAGTCCGCCTGCAGGCGGCCGAACAGGGGGCTGAGCAGCACCATGATGGGACCCGCGCACTCACTTTCCGGAGCGACGGCCTGGCTGGTGGTGGGGGCCGTCACCGCGGGGCTCGGCCACCCGATGCCCTGGCCGACCCTCGTGGTCGGTGCGCTGATCTGTGCGGGCGCGGCACTCGCTCCCGACCTCGACCACCACGCCGCGACCATCTCGCGCGCCTTCGGGCCGGTCTCGCGCAACCTGTGCAAGATCGTCGACGTGGTGGGCTACACGACGTACAAGGCGACCAGGAAGCCGGGCGACCCGAGGCGCAACGGCGGGCACCGCACACTGACTCACACCTGGGTATGGGCGGCGCTGCTGGGGACGGGCTGCTCGGCCGCCGCCGTGTTCGGCGGGCGCTGGGCGGTGCTGGCGATCCTCTTCGTCCACATGGTGCTGGCCGTGGAGGGCCTGCTGTGGCGGCAGGCGAGGACGTCGAGCGACGTGCTGGTGTGGCTGCTCGGCGCCACCAGCGCCTGGGTGCTGACCGATGTGCTGGACGACCCGGGCAACGGCAAGGAGTGGCTGTTCACCGCCCCCGGCGAGCACTACATGTGGATCGGGCTGCCGATCCTGCTGGGCGCGCTGGTGCACTGCGTGGGCGACGCGCTGACCGTCTCCGGGTGCCCGATCCTGTGGCCGATACCGATAGGCCGCAAGCGCTGGTACCCGCTGGGGCCGCCGAAGTTCATGCGGTTCCGCGCGGGGAGCTGGGTGGAGATCAAGGTACTCACCCCGGCGTTCTTCGTGGTCGGCGGGGTGAGCGCGCTCGGCGCCCTGGGCGTCTTCGGCTGACCCCGGCGGGCGGCCGGCCCTCCTTCGTCGTCCGCCCGTCCGCCCGTCCGCCGGCTACCCGTGCCAGGACCGCCACAGGGCCGCGTAGGCGCCGCCGGCGGCGACCAGCTGGTGGTGGCTGCCCAGCTCGCTGATCCGGCCGTCCTCGATCACCGCGATGACGTCCGCGTCGTGGGCGGTGTGCAACCGGTGCGCGATGGCGACGACCGTACGGCCGTCGAGCACCCGGGCCAGTGAGCGCTCCAGGCGCCGGGCCGCCCGCGGGTCCAGCAGCGAGGTGGCCTCGTCCAGCACCAGGGTGTGCGGGTCGGCCAGCACCAGCCGGGCCAGGGCCAGCTGCTGGGCCTGCGCCGGGGTGAGCACCGCCCCACCCGAGCCCATCTCGGTGTCGAGGCCGTCGGCCAGTGCCAGCGCCCAGCCCCCGGCGTCCACCGCGCGCAGCGCGCTCCACAGCTCCGCGTCGTTCGCCCGGCCCCGGGCCAGCCGCAGGTTGTCGCGGAGGCTGCCGACGAACACGTGGTGCTCCTGGTTGACCAGCGCGACATGCTCACGTACCCGTTCGGCGGGCATCCGGGCCAGCTCCGCGCCGCCGAGGGTGATCTCGCCGGAACGCGGCGCGTAGATCCCGGCCAGCAGCCGGCCCAGCGTGGACTTGCCCGCGCCCGACGGTCCCACCAGGGCCAGCCGGGTGCCCGGCGGGACGGTCAGGGTCACCCCGTGCAGTACGTCGGCGCCCGCCCGGTAGCCGAACCGCACCTGGTCGGCGGCCACCTCGCGACCCCGCGGCGAGATCCCCTCGTCGCCCTCCGCCTCGGCGACCTCCCGTACGCCGACCAGCCGGGCCAGCGACACCTGGGCGACCTGCAGCTCGTCGTACCAGCGCAGCATCAGGTTGACCGGGTCGACCAGCATCTGGGCGTACAGCGCGCCGGTGGTCAGCTCTCCCGCGGTCACCCAGCCGTGCAGCGCGAAGGTCCCCCCGATCATCAGAACCGAGGTAAGGATCAGCGCCTGCGTCAGGTTGACCACCGGGAACAGCACGCTGCGCAGCCACATCGTGTAGCGCGCCCACGCCACCCACTGCCGGAGACGCAGCCGGGACAGCTCCTCGCGGCGGTCGCCGAGGCCGTGCGCCTCGATGGTGCGGCCGGCGTCCACGGACTCGGCGAGCACCGCGGCGACGGCCGCGTAGCCCGCCGCCTCCGACCGGTACGCCTCCGGGGCGCGCTTGAAGTACCAGCGGCACCCCGCCAGCAGCAGCGGCACCGCGACCAGCATCGACAGGGCCAGCGGCGGGGACGTCACGGTGAGCGCCCCGAGCAGCAGCAGGGCCCACACGACCGCAATGGCCAGCTGCGGTACGGCCTCGCGCATCGCGTTGGACAGCCGGTCGATGTCCGTGGTGATCCGGGACAGCAGATCACCGGTGCCGGCCCGCTCCAGCACGCCCGGCGGCAGCGCCACCGACCGCACCAGGAAGTCCTCGCGCAGATCGGCCAGCATCCGCTCGCCGAGGTCCGCCCCGCGCAGCCGTACCGTCCGCACGAAGAACGCCTGCACCGCCAGTGCGGCCAGGAACAGGGCGACGGTCCGCCCGAGCTCGATGTGCCGGTCCCCGGAGGACAGGTCCTGCACCAGGCCGCCCAAGAGGTAGGGACCCACCATCGAGGCCAGCACCGCGACCGTGTTGACCGCCAGCAGCAGCGTGAACGCGCTCCGGTGCCGCCGCGCCAGCTCGCGCACGTAGGCCCGGACGGTGGCGGGCGAGCCCACCGGGAGGGTGGCGCTCTGCTGCGGCGCGGCCGGATCGTACGCGGGCGGCCGTACCCCGATCACGCGGACTCCTCCATCGGCACCGGCGGCACCGGCGACTCCGGCGACTCCGGCGACTCCGGCGGCTCCGGCGGCACCGGCGGCTCCGGCGGCACCGGCGGCACCGGCGGCACCGGCGGCACCGCGGAATCCTGCGGCCGTGCGGTCGCCTCGTGCTCCGGTGCCCGGACGCCGGGGGTGCCCTTTCGGCGCTCCCCGCCCTCTCGGCCGGCCCCGCCATCCTGGTCCTCCCGGGTGACGACCGCGCGGTACCGCGGGTCGGTGCGCAGCAGGTCGTGGTGGCGGCCCGCCGCGGTGGCGGTGCCCTCGTCGACGAACACCACCCGGTCGGCCCGGTCCAGCACCAGCGGGCTGGAGGTGAGGACCACGGTGGTGCGTCCGCCACGGATCTCCTTCAGGCTCGCGGCGATCCGCGCCTCGGTGTGCGCGTCCACCGCCGACGTCGGCTCGTCGAGCACCAGCACCTGCGGGTCGGCCACCAGCGAACGGGCCAGGGCGAGCCGCTGGCGCTGGCCGCCGGACAGCGACCGGCCGCGTTCGGTGATCCGGGCCCGCATCGGGTCGCCGCGGTGCGCGCCCGTGCCGGCCGTGGACTGCGCGAGGGCGTCCAGCACGTCACCGCACTGCGCCGCGGCCAGTGCCTGCGCCGCGCCGACCCGGCCGGAGGAGGGCACGTCGAGCAGTTCGGCCAGGGTGCCGGACAGCAGCACCGGGTCCTTGTCCTGGACGAGCACCGCGGCGCGCGCCGCGGCCAGCGGCAGGGCGTCCAGCGCCTGTCCGCCGAGCAGCGCCGACACCTCACCGGCCACCGCGTCGGGGCTGTGCCCGCCGAGCCGGTCGGCCAGCAGCCCGGCCGCGTCCGGGTCGCCGCACACCACCGCCGTGAACAGCCCGGCCGGCGCCCGCAGCCCCGTGGCGGGGTCGTACAGCTCCCCGGCGAGCTCCCCGGC
This sequence comes from Streptomyces sp. ITFR-21, assembly GCF_031844685.1. Lineage (NCBI taxonomy): Bacteria > Bacillati > Actinomycetota > Actinomycetes > Kitasatosporales > Streptomycetaceae > Actinacidiphila > Actinacidiphila sp. ITFR-21. Next base: position 6,452,542 of record NZ_CP134605.1, read on the forward strand.
GGACTCGGCGGGGGGTGCCGGGCCCGCCGGCGCGGCCGGCCCCGGGCGGGCCAGGGCCAGCACCCGGGCGGCGCGTCCGGCCGACGGCCGGGAGAAGGACCAGGCCATGGCGATCTCCTCGAAGTTCTGCAGCGGGACCATCAGGAAGACCACCGAGCCGTACACCGTGACCAGTTCGCCCACCGAGATCCGGCCCTCCAGCGCGAGGCGGGCCCCGTACCAGGCCACCGCCACCAGCAGCAGGCCCGGCAGCACCACCTGGACGGCCGAGATCAGCGCCCACATCCGGGCGCTGTGCACGGCCGCGGCGCGTAGCTGCTGGGATGCGCGGCGGTACCGGTCGAGGAACAGTTCCTCGCCGCCGATGCCGCGCAGTACCCGCAGCCCCGCCACCGTGTCCGCCGCCAGCTCGGTGGCCCGGCCGGCCTTCTCCCGCTGGAGGTCGGCCCGCCGGGTCGCGGCCGGCAGCAGCGGCAGCACCGCGACGGCCAGAACGGGCACGGCCGCGGCCACGATCACCCCGAGCGCCGGCCGGTACACCAACAGCGCGATCGCCAGGCCGACGGTGGCCACCAGCGCCGAGGTGAAGCGGGCCAGCGCCTCCACGAACCAGCCGATCTTCTCCACGTCGCCGGTGCTGACCGCCACCACCTCGCCCGCCGCGACCCGCCGGGTCAGCACCGAGCCCAGTTCGACGGTCCTGCCGATCAGCAGCTGCTGGACCCGGGTGGCAGCGGCGATCCAGTTGGTGACCGCGCTGCGGTGCAGCATCGTGTCGCCCAGCGCGGTCAGCAGCCCGAGCGCCAGCATCATCGCGCCGGACAGCGCCAGCCGGTCGCCGGAGCGGTCCACGACGGCCTGTACCGCCGTCCCGACGGCCGCCGGGAAGGACGCCACCGCGGCCATGTCCAGGGTGCCCCACGCGGCGGCCACCAACTGTCCGCGCCATTGGCGTAGTTCCAGCCAGAGCAGGAAGCGGAAGCCGGAGCGGGCGTCGGGCACGCCCGGGTCGGCGGACGGAAGACTGCGCAGGGACGGCATGATGTCCTGGTGTCGGTGCGAACGTGGCGGAGCGGGACCGGTCGGGCCTTTCCGGAGCAATCGTGCCGGGAGCGGTCAGGAGCCGTGCAAGGGTCGCGTCGCGGCCCGCGCCGGGTCAACCGGTTTTCCGGTGGCGGGCGGGAACGGGCCACGGCCGCCTGGACGTCCCAGGACGAGAGTGGAAGGTTGGGGTGTCATGCGAGGAACGGCGACCATCCGTACGGCGGCGCTGGCGGCGACCGGCGCGCTGCTGCTCACCGGCTGCGGCGGAACCGGCGGCTCGAACGCGGCGGGCGGCCCGCAGCCGCCGGGACCGGCCACTGCCGCCGCCGACACCACGGCGAAAGCGAAGGCGGAGGCATCGGCCGACCCGCGTACCCTGCCCGGCGTCGGCCCCGCGATGACCGCGAAGGTGCCCCCGTCGGCCCGGCAGGCGGTCGTGGTCTACGGCGCCGGCCCGACCACCTCGAAGTCCACGGTCGCGCTGTTCACCAGGACCGCCGACGGCCGCTGGCGTCCCGGACCGAGCTGGCCCTCGCACAACGCCGTCCACGGCTGGACTGCGGAGCACCACGAGGGCGACCTCAAGAGCCCGATCGGCGTGTTCACCCTGCACGACGCGGGCGGCCTGCTCGCCGATCCCGGCGCGAAACTGCCGTACCACCGGTCGGCGGCCTTCACCACGCCCGCGTCCTGGCCCGCGGGGTACCACCACGACTTCGACTACGTGATCGCCATCGACTACAACCGGGTCGTCGGCACCTCGCCCGCGGACCCGACCCGCCCGCAGGGCCGGTCCAGGGGCGGCGGCATCTGGCTCCACATGGACCACGGGGTCGGCACCTCCGCCTGTGTCACCGTCTCCGAGGACGCCATGCGCTATCTGCTGCGCACCCTCGCCCCGGCGGACCACCCGGTGATCGTGATGGGCGACCGGGCGCACCTGGCGGGCTGACCGGCCGCCCGGCGCCCGCGGGCCGCCCCGGCCGCCCGCCGCCCAGGCCCACTTGATCCGGCCCACGGACCGGTTGGCCCCCCGGCCGCGGGACACGGCACACTGTGGCTCCTCGCACCCGATCGAACCTGATCGCAGAACCGAACCACAGAACCTGAACCACAGAACCTGAACCACAGAGGGGACCCCCACCCATGAAGGGCTTCCGCGCCTTCCTGCTCCGCGGCAACGTCGTCGACCTCGCGGTCGGCATCGTCGTCGGCGCCGCCTTCACCAGCCTGGTCAACGGCTTCGTCAAGGCGTTCCTGACCCCGATCGTCGGCCTGGTGTCCGGGGCCTCGGGCGACTTCAGCGCCAAGGACTTCAAGGCGTCCGGCGTCGACTTCCCGTACGGCGTGTTCATCGACGCGGTGATCGGCTTCGTGATCGTCGCCGCGGTGATCTACTTTTTGGTCGTCCTGCCGATGAACCGCCTGCAGGACCGGTTCTTCCCGAAGGCCGCCGCCGCCCCGATGCGCGAGTGCCCGGAGTGCCTGACCCCCATCCCGGCCGCCGCCAAGCGCTGCAGCTCCTGCACCGCCCAGGTGGGCCCGCACATAGTCGAGCAGCCGGGCGGCGGTGTCGCCGGCAGCGGCAACACCAAGTAGCGGCAGCGGCTACGAAGCCCCCGGCTCCCGCCCGTCCGCCCCGCCGACGGCGGGTGCCACGGGGGTGCGGGGCCGCGGGGGCTGGGAGCGAGGGCCCGCCGGGTGGGCGTCCTGCTCGTCCAGCACGGACAGCAGCGCCGTCAGCTCCGCCCGCTGGCCGTCGCTCAGCGGCCCGAGCAGCTCGGCGGCGGCGGTGCGGCGGGCCTGCCGCAGGTCGAGCAGCGCCTGCCCGCCCCGCTCCCGCAGCTCGATCCGGATCACCCGCCGGTTGTGCGGGTCGGGCACCCGCCGCAGGAGTTCCCGCTCCTCCAGCGCGTCCACCAGCGTGGTCACCGCCCGCGGAACCACGTCGAGGCGCTGGGCGAGATCGGCCATCCGGGGCGGCTCGTCGTACAGCGCCAGCGCCCGCAGCAGCCGGGCCTGCGCCAGGGTGATGCCCAGCGGCTCCATCAGCTCCCGCTGCGAGCGGTGCAGCCGCCGGCTCAGCCGCAGCAGCTGATCGGCCAGCCGCCCGGTGACCTCGTCGGGGGTGGCCGCCGGCGCGGCCGCGGCGGTGCGCGTCTCCATGGTTCCAGGGTATCAGGACCATATTCATTGTGAGTATAGGTAACAATGACCTATACTCCCTATGTCAGTGGTCCCCTGTACCCCAAGGAGTCCTTTGCGTCCCGAAGCCGATCTCGCGAACCGGTGGACGCCACCGAAGAAGAATCCCGGTGCCGCCACCGATGTCCGCCGCATCGTGCGGCTCTTCCGCCCCTACCGCGCCCGGCTCGCCGTCGTCGGCCTGCTGGTCGCCCTCTCCTCCCTCGTCTCGGTCGCCTCGCCCTTCCTGCTGCGCGCGATCCTCGACACCGCCATCCCGCAGGGCCGCACCGGGCTGCTCGCCCTGCTCGCCCTCGGTATGATCGCCACCGCCGTCGCCAACGGCGTCTTCGGCGTCGCGCAGACGCTGATCTCCACCACCGTCGGCCAGCGCGTCATGCACGACCTGCGCACGGCGGTCTACGAGCGGCTGCAGCGCATGTCGCTGGCCTTCTTCACCCGCACCCGCACCGGCGAGGTGCAGTCCAGGATCGCGAACGACATCGGCGGCATGCAGGCGACCGTCACCTCGACGGCGACCTCCCTGGTCTCCAACGCCACCGCCGTGATCGCCTCGGTCGTCGCCATGCTCGCCCTGGACTGGCGGCTGACCGTGGTGTCGCTGCTGCTGCTCCCGGTGTTCGTCGGGGTCGCCCGCAAGGTCGGCCGCGAACGCAAGAAGATCGCCACCGACCGGCAGAAGCAGATGGCCGCGATGTCCGCGATCGTCACCGAGTCGCTGTCGGTCAGCGGCATCCTGCTCGGCCGCACCATGGGCCGCGGCGCATCCCTCACCCGCGACTTCGGCGCCGAGTCCGAGCGCCTGGTCGGCCTGGAAGTGCGCTCCAACATGCAGGGCCGCTGGCGGATGGCGGTGATAGGGATCGTGATGTCGGCGATGCCCGCGCTCCTGTACTGGGCGGCCGGCCTCACCACCGGCCACGGCGGCCCCGCCGTCTCCATCGGCACGCTGGTCGCCTTCGTCTCGCTCCAGCAGGGCATGTTCCGGCCCACCGTCTCGCTGCTCGCCACCGGCGTGCAGGTGCAGACCTCGCTCGCGCTCTTCCAGCGCATCTTCGAGTACCTCGACCTGCCGATCGACATCACCGAGCGGCCGGACCCGGTCCGGCTCGACCCGGTGCGCGGCGACATCCGGTTCGAGGACGTCGACTTCGCCTACCAACCCGGCGACGAGCCCACCCTGCACGGCATCGACCTCGAACTCCCCGCCGGCGGCAGCCTCGCCGTGGTCGGCGCCACCGGCTCGGGCAAGAGCACCCTCAGCTACCTGGTGCCCCGGCTCTACGACGTCACCGGCGGCCGGGTCACGCTCGACGGCGTCGACGTACGCGACCTGGGCTTCGACACCCTGGCCACCGCGATCGGCGTGGTCTCCCAGGAGACGTACCTCTTCCACGCCTCCGTCGCCGACAACCTGCGCTTCGCCAAGCCGGACGCGACCGACGAGGAGATCCGGGCCGCCGCCGAGGCCGCCCAGATCCACGACCACATCGCCGGCCTGCCCGACGGCTACGACACCCTCGTCGGCGAGCGCGGCTACCGTTTCTCGGGTGGCGAGAAGCAGCGGCTCGCCATCGCCAGGACGATCCTGCGCGACCCGCCGGTGCTCATCCTGGACGAGGCCACCAGCGCGCTCGACACCCGTACCGAAGGCGCCGTGCAGGACGCCATCGACGCGCTGTCCGCCGGCCGTACCACCATCACCATCGCCCATCGGCTGTCCACCATCCGCGACGCCGACCAGATCGCGGTCCTCGACGCCGGCCGGATCGTGGAACGCGGCACCCACGACGAACTCGTCGCCCTCGACGGCCGCTACGCCGCCCTGCTGCGGCGCGACACGCACCTCGCGACCACCGGCGCCATGGCGACGCCGTGACCGCGCCGTGCCCCGCGACGGGCGGGGACGCGCGGGGCAGGGACTGCCCGGCGGACGTTACTCACCGGTAGGGTGAGGGTTCGGCGGGAAGCGCCCGCCCCGTTCAGGGAGGTTCCCGGTGCCCGCACCCTCTGCCCTGCTGCTCGCCGGCCTGCTCGCCGCGGCCGGCGTCACCCACTTCGCACGGCCCGAGCCGTACGACGCGATCGTGCCGCGGTCGCTGCCCGGCGACCCGCGCCGGTGGACCCGGGCCAGCGGCGTCGCCGAACTCGCGGTGGCCGCCGCCGTCGCGCTCCCCGCCACCCGGCGGGCCGGCGGCCTGGCCGCGGCCGGCCTGTTCGTCGCGGTCTTCCCGGCCAACGTCAAGATGGCCCGCGACTGGCGCCGCCGCCCCACCCCGTACCGGGCCGCCGCCTACGGTCGCCTCCCCCTCCAGGTCCCGCTGGTCCTGTGGGCGCTGAGGGTCAGCCGGTCCGCCGCGCGGGCCTCAGCCTGACACCGCCAAGCCCGGCGCCCCGCGGCCCGACGCCACGATGACGACGTCCAGGGTGCGCGGGCCGTGGACGCCCTCGACCCGGTCGAGCTCGATGTCGCTGGTGGCGGAGGGCCCGGAGATCCAGGTCAGCGGCCGGGTCGGGTCGAGCCGGGGCATCGCCTCCGGCACCGAGTCCACCACCTGGCGGGGCGCGTGGACGACACAGACGTGGTGGTCGGGCACCAGCGTGATACGGCGGTGCCCCTGGTCGGGCGAGGCGTCCAGCACGATGGTGCCGGTCTCGGCGATGGCCAGCGCGCAGCCGGTCACCACGCTGTCGACGGCGTCCAGCTCCTGAGCGGTGGTCAGCGCGGAGCCGGGGAGCAGCTCGACGCCCTCGACCTGCGCCAGCCAGTCGTTCGGCAGCCCCGGCGGCACGACGGCCCGCCGCGTTCCGTGCTCGGCCAGCAGCCGCGCCACCGTCGAGGGCAGCCCGGCGTCGTCCGTGCGGTGCACCCTGGCCCGGTAGTCGGCCAGGTTCCCGGCGAGCAGTTCCGCGCTCTGGTACGGGGTCCGGTCGGCGTGGACGGTCAGGTAGTCGCGGGTGAGCGCGGCGGCTTCCGCCGCGGGGTCGGACACCGGGCCGCCGCCGGAGCCGTCCGGCCGGCCGAGGGCGTTGCGGATACGGCGCAGGACCTCGTCGCGGCCGCCGCCGGCCCCGGTCACCGCGAGCCCCCTTCCCCGACGCCCGGACCGGTCGTCCCCGCCCCGCCGGCCGCGGGGCCCTTGCCGGTGTCCTTGCCGGCGGAAGCGGCTCGTTCCCGCTGCTGCCACCAGTCGCGGAAGGACTGGGCGGGCAGCTCGGGCAGATCGCGGCTGTCGGACCACGCTTTGCCGGTGTGGCCGGGGGCGTGCCGGGGGTGGAGCGCACGGGTGCGGGTGGCGAGTTTCTGGGTGGTGCGCCAGGCGGCGGGATGGTCCAGGGTCCAGCGGGCCGCCCGCATGGCGGCGCGCTCGGTGGCGTGGCCCTTGGCGGGCTTGATGGTGGTACGGGAGCCGCGGAGGGTGACCTGGCCGCCTTGGACGACGCGTTCGCGCAGGTGGACGAGGATCTGCGGGATGTCGATGGCCACCGGGCAGACGTCGTAGCAGGCCCCGCACAGGCTGGAGGCGTAGGGCAGCGACGCGTCGAGTTCGGTGGCGGTGCCGCGCAGCTGGGGGGTGAGGATGGCGCCGATCGGGCCCGGGTAGGCGGAGCCGTAGGCGTGGCCGCCGGCACGCTCGTAGACCGGGCAGACGTTGAGGCAGGCGGAGCAGCGGATGCAGCGCAGGGCGGCGCGGCCGGTGGGGTCGGCGAGGGTGTCGGTGCGTCCGTTGTCGAGCAGGACGAGGTGGAAGGTCCGGGGGCCGTCGTCGTCGGTGGTACCGGTCCACATGGACGTATAGGGGTTCATGCGCTCGGCGGTGGAGGACCGGGGGAGGGTCTGGAGGAACACCTCGAGGTCGCGGAAGGAGGGGACGGTCTTCTCGATGCCGACCACGGAGATGAGCGTCTCGGGCAGGGTGAGGCACATGCGGCCGTTGCCCTCGGACTCCAGGACGACCATGGTGCCGGTCTCGGCGACCATGAAGTTGGCGCCGGAGACGGCGACCTTGGCCCGCAAAAACTTCTCCCGCAGGTGGAGGCGGGCGGCCTCGGCCAGCTCGGCGGGGGAGTCGGAGAGGTCCTGCGGGGCCGGGCGGCCCCAGCGCCCCATGGCGTCGGTGAAGATGTCCCGGATCTCGCGGCGGTTCTTGTGGATGGCGGGGACGAGGATGTGGGACGGCCGGTCGTCGCCGAGCTGGACGATGAGCTCGGCCAGGTCGGTCTCGTAGGCGTGGATGCCGGCCTCGGCGAGGGCCTCGTTGAGGCCGATCTCCTGGGTGGCCATCGACTTGACCTTGACGACCTCGGTCTCGCCGGTGGCGCGGACGAGTTCGGTGACGATGCGGTTGGCGTCGTCGGCGTCGGCGGCCCAGTGGACGGTGCCGCCGGCCGCGGTGACCGCCTCCTCCAGCTGCAGGAGGTAGTGGTCGAGGTGGCGCAGGGTGTGGTCCTTGATGGCGGCCCCGGCCGCGCGCAGGGCCGGCCAGTCGGCCAGCTCGCCGACGGCCGCGGCCCGCTTGGCGCGGATGGTGTGGGTGGCGTGGGTGAGGTTGGCCCGCAGCCGGGTGTCCTTGGTGGAGTCCTGGGCGGCCCGCGGGAAGGACGGCAGCCCCACATACGTACCGCTCATCGGATCTTTCCTGTCGTCACGGGCGGGTCTTTCCTGTCGTCACGGGCGGGAGGGGGCGGGCCGGCCGGTAGGGCTCCTCTTGTGTCGAGGCCAGGATCTCGGCGAGGTGCACGGCCCGCAGCGGGGCCTCCCGGCGGCGCAGGATGCCGTCGAGGTGCATCAGGCAGGAGTTGTCCGCGCCGCACAGCACCTGGGCGCCGCTGTCCAGCGCGTGCCGGACCTTGTCCTCGCCCATCGCGGCCGAGACGTCCGCATTCTTCACCGAGAAGGTGCCGCCGAACCCGCAGCACTCCTCGGCGCCCTCCAACTCCCGCAGCTCCAGGCCCCGTACGGCCTCCAGCAGCCGCCGGGGCCGCTCGCCGAGCCCCAGCAGCCGCAGCCCGTGGCAGGAGGGGTGGTAAGTGACGGTGTGCGGGAAGTGCGCGCCCACGTCCGTCACCCCCAGTACGTCCACCAGGAACTCGGTCAGCTCGTACGTCTTCGGCACCGCGGCCGCCGCGGCCTCCGCCAGCCCGTCGTCACGCCCCTCGTCGGCGGCCCGTTCGGCGATCCGCGGGTAGTTGTCGCGGACCATCGCCGCGCAGGAGCCGGACGGGGTGACCACGTAGTCGTAGTCGTCGAACGCGGCGGCGTACCGGCGCACCAGCGGTTCGGTCTCGTGCCGGTAGCCGGTGTTGAACTGCGGCTGCCCGCAGCAGGACTGCGCCGCCGGGAAGCCGACCTCCACGCCGAGCCGCTCCAGCAGGGTGACGACCGCCCGCCCGGTGTCCGGGTACAGCAGGTCGTTGACGCAGGTCACGAAGAGGGCTACACGCACGGGGACTCCCCGTCGCCGGCGGTCCGGCCGGGCGGATGACGATCACACATGGGTCCATCCTGCCGCAACCGTGGGTCGTAGGGAAGCAGACATCCGATGTTTCTGCGGCCCCCTGACCGCCTACTGATGCCGCCCCTCCGGACGGCGCCGGGCCCGCCGGTCCGCGACCGGGTCCGCCAGCAGCGCCGGCACCGCGCAGAGCACGGCCACCACGGCCGCGACGACGACGGGCGACCAGCCGGCGTCGCCCAGCAGCGCCGCGGCCATCAGTACCACCGCGGCCAGGGCGGCGACCGCGGACACCCCGGACAGCGCCGTCCTCCAGTTCTGTGTCCCCATCCCCACAACCTAAAGGGTGGCCGCCTCCCGCGCCGCGGCAACGGGAGGACTTACCCTGCCGGAGGACAGCAGCGCCCGGATGTCGTGAACCGCGCCGCGCCCGGCCCGGTTGGCGCCTATCGTGCTCGCCGAGGGCCCGTAGCCGATCAGGTGGATCCGCGGGTCCTTCACCGCCCGGGTGCCCTCCACCCGGATGCCGCCGCCCGGTTCCCGCAGCCGCAGCGGTGCCAGATGGTCCAGCGCCGCCCGGAAGCCGGTCGCCCACAGGATCACGTCGGCGTCCAGGGTGCGGCCGTCGGCCCAGGCCACGCCGTGCGGGGTGATCCGCTCGAACATCGGCTGCCGGCGCAGGACGCCGCGCTCCTGAGCGGCGCGGACCGCCTCCGTCGCCGCCAGCCCGGTGACGCCGACCACGCTCTGCGGCGGCAGTCCCCGCCGGACCCGCTCCTCCACCAGCGCGACGACGGACCGGCCCCACTCCTCGTCGAAGGGGGCGTCGCGGAAGACGGGCGGCCTGCGGGTCACCCAGGTGGTGCGCGCCACCTCGGCCAGTTCGATCAGCAGCTGTACGGCGGAGGTGCCACCGCCGACCACCACCACGTGCCGGCCCGCGAACCCGGCCGCGCCCCGGTAGCCCGCGGTGTGCAGCTGCCGTCCCAGGAAGGTCTCCTGCCCCGGGTAGTACGGTACGAACGGCCGGTCCCAGGTGCCGGTGGCGTTGATCAGCGCCCGGGCGGCCCAGACGCCCGCGTCGGTCTCCACCCGCAGCCGGCCGCCGGCCCCCTCGCGTACCGCCCGCACGTCCACCGGCCGGCGCACCTGGAGGTCGAAGGCCCTCTCGTACCGCGCGAAGTAGGCCCCGACCACCTCGGACGAGGGCCGCCCCGGATCGGCGTCCCCCATCGGCAGTCCGGGCAGGTCGTGCACCCGGTGCGCCTTGCCGTAGGTCAACGACGGCCAGCGGTACTGCCAGGCGCCCCCGGGCGCGGGGGAGTGGTCCAGGGCGACGAAGCCGGGGCCGGGCTCGTAGCCCGCCCGGCGCAGGAAGTAGCCCGCCGACAGGCCCGCCTGGCCGGCGCCGACCACAGCCACCTCGGTGGTCCGCACGTCACCCGAGTCGTTCATGCCTGTACCAACTTCCCCCGGAAGGGAAAGCTTCCCGCCCTCCGGCGTCCTCCGGCGCCGGGCCGGGCGCCATCGGGCCGCCCGTGGCGGGGGAACCGGCCGCGCGCCGCTCGGAAACGGGGCCCGGCGGCCCCGCAGCGGCCGACCGCCGGCCCGTCTCCGTGCGGACGGGCGCTCCAGAGCGGGCGCGCCCCGGCCGGCGCCCGGCGGCGCGTCTTGAGCGGACCGCGACGACGGCTGGGCGCCGCCACCCCCGGCACCCTCGCCCCGGTGCCGCCGGGGTGTCCGCGGGCCTGTGCCGCCTGCGGCGTCCCGGACGCCGGAGCACGCACCGTCCGGCGCAGGGCGCCCGGGGCCCGGGGCGTTCTCGCTGCCGGCGTCAGCCGGTTCAGGCCCGCGGCGAGCGCGCGGCCGGGCCCGACGAGGCCGCGCCCGGCCACCGGCCCGCAGGGGCAGCCGCGCCGTGGCCGGCCGGCGGGGCTCCCGCCCGGGAGGCGGCCGGGAGCGCGGCGGCCCCGTGAAACACCCGGTCGGGCGCAGCCGCGGCTCAGCGGTCTCCGCGCGTCGCGATCGGGCCGGTCGGCATGCGCGGCTCGCAGGCCCAGCGGCGCAGCCGCGCGACCCGTTCGGCGGCCTCCTCCAGGCGGGACACCGGCAGGTCGCCGTCGAAGACGGCACGCGCGGCGGCGGTGTGGATGGCCTCGCGTACGCCTTCCCCGCTGGCCGGGCCGAGCCGCAGCAGGTCGACGCCGGCGATCCAGGCCAGGACGGCGGCGCCGGGCACGCCCCAGCTGTCGACGATCGCCGGGGCGTCCAGGGCGTCGCTGACCACGACGCCGCCGTAGCCGAGTTCGCCGCGCAGGATGCCGGTGATGGCGGGGGCGCTGAGGGCGGCGGGGACGCCGTCGGCGTCCGGCACCGGGGTATGGCCCGCGGTGATCGCCCGGACGCCCGCCGCCGCTCCCTCGGCGAAGGGCCGCAGACTGCCGGCGCCGGTGAAGGGCCCGAGCGCACCGGCGACGCCGTGGGTCTGGAGGTCGGTGACGAAGACCCGGGTCTCGTCGGCGCGCAGTCCCGGCCGTACCCCCAGATGCAGATTGGCGCCCGCAGTGACGAGTTCGGCCGCCGCGGCGCTGCCGCCGCCCGGCCGGCGGGGGCCGGGGTGCCCGGTGAGCGCGTCCGGCAGGGCCGCCCGTACGGCGTCGGTGGTGGCGCGGGCGGCCGGACCGTAAGCGTGTACGGCGGCGCCTGGCGTACCGCGTTCCAGGCCGCGCAGCAGCCAGTCGGGCAGTGTGCCGTGGCGGCCCTCGATGGAGGGCAGGAGGCATGAGTCGACCAGCGTGGCGAGCCGGTGCAGCGCGTTCACGTCGGTGTCCCCCTTCGGGGCGCGGCGGGCAGGGTCCCAGGGCCTGCTGAATGGTACAGACCAATCAAGGTCATCGGCAATCGCGCCACACCAATCCCATCAACCCCCATGACCTGAAGGCCCGTTGCGCCCGAGCCGGCGCGCCCGCGAACGTCCGGTCCCCGGCCCTCCGGGGTCCGTGGTCCGGATGCCCGTCGGTGAGGGAGCGGGACCGGCCGCGTCGCGGTCGTGAGGCGGAGGAGGGAGGCCGCGGTGTGTCGTCGGCCGGCGGGAACGCGGCGGGCGTGCGTACCGGGCCCCGCTCCGCCGCGCAGATCCCGACGGCAGGCCCTAGCGTCCCCCCGCGAGCGGCAGCGGCACCCCGCCGCCCGCGGCGGCCGGCACCCCGCCGGGCGGTGACGGCTGCGGCGCCAGCAGGCCGCGGGCGGCCAGCTCGGGCATGACGCCCTCGCCGAACCGGTACGCCTCCTCCAGGTGCGGGTAGCCGGACAGCACGAAGTGCTCCACGCCCAGCGCGTGGTACTCCTCGATGCGGTCCGCGATGTCCGCGTGGTCGCCGACCAGCGCCGTACCGGCGCCGCCGCGGACCAGACCGACGCCCGCCCACAGGTTCGGCGCGATCTCCAGCCGGTCGCGCCGTCCGCCGTGCAGCGCCAGCATCCGCTGCTGGCCCACCGACTCGCTGCGGCCCAGCGCCTGCTGCGCCGCCGCCACCGTGTCCTCGTCGAGTTCGGCGAGCAGCCGGTCCGCGGCCGCCCACGCCTGCGCCGCCGAGTCCCGCGCGATCACGTGCAGCCGGATGCCGAACCGGACCGTGCGGCCCTCGGCCCGCGCCAGCGAGCGGATCCAGTCCAGCTTCCCGCGCACCTGCTCGGGCGGCTCCCCCCAGGTCAGGTACACGTCACTGTACCTGGCGGCGACCGGCCCCGCGGCCGGCGAGGAGCCGCCGAAGAAGATCTCCGGCAGCGGGTCCGGCGGCAGCGCGGTCAGCCCGCCCCGCACCTGGTAGTGCTCGCCCTCGAAGTCGAACGGCCGGCCCTCCCACACCCCGCGCACCACCGACAGGAACTCCGCCGTGCGCGCGTACCGGCTGTCGTGGTCCAGGTGGTCGCCGAACCGCTGCTGCTCGGTGGCGTCACCGCCGGTCACCACGTTGAGCATCAGCCGCCCCCGGGCGATCCGCTGGAAGGTGGCCGCCATCTGCGCCGCGAGGACCGGCGAGACCAGTCCCGGCCGGAAGGCCACCAGGAACTTCAGTCGGCGGGTGTGCTGCGACAGCGCAGTCGTCGTCAGCCAGGCGTCCTCGCACCACGTGCCGGTCGGCGTCAGAACGCCCTCGAAGCCCAGTTGGTCGGCGGCGCGCGCGATCTGGGCGAGGTAGTCGATGTCGGGGGCGCGCACGCCGGCCGCAGGGGTGATCCGGGACCGCTCCACGCCGCCGCCGGTGTAGGCGTGCCGGTCGACCAGCGTGCGGCCGTCGCCCCCGGTGGGCAGGAACCAGTGCAGGTGTACGGACATGGGGCAGGAGCCTTTCCCTGGGTACGGGCGGGGGTGCCGGGTCACCCGCGCGGGACGCGCGCTCCCGGCGGCGGCGCGGGTCCCGGCGCGCGGCGGCTCCGGGGGCGGGGCGGCCGGACGGTCGCCCGAAGGTTCACGGTCGCCCGACGGTCCACCGCGGCAGCAGAGGACCGGGCGTCAACGGCAGCCGCGACACGCCGCGGACGTCACCCGCAGCAGGTCTATGTGACCGCGCGTGGTGAGCAGGCGGGGACGCGACATGCCGCGAACGTAGCGAGAGGTCCGTCAGCAGGTCAATGGCGCCTCGGCGCCCGTGCGGTGGACGGCCGCGGATGCACGATCATGGAGCAATGGCCGACACCTTCACCACGCGCGTCATCGACGTCACCACCGGATCCACCGAGACGGTGCACGATCTGACCGGCGCCTGCGCGTCCTTCCTGCACGACGCGGCACGGGGCCGCGACGGACTGCTCAGCGTCTTCGTCCCGCACGCCACCGCCGGGATCGCCCTCATCGAGACCGGCTCCGGCAGCGACGGGGACCTGCTCGCCGCGCTGCGCGACCTGCTGCCCGCCGACGACCGCTACCAGCACCGCCACGGTCACCGCGGCCACGGCCGCGACCACGTACTGCCCGCGTTCGTACCGCCGCACGCCACCCTGCCGGTGGTCGGCGGCCGGCTCGAACTCGGCACCTGGCAGTCCGTCGTCCTGGTCGACACCAACGTCGACAACGCCCGCCGCCAGGTCCGGCTCAGCTTCCTCGGCTGAACGGCCCCTCAGCCACCGCCCAGCACCTCCGCGAGGTCGTAGCCGGCCGGTTCCTCCAGCTGCGCGTACGTGCACTCCCCGGGCTCCCGGTCACCCCGCCAGCGGCGGAACCGGGCGGTGTGCCGGAAGCGGTCGCCCTGCATGTGGTCGTAGGCGACCTCCGCCACCAGCTCGGGGCGCAGCGGCAGCCACGACAGGTCCTTCGTGCCGGTCCACCGGCTCGGCCCGCCGGGCAGCCGGTCGGCGGACTGCGCCTCCTCGCTGGCCCAGCGCTCCCACGGATGGCCCCGCACGCCGTCCATCCGCAGCGGCGCCAGCTCCGCCATCAGCGCCCGGCGCCCGGCCATCGGGAAGGACGCGCAGACCCCGACGTGCTGGAGGCGTCCGGCGCCGTCGTACAGGCCGAGCAGCAGCGAGCCGACCACCGGGCCGCTCTTGTGCAGCCGCAGGCCCGCCACCACGCAGTCCGCGGTCCGCTCGTGCTTGACCTTGACCATCACCCGTTCGCCCGGCCGGTACGGCAGCGCCGGCGGTTTGGCGACCACGCCGTCCAGCCCCGCGCCCTCGAAGCGCTCGAACCAGTCGCGGGCCACCTCCAGGTCGTCGGTGGCGGGAGCGGTGAAGACCGGCGCCGAGGCGTCCCGCAGCACCCCGGTCAGCTCCTCGCGCCGCTCCCGCTGGGGCACGTCCATCAGTGACACGTCACCGAGCGCCAGCAGGTCGAAGGCGACGAAGCCGGCGGGTGTGGCGCCGGCCAGGAGGCGTACCCGGGAGTCCGCCGGATGGATCCGCTCCAGCAGGGCGTCGAAGTCCAGCCGCCCGTCACGGGCGATCACGATCTCCCCGTCCAGCACGCAGCGCGCCGGGACCCGGTCCCGCAGCGCGGCCACCACCTCGGGAAAGTACCGGGTCAGCGGCTTGCCGGAGCGGCTGCCCAGCTCGATCTCGTCGCCGTCGCGGAAGACGACCGCCCGGAAGCCGTCCCACTTGGCCTCGTACAGCATGCCCGCCGGGATGGCCTTGGCGGCCTTCGCCAGCATCGGCCGGACCGGGGGCATCACGGGAAGGTCCATGAGGACGATTGTGCTGGCGCGCGGGGGCCCGCGCCCGTCGGCGCGGGCCGGCGGACGCGCCCGCCGACGCGCGCCGCCCCGGCCGGCGGTCTAGCGTGTGGGGCATGCCGGAGTCGCTGGAACTCACCGTCGGCGGGCGGACCGTCCGGGTGTCCCATCCGGACAAGGTGTACTTCCCGCAGCGCGGGCTCACCAAGGGCGACATCGCCCGCTACTACGCGAGCGTCGGCGAGGGCGTGCTGCGCGCGCTGCGGGACCGGCCGACCACGCTGCAGCGCTTCCCCGACGGTGTGGAGGGCGAGTACTTCTTCCAGAAGCGCGCCCCCAAGAACCTCCCGGAATGGATCCCGACCGGCCGGATCGCCTTCCCCAGCGGCCGGTTCGCCGACGAGATGTGCCCCACCGAGCCCGCAGCGGTGCTCTGGGCGGCCAACCTCGGCTGCCTGACCTTCCACCCCTGGCCGGTGCGGCGCGCCGACACCGAGCACCCCGACGAGCTGCGCATCGACCTCGACCCGCAGCCCGGCACGGGCTACGCCGACGCCGTACGCGCCGCTCTGGAGCTGCGGGACGTGCTCGAAGGGCTCGGCCTGACCGGCTGGCCCAAGACCTCCGGCGGGCGCGGCCTGCACGTCTTCGTGCCCATTGCCGCCGAATGGACCTTCACCCAGGTGCGCCGGTCGGCGATCGCGGTGGCCAGGGAACTGGAGCGGCGCGCCCCGGAGCGGATCACCACCGCCTGGTGGAAGGAGGAGCGCGGCAGCAGGATCTTCGTGGACTACAACCAGACCGCCCGTGACCGTACGATCGCCGGCGCCTACTCGGTACGGCCCTTCCCGCACGCCCCGGTGTCCGCGCCGCTGCGCTGGGAGGAAGTGCCGGAGGCGGTGCCGGAGGACTTCGACCTGGTGACGATGCCGGGCCGGTTCGCCGAGCTCGGGGACGTGCACGCCGCCATGGACGAGCAGGCGTCCCGGCTGGACGCGGCACTCGAACTGGCCGCCCGCGACGAGGCCGAACACGGTCTCGCCGATCTCCCGTACCCGCCGGAGCACCCCAAGATGGACGGCGAGCCCAAGCGGGTGCAGCCCAGCCGGGCCAGGAAGCGGCCGTGACCGGGGCCCGCGGGCGCCGGCAGGGGCAGCCGGCGGGAGTCCGGCCCGCCGCCGCGGCGACGGCGGCGGGCCGACCGGTACGATCCCGCCCGCGCGGTCGTGGAGCACCGCCACCCGTGGCGCCGGGTTCGGCGCGGTGCCGATCGCGGCGTCCCGGCCCGGCGTGAACAGCGCGTTCACCGGCCGGGCGCCGTGCGGGTCCCGGCGGCGGGCGCCGCCGGCAGGCCCGGTACGGAGCCCGGCCGGTGAACGCCCGGCCGATCCGCGCTCAGGACGGCCCGGGTCCGCGCCCAACCTGCCGCGCGGCGGTCCGGCCCACCGCCTCCACCAGCGGCAGCACCCGGTGCGGCACCCGCTCGCGCAGCGCTATCTCCGTGCCGGTGCGGACCACCCCCGGCAGCTGGATCAGCCGCTGGATGATGTCCTCCAGATGCGCGTTGTCCCTGGCGACCACCCGGGTCAGCAGGTCGCCGCCGCCGGTGATGGAGAACGCCTCGATGATCTCCGGGACGGCTGCCAGCGCCGCCCCGACCTCGTCCAGCCGCCCCTGGGTGACCTCGATCCGTACGAACGCCAGCACCGGATGGCCGAGCGCCGCCGGTGATATCCGCGGTCCGGCGACCGCGATCACCCCGTCGCGCTCCAGCCGGTCGAGCCGGGCCTGGAGCGTGCCGCGGGCCACCCCGAGAATGCGGGCGTACTCGCGGACGCTGGTGCGCGGCTGCTCCAGCAGCAGGCGCAGGATGCGCGCGTCCAAGGCATCGACTGACATCGGCCAACGGTCCCCTCGTGGTCAGGTCTGAAGCGTGTTCACCATACCAATGGCCTAATGTGGAGCGATCGGTTTGAGCCATCGCGTGATCAGGTGCGGTCGTGGTGGTCACCATGGCGTGTCGGGTCTCCCGCGGCGCCTTCGCGGTGCCCGCCCGGGGGCCCGCCGGAGCGCTGACGGAGCAGGCGGACAGGAGCGGGACCACCCGTGTGATGACCGTGTTCAGCGCACCGCACCCCGGGTGCGCGCGGCCGCGCGCCGCCACTCGCGCCCCTGCCCGGCGTCAGCGCCCGCGTCGCCCTCACGACGCTCGCCGGACCGCCGCGGCCCGCTGCTCGCGGCCTGCTGCTGCGGCCTCGCCACCCCGCCGGCCCTGTCCACCGCCGCCGACCCCTCGTTCCCCCGCGCCCCCCCGGCGGGCCGCCACCGCCGCGCTGACGCCCGTCGCGGGCCTGCCCGTGCCCACCGCCGCGGCCCGGCTGCCCCCCATCCCCCCGCCCGGGACGCCGCCCGAGTCGCGGTCGTGCTCGCCACCGCCCTCCTCCGCGGCGCCACCGCACGCACCGGACCCCGCCTCTCCGTCCACGGGGATCCACACGACAGGCCCTGGCCGGTCTTCGCGTCCTCGGGCCGGGCGAGCCGCTGGGGGACGGGGTCCGCGCGCCCGCGTCCGCGCCCCCGCGCGCGGTGGCTGAAACCGGCTCCCGCCCGCGGGTCGAGCGCGGCTCCGCCCACCTGCGCGGACCGGAGGCCGCCCGCGCCGACCTGGCCGTTCCGCCGCGCACCGGGCGGCGGGCGCCGATCACGGCCCGAGCCCCGGGGCCGCGCGGCGGGACCCGGGGGCGACGGAACGGCCGCCAGGTACTACTCTCAGCCGCCGTACAGACATCAGGCGGAAGAGGTACGGCAGTGGCCGGGCACGTTTACATCGGGTCGTTCACGTCGGCGGGAGGCCGCGGCCTCACCGCGGCCACCGTGGACCCGGACACGGGGGCGCTCACCGCGCTCGGGCACACGGCCGACGTGCCGAACCCCTCTTTCCTCGCCCTGTCCGCCGACGGGCGGACCCTCTACACGGTCAGCGAGACCGAACCCGAGGGCGCCGCAGCCGCGTTCTCCCTCGCCGACCCGGCCGCGCCCCGGCTGCTGGCCGGCCCGGTACCGGTCCGCGGCGGCTCACCGACCCACCTGGCCGTGCACCGGGGGCACCTGCTCACCGCCAACTACGCCGCGCCCGGCAGCGTCAGCGTGCTCCCCGTCGGCGACGACGGCGCCCTCGGCCCGGTCCTGTCGGTGCTGGAGCACGAGGGCGACGGTCCCCACCGGGAACGCCAGGAGGCCCCGCACGCCCACGCGGTGCTGACCGACCCCACCGGCCGCTGGGCGCTCAGCGTGGACCTCGGCACCGACTCGGTACGGGTCTGCGAACTCGACCCGGGCAGCGGCGAGCTGGAGATCGAGCGCGAACTGGGCCTACGCTCCGGCGTCGGCCCCCGCCACCTGGCCTTCCACCCCGGCGGCGGCCACGCCTACGTCATCAACGAACTCGACTCGGTGATCACCGTGTGCCGGTGGGACGCCGACAAGGGCAGCCTGCGCCCGCTCACCGAGACCCGGGTGCTGCCCGAGGACGCCGAAGGCGAGAACTTCCCCTCGGAGCTGGTGGTCTCGCCCGACGGGCGGTTCGTCTGGGCCGCCAACCGCGGCCACAACAGCATCGCGGTACTGGCGGTGGACGACGCCGCCGAGGGCCTGACCCTCCTGGACACGGTGGACTGCGGCGGCGACTGGCCCCGCCACCTGACCCTGGACCCTTCCGGCACCCGGCTCTACGCGGCCAACGAGCGCTCCGGGAACGTCACCTGGTTCGACGTCGACCCGGCCACCGGCATCCCCCGGCAGGCCGGCTCACTGGCGCTGCCCGCGGTCTCCTGCGTGTTGTTCGCCTGACCCGCCCCGCTCCTTCCGGACCCGACCGCCTCCGGCCTCGGGGAGCGCGGACACGAAAGCGGGCGCCCCCGTCCCGGGGGCGCCCGCCGTGCCGCCGGTCGTCTCAGCGGCTCACCGCGCCTGCGCGCCCTGCGGCGACTGCCGTGCGATACCCAGCGCGGCCGCGTACTGCGTCACCACCAGCTTGCCGACCGCCGGGTACGGGCCGAGCGCGTCGGCGCCCGCGCAGCCCGCCTCCGCAGCGGCGGTGTGCAGCAGTTGGGGGGCGATTTCCGGGCCGATCAGGCACGGCGCCAGCGCCAGCGTGCCGGAGCCCGAGGACCGCAGCTGCTCGGCGGCCCGCGCGATGGCCCCGTCCTCGTCCAGCGCGGCGGCCAGCACCGGCACCGCGAGCCGCGCCGCCAGCAGCAGCCCGGTCACCCCGGCCGCCTGCGCCGCCTCCTCGCCGCCGACGGTGGCCAGGATGATCCCGTCCGCCGCCGTCGCCACGGTGAACAGCCGGGCCCGGTCGGCCCGCGCCAGCCCCGCCTCGGCCAGCCGAACGTGCACCGCCTCGGCCAGCAGCGGGTGCGGGCCGAGCACATCGGTCAGCTCGACCTGCGCCTTGCTGTCGGCGACGGCCTGCCGGATCCGGCGCAGCACCGACGCCTCCGGCCCGGCCAGCAGCGGCACCACGACCGCCGAGGTGTCCTCACCCGGCCGTTCCACGGCCACCTGGTCCAGTACGCTGCGCAGCCCCGGGAACTCGTCGTCCCCGTTGTCGTCGCCGTCCACGAACGCCACCCGCGGGTCGAGCCCGGACAGCTCGGAGCGGGCGATGCTCACGACCTCCTCGGCCAGGCTGAGCGCCGCGGCGGTGGGGGTGCCGGGGACGGCGAGGACCAGCACCGGCGCGCCGTCGGGGGCGGTCAGCGCCTCCGGGCGGCGGTGGCGTCCTGGCTGTTGACGCGGCGTTCGAACGGGGAGGCCGGCGGCGGGCCCTGGTGCAGTGCTCATGGCGACGCATGCTAACGCCTTACAGCGCCTATTCGTTCGGCCGGGTACGAGGCGGGTCAGACCTGTCCAGAACTGTCCGTTTCACCGGACACGCTCGGTCGCCGGACGAGTCTGAGCAGTGCCGGATCGGTGGGCAGCGTCAGCTCGTCACGGTACATCGCGCCCGCGATCAGCAGCGCGCCGTCCAGCGGGTCGCCGGCCGCCTCCAGCAAGGTGGCCTCCGGCAGCAGCCACTGCGCCTGGTCGCGCAGCGGCCCCATCAGCGGCTCGCCCAACCGGAACAGACCGCCGGTCAACGCCACGTCCACCGCTTCGGGCCAGGGTCGCACGGCGGCGGCCGACTCCAGCATGTGCGCCGCCGCCCGCCGCAGGATCTCCGACGCCACCGGGTCCATGCACGCGCAGCCGGCCACCTCGGGGGCGAACGAGGCCAGCAGGGCCGGTCGGTCCGCCCGCGGGTACAGCAGCGCCGGCAGCGTCTCCACCGGGCCGAACATCGCCCGCGCCCGGGCCAGCAGCAACTCCGAACCCCGGGCCCGCCCGTCGTGGGCGCGCAGCGACGCCTCCAGACCGGCCCGGCCGATCCAGGCGCCGCCGCCGACGTCGCCCAGCAGATGGCCCCAGCCGTCCGCACGCCGCCAGCCGCTGCCGTCCGCCGTGGTGCCCAGCGCGATCACGCCGGTGCCGGCCGCGATCACCACGCCGGGCCGCAGGCCCAGCGTGCCCGCGTACGCCGTCACCGCGTCGCCGGCCAGCGCCAGGTGCTCCACACCGAACGCCTCGGACAGCCCGTCGGGCAGCCGGGCGCGCAGATCGTCGCCCAAGGACGCCATGCCGGCCGCGCCGACGCAGGCCGCGGCGATCCGCCGGACCCCCGCCGCCGCCATCAGGCGCCCGACGAGTGGCACCACCAGACCGAGCAGGCTCCCCGCGTCGATGCCGCGGGCGCCCACCACCGCGGGCCGGTCCGAGACCGCGGACCCGGTCGTCGTCGAGCCGTCGGCGCGGGCCAGCGCGACCCGCACACCGGAACCGCCGGAGTCGACACCCAGTACCCAGCCGGCCGCCGGCCGGTCCGAACCCCAGAAGTCCGGCACCGCTCAGCCGAGCCCGCGGGAATCCTGCTTGAGGGCGGTGTCCACGGTCAGCGCGGAGGCCACCACCATGCTCAGCAGCGGGTCGGCGAGCTGCCGGTGGATCTGCAGCACGTAGTTGTCCGCAGTTGTGAACATGGTCTTGGCCAGACCTTCCCAGGTCTTGGTGATCCGGGCGATCTCGGTCTCGGTGTGGTCCACGATCGCGAAGTTCCAGGCCCGCCAGTTCTCGGCCTTGATGGCCCCGATCTGCCGCCCGTTGTACAGGAACGCGAACGTGATCTTGCCGAAGGCGTTCTGCTGCACTATCTCGCCGAGCGGCTCGCCGCTGGGCCGCTCCACCAGCACCCTGGACTTCACCAGCTTCGCCGGCCGGGTCAGCACCAGCTGCGGCTGCCCATGGGCGTCCCTGACCTCCAGCTTGTGGGTGAGGAACTGGTCGACGCTGGAGACGAAGCGCAGCACCTTCTTGGCGGTGCTCTGGCCGACCTCGACCACCGAGCCGAGGGTGCGGCCGTGCTGGTCGAACACGCTGTACTCGTTGACCAGCTCGATCAGCTTGGCCTTTTGGTTGACCACCAGCACCGGCTCGGTGAACAGGGTGCCGCCGCCCTGGCCGGCCGGTGCCACCCCGGCCTGCTGCTGCACCTGGTGCTGCACCCTCGCCGGGTCGGGCGCCCCGCCGACGCCCACTTCCCAGGCGCTGCCGCCCTGTTGCTTGCGGGCGTCCTGCCGGGGGACCTGGCCGGGGTTGGTGTGCTCTGTCCACCGGGCGCCGTCCCAGTACCGGAGCAGGTTGGGCGTGCCTTGCGGGTCGGCGTACCAGCCCGCCGGGGTATCGGAGTGCGTCGTCACCGGGGCAGACTATCGCGGGGCACCGCTCAGGGAAGCCGCCAGTCGACCGGCTGGACGCCTTGCCCGACCAGCAGGTCGTTGGTGCGGCTGAACGGCCTGGAGCCGAAGAATCCGCGGTCGGCGGACATCGGCGAGGGGTGCGCGGACTCGATCGCCGGCAGCGGGCCGAGCAGCGGGCGCACATTGCGCGCGTCCCGCCCCCACAGGATCGACACCAGCGGCCGGCCCCGGGCGGCCAGCGCCCTGATCGCCTGCTCGGTGACGGCCTCCCAGCCCTTGCCGCGATGCGCCGCGGGCCGCTTGGGCGCGGTGGTCAGCGCCCTGTTGAGCAGCAGCACCCCCTGCCGGGTCCACGGTGTGAGGTCGCCGTCGGACGGCCGCGGCACCCCGAGGTCGGCGCACAGCTCCCGGTAGATGTTCTCCAGGCTGCCCGGCAGCGGGCGCACGTCGGGTGCGACGGAGAAGCTGAGGCCGACCGCGTGTCCCGGGGTGGGATACGGGTCCTGGCCGACGATGAGGACCCGTACCTCGTCGAACGGCTGCTGGAAGGCGCGCAGGACGTTCGCCCCCGACGGCAGGTACGTACGGCCCGCGGCGATCTCGGCGCGGAGGAAGTCCCCCATCGCGGCGATCTGGCCCGCCACGGGCTCCAGCGCCTTCGCCCAGCCCGCTTCGACGATCTCGTGCAATGGTCGTGCAGTCACGGTCCGTCACTCTACTGGGTCAACGGCGGTGCTCCGTACGGCGATCCGCGTCCGGAACGCGAAACGCCGGATGCGGGCGCCGGAGCGCGGACCGAGCGCGGGGTCAGCGAACGGGACGCCGGGTCAGCGGACCGGGCGCGGGTAGGCCCTGGCGTACTGCACCGGCACGGTCGCCGCAGCCGGGGCGCCGAGTTCGTAGGCCGCCCGCAGCGGCCAGGACGGCTGGCGCAGCAGCGCGCGGGCCAGCAGGACGGCGTCGGCCTGGCCGCTGGCAAGGATCGTCTCGGCCTGGTGCGGCTCGGTGATCTCGCCGACCGCGGCGACCGGCAGTTCGGTCTCGGCCTTGACCCGTGCGGCGAACGGCACCTGGTAGCCGGGCCCGGTCGGGACGCGCACCCCGGGCGCGTCGCCGCCGCTCGACACGTCCATCAGGTCCACCCCGCGCACCAGCAACTCCTTGGCGAGCCGGACGGTGTCGTCGGGCGTCCAGCCGCCGCGCTCCAGCCAGTCGGTGGCCGAGATGCGGAAGAACAGCGGGAGTTCGGCCGGCCAGACCTCGCGGACCGCGTCGACCACCTCCAGCGCGAAGCGGATCCGGTTCTCGAAGGCGCCGCCGTAGCCGTCGGTGCGGCGGTTGCTGTGCGGGGACAGGAACTGGCCGATCAGGTACCCGTGGGCGCCGTGCACCTCGGCCACCTGGAAGCCGGCCGCCAGCGCCCGCTCGGCGGCGGCGGCGAACTGGGCCACCACCGCGGCGATCGCGTCCCGCGTCAGTTCCCGCGGCACCGGGTGGCCTTCGTCGAAGGGCACCGGGCTGGGCGCGACGGGCTGCCAGCCGTGCGCGTCGCCGCCCACCGGGCCGCCGCCCTGCCAGGGCGCGGCGGTGGACGCCTTGCGGCCGGCGTGCGCGAGCTGGATGCCCGCCGCGACGCCGTGCTCCTTGAAGAAGCCGGTGATCCGGCGGAACCGGTCCACCTGGTGGTCGTTCCAGATGCCGAGGTCGTACGGGCTGATCCGGCCCTCCGGGCCGACCGCGGTGGCCTCGGTCAGGATCAGTCCGGCGCCGCCGGTCGCGCGTGCCCCGTAGTGGGCGAGGTGCCAGTCGTTCGGCGCGCCCTGGTCGGGGCCGTCGGGGAGCGCCGAGTACTGGCACATCGGCGCCATCCAGGCGCGGTTGCGCACTGTCAGGGACCGCAGGGTGATGGGTTCGAACAGTGCGCTCACGGGCTGCTCCTCGTCGTCGGCCCCGTCAGCCGATTCTGGCACTTCCCGGACGTGCGGCAGCGGCCGGGGCGGGCGCGGGGACGGACTCCTCGGCGCGGCAGGGCCGCCGCGGCCGCGGGCCCGGCTCACCGCCGCGCAGCTCCCCGCCGGACGGCGGCAGGCCCGCCGACCAGTCCAGTTCGTACCGCTGGAACAGCTCGGCCCGCAGCTTGGCCAGCGGCATGGGGGCGCCGGGCAGCAGCAGCGCAACCGTCGCGCCCATCAGCAGGGCGCGCAGCAGCCGGTACTCCTCATCGGGGTCGGCCGCGCCCCAGCACGCCACCGCCTGCCGGAGCAGCAGGGCGAGCCGCTGCTGCTCGGGACACTGGATGAACCCCTCCTCCTGGAGGATCGACGCCATGTGGGTGCGCATCAGCGTGGTGTGCGTCTGTGTCAGCCCGAGGATCGCGTCGATGGCCCGGGCGAGCAGCTCCTCGCCGTCCTCGGTGCGCGGCTCGCGCTCCATCGCCGCCGCCAGCTCCTGGTTCATCAGACGGTGCACCGCGGACTGGAGCAGCGCGCGCTTGCCGGAGTAGTAGTACGAGACCAGGCCGCGGGCGGACCCGGCGCGTTTGGTGATGTCGGCGAGGGTGGTGGCCTCGTAGCCGCGCTCCTCGACCAGCTCCACGGTCGCCTGCAGCAACCGCTCCCGCGAGCGCTGGCGCATTGCTTCATTGACCGATGGGCTTCGAGGGGACATGATTTACTCCTGCGTTGACTGGCTGCGAGCCAATATACTCAGCGCGTCCCGCCGGGCCACGGCCCGAACGGGAACGGGGAAAGGGCGCCGGACCCGGCGACGCGGGGGATCGTCGGGTCCGGCGTCCGTCTGCGCCGACGCTCACCCGGGACCATGTCAAGCGCCCTTGTCTGGCGGGGAAAAGCTGCAGGCCAATGCCGCTGCAACCACGGATGCTGCCGACCGGCGGGGTGTTCCGAGCCCGCGAAGAGGCGCCAGTGGTCAGGGCCTTGGGAGATTTTCGGGAGATCATTTACCGCCTGCCCGCCGCGGCGCCCGCGGCGCCTCCCACTCGCGAACATCGACCACAACCCGCTGCGAGGCGACCCACAGATCCTGCAACCCGGCGGCAATGTCCGCCTGCATCTGGGGCGTGCAGTGAGAATACGTCCCCTCGATCCCCGGCACCACATGCCGCATCCGGTGCTCCACCGCGATCCGCGGATGACGCTGCTCGTCCAACCACACCTTCATGCTGTGCCTCAGGCCGTGCGGGACGATCTCCTCGACCCCCACCACCGCGCGCATCGGCGGACAGCTCGACGGCAGGCGGCGGCGCCCCGCCGGAGCCTCCCAGCCGTCCACGAACCGGCGCCACGAGTCGCTGTAGAACTCACTGCCCATCAGCATTTTCCCGCCCTTCGGCGCGGGGAACACCCACTGCGACGTATGGGACTTCAGCAGCTCGCGCAGCAGGTCCGCCAGAAACGGCGGCAGGATCAGGTCGCCCTTCGACCCGTACTTGCAGTCCACCTGCGCCGGCCTTCCGTCAACGTATTGGTGCTGGGCGCGCAGCAGAATCCAGGCCGGCGAGCCGTCGTCCGGGAGCACCACATCCTCGCGCCGCAGACCGGCCGCCTCGGCGATCCGCAAGCCGACGTAGGCGATCGTCAGCACCAAGGCGTAGCCGCTGAGCCCGCGGTGCTCACGCGCGTTGCAGGCCATCAGGTACGCCTGCCGGGGCGTGGCGAGGACGGTCGTGTCCTCGCGAACCTTCCCCTTGAACTTGCCGCGCCGCGCGGCCTTCTGCGTTGGCACCGGGTTCGAGCCGACGACGAGCGACGCTACTGCGTCGTCCATCATCGTGCGGAACACCGACCGCACCGACTTGACGTAGGCCGCCGAGTAGCGGGTGCGCAGTCCCTTCTCCCACGTCGTGTAGGCGATGGTCGAGACGTCCCGCATGCTCGCCGCGCCCCACTTGGGAAGGATGACGGTCCGCAGCCGCTGCCGGTATGTCTTGTCGCTCCGGTTGCCCACCTCAATGGACGCCAGCCACAGCTCCGCCCACTCGGCTACTGTGATCTTCCCGTCGCGCGGATTGATGAACGTCTTCCGCTCGACATCGGTCTCCATCGCGTGCCCGTATCGTTCCGCGGCACGCTCGGTCGTGAACCTGTTCCCGAAGTCGTCGGTGCTGGCCGAGGTGTAACTGCCGTCTGGAAGCTTGTACTTGACGCGCCAGTACCAGCGCTTGTCCTTCTTCGACCAGCGTTTCTCGGCATGGGCCATGGGTGTCCTCCGAGGGGGGAACTCAGCGCCGTCCCGGAGCGGCGGGGTCAGGGGCCCCGCCGGCGGGGCGGCGCTACTCACGATGCGAACAGGGACAGCTCGCAGTGGCGCTTGAGGTCGACCCCCGTCAGGCATTCGCCGATGAGCGTGGCCGCCTGCTCATCGGTCTGGTCGTCTCGCACCCAGATCACGATGTCCTCGTTGGGCGGCCCGTCGATGTAGACCTTCACTCCGAAGGGAATGAAGGGCACGCGTTCTATCCGGACCGCTACGTTTTGGACCCACATCGAGGTCCCCCTTACCCGCCGAGCGGTGACCCCCCTCGCAGGTACCGGGTATCGAATCACAGCCTGCGTGCAGACGGCAGGTGAATGACACAGGCGGTGCGAAAAAAGGTCAAAAGTCTGATGGACTGTCAGATTCCCCATGGGCTGTGATATTGCGCAACTTGCGCTGGAGAGCGCTCCACTTGCGCAAGCCCCGCTTGATCTGATCCTGCGTGGGGGAGTCCGCCCCGGGGGAGTGAGTGATCACCAGGACCATGCGCATGCCGCTGTCGGACAGATCGATGATGTCGTGATCATCGATCTCGGAGTACTGAAGTTCGTGCCGGACTCGGAGCGGCACATGGCTCAGGTCCGTCGGCTCTTCGTTCGGCGCTGCAGTCGGATCGGCCAGCTTGGGGGTGGGCTCACCTCCGGACAGGATCGCGCTCACCGAACCGGGTTCCCAGAGGGCCGCTTCGACCTGCCGGATCTTGTCGGGGCCCCGAAGGTCGTAGGTCTTCTCCACGTTCTCCAGGTTCTGGATCGTAGAGACGCTGACGCCAGCTAGCGTCGCGAGGCTCTTCTGGGTCATCCCTTTCCTCGCGCGTTCTGCCCTGATGGCTCGCGCGACGCCTGCCCACTCGGTTCCCATGCGGCTCATCATGCCCTAGCGAAGGCAACGGGGACATAGCGAGCCCCCCGCTTGGCCTGCATTGATCGGCGCACGCGGGCGCAAAGTGTTGCCTTTCGTCCCTTCTGTGCACCCTGTCACAACCCAGTCACTCCAAGTTAAAGACCAACGAAGACCCAGTGAAGGCGAGTGAAGACCTGTCGAACACCTTGTTTGGCGCTCTCAACGCCGCTATGTTGTGTCTGTGACACCGAACGGAAGCGCAATCAGGGACTTCCGTCAATTGCGCGGGATCTCTCTGCGCCGGTTCGCGCGGCTCATCGGCAAAGACCCCGGCTTCTGGTCGCGGGTCGAAACCGACAAACAGGGCGCCAGCGACGACACCCTCCACGCAGCCGCCGCTGTCTTGGACGTCTCCATCCGATCAATCACAAGGGAGATAACCCGTGACCAGGAAGAGCCTGGCCGACACCCCCACTGAGGCCGATGCACTGCCTGACCTCGCCGTTCTCGCCAGGCTTGCGGATGCACTCGAAGCCCTCGCCGACGGCCCCGCCGGGCGGAACTCCTTCGGGATCGACCCGGAACTCATCTGCCTCACGCCGAAGCAGGCCGCCGGAATCCTCGGCATGACGGAGAACTGGGTCGTAGAGCGGGTCACCGACAGGCGCATCCCGTGCACCTTCATCGGACGCTTCCCCAGGTTCCAGGCGAAGCACATTCGAGCCATCACTGAGGCCGGCGAGATCGACCCGGCCAAGCAGGGGCGCGCTGCCGCCGCCTGACCCCCACCCCCGCGTGTGGCGGGGGCCGACCGGTGGCACCCGGTGCGACCCCCTCGGCCGCGCGCCCCATCACCCAAGCAAGAAGGAATGAGGCGAGTGCCTTGAGCACATCATCGCAGAACCCCGGGTCGAGCACCCGGGCCGAGTTGATCGAGATCGTCACACGTGCTGCTGGCCGGCGGTGCGGCATGACGACGCCGGTGAGTGTTCCCCCGCAGGTTCTGGCGGAGATCCGCGCGGAGGTGTTCCGCGGTGGTGTGGAGGCGGAGCCGTCGCCGGAGGCGGTGTTCTGGGTCCGCCGGTGTGAGCGGGTGGCGGTGGTGGCGGCCGAGTTGGAGTCGCGGCTGGGCTGGCCGGGTGTCGCGGTGATCACGGAGTACGACCGGATCACGGTCGAGGCGGCCCCGGGGATGGCGGGTGCGCCGGACGACCTGTGGCAGCACGTGCTGGACACGCTGGGTGTGACCGAGACCCGGGTGCGCGGCTGGTTCCTGCTGGGCGACGGCGAGTTCGAGGGTGAGCCGGTACGGCTCGTCGGCCACGGCATGGTCTCGACGCTGGCGGTGTCGGCATGAGCGCCGTTGTCTCTGAGGGCCCGTCGTTCCTGCGGGTCGTGGTCGGGAGTTGCGCTGCCGGCGTGTGTGCCGGGGCGTTCGTGAACGCGGCCTGGCTTGCGGCGACGGGCGATGTTCCGTCGCTGTGGACTTCGCTGGCACTGACCCAGGGCGTCACGACCCTCTGGTCAGTTGGGCAGGCGATCCGGTTCCGCAGGAAGTGGTTGGCGGTCGTGGCCTCGTTCAGCTTGCCCGCACTGGGCGAGGGGATCGAGACCCCGAACCGTCCGCCCTCCGACGAGGAGGGCGACCGATGACCGCCCTGACCGCTGAGCCGGACCTGCCCGTGTGCCATCTGTGCGGTAACCCGGTCGGCCCGTGGGTGCCGGATCCGTCGGGTGCCCGGTGGCCGTCGGGTGCGCAGAAGCTGGTGTGCAAGGACGGGTGCAAGCCGACCACCGCCCCGCTGAGCGAGCAGCGGCTCGCTGAGATCGCGGCCCGCGAGGCGGAGACCCGCGCCGCCGCCCGCACGGATGTGCCCGCGTTGCTGGCCGAGGTCGAGCGGCTGACCCGGCTCGTCGCCGCGATGCACCGTGCAGCCAGGGGCGATGACGCCCCCGTGCTGCTCGGTCTGGTGGACGACGTAGCGCTGACGCGGGATGCGTTCCTCGCGCAGCAGTCGAAGGCGGCGACGTTCGAGCGGCTGCTGACGATCGAGAAGGCTGAGAAGAAGCGGATGCTGACGCTGCTGCACGACGTGCAGAAGATCGCCCGCGGCCGTGGGGCTGAGGCCAAGGGGCGCCGGATCCACGGTGAGGCGCTGGCCGCCCGCGTCGCCGAGCTGGAGGCGGAGCGGGATCAGGTCCGTGGGCGGGCATTCGCCCAAGCGGCTGACGCGATGGCGGCTCAGGGCTACGAGGACGGCGAGAGCCTGCTCCGTCTCATGGCTGCCGCGCAGGATCCCGAGTCGGGTGATCCGTCGTGACGCTCTCGAACTGGCTGCCCGAGGCCACGCTGCCCGAGGTGATCTGCCCGGACTGCCGCGGGCCGCTGACCACCAACCACCGCTGCCCGGCGGGGGGCGGGTCGTGAGCCTGCTCCGGATCGCCGCGCTGATGGTGCTGGCCGTGGTTCTGCTGCTGGGTGTGGTTGCGGCGGCGGTGGCGCTGCGGGCGCCCCGGATCCGGCCGCGCACACCCGTCAAGCCCGTCGACCCTGCCCGCGACACCTGCTCGTACTGCGGTGTCGAGCTGACCGAGAAGCAGCGCCGCGTCTACTGCGACGACCGCTGCCGCTGGGCCGACGACGACCACGGACCCGACACCGAGCCCGAGGGAGACGACCAGTGAAGGTCACCATCGACCTGCCCGAGCGCGACTACAGCGGCCACCCCGGCTACGAGCCGGACGGGGCCCTGGCCAGCAACGCCCCGTGTGCGGGCTGCGGCGAGGAACTGTACGGCCTGGCCGTCCGGATGCTGCCGTTCGGCTGGCTCCACGCCGAGCGCGAGGAGGACGCCGAAGGCAAGACGTGCCAGGAAGCGGCCGTCGAGAAGATCCTCGCCGACCCGCGCACCGGATGGCTGGCCGTCGCGGCGCACGTCGCCAAGGCCCCGTCCGCGCACTCCGCAGCCACGATCCGCGCCGTCATCACCAACCTGACCGCGATGGCGAACGGAGCCACCCGATGACCCCCCGCCCCCCGTCCTGTGACGGGACCGAATGCAAGCCCCTGCCGACCGGCTGGTGGCACGCCCCGGACTGCCTCGCCTGGCAGGCCACCGACGACATCGGGCCCGAGGACATGGCCGCCAGTAGCGCCATGGAGGACGGGTACTACTGCCGGCCGACCGTGGCCGCACAGCAGAGGAGGGCCGCGTGATGGCCACCGACTACCGGACCCCGGCCGAGAAGGACGCAGCCGAGCGGTTCCCCCGCGACACCGCCGGGTTCCAGGTGACGGTCCTCCATGAGCAGGGCCTGTACCGGCACCTGAGGTTCGCCCGTCGGGGCGGCTCGTACTGCGAGTACTGGTTCGACGTCATCACCACCCCGCACACGCTGATCTTCCGGGGCGACGGCGAGTCCTACGTCTTCTCCGTGCACCCCACGGAGGACATGTTCGACCTGTTCCGGCGCACCGCCCGACCTGGCGAGATCAACGCCGGTTACTGGTCGGAGAAGTTGACCAGCAAGCGGGAAGCGGCCACCGACTACTCGATGGACCTGTTCGAGCAGCTGGTCGCCGAGGAACTTGCCGAGGCGGAGAAGGTCTGGCCCGGGGTCACCGAAGCGTGGACCGAGCACGTCGAATCGGAGTTCAACACCGAGTACGAGCCGGAAGCCCGCCGGGCCCTGGAGGACTTCGAGTTCGGGAAGACCTTCACCGCCAAGTGCAGCTGCGGCGAGGAGAGCGCCCCGTCCACCAGCTACGGCGCCCCGTTGAAGTGGGAACGCGAGCACTCCCCGACGCGGAGCGACGACCACAAGATGTCGGTCGAGCAGGACAGTTTCCAGTTCTACGACACCTACGAGTGGGACGTCCGGGACTACGACTGGTGGTTCCTGTTCGCCTGCCACGGCATCCGCACGGTCATTGCCCGGCGCGACCGGCTGGCCAGCTACGGCCTCACGTCGCTCGCCACCCCGAAGGCGGTGAAGGCCGCGTGAGCGCCCGCACCTTCACCCCGGATGTCCGGTCGGTCAATGCCGAGGGCCGGGCCGTGACTACCGTCCACATGAAGCGCGGCTGCAACGGCTGCGGCACCCTGCTCGGCGACATCGACGACCGCGACGTGGACGACCGGGGCAACCTCACCGACGTCCGCGCCGAGTGCCCCAACTGCGCCCCGGTGGTCGAGCTGGAGAAGGCGGGCTGCCGGACGTGGCGGGTCACCGAGCGCTCGGTGAGCAACGTCGACCGGGAACTGGACCGGCTGAACGTCTTCGCCAAGGGCTACTGGCAGGAAGTCGGCGGCAAGCTCACCGTCGTCGGCCTCCGCGTCGGCATCGGCCAGACGCGCGTCGTCGCCTACTGGGGCGACTGGCTGGTCCGCCACCCTGACGGGCACTTCACCGTCCTCGCCGGACCGCAGCAGGCCGGTGATCCCCGGTGAGCGCCAGCCTGAAGTGGGTCCGCCGCAGCTACAACGTGCCCGCGTTCGTCGGAACTCCGATCGGTTACCAGGGTGCCCCGGGTGGTGACCGGTGATGGCCGCTGAGTCTTCGCGTCTGGCTCTGCTGCGCCGGCTCATTTCCCGTCAGGGCGGGGAGTGGACCCCGGGCCGGGTGGCCCGTGCCTACGTCGCCGCCGGGGTGGATGCCCCGAAGCGGGCCACGCGCCGGGCCGACCTCAAGACCCTGTGGCGGCGGGGGGTTCTCAGTCTCCGCCAGCAGCCCGGCAGGCGCTTCTACGTACCCACAACCACAGCCCCGAGGGGGCAGCAGTGACTCACCAGACCATGACCCACGGGCGGCGCCTGCGCCTCCCCGCCATCACCCGCAGACAACTCCACCGCCGCACCCACGACCTGCACGCGCTCCTGGAGCACACCCGGCAGCAGGCCGACCAGCGGGCTGCCGCCGATGCCCGGCGACTGGCCGGTGCGGACCGGCTGATCCGCGATCAGCAGGCGCGCATCGATGAGCTGACGGCCGACCGCGTCGACGCAGGCGTGCTCCGCCAGCAGCTCGACGCGGCCGAGGCTGCGAACCGCACGCTCCGCGCGGACAAGACGGCGCTGCGGGCCCTGGTCGAGAACTTCACCGCCATCGACGTGCCGCCCATGGTGCGCGACACCAGCGACGGCCTTGACCAGGTCACCGAACCCATCTATGCCGGGGCGCTCCGCGAATGGGCCGACCGGCAGGAACACCAGCAGGCCACACCGCAGGTCACCACCCTCACCGACGCGCTGGGTGGTGCGGCGTGACGCCGCCGGATGTGCTGTACCGGCACCGGGACGGCCTGTATGACGCGACTGCCACCGCCTGGGACGCGCACCAACTCCAGCCCCTGGCGCCCGAGCCGGACCCGAAGGCGCGCCCGCTGGTGCACCGGGCGGGCTGCCGGATGGCGCCGTGGCCCGACCTCGCCGCCGTGTGCCCCTGCACCGCCGACCAGCGGTACACCCGGCGCCGGCTCGACATCACCTGACCCACCCTGAGCGCCGTGCTTGAGCCACCCCCCGGCCCGCACGGCGGACCGGCCCCCGCACCTCCCCCTGCGGGGGCCGGCCATCCAAACCACACACCATAAGAGAGCGAGAGCTATGAGTACCGAAGTCATGCGCGCACCGGTGGCCACATCCACCGCCGCCGCTCACCGGGGAGGCGGCGCGCTATCCCTGGGGCAGATGACTCCGCAGGAAGCGTGGCGGTTCGCCGAGGCGCTCGCGGATACGCCGCTACTGCCGGACCAGTACCGGCGCCAGCCCGCATCGGTGTTGTGGGCGATGGAATACGGACGCGCCCTCGGGCTCGACGTGGTCACCACGATCACCACCATCCACGTCATCAAGGGCAAGCCGTCGCAGTCGGCGGACCTGATGCTGTCCCGTGCCCGCACGGCTGGCCACCGCGTGCGTATCCAGTCCGAGCGCACCCGGTGCGTCGTGACGATTGTCCGCGCCGACGACCCCGACGACGAGAACAGCATCGAGTGGACGCTCGACGACGCGGTAACTGCCGGTCTGTGCGAGATCCGCAACGGCCGCCCGTACTCCCGCAGTAGCAAGGGCGAGCCGCAGAGCTGGGAGAAGTACCCGCGGGCGATGCTGCGGGCGCGTGCCCTGTCCGAGTGCGTCCGCATGGCGTGCCCCGAGGTGCTGCACGGCGCGATCTACACCCCGGAGGAACTGGGCGCCCGGGTGGACGAGTCGGGACTGCCGATGGAGGCGGAAATCCAGCAGCTCCGCTCGGTGCCCGCTGGTGAGCCCGACCAGTGGCAGCAGCCAGCTCACTCGCAGCAGACGCCGCCGGCTGTGGTGGCCGCCGGAGTCGCTGACGTGCCGCCGGAGTCGCTGACACCGGCCGGCCGCGACTACCTGCACGAGGCCCACGCCGCGCCTGACATGGCCACGGTGAAGCAGATCTACGCCGACGCCAAGGCCGAAGGCGGTGTCCCGGAGTACCTGGCGCAGATCGCCCAGGTGGGCGTCGCCAAGAAGAAGGCCGCCGCCGAGCAGCAGGCAGCGCCGGGCCGAGTCGTGGCCGGCGAGGTCATGTCCGCACAGGAGCAGGCCGAGGCCGCCGAGCAGGAACTGCGCACCTGGGCTGGGCGGGTCGGCCTGCCCGAGATCGCCGCCGACTTCGAGGGCGCCAAGGGCGTGCCGCTGTCGGAAGCCACAGCTGAGCAGATCCGCGGCTTCCTCACCGAACTCCGCGGCAGTGCCGCGTAACCCCCGCAGACGGGGGCCGCTCCCGCGCGAATCGGGAGCGGCCCCACCCCTCAAGGAGACCACATGTCCGACCTCCAGGAACTCGCCCTCGAAGAGGCCGCACTGAAGACCCTCGCCGACGCCGTGCTCGACCGCCTGAAGGAAGTGAAGGCCACCATGCAGGAAGCGCTCCTCGCAGACGGAATCTCCAAGGTCGAGGCGAAGCTGCCCGACGGCACGAAGGTCGCCACGATCTCCCGCTCGGACGCCAAGCCGGCCGCCGTCGTCACCGACGACGACGCGTTTCTGAGCTGGGTGCGCGAGAACTCCGCCCACAACATCACCTCGAAGGTCGTCACCGAAGTCCGTCCCGCGTACCGGGCAGCGCTGCTCGCCGAGATGACCGCCGCGGGCGTCGCCGAGTGGGTCGACCAGGAAACCGGCGTCATCCATGACATCCCCGGCGTCGAAGTCCGCGCCACCCGGTCGCTCACCCACTCCGTGCGGCCCGTCGCGGGCGGCCGGGAGGCCATCGCCGAGGCGTGGCGCACCGGCCAGCTCAATCACCTGAACCTGCCGCCGCACCAGATCACCGGGGGAACCCAGTGACCCGGCCCTGGTACGCGGGGCCTCTGGCCTCCTACGACTGTGAGACAACGGGCATCGAACCGGAGACCGACCGCATCGTCACCGCGGCTCTCATCCGGCCGAACGGCGACACGCTGCGCTGGCTCAGCAACGCGGACGGGGTGGACGTTCCCGTCCAGGCCAGCGACATCCACGGCTACACCACCGACATCGTGCGTTCCCACGGCAAGCCCGCTAAGGAAGTGATCGAGGAGATCGCCGACGCGGTCGCGGGCGAACTGTCGGCCGGCCACGCCGCGCTGGTCGTCATGAACGCCCCATTCGACCTGACCATGCTCGACGCCGAGTGCACCCGTCACGGCGTACCCACGGTCGCCGAACGGATCGGCCGACCGGTCGGGCCGATCGTTGACCCGCTGGTGCTTGACCGTGCCGCTGACCGCTATCGCAAGGGCAGGCGAAACCTCGAAGCGCTCTGCGCTCACTACGGCGTCACGCTGACCAACGCCCACAGCGCTGACGCAGATGCGAAGGCCGCGCTCGACGTGGCCCTGGCGATCGGCCGCCAGTATCCAGAACTGGAAGCGCCGGCAGAAGCCCTGCACGCCTGGCAAGTCACGTGGCATGCCCGCTGGGCTGCCGGGTATGCCGCGCACCTGTCGGCTCGCGGCAACAAGCCAGTGAGCATTCCCGCCGAGTGGCCCGTCCGCCCGCTCCCTGAGGCGGTGACTTCGTGATGGCCATCGCCTGCCTCATCGCTCTCGCCGTGGTCGCTGCTCTTGCCGCCGCGGCGCTCTTCTCCGGGCACATCCCGCTGGTCCGCGAATGGACCGGGGCCGCACCCCTCCAGACCGAAGACGCCACGACCGACCGGAACTTCGCCAAGTCCCGGGCCGCCGGCTACGTCGAATCCGCCGACGACTGGGCCGCCCGCGTCGAAGCCCGTTCGGGAGCCGCACAGACCAAGGAGGCAGGCAAATGACCACCCCGCTGCCCCTGCCGGGCATGCCCGAACCCCCGACCCCGCCTGCGGTGCAGCGCGCGGAGGACTACGAGGAATGGGTGACGGCGGTGTGGCCCGCGTTCGTGGCCGCCGCCGACTCCGGGCAGCCGTTCACCACCAGCGAGGTGCAGCAGCGCAACGACCTGCCCGACCCGCCCAGCCCGCAGTCGCAGTGGGGCTCGCTGCCCGGCCGCCTGAAGGCCGCAGGGCTCATCGAGGAGTGGACCGGTCACGGCAGCGCCAAGAGCAGCCGGCGCACCACCCACCAGTCCCGGGTCGCCACCTGGATAGGCGTACCCGCCCACCGCCGAGCGGAGGCCGCCGCGTGAACACCCATCTGCCCGATGGCTGGCAGTCCTTCGCCTGGCCGGTCGGCTGGCAACCGTCCGACCCGAAGTCCCTCCGCCTGGTTCGCACGGGCGTCCGCCCACTTCCCGAGCGGTTCTGCCTCGCGGTCCGCACCCCGGACATGACCACTCCTGGGGGTGGCGTCGTCTTCACCTACAGGGTCCGCGATCGGGCTGTTGTCCTCGACCACATCGGTGGGATTGGACAGGACATCACCGGACACCTCGCCCAAGTCCTGGCCGCCAACTCTCCAGAGGAATGGCAGCAGATCGCCATGGAGGAGGTCGCCGCGTTCTGCCCCGCCGACAACACGGGCGGCACTGTCAAGCCGGTCAACAAGCGCTACAAGCTGACCGCCGATCACGTCCGCCGAGTCGCCGAGGTCTACAGCGAAGCGCTCGCTGAGGGCCAGCCGCCTACCCGCGCCGTCCAGCAGCGCTTCGACACGGCCCACTCCACCGCGGCGAAGTGGGTTGGCCACGCCCGCAAGGCCGGGCTGCTGCCGAAGACCGACAAGGGGGCCGCCGCGTGAACGGCTACCTTGCCGGAGTCCTGGTCACCGGCTCGCGCACCTGGGATGACGCGCAGGCTATCCGCCAGGCCCTGACGGACACCTGGGGTGAGGGCATCGTGACGCCCGAGTCCCGCCTGGCCTTGGTCGCCGCAGCTCTGGGTGTGGCCGGTGTCCTGCTGGTGATCGCCGGCGTGGTGCTGGGCGGCCGGGCGCACCGGGAGGAGTCGTGACGGGCCTGGACCCGGGGGCGCTGTGTGCCGCCGCGGTGTGCACGGCCGGGCTGGTGCTGCTGGTCCTGGCCGCCATCGGCGCCGCCGTCTTGACCCGCGCCGTCCTCGCCTGGATGGACGCGCAGGCCGCTGACCGAGCGTGGCGGCGCCGCACCACCCACGCCGCGCCCCCCGCCGTCTACGAGCCGAACGCCGACCGGGCCGAGCCCGCCTCCGAGCTCGCGTGGCTCCGACAGCAATTCCCCGACGCACCCCCCTGGGAGGACCAGTGACCACCGCTGTCCGCACCCCGCCATCCCAGTCGGTTGACCCGGCCGCGTACCAGAGATGGGTTCGCCGCCAGAAAGCCTACGGCCGCTGGGAACCCCTCGCCGACGCCGAACCCGTGCGGGCGCACGTCCGCGGCGTCATGCGCGCCGCGGACATCGGGGCACGCCGCTACGCCGACCTCGCCGGCATCTCCCGCGGCACCCTCAACTCTCTTCTCTACGGGCTCGGCAGTGGCCAAGCCGTCGCCCGCGTCACCTCCAGCACTGCCCGGAAACTGCTCGCCGTCCGAGCCGACGCCGCGCATGGCCTTACCCTCCCCGCCGTCGGCACCATCCGCCGCATCCACGTACTCATCGGCGAGGGCTGGCCGCAGATCCACCTGGGGCCGCGCTTCGACACACACCCTCAGTACGTCTCCCAGATCCTCCAGCGCGACCGCGTCACAACCGCCACCGCGGAAGCCGTTGCCCGCGCCTACGCGGCCCTCGAAGGCATCGACCCGATCGCCGACGGCATCCCCCCTCACGGGGTGGCGCTCGCCAAGAACGCGGCCATCCGCAACGGCTGGCGGGACCGCGCCTACTGGGACGACGTCGGCCGCATCGACGATCCCACCTACGACCCGGCCAGCACCGACGGGTCACCCAGGTATATGAGCCTCGGTGAGGACGCGATCTGGCTGAGCGAGCAGGGCCTCACCCGTCGGCAGGTCGCCGACCGGCTCGGCGAGAGTGTCGACTACATCGACCAGTCCATCAGGCGCTACCACGCCGCACTCGCCCAAAAGCGGGCGGTGGCATGAGTGCCACGGTGGTCCCTGCGACGATCGAAGAGAAGTGGCGGGCCCGCACCGTCCCCGTGGACGGCGGCCACCTGATGTGGACCGGCGCACCCGACATGCGCTGGCAGGGCGGCCGGCACAAGGCCAGCCATGTCGCGTTCACCATCCGCACTGGCCGGCAGCCCGTCGGGTACGTCAGGCCCGACTGCGGCATGCGCGGATGCGTACTCCCGGAGCACGTTGACGACCAGCCCGGCAGGCAGCGGACCCGGGCACAGCTGCGGACGCTGCGCGGCCTCGGCGACCGTCCGGCCCTGTGTGCGCAGGGGCATCACCAGGATGTGCACGGGCGTCTCGACCAGTACGGCAAGGCGTACTGCAACGTCTGCTCCGCCATCGCGCATGCCAACTCCGTGGGCACCGGGCACGGCCGTATCGGCACCCGGCACCACGGCGCGGACCGCTGGCGTGTCGCCCTGGACGTCCAGGCCCGGTACTACGCCGGCGGCTCGATCCGCGGCATCGCCCTGGATATCGGCCGCACCTACCGCTACGTCTACGACCTGCTCGTCCTCACCGATACCCGGCTCCGCCCCCGCGGCTACCACCGCGAATTCCACGCCACGACTCCACGGCGGCAGGCGTGACCGGGGTGCTGGTGTGCGACGTGCCCGTCGCCGGCCACGACCCGGGCCCGGTGCGGCCCTACGTGTGCGGGCCCCGCTGCCCCGCGCACACCCCCGCCCGCCTCGCCGGACGGCCCGAAGCGCCTGAACCCGCGCGGCGGGGTGTCGGCACGGCGGTTGAGGCCAGCGGCTCGCCACCTCCCGGGTGACGGCTCACCCGAACCCCAACACTCGCAATTGGCTCGCACATAAGCTCACTAAAGATCAAGGAAGGAAGTCCGTGACCGCCGTCTTCGACCACATCCACCGCACCCCCCGCATAGCAGGCACCCCCACGAAGGCTCTGACGATCCGCCAGCCCTACGCCGACGCCATCGTGCAGCCATCCGACTGCCCGAAGCGGATCGAAAACCGCAGCTGGCCGCTGCCCGCCCGGTACGTCGGCGTACCCGTGCTGCTGCACTCAGCTGCGGCACCCGAGCGGAAGCCCGTCCTGCCCGACGCGTGGGACATCGGCCGCCCCTTCGGCCACCTGTACGGCGTGCGCCCGCTCGGCCAGCTCGGCGTGATCCTCGCCCAGGCCACCTTCGCCAGCTACCACTTCCCCGGCGACGGCTGCGACGAGCAGTGCGTGGCCTGGGGGATGCGGCAGGTCTTCCACTGGCGCATCAGCAACCTCGTACCGCTGGCCGAACCCATCCCGGCCAAGGGCCAGCAGCAGTTCTGGACCCCGCCGGACGACGTCCTCGCCGCCGTACAGGCGCAGCTCCCACAGCACGCCACCACCTGACCCGACGGGGCCGCTCCCGCGCGAATCGGGGGCGGCCCCGCCACCCCATCACAGCACACCAAGGAGAACCCGATGGCCTACTTCCACGGCGGCATTCCCGGCCTGCGCCGCGGTGACCGCATCCTGCCCCCCGACGCCACGGGAACCGAGCACCGGCTGTCGGCACACGCGGAGGAGTTGGGCGCCTTCGGCCACGCGACCCGGACCGACGTCGTCTACCTCGCCACCGAGCGGCAGGTAGCCCGCGCCTACGCCGCTGGCTACCCGGACGGAGCCCTCTACCAGGTGCAGCCGGACGGGGAGGTCGAGCCCGACCCTGACTGCCTCGCCCCGGGCGTCGCCTGGCAGTGCACCGGGGCCACGGTCGTCGCCGTAATCGACCCGGTCGTACTCCTGCGGACCTACACCTTCGCGCGGTTCCTCCGGATGCTCGACGGCTCCGCTGCCTGACCCACCCCCGCCCGGGGCTTCACCGCCCCGGGCCCGCACAGCACCCCGAACCCGGAAGGAACCCGCCGTGACCACCGCAATCGCCCTGCGCGTCGAAGAGATCACCGCCCTCACCTACACCAACCGCGAGACTGCCGACAAGATCGTGAGCCGGCCGTGATCACCAAAGTCCAGCTCTGGGCCGCACCCCGAAGCACCCAGCCCATCCCCAGCCGACCACTGCTCTTCCACGTCACCGGACACACCAACCCCGCCTGGTCGCTATGCGGCACCGCCCGGCACCTCGCAGACCACAAACGCGTCGACGCCACCACCGTCCCGCCCAAGGCCCGCTGCCGCGCCCTAGGCTGCATCGACGCCTGGCCGCCCCTGCCCAAGCCCGTCCGGCACCCGGCGGCGATTTGCCAGACCGACCACTGCACCGCGCTCGCCACCCACGCCACCAGTCGGCTCGGCATTACCGAGACGCTCATGCTGTGCGAGTGGTGCGCCGCGCACTACCGACACCGCCACTACCCGGCCGCGTCCGTCACACGGCTGGAGGCTTACGGAGTCGCGCTCGCCGCCGCCACCCCAGCCGGATTCCTGTACCGCATCACCACCGGCATCCTCGGCGAGCTCCGCCCGTGCGGAATCGGCAACGCCGCCGAAGCCCGCCTGCGCCTGGACCAGGCCCGCCGCGACGGATGGGCCGTTCAAGTCCAACCCGCTGGCGGGTGGCGAGCAGCCCACATCACCACCGGCTTCGCAGGCGAACTCACCCAGGTCATCAGTCTCGACCCATATCCGGCCGGCTCCTGATGTCCCCCGCCCGGTTGGTGGAACGGCAGACACCGCCGGCTTAAAACCGGCCGCCCACCAGGGCATACGGGTTCGACTCCCGTACCGGGCTCGGCACGCACCGCACAGCACAAAGCCCCGCCACCGGGGCCGGAGGAGGGGACGACATGGACGCGAGGCCCACGGACGGCACCTGCACCCACTGGGTGGGCGCCGAACTGCGCTGGTGCCGCGCGCCCGGAGCCGTCAGGTACCAGCAGGGCTGGCGCTGCTCCCACCCCCGCCACGACATCCGGGCCGCACTCGGCCTCGCGCCGCTGGCCGACAGCCCCGGGGTGCCCGCGTACAGGGGGGGAGTGAGGTCAGTCGGCGGGCGGCTTGTCGGTGGACATGCGGCCGATGAGGTCAGCGTTTCGCTGCTTCTTCGCCTTGTTCCACGCGGCGACGCGGGCGTGGGCGTGCCGGCGCAGGTCGTCGGCACGGGAGGTGCCTTCCGCCTTGCACAGCTCGCCGTATGCCGCCCAGGTGGCGTCGTCGATGCGCACGACCCTTCCGGGCGTTCCCTTCGTCGTCATGAGCACAGGGTAACCGACTGCCTTGTGACCGTACACCCCTCCCAATTTGAGTGCCCTCCTATTGACCTACCGGTGACCGGTCACCTCTTGCTAAGGTGGGGACGTGCCAAGGCGGCGCAGTTGGAATCAAAGAGGCCGCCCTGAAGGTCTGGTTCCGCGCGCTCCAAAACACCCTGACCAGCACAGACGAGATGAGAACCATGGGCTACGAACTCCGCCGTCAACTGCGCGAAGCGCTCGGACCGGACATCACCGGTTTGCAGCGCGCCGTTGCGCTGGAGATCGCCGACGACGCCAACGAGAGGACGCGTATGAGCATGGCGCCAATCGATGACCTCGTTCGGTGGACGGGGGCGAAGGACAGCAACGTCCTCCGCAATGCCCTGAAGCGCCTCGCTGCGGCCGGCTGGGAGTTCCGGGTTCCCATCGGCAAGGGCAAGGACGGTCGTGCGCTCTATGCGGTGCCGGGCCTCCGGATGACGTTCCGCGTGCCCACGTTCGAACCCGAAGGGGTAGCCACGGCTACCCCTTCGGGGGCAGAAGGGGTAGCTACTGCTCGCTCTGAAGGTGCCCCCGCTACCCCTTCAGACCCCCAAGGGGTAGCCCCGGCTCGTTCAGAAGGAGCCCCGGCTCGTTCAGAAGGAGCCGGGGCTACCCCCTACTCCTCATACTCCTCAGCTCCTCAAGTAGTTATTACTCCTTCTCCGCAAGGGGTAGCCGGGGCTACCCCTTCGCGAGCGTCGGCCGCGCCGCCTCCGCCCGACTACCACATGGACAAGTTCACCGAGGCATGGCTTGCCTACCCCCGCAGCCTTCAGCCCGAGAAGTGCAAGCAGGCGTGGCGCCTCGCCATGGAACGCGGCGCGGACCCCCAGCACATCGTCGAGGCCGCAGTCGCCTACGCGTTCAGCCGGCAAGGCGAGGACGAGACCTACACGCCGTACTTCGCCACATGGCTGGGAGCGGGTTCCTACGACGACCCCATCAAGCCCAAGCCCTCCGGCAAGCCGAACCTCCGCGCCGTCAAAGGCTCCAGCCACCGGCCGTTCGAGCCCCCGCCCGCCCACGTCTACCAGCAGCAGAAGGGCTTCTGACCCATGCCCGAACCCCAGCGACTCGGCGGTGAGAACGTCATGCGCCGCATCCAGGCCCTCCTCGAAGCCCGCGGCCTCGCCAACGTCGAGCGGGGACCCGTCGACAACACCCCGAGCCCCGACGAACCCGGCCACCCGGACTACCACCACCGGCAGCGCGTCGACATCGCCGTCAACCGCTGGCGCACCGCTGCCCCCTTCCGGTACCAGAACGCCACCGCCACCCACCCCGAGATCGAAGCCTGGGCCGACCATGCCGCGAAGGACCGGCGCTCCGCGGGCTTCCTCGTCCTCACCGGAACCTTCGGCACTGGCAAGGCCCTGCGCGACAGCGAGGAGCTGGCCACCCCGGACGGTCCCCGCGCCATCGGGTCCATACATGTCGGGGACAGCGTGTTCGGAGGCGACGGCGCCCCCTGTCGCGTGGTCGGCGTCTACCCGCAGGGCACCCGGTCGCTCTGGCGTATGCATCTGCGCGACGGCCGCTCCGTCGTGTGCGACGCCGAACACCTGTGGCCCGTCCACAGGATCTCCGACCGGAGCGTCGGCACCCCAGCGAAAGTCATGTCCCTCGCGGAGATGATGAACATCGGCCTCACGTACCCCAGCGGAGTCGCCCGCTGGTACATACCGGCACCGGGTCCGGTCCAATACCCGGCACGCGACCTGCCGATCGACCCGTACACCCTCGGCGTACTCATCGGCGACGGAGGCTTGACCAGCACCACCCCGAACGTCACCACGCCCGATCCTGAGATTCTCGACCTGATCAAGCTTCCGGTCGGCGTGACTCCGCGCGTCCGACCCCGCCAGCGCGACTCCAAAGCCTTGACGTACCTCCTGAGCGGCCGGCGTCCGCGTCCGAATCCGCTCACCGTGGCGCTAAGGGATCTCGGCCTGATGGGACTCCGTTCCAGTCAGCGCTTCCTGCCGGACACCTATCTCTCCGCCAGCCTCGAAGACCGCTTCGCTCTGCTCGCCGGACTCGTCGACACCGACGGGTACATCAAGGGCGCCAGCATTTCGATCTCCACCTCGTCCGAGCGCCTTGCCTCCGACATCCGGAACCTCGTGTGGTCCCTCGGCGGGAACGCAACTGCCCGCCGCAAGGAGACGACGCACCTTCCCTCCTGGACGGTGCATCTCGCGCTCCCAGCCCACATGTCCTGCCCGGCCCGGCTGGCTCGCAGGCTGAACGCCTGGGCCCCGAGGCGCGACGGGAGAGGCAGCGTCGTCGCTGTGACCGGCGTTGAGCGGGTCCCCGATGGCAACGCCACCTGCATCGCGGTCGACAGTCAGGACCACACCTACCTCACCGCCGACTACGTGCGCACCCACAACACCCACCAGGCATACGGGGCGCTCCGCCGCATCGCCGAATCCGGGCCGGACCGCTTCGAGATGATCGCCATGACGGCGCCCGACATGTACGGGCTGCTCCGCCCCGGCGGCTCCGACCGCGGCGCCGAGGCCGAACTGAAGCGGCTCTGCAAGATCCCGCTGCTGCTCCTGGACGACCTCGGCACCGAGAAGATCAGCGAGTGGACCGAAGAGGCCACATACCGGCTCCTCAACGACCGGTACAACGAATGCCGCCCGCTGATCGTCACCAGCAACTTCCCCACCCGAAGTGACGTTGGCGAAGACCTCAGCGACCGGCTCGGCGGACGCATCGCCTCCCGCCTCTCCGAACTGACGACCGTCGTCGTCCTCGAAGGCCCCGACCTCCGCCGCCAGCACAGGAGCATCGCGTGACCCAGCCCAACGGGCCCATCGACGCCGTCCCCACCGCCTATGGCGACATCACCTTCCGCTCCCGTCTCGAAGCCGACTGGGCCCAGACCCTCGACGCCAACCGGATCAAGTGGCAGTACGAACCGCAGACGATCACCCTGCCGTCTGGCGTGAACTACCTCCCGGATTTCTGGCTCCCCGAGCTCGGCACCTGGATCGAAGTCAAGGGCCCCGGCATACCCCGCACT
Organism: Streptomyces sp. ITFR-21; assembly: GCF_031844685.1. Classification (NCBI taxonomy): domain Bacteria; kingdom Bacillati; phylum Actinomycetota; class Actinomycetes; order Kitasatosporales; family Streptomycetaceae; genus Actinacidiphila; species Actinacidiphila sp. ITFR-21. Next base: position 6,496,076 of record NZ_CP134605.1, read on the forward strand.
GAAAAGGCCGTCGAGCTCGGCAAGACCCGCGCCTGCCACTGCGAGGGCGACTGCACCTGCCAGTGGCCCGGCGGTGAACTTGTCATCATCGGCCGCCAGTCCCTCACTCCCGGATGGAACGGCCGCGGACATCGACCCGCCGCCGGCTACGCGAACTGGGAAACCGCCTTCGGCCCCAGCGCCTACCACGTGACCTGCCCCCGGTGCGCACGCGACCAGTGGATCACCCTGCGGCGCCCGTGGACCTGCCGAGCGTGCGGTGGCGGGCTCGAAAAGCAGACCGTTCACCAAGCCCACGACCGCACGCTCCGGTTCGTCGAAGGCTCCGGCGGTATCGGGGCGGCCTTCTCCAATCCGGCGCTCTACAAGCCGCTGACGGACGAAGAGATCGCGGCCATCGACCCGTACCAGGACCCCTACAGCCACGACGACCCCTACGGGAGTGGCTACGGCGGCGAGTACTGACCCGCCGCCGGCTCCCCGCCCTGCCGGCCCCGTTGCGAATGCCACTCCTGCCAACTCCTCGAAGGAGGAACCCGATGACCAAGACCACCGCGAGGCGCGGCGCCTGCCCGGCGTGCGGCCGGACCTACGCCCTCACCGGCGACGGAAGGATCCGCAACCACCACCCGAACCGCGGCCCCGGCGACTACTGCCCGGGCTCCCGCGACCTGCCCGCCGGAGAGACCTCATGACCGCCCGCTGGGGCGCCCCGGCCCCGGACGGTGTGCGGCATCTGCTGCGCGCCGACCACCACCCGGCCCGCGCCGTGGCGTGCCCGCACTGCGGGGCGCACGCCCACGCCCCCTGCACGACCATCTCCGGCCGCCGCAGGCTCCCGGACCCGCCCCACCCCTCCCGCATCACCGCCTGGGCCCGCGCCACAGCCGTCTGCCCCACCTGCCAGGTCGCCCCCGGCACCGAATGCCACAACGGCGGCTGGGCGCTCCCCGGCGGGGCCGTACACCCCGCGCGGCAGACCGAAGCCGAGGTGACCGCATGAGCGGCATCAACCGGCCCGCCGCCGGCCGCTACCCGCTCCACCCCGGCCGACCGCTCGTCTTCCGCTGCCGCCGCCGCGGCGTCTGGGGCTTCACCTGCGACTGCCTCGACCAGGCCAGCACCCCGCGGTTCGGCACCGAGTACCCCAACCGCGTGAGCTGGGCCGACGCGATGCGCAAAGCCGAAAGCCACGTCCGGTTCGGGCACAAGAGTCCGGCGCAACTGGAGACCGAACGCCTGGAGCTGCTGTTCGCCCAGCCCGCGCGGAGCCGGTCATGACGCCCCTGGAGCGGCTGCTCGCCGAGGAACTGCCCACGGGCCAGGTCCCCGACTACGCGCTGCCCACCGGCCAGACCCGGCAACCCAAACGCCCCTGGACGCCCGCCGAGCAAGCCGCGCACCGGGACGCACTCCTTGCCGCCCTCGCCGAAAAACCCCCGCCGGCCCGGCGCCACCTGCACGCCCTGCCTCCAGCCGCCTGAGACGAAAGCCGCCCCGATGACCACCTCGTCCAAGTGCCCGACGCCCGGCAAGGCCCGGTATGCCACCCGGGTCGGTGCTGACGTCGCCGCACGCCGCGTGCAGATCGCCGTCGGCCGGATCCTCAACCCGTACCAGTGCAACCCCTCCTGCGGCTGGTGGCACCTGTCGAAGAAGCCGTCGACCGTGATCCCCGCCGACGCCGTCGCCGACCCGGAGACCCTGGCGCGGCTGACCGCCATGGCCGGTCCCGATTTCCACCTGCTCGTCGCGGAAGAGGCCCGCGAACGTTGCGCCCTCGGCGAGCGGATAGCCATCCGCGACCCGGCGCTCCTCCAGCGGTGGCGCGGCGCGCTCGGCGCGCTCATCCACGACGTCAACGAACAGCTCGCCCGCGGGCTCAACCCGGATGTCGAGTGGCGCCGCAAGACGACCGCGTTCAAGGACTGCCTGGAATCCCGCCGCGCGGAATGCGCGGAGCGCCGCCGGGCCTCCGGTGAAGCCGAAGCCGCCGAGCGGCACGAGGAAGCCGAAGCCCGCAAGGCAGAACGCGCCGCCGAGCGGCGGCCCCCGCAAGGCGAAGCTAACCGGCTCCGCGCCGAAGCGGGCCAAGCGGCCATCGGCCGGCTCATCCAGGCCCACCACCCCGAGTTCACCCGCTACCTCGCAGAGGAGTGCCAGCGCGTCGGCGGCGAACTGCCCGCCCGGGTCCGGCGCTACCTCGACCAGCAGGACAGCCCCCCACACACGACCAGCCCCGCCCCGTCCGCCGCCTGAAAGGCAAAGCCGCCGTGACCGAAACGTCCACACCTGCCCGTATCCGGCGCAAGCACACCGCCGGGTGGCGCGCCCCGCTCGACGCCCAAGCCCGACCGGCCCGCTACGTCGGCCGCGGTACCCGCTACGGCAACCCGTGGGTGATCGCCGAGACCGACACCCTGTCCGGCTGGACCGTGAACTGGGCCGGGATCGGCCGGCCGCCGACCGGCCTGCGCCCCGAAATCCCCGCACACAACCAGCGCGACGCCCACACCTTGGCCGTCGAGCTTTTCGAGGTGTGGGTCCACAGCCAGCCCGACCTGCTCGACCGCGCCCTGCGCGAGCTCGCCGGCCGCGACCTCATGTGCTGGTGCCCGGCGTCGCTGCCCTGCCACGCCGACGTGCTCCTGGCCCTGGCCAACCCCACCCCAGCCTGACCCGCCCCGCCCTGCCGCCTGCCCGAACCGAACGAAACGGACGCCATGATCACCGACATCCCGCCCCGGCTCGAAGCCGCCGCCGCCCTGGCCGCGACTCACTGGGACCCGCACACCTGCTCCATCGGCGATCTGCTCGACCGCGTGGCCCTCCCCGTGGGCCGCCCTGACGCCGTGGACCTGTGGGACGCCGTCGTGACCCACCTGGGCGACGAGCTGACCGTGCCGTGGGAGCTCCGCCCCGGCCGCACCCGCGCCGAGGTCGCCGCGATGCTCCACGCCGCCGCGGCCAGGGCCGCCGGGATGCCGCGGTGACGGCGCGGGAGCACGCCCCGGCGCCGGGCGTCACGTGGGAGACCCGGCTGGCCCGGGTGGAGACCGTCGCGCCCGACGACGGCAGCGACCCCGGGGCGGAGCCGGCGCGGCCCAACCGGGCTACGCGGCGCGCACAGGCCCGCGCCGCACGGCGGAGGAAGCCGTGACGGCCCCGTCGCGGGCCACGGCGGGGACGTGGAGCGCCGAACTCCCGCCCGGGGCACCCCGGGAGGGGTCGGGGGGTCGTGCGGGCCACAGCGGGCCACAGGCGAACGGGGGCGATGGACGCTCCGGGATCGGCGGGCAGACCGGATCGGCCCCGTCGCGGGCCCTGAGCGCCCCTCTCGCGGCCTCTCAGTCCTCCGGCGGGCTCCGGGTCCAACTCGGCCCAGCGCGGCAGGCAGGCGCACAGCACCGCCGAACAAGCAGTTGGGCCGCGTCTTCTCGCCGCGCTGCCCCGGCGCCGGACTGAAACCCACCACCCCCTGACCCCGCCCGCCTGTGGCCCGGCTGACCGGCCGGGCCACCCCGCGAAGGAGCACACGTGAGCCTCGACCTGACCGCGCCCGGCCGCTACGACCCCGAACCGCACTGGCGCCGCTACCTCGCCGACAACGGCCGCATCATCGTCGTCTGCGTCCAGGACTTCGACTACGGCGACTACGACGCCGGAAGCTTCATCGACCAGGACACCTTCGCCACCAGAGAGGAAGCCGAGGCCGCGCCGATCCAAGTCGGTCCGCTGCTCACCCTGATCGAGACAAGCCGGGACTTCGTCGTGAGGGCACAAGCCCTCCGGCTTGTCCTCGCGGCCGTCGGCGGCAACGGTGTCGCCGTGAGCCTTCCCCGCTCGGTCACGAGCATCTACCCCACCGCCCCCGCCGGCGAGGAGGCACCCCATGCCTGAGACCGTCCACGCCTGCCCGCCCGACGTCACCGGCCTCACCCCGTGCTGCCGCCGACCGCCGTCCGAACTCCCGCCCACCGACCGCATGACCCCGGACCCCGCCCCGCTGCCCGGCCTCCACGCGGAACCGGGCGCGGGGCCGGCGGTCGTCAGGTGCCGCCTCTGCGGACACCCCCTCACCAACCGCGCCGCGCAACTCCTCCGGCTCGGCGACGAATGCGCACGCAAGCTCGGGCACAGGGATGTTCGCGGGCCCGGGAGGTTCCAGGTGGAACAGGACGGGCTGCCGGGGGTGTGAGGGTGCTCAGTTGTCGGCGAGTTCCCCAACGCGGGCTGCCGCCAGCGTCAACTCCGTTCCACCCGCATCGAGTTCCTGTCCGGACCGCGCGATCAAGTCGCTGTCGTATGCGGATGTGCCCGTGATGCAGTCGGCTGCGGCGTTAGAGAAGTCGTCGAGCGCCGTAGCCCAGTGCCCCTGTGTTGCGTCATCCGGAATGGGGGCAGCGGCCTGCGCGTCAGCAACGTCACTCTGGAGGCTGATGCAGTTGCTCAGCATGCCGGAGAAGTCGACGTCACCTGCGGAGCCGGAGATGGTGGTCAGATCAGCACTGATCGCCGTGATCTGGCTGTCGCCGTTCTGGGAGTACCAGTCCCTGACTGCTGCGGCAGTGTCGGAGAGGCCGACATCCGCCACGCTGCTGGAGGTGGGGATGTCGGCGGCGTCTTGGCCGTCCGTGCCTTTGGATCCCCCTCCGCAGGATGATGCGATTCCGCCGATGATGGCGACGACCACGATGAGTCCAAAGCAGCCGAGGCCATGCCACTTCTTCCTTCGCGGTCGGCGCCCACTTCGGGTCGTAGTCGGGATGGGCGGCGTAGGCGGCTGCGAACAGTTGGAGGGAGTGCTCCATGGCGGCGGCGAAGCCGCTGACGAAGAAGGAAGTGCCGCTGGGTCCTATGGCGAAGTCCGGTTCCGGGAGGCTGGCGTTGTGCCGCGCTTGAACAGCGAGACAAATGATCTTTCGCCTCGCTTTGAGTTCGGCCAGCAGCCGCGCCTTGGCGATGCGGACGTAGGGATAGCTGTTCCACTCACCCGTCTCTTCCCACTGGATTGCCCACGGGTCGAGCGGGTAGTCGTTGCCGTCAGACTGCCTCTCCGCCTGGAGTTCCTCCTCGTCCAATCGGGCCTGGAGGAACTCGATCAGACCGGTCATGCGACTTCCTCCACGGTCCACGAGATGACGATCTGCCGGTCGCCGGGCTGGAACCGGAGTATCCCCGGCGGCATCTCCGACCCCTCGGGCAGGCCGGTCTTCTCCCGGTACTCCGTCCACGCCGCTGCCGCTGCGGCCGACACCGCCTCGTACTCCGCGCCCTCATCCGCCGGCGCCGGAACGCGGAAGATGCGGGTCGTCTCCGTCTTGACGTGCGTTTCTGCGGTGAAGCCGGGCATCCGGGCACTCCTCGCTCGCTATTTCGCGCCAACCGCCGCCCAGTTGCGACGATATGGCAGACAATCTAGCGCCATATGCTAGTGCTAATGTGCTAGCACTATGGACGACATTCGGCCCCCCGACCTCCGGCGGCTAGCCCAACACGCCCGGACGCGACGACACGACCTCGGACTCCCCATCACCAGCATCGCCGCCCAAGCCGGACTGTCCAAAGACACCTACGTGCGGATCGAACGCGGCCAGCCCGTCAGCGCCAGCAGCTACACCAAAGCCGAGACCGCGCTCGGATGGGCCGTCGGCACAGTCCGCAGCGTCATCGACGGAGGCGAACCAACCCTGGCCGCGTCCGCACTGCAAGCAGACCCCGCCGGCCTCGGGCAGGCATTGGCCGGCGCCGTCGCCGCGGTTGCCGAATACCTGATCGGTGCGCAGGTCCGGGATCCGCGCGCCATCGTCCAATCCGTCAACCGGGCGGAGTTGCACAACGCGATCCGCGAACTGGCCCACACCGACCCCGCCTGGTGGACCGGCGAACTGAACCGCGTGGCCGGGACCGCCGGAAAAAAGGAAGTCCGCGGATGACCACCTACGACGAACTCACCCCGGATGCGCTACGCGACCGGATTCTGACCGCGATACGTGACGCCGACAGTCATTCCTGCATGTACCAGGAGGGGATCGACGCTGGCGAACTGGCGGACGCGGTGATGGAGGTGCTGGACGGGGAGGCATCCGGCACCTGCGACGCCAGCACCATCATGAACCTCGGGTTCTTCGGCCGCCCCTCCACCTTCGGCCCGTGCATCCTCCGCCACGAACACGACGGTCCGGCCCACAAGGACGCCAATGGGGCGGAATGGCGGCCGACCGAGGGCGGTGTGATCGAAGCGCCAGAGTCCATGACCGAAGAGCAGATCGACGCCTTCCGAGCCGCGTGGGTCCAGCACTACGCCGACCACGTCACAAGTGGGTCGATCTGCATCCACTCACCGAGCCAGGTCGCCGAGTCTCTCGACCAGCAGCAGAAGGGACGGCCATGATCTGCACCCGATGCGCGACCGCCGCCGACGCCCAACTCCCAGCCGACCGGCATTGCGGCGACCTGGGCTGCACGTGCGGGCATCGGGCCGACAGAGGTCGGGCTGGCGCGCATGTCGATCCCGACACCCAATGCCGCGCCGAGTACCACAAGGCCAACGAGTCGTCTGCACGGTGCCAACTGCCGTCTGGCCACGACGACGACCACCGGCAGCGGACTGCCCCGGACGCGCCCTTCAACTGGCCCGAGCCGATCGCCATTTACCCCGTCGACACCCCGGAGGATTGATCGATGACCGAGCTAGCCACGAGCACGCCCGAGTCCGACGTACAGGCCGCCCCCGCACCCGTGCCCGACGCTGCGCCCCCTTGCTCCAACTGTGGACATCCGCACGCCGATCATTCCCGGACGGCGGAGCAGCGGGCACGCTACAACCTGCCGAACCGCCCCTGGTGCCACGACTGCGATGGGACGTGCGACTACCAGCCCGCCGCCTCCGTCGAGGCGAAGAGGCACGGTGCCACGCCCGAGCAGGCCGTCACCTATGAGGACATCGTGTTCACCCGCCGTGTCGGCCACCCGCTCAGCGTCGACACCGCACCACGCCACTCCAAGATGAGTCTCGCCCTGCTCTTCGACGCCCGCGCCTACATCCACGCCCACGACCCCGGCCACCTCGTCTTCGCCGATCAGGTCGAGTATGCCGTCACCGGATACGACCCGGCCGACTGCACGCTGACCCTGGAGCTGGCCAAAGACCACCGGCCAGACCAGAACGAGTCCGAACCAACGGCCGACCTCGACATCACCCCGTACCTCGTCATCCACCGCTACCGCACCGACCGAGGCGACTGGTCCTGGTCGTGGCGCTGCTGGGGCGACGGAGACTGCGACGGCTGGCTCGCCCTCGACCTCTCCGACCGGACCTACGCCGAGCGGAAAGCGCGCGAGCACCTCGCCGACGAGCACGCGAGCCCCACCCCATGAGGGGCATCTGCCTGTTCGCCGCCACGTTCCTCGGCGCCTGCATCGTCTGCGCCCAGCTCACCCACCAAGCAGCCCCGCCTGCACCTGACACCGCCACCACCATCGTCACACCCAGCGGCCATGCGACGATCGATCAGCAGGAAGGAGCAGCGCCATGAGCGACGACACGGGACGGCCGACCGACCCATCGCCATCCGGAAACGAGCCCGACCCATCGCCTCGGGCTCGCTGCACGGCGAAGACGAAGCGCGGCCCGTGCAAGGCGTGGCCCGTGCAAGGTGCGACCGTCTGCGTCACCCATGGCGGCGCAGCACCGCAGGTCAAACGGGCAGCAGGGAAGCGCCTCGCGGTCGCCGAGTGGGCGAAGTCCTTCGGCGCCCCGGCGGAGGACGCTGACCCGTCGCAGACAGTCCTGGACGAGATCCGGTGGTCCGCCGGCCATGTGGCGTGGCTGCGCGAGCGCGTCCAGGAGACCGAGCCGGAGGCGCTGGTGTGGGGCGTTGACTCGGAGGTGGACAAGGGCTCCGGCGAGTTCAAGGGTGTGGACGTCACCAAAGCGGCCAAGGCCAGCATGTGGGTGCAGCTCTACGGCCAAGAACGCGACCGGCTCACCCGCATGTGCGAGGTCGCGCACCGGATGGGCATTGCAGCCCGTCAGGTGGAGTTGGCGGAGCGCGTTGGGTCGCTGATGGCCGACCTGCTCCGCGGAGTGCTCGGGGATCTGGCCCTAACGGAGGAGCAGCAGGTGGCCGCTTCGGAGGCGGTGCCGCGGCATCTGCGGCTGATCGGCGGAGCGCTGGCGGGTGCGGCGTGAGTGACTGGATCGACCGACTGATCGCGGACGGACTGGCTCGCGCCGGGAACCTGTTCGAGCAGGAGCAGGATCTGGGCCGACAGATGTGGAGCGTGAACGGCTGGCGGGGCTACCTGCGGCGGACGGATACGGGGAGCACGCTGACGATCCGGCGGCCGGGTAGAGCGCTGGGGTACGAGATCGTTGGCGTTGACCTGGACGTTCTCACGTGACCACCGCCGTGGCCCCGGACACGCTCCATCACTATGAGCCGTGGGGCTCGGCGCTGGAGCTGATGGAGTGCCGCTTGCCGCAGGTGCTGCTGTCGGGGCCGGCGGGTACGGGCAAGTCCCGGGCGTGCCTGGAGAAGTTGCACCTGATGGCCCTGGCGAACCCGGGGATGCGCGGGCTGATTGTCCGCAAGACGCGGGAGTCGCTGGGGTCGACTGCGTTGGTGACGTGGCGGGAGCACGTGGCGAAGGAGGCGCTCGCCACGGGGATTATGTCGTTCTACGGGGGGTCGGCGGAGGAGCCGCCTCAGTACCGGTATGCGAACGGCTCGAAAGTCATGATCGGAGGGATGGACAAGCCGACAAAGATCATGTCGTCGGAGTACGACGTCGCCTATGTACAGGAAGCCATTGAGCTCACCACCACCGACTGGGAGAACATCACCACCCGACTCCGGAACGGCAAGGTCTCGTTCCAGCAGCTCATAGCGGACGCCAACCCGGACATGCCCAGTCACTGGCTCAAGCAGCACTGCGACCGCGGCACGGCCCGCATGGTCCACTGTCGCCATGAGGACAACCCCGTCCTGTTCAACGCCGACGGCACCATGACCGTCAAGGGCGAGGCGTACATGAAGCTCCTCGACGCGCTCACGGGCGTCCGCAAACAGCGGTTGCGACACGGCCTGTGGGTGTCCGCCGAGGGCGTGATCTACGAGAACTTCGATCCTGCCATCCACCTGGTCGACAAGTTCCCCATCCCCGATACCTGGACCCGCTGGTGGTCCGTCGACTTCGGGTACACCAACCCGTTCGTGCTCCAGTGCTGGGCCGAAGACCCGGACGGCCGGCTGTACCTCTACCGCGAGATCTACAAGACGAAGACCCTCGTGGAGGACCACGCCAAGCGGATCCTGCGGGAAGTGACCGCCTGCACCGTTTGCTGCAATTCCACTGCGGGCAGCCACGACTGCTACGAGTGCGACCAGTGCGCGAAGACGTGGACGGAGCCCCGGCCGAGGGCGATCATCTGCGACCACGACGCGGAGGACCGGGCGACGCTGGAGCGGCACTTGGGGATGTCCACGGCGCCTGCGCACAAGTCGGTGTCGGACGGGATTCAGGCGGTCAACGCCCGGTACAAGGCGGCCGGCGACGGGCGGGCGCGCCTGTTCATCTTTCGGGGTGCCGTTGTTGAGCGTGACGAAGCGCTTGATGCGGCGAAGAAGCCGTGTTCGACCGAGGAGGAGATCCCGGGCTATGTCTGGGATCGGGGTACGACGTCGCAGCAGCTTGCGGACAAGCCTCCGAAGGAAGTCCCCGTGAAGATCAACGACCACGGGTGCGATGCGAAGCGGTACATGGTTGCTGAGGTGGACATCGGTGGCCGTCCCCGTATTCGTGTGATGTAACGGCGCGTAGCGCCACTGTTCCCGAACTGAGGAGTCACCATGGGGAAGCTCTCGGCCCGCGCGCAGAAGAATCTTCTGTCGTTTGGCATCTTGACAGGAGGATTTACACTCATCGCAGTAGGATGCGGGATAATCTTCGGCGTGGGCGTGGGGCTCATCGTTGCCGGGGTGTCCGTGGTGGTGATGCACACGGTGGCTAACAGTTAGATCGGAGGGGGCCAATGGGCAGCAGCCTGATGGACCCCATCCGCGCGCTCCGCAACCGCTCACCCGTCCCCTACGCCACCACCGGGTCCCGAGGTGGCGGCTTCGCCGGACTCATGGCGCGCCCCTCCGGCCAGGAAGCCCAGATGCGGGCGCAGGGCACCAACGGCACCCTCTTCGCGATCGTCGACCGGATCATCACCAGCTACAGCCAGGTCGAATGGCACCTGTACCGCAAGGCGCCGTCGGGCCTGAAGGAAGATCGCAAGGAGGTCACCTCCCACGCGATCCTCGACCTCTGGAACAAGCCGAACGGCTTCATGGTCGGCCCGGTGTTCCGTGAGGCCGCGCAGCAGCACGAGGAACTGACGGGCGAGCAGTGGTGGGTGATCGCCCGCGTTGAGGGGTCGACGCTTCCGCTGGAACTGTGGCCGGTCCGCCCGGACCGGATGCGGCCCGTTGCCGACCCGGAAGAGTTCATCGTCGGCTATGAGTACATAGGCCCGTCTGGCGAGGTCATCCCGCTGGCGCGTGAAGACGTCATCTTCCTGCGCCGCCCGAACCCGCTGGATGTGTACCGCGGCCTCGGCCCGGTGCAGACGATCCTCACCGACCTCGACGCCAGCAGGTACAGCCGCGAGTGGAACCGGAACTTCTTTCTCAACAGCGCCGAGCCCGGCGGGATCTTGCAGGTCGCCAAGCGCCTGGGCGATGAGGAGTTCAACGAGCACCGCGAACGCTGGGCGGAGCAGCACAAGGGCGTAGGCGCAGCCCACAGGGTGGCCCTGCTGGAGAACGGCATCACCTGGGTCGACCGCAAGTACACCAACCGCGACATGCAGTTCGCCGAACTCGCGAACGTCTCCGACGAGAAGATCCGCACCGCCTTCGGATTCCCGAAGCCCATGCTGGGCGCCGTCGATGACGTCAACAGGGCCAACGCCGACGCGGCCGAGGTAGTCCTGGCCCGCTGGCTGACCGTTCCCCGGCTGCGCCGCGTCAAGGCCGTCCTAAACTACCAGATCCTGCCCATGTACGGGCGGGGCGTCACCAACCTGGAGATGGACTTCGACAACCCCGTCCCCGAGGACGTTGAAGCCGAAGCCGCCCTGCTCACCGCCCGCTCTGCCGCAGCTGCCGCATTGGTCAATGCCGGCTTCCAGGCGAAAGGCACGCTCTTCGCGGTCGGCCTGCCCGACATCCCCTTCGAGGGCCCGCGCAAGCCGCCTGTGGTCGCCGAACCGGAGCCGACGTTCGCCGACGTCACGCGCGGCCTGTTCGCCAACGCAGCAGCCACCACGTGGACGGTCCGCGCGCACGTCGACCTGGACATCTGCCAGCCGTGCAAGGACAACGACGGCCACAAGTACGACAGCCAGGCCGCGGCCTACGCGGACTACCCCGGCGGCAAGGGCTACGTGAAATGCCTCGGCAAGAGCAACTGCCGCTGCACAGTTGTGGAGGAAAACTGATGGCCTGGATCGACGTACCGCAGGCACCAGGTGCGGCCCGCGCTCGGGCCCGCGCCCGCGACGCGGCCCGTCCGGGCTACGAGATCCGCAATGCCGCCTCGCCAGATGAGGCGGAGCTGCTGATCTACGACGAGATCGACTCATGGTGGGGCGTGTCCGCCGGTGACGTGATCAGCGCGCTCGCCGGCATCACCGCCCCCAACCTGCGAGTGCGGGTCAACAGCCCTGGCGGCAGCGTCTTTGAGGGCCTGGCCATCGCCAACGCCCTCCGCGCGCACCCGTCGGACGTGACCGTCCAGGTCGACGGCCTGGCAGCGTCCATCGCCTCCGTGATCGCCCTCGCAGGCAACCGGCTGGTGATGATGCCGAACTCCATGCTGATGATCCACGAGGCGTCCGGGCTGTGCATCGGCGACGCCACGGACATGCAGCAGATGGCCGGAGTCCTCGGCAAGATCTCCGACAACATCGCCGGGGCCTACGCGGCGAAGGCAGGCGGCACCCCGGAGCAGTGGCGCGAGACGATGCGCGCCGAAACCTGGTACCTGCCCGAAGACGCGGTCGCCGCCGGCCTGGCCGACGAGGCGATCGACGCGCAGCCCGCGACCGATCCGGCCGAGCCGGACATGCACGCCCGGTGGGACCTCACCGTCTACGGCTACCAGGGCCCCAAGGCCCCGGAGAAGCCGAAGCCCGGCCCGCCTCCAGTGCAGGCCGCGGCCGTGGAGCCCGAGCCGGCCCCGCCAACGCTGACGATCAGCCTTGGGGACGCGCTCGACGAGAAGCTCGTGGCCGCGCTCCGTGCTGCCGTCCGCGACCACGGAGCGGAAGTGGCGGCTGCCGAAGCCGGCGGAACCGTGACCCCCATCGTCCCGGCCGAGCCCGTGGGGACGGGGCAGGGCGGGACCGCCGCCGGCCAGGAGCCTCCCCCCGCGCCTGAGCCGGCGGCACCCGCCACGGAACTGCACGGCGAGCACGGCCCCGAGATCGAACTCCCCGAGGCGGCCGAGCCCGAGACGGCACCCGATCCAGAACCCGAGGTTGTCGCCAGCGCCGAGCCGACATGGGCGTCCGTCATGGCCCAACTGACCCAGCCGCGCCCCGATCCGTGGGCTGCCGCCATCAACCGTCTGCTCACCCAAGTCTCGTCGTCCAGCGCGACGGAATCCTGAGGAGGAACCAGTGGCACCCACCCTGACCGTCCCGCGCAACGCCGACGAGCTCGCGGAGATGATCGGCGACATGGGAAAGCTCGCGGAGATCACCGCGAGCCCCGAGAAGCTGACCGAGTTCATCGACGCCTACGGCCAGAAGCAGCGCTCCAACGACCCGGGCATCGAGCAGCAGATCCGGGACGAGACCCAGCGGCAGTTCGCTGACGTCCTCCGCAACGGGCAGATCGACGCGATCAACCGCCTCAACCTGACTTCCGGCGGCGGCGGCGCGAAGGCCCGCTCCAAGCACTACAACCCGAAGGCTCCGGGCGCGAAGCTCGACCAGCAGTACCAGAACTGGTCCGACTACTTCGGCACCACCTGGGCGGGCAACACCTCCGCGGAGGCCCTGACCGGCCGGTCCGAGATCACCCGCATCCAGAACAGCTTCGGCTCGACGGTGCCGTCCGACGGCGGGTTCCTGATCCCCGAGGTGCTGCGCGCGGAGTTGCTGCGCGTGGCCCTGGAGCAGACCGTCGTCCGCGCCCGCGCCCGGGTCGTGCCGATGGAGTCGCTGACGGTCCCGTACCCGATGCTCGACTCCACCAGCAACGCCTCCTCGGTGTACGGCGGCGTCGTCGGCTACTGGACGGAGGAGGGCGGCGCCCTCACCGACTCCAGCCCGACGTTCGGCCGGATCGTCCTGTCCGCGAAGAAGCTGACCCTCTACTCGGAGATCCCGAACGAGCTGTTCACCGACAGCCTGATCAGCCTCCAGCAGTTCATGGAGGAGTCCTACCCCGAGGCGCTGGCGTGGTTCGAGGACACCGCGTTCACCGACGGCACCGGCGTCGGCATGCCGCTGGGCTACCTCAACGCCCCGGCCGCGGTGTCGGTGGCGAAGGAGTCGGGCCAGACCGCGGGCACCATCGTCTGGGAGAACATCGTCAAGGCGTACTCCCGCATGCTGCCCAGCTCCATCGGCCGCGCGGTGTGGGTCGCCCACATCGACACGTTCCCCGAACTGGCCACCATGGCCCTGTCCGTGGGCACCGGCGGCAGCGCCGTGTGGATGGGCACCCCGGCCGCGGACGGCGCCGGCGCCCCGCCGATGACGATCCTCGGCCGTCCGGTGGTTTTCACCGAGAAGGTCTCCAGCGTGGGCACCGCGGGCGACATCAACTTCGTCGACTTCGGCTACTACCTCATCGGCGACCGCCAGGCCATGCAGACCGCCACCAGCACGGAGTTCAAGTTCGGCGCCGACAAGACCTCGGTGCGCGTCATCGAGCGGGTCGACGGCACCCCGTGGATCAAGTCTGCGATCACCCCGCGCAAGGGCTCCAACACCCTCTCCCCGTTCGTGAAGGTCGCCACCCGCGCCTGACCCCGCCAGCCCGGCCAGGCATTAACACCCCTGGCCGGGCCATCCCGAACCGGCATTAACCCCCCGCAAGGAAGGCAAACACCATGGCAGGAATCGAAGGGCTCGGACGGGCCTTCAACATCGTCCCCATCGCGGCAGGCGCGGCCATCTCCATGCGCGACTGCGGCGGCATCACCTTCGTGTGCACCGGCGCCGACACCTTCACCCTCACCGTCTCCGACGCCTTCGGCGGCTCCTACGCGACGCCGGGCAACACCATCACCCACAAGATCACCAACTCGGCGACCAACGGCACCGCCGCCTGGGTCACCACCTCCCAGTCCGCATCCAACGCCGTCACCATCGCGTCCGGCGCTGTCGCGTTCTTCGTGTCCGGTGACTCCCTGCCCGACGGCAAGTCCTACGTCAAGGTCACCGCCAGCGGCTCCGGCCTGGTCACCGCCGTCCTTCACGACCTCAACACCCAGCGCAAGGCCGACAACCTCGCCATCGTGGGGGCCTGACCATGTCCGTCATCATCCAGGGCTCCCAGATCCGGCAGATCCTCCTCGGCACAAAGGTCGACCGGGCCACCGCAACCCTCCCGCAGACCGCGACCGGCACCCTGTTCACCGTCACTGGCGGCCGGGTGCTCCTCACATCCATCGTCGGCGAAGTCACCGTCGCTCTCGGCGCCACCGCCACCAGCGCGAACCTCGTTCACACCCCGACAGTCGGCACCGTCGGCGACCTGTGCGCAGCGACCGTCGTCACCTCCGACGAGGTCGGCACCCTCTACGGCATTTCCGGCGACGCCACGTCGCTGCTGTCCGCAGACGGGGCCGGCAGCAACGCTCCCACCTCCGCCAGGACGGGGCTGCCCGCGCATCCGGTCGTGCTGCCCGTCGGCAACCTCGGGCTGAAGACCACTGCCAGCGACACCGGCTCCGTGAAGTGGTCCCTGACCTACATCCCACTGGACGACGGAGCATCTGTGGCGGCGGCCTGACATGGCCCTGTGGATCTGCGGGAACTGCACCGCCGCCTACTCGGTGGGCGCTCCCCGCTGCCCGCAGTGCGGCAGAACCCACCACCGCGAAGACCATGCCGAGGAGGCACAGACCATGCCGAAGATCACCGTCGCCGGCGGCCCCAGCATCGCCGGAGTCACCGGCGCCTGGGGCGAAGACGACACCGACGAAGCGCCCGAGCAGGACGCCGAAGGGGGCGACGAGTCATCGCCTGGGAGCAGCTCAACGACATCCTCCGAGAAGCCGCCGACTACGCCCGAGACGAGCGAGACCGACCGCCCGAAGCCTGCCCGAACGACGGCGAACCGCTCCAAGAAGGCCCCGACGGGCAACTCTTCTGCCCCTGGGACGGATGGCGCCCAGGCGGCACCTACCTCTGACGACGAGAGCTGAGCAGATACACCATGGGCACCGGCTGGTTCGCGACCAGGGAGGACGTAAGGTCCGCCCTGGGTTCGGCGTCTTCGGCGAGGGACGACGCGCAGATTGACCGCGCGATCGAATCCGCTTCCCGGGACGCGGAGTCGCTGTGCCAGCGGGACTTCCAGCCGGTCCTCGACACCCGCTACTTCGACTGGCCGTCGGAGCAGACCCCGAGGTCGTGGCGGCTGTGGCTGGACCGCAACGAACTGATCAGCGCGATCCTCATCCAGTCCGCAGGGGTGGAAATCCCGGACACGGACTACTACCTCGAACCCACCAACTCCGGGCCCCCGTACAACCGTGTCGAGACCCGCCTCGACCGGCCGTCCGCCTGGGACTCCGGGGACACCCACCAGCACGCGGCGAGCATCCTCGGGTGGTACGGGCACTCCGACGTCCAGACGCCGGCCGGGACTCTGGCAGTCGGGGTCGACGCCACGGCCACCGAGGTGACGGTCGCCGACCCCACCGCGGTCGGCGTCGGCGACCTCCTGTCCGCAGGTGCCGAGCGGATGACGGTCACCGGCCGGGCGCTGGCCTCCACCGGACAGACACTCCAGGCCCCGTTGGGCGCACAGAAGAACGACGTCCTCGTACAGGTGGCCGATGTCACCGCGTTCCATCCCGGGGAGGTTCTGACCCTCGGCGCCGAACGGATGCGAGTCCGCGACATCACCGACGCCCTGCTGGTCGAGCGCGCCTACGACGGAACACAGCTCGACAGCCACACCAGCGAAACCATCTGGGCGCCCCGCCGACTCACCGTCACCCGCGGCGCGGCCGGCACGACGGCGACCAGCCACTCCGACGCCGCAGCCCTGTCCCGCTGGGTCGCGCCCGGCCTGCTCCGCACGCTGACCATCGCCGATGCCATATGCACACTCCTGTCGGAGCAGGCCGGGTACGCCCGCACCGTCCGGGCGCAAGCCGGCACAAGCGGTACCCGCTCTGTGGCTGCGGTCACCGTTGAGCGGGACTCGCTCCGGCAGCAGGTCGCCGACTCGGACCTGTGCCGCAAAATCCGGATCAGGGCGGTGTGACCATGCCCGGTATCGATTTCGACGCGCGAATGATCCGCCGCGGCCCCGCGTTCAACGGCAAGACCGCCGCCGCACTGGGTACCTACTCCGACCAGGTCGGCTACAGGGTCGCCACCTTCGCTGAGGACCAGATCCTGCAGCGCCTGCCGCAGGTCCTCCAGCACCCGACGGGCTACTACCAGTCGAAGATCACCGTCGAACGCACTGGCACCGGCTACCGGGTCACCGACCAGGGCGTCGTCTACGGGCCCTGGCTGGAAGGCACCGGCAGCCGCAACGCCCCCGTCACCCGGTTCGCCGGGTACTCGACGTTCCGCCGCACGAAGGCGCTCGTCGACCGCAAGGCCCCGGGAATCGCCGCCGAGCTACTGGCCCGCTACAAGGCGATGGGGCTGATCTGATGGCCCTCAACGTCCGCACCCTCAGTGACGCACTCCAATCCCACGCCCTCGCGTCCGGGTGGTTCGACGCCGTCAACGGGCAGGAACCCAAGTCGCCGCCATCACAAGGTCTGTCGTGCGCAGTGTGGCCGCAGCGGCTCCGGCCGGCCACCGGCGGCTCCGGTCTGGCCAGCACCTCAGTCCGGCTCGCCTTCACGGTGCGCCTCTACATGGGCATCACCCATGAACCCGGCGACGAGATCGACCCCTACATGCTCGACGCCTGCGACGACCTCATGGGCGCCTACAGCGGCGACTTCACCCTCGACGGCGCCGTCATGGAGATCGACCTGCTCGGCACCTACGGCGATCCGCTCGGGCTTGAGGCCGGTTACCAGCGGATCGAGTCCGGCACCGAGTACCGCGTCATCGACATCACGGTGCCGCTCATCGTCAGCGATCTGTGGGACCAGGAGGCATAAGTGGCCAAGCAAGGCGGTCTCGGCGACGCGCTGTACTACGCCGGGTACGACATGTCCGGTGACGTGCAGTCCCTCGGCAACGTCGGCGGCGGCCCGGCACTGCTGGACTTCACCGACATTACCCAGAGCGCCATGGCCCGTCAGGGTGGCCTCCGGGACGGCCGCATCGAGTGGACGAGTTTCTTCAACCCGGGCCTCGCAGCGAACGCAGCCCACACGCTGCTGTCGGCCCTCCCTCGCGGGGACGTGCTCCTCACCTACTGCCGCGGCACCACGACCGGATCGCCCGCTGCATGCCTCAACGGCAAGCAGGTCAACTATGACGGCACCCGGGGCAACGACGGAAACTTCACCTTCGCCGTCTCCGGGCAGGCCAGTTCCTACGGCCTGGAGTGGGGTCACCTGCTCACCGCCGGGCTCCGTACCGACACTACGGCCACGAATGGCACGTCCTATGACACCGGGGCGTCGGCTGCGTTCGGCGCGCAGGCGTACCTGCACGTATCGGCGTTCACCGGCACCGACGTGACCGTGAAGATCCAGGACTCGGCGGACAACTCCAGCTTCGCTGATGTCACCGGCCTCGCGTTCACCGCGGTAACCGCCGCGCCCGGTACGCAGCGCATCGCCATCGCCAACACGGCGACCGTGCGCCGCTACGTCCGTGCCTCCACAGTCACGACCGGCGGTTTCACCTCGGTGTCCTTCGCCGTCGTAATCAACAAGAACGAATGCGCGGGGGTGTCCTTCTGATGGCCAGCATCGAACCGCTCATGGGACCGGAATCCTACAAGAGCTACGTCATCTCGCAGCCCCTTGCCACGCACTGGCGGCGCGCCACCTGCGAGGAGGTCGGCTGCGACAAGTTCGCGAACGGCTGGCGGGTCCGCGTCGAAGGTCTGCCGGCCGAGCAGTTGAACGCCGTGCGGAACTCCGGCCGCAGCTACCAGGAGCTGCGCGTCGCCGACGGCGAGACCTACCTGGACTTCGCAGCTGGCCAGCCCTGCTTCAGCACCACTCAGCACCGGGCCCCGCTCGGCAAGGCCCCGCTGTACCTGGTCCGCGACGGCGACACCCGCGGCAATCCCCGCGGGACCCGCGCTCGCCTGCATCAGCGCCCGGATTTCTGGGTCGAAGACTTCGCCGAACACCAGCAGACCCTCGCTGACGCACAGCGGCAGGGCTGACGAAAGTATCCGAACCCCGGGAATTGGAGAGGAGGACAGGGGAGTGGCTAAGAGAAACAATACAATTGGACCATGCTTGCCGAGTCTAGGGCCTGCACAAGGTGCGGCCTTGAGAAGCCCCTGTCCGAATTCTCGAAACATCCCCGAGGGAAGTACGGGCGAAAGCCGTCCTGCAAGGCATGCGATGCCGCGCGTCATGCCGCTGGATACGTGCCGAAGCCGCGCGGGCCAAGACGCGCCCCGCTCGGAGAGGATGCCGTCAAGGCGTGTGCGAAATGTGGCGAATCGAAGCGTGTCGCCGATTTCAGTCTCTCGCGCAGGGCGACGGACACCAGCAACGCCGTCTACAAGAGCGTGTGTAAGGCGTGCGCCTCTGCGGCGGCGCGACGCTGGTTCGCCGACAACCCCGAGCGGACTGCCGCCAACAAGCGTCGATACAACTTGGAGCAGTACGGCATCACTGTCGAGGATTACGAACGGCTGCTCCAGGAGCAGGGTGGCGTTTGCGCCATCTGCAAAAAGCCGGAGACAAGTGCCCGTCAGGGGAAGGTCATACAGCTTCCCGTGGACCATTGCCACGCAACTGGGCGTGTCCGTGGGCTGCTGTGTCACCGCTGCAATCGAGCAATCGGGCTACTCGGAGATGACATCGATCTGCTGAAGGCAGCGATCGGTTACCTAGAAAGGGAGTGAGTCTCTTGGCGAAAAGCTCAGGGTTGGGCTGGACGACCTTCAGTATCGACAATGCGGCGGGCACGCCCGTCGACATCCGCAATGACACCACCGACCTGCAATTCGCCACGCCGAGGGCCGTGTGGGACGTCACCGGCATCGACAAGTCCGCGAACGAGCGGCTGCTGCTGCTTGCGGACGCGACGGTCACCGCCAACACGGTTTTCAACCCGACCGGCGCGCACACGGTCTTCTCCACGATCCCGTCCACGAGCGTGCTGCGGACCGTGTCGATCGGTGTCGGCGGCAAATCTCTGGCGATGGAGATGCTGGGCACCGACTACCCGCTCCAGCGATCCAACTCGGGCGAACTCACCGCATCCGTCCCGTTCAGCCTTGCTGACGGCACCGTTCCCACCTGGAGCTGAGCATGGGTGCCCGACGCAGCCCGACTCTGTACAAGCTGACGTTCGACGAGACCACGGACGAGCCGGGCCTGGAGATCACCCTGCGGTCGATGTCGATCAAGCGCCTCAAGGAGATGCGCGCCCATGACGTTTCCCAGGACACCGAGGGCGAGGCCGTCGAATTTCTGGCCGGCCTCATCGCGCAGCAGATCGTGTCCTGGAACCGCGAAGACGAGAACGGGCAGCCGATGCCTCCGACGCTGGAGTCACTGGAGGAAGAAGAACCGAAGCTGATCTACGCCATTTCTGCGAAGTGGCAGGAGGCCATGGCGGGTGTTTCGGCCCCTTTGGGCGAAGGCTCGAACTCTGGAGAAATCTCGGAGGTGGAATCGATTCTGACGGAAATCCCGTCCGAAAGCCTCGCGAGCTGATTTACGCGGAGGAAATCCTTGCGCTCGCCAAAGCGTGGGGCGTCCCTCCGTGGGTGGTCGAAGAGGGCCCGGCCGAGTCGCTGCGCCTGGTTGAGATTGTGCGATTGGGGGTGAATTTCGATGGCGAACCTGGTGGAGATCCTAGTTACGGCTAAGAACCTGACCGGGCCGACAATGGCAGCAGTGAACGCCGAGGTCGACAAGGCCGGGAAGGGCATGGCCGCGTTCCACAAGACCGCACTGCTGGCCGGTGCGGGCTTTGCTGCTGTTGGCTTCGAAGCCGTGAAGATGGCATCGAGGTTCGACTCCGAGATGGCGCTCCTCAACACGCAGGCCGGAGTCAGCAAGGACAAGGTCGCCGGCCTGTCGAAGGGCGTACTGGACCTGGCCGGCCAGGTCGCTCAGAACCCTGATTCCCTGGCCGAGTCCCTCTTCCACGTGGAGTCGAACTTCGAGTCGATGGGGATAAGCTCGAAGAAGGCCCTGGAGCTGGTCAAGACTTCCGCCGAGGGTGCCACGGTTGGGCACGCGGACCTGGTGGATGTCACGAATGCCCTGACTGCCGCGGTCGCATCGGGCATTCCCGGGGTGCAGAACCTGGGGCAGGCCATGGGCACGCTGAACGCCATCGTCGGCGTCGGTGACATGAAAATGTCCGACCTGGCCAAGGCGTTCGGTAGCGGCATGGTGGCCACAGTCAAGGGTTTCGGCCTCTCCATTACGGATGTGGGCGCTGGCCTGGCGGTGTTCGGCGACAACAACATCCGCGGCGCCCAAGCAGCCACGCAGCTGCGTATGTCGGTGATGGCCCTGGCGAAGCCTGTTGTCGGTGGAGCCTCCGCGCTCAAAAGTATCGGGCTCCAGACCGACACCTTGGCGAAGGATATGCAGAAGGGCGGCCTAAAGGTCGCACTGGAGGACCTGGTCGCGCACATGAATGCGGCCGGAGTCAGCTCGAAGGCGCAGGGCCAGATAATCACGGACGCCTTCGGCCGCAAAGCCGGTGCGGGCCTCAATATTCTCGTCGGACAGATGGACCGCCTGGAGTCGAAGTATCCAGCCCTTGAGAAGGGCGCAATGGGCTTCCAGGACGCGTGGGAGGCGACAACCCATACATTCGCCTACCAGGCGAAAGCGCTCCAGAGCAGCTTCGATGCACTGATGATCAGCATGGGGCAGAAGTTGATTCCGCCGCTCCAGAGCTTCATCAATCTGCTGACGACTCACAAGCGCGCGACGATGGACGCGACGATGGCGCTGGCAGGGCTGCTCGGTGCGGTGGTGCTGGTGTCGGCGGCCATGAAAGCTGCGGCCGGGGTGACGCTGCTGTGGTCGGCCGCCATCAAGGGTGCAGGGGCGGCGGCCGGCATGTTCGAGACGGCGTCACTGAAGGCCATGTACATGAGGGACGCGTTTGTCGCGGCCGGTGGTGGCGCCCGCGGTCTCGGTGCTGCCCTGGGGACGCTGAGCACGGGAACGAAGGTCGCCGGGGCGATTGCAATTGTTGCGGGGATCGCGTTGGTTGCGAAGCATTTCAGTGATGAGGCGAAGCAAGCGAAGGTGTCCGGAGATGAGATGGCCACGTCGCTGAAGGCTCTGGCTGCTGGGAATTCGGCGACGGGAACGATCTCGCAGTTGGCGAAGGACGCCGACAACCTGCATCAGTCGATGGGCCAGAAGCTGGAGTCGAATGATTCGATCTGGGACATCATCACCAACTCGGGGGCCAAGACCAGCAGCGCCGAGAAGGATTACAAGAATCTCGGACAGTCTCTTGCGGACATGGTGAAGGCGGGTGACTCGGACCGGGCGGCTGCCGCGTTGAAGAAGATCAACGATGCCGGGGTGAAGGTACCGACGAAGTACCTGGACGCGTACAGGCACGCACTGGCCGACACGGAGTACGAGTCCGAGCTGACCGCGCAGTCGCAGGGGAAGTTCGGGAAGCAGGCCCTGGACGTGCAGGCCGCCCTGGACGTGCAGGCGCAGGCCGCCGATGGGCTGGCGAAGAGCCTGCAGGCCCTGGATGAGATCAATCAGGGGGCTTACGGGTCGCAGACGAAAATGGAAGCGGCTATCGATGCCGCGACGCAGGCGCTGAAGGACAACGGGCGCACCCTCGATATCCACACGGAGAAGGGGCGCAACAACCGCGACGCGCTTCTGGAGATCGCGAGCGACACGGACGCGTACACGGAGGCGCTGGCGAAGCAGGGTGCGTCGTGGGATGCCGTGGACAGTGCTTACCAGCGGGGCTACAACTCGCTGGTGAGGTCGGCGATTGCCATGGGTGATAACCGGGCGCAGGCCGAGAAACTGGCGAGCAGTCTGCTGCACGTGCCGAAGGAGGTGTCGGTCGGCGGCAACATTTCTGACCTTGAGGCGGAGCTGAAGAAAGCGAAAGCCGATCTGAAGTCGGTGCCTGCCAGCAAGCGGTCGGCGCTTCAGGCGAACATCACGGACCTGGAGCGGAAGGTTGCTCAGGCGAAGTGGCAACTGGCGCAACTGGGTGACAAGAACGTCACGATCACCACGTTCCTGAAGTCGGTGTACTCGGGTCCGCAGCTCGGTGGCGCACGGCGCGCTGCGGGCGGTCGCATTACCGGTCCGGGGACGGGCACCTCGGACGATGTGCCGATCTGGGCGTCGAATGGCGAATTCGTGGTGAATGCGGCGCAGACGAAGAAGCACCAGGCCCTGCTGGAAGCCATCAACTCTGGGGCACTCGGGTACGCCAAGGGCGGGAAGGTCTCGAAGGCGCAGCAGGCGGCGATCGACCGGGCGAATGCGGAGCATGAGGCCGCGGCGGGGGCGATGGGGTCGCTGAACATCAGCTATTTCGGGCGGCTGGCCGGCGGGACGCAGTCGAGCTTCGCGTCTTCGGTGGGTACGGGTGCGGGCGGTGTGGGTTCGCTGGCGCAGACCCTGTCGGAGTGGCAGGGGAAGATCAAGGCTGCGACGCACGGTGCGGAGGAGAGCCGCCTGGTCAAGTCGTTCGACAGGTTTGGTGCTGCTGCGCTGAAGAACGAGAAGGCGCTGATCGCAGTCAACAGCAGGCTGGATGCGGCGAAGGACAAGCTGTCGTCGCTGAAGGACAGCTTTTCGCAGCTCAAGGATTCCGTGTCGTCGTCGGTGGTCGCCTACGGGTCGATCGCGAAGGGCAGCACGGGGCAGCCGGGCGGGGCGCAGTCGGTCATCAGTCAGCTGGCCACGGACACGGCGACAGCGAAACGTTTCGCCGCCGACCTGGAGGCGCTGCGGAAGAAGGGCCTCAACTCGCAGTCGCTCAGCGAGCTGGCGCAGGCGGGCATCGAGGGCGGCGGCCTGGAGAACGCGGAGCGGCTGCTGGGTGCAAACAAGGGCGACATTTCCCAGATCAATGCGCTGGAGAAGCAGCTGCAGGCTGCGGGGAGTGCTGCTGGTACGTCGACGGCGACCAGCATGTACGGGGCGGGCATCAAGCAGGCGCAGGGCCTCGTGGACGGGCTGGCGAAGCAGCAGGCCAACCTCAACAAGATCATGGCGAATGCTGCGGCTGCCATGGCGAATCAGCTGAAGAAGTCGCTGGGAGCGAAGGCCACGGGCGGCACGGTTGGTGCGGCGGCCAGTGGCGGGAACCGGTGGGGGCGGACGCTGGTCGGCGAGTACGGGCCTGAGATCGCCGACCTGCCGGTGGGCACTCGCGTGCATTCGGCGCCGGACACTGCGCGGATGCTCGCCGGCGGGAACGGCCAGCCGATCATCATCCACACCACGATCACCCTGGACGGGCGCGTAGTCGCCGAGCAGCTCCTGGAGCCGACGCGGCAGTTGGTGCAGCGCAAGGGCGGCAGCGTGCAGAAGGTGTACGGGGGGCGTATCTGATGCCTTTCCCGCAGACCAAGCTGCCCATCACCGTTGAGCTGCAGATCAACGGCGCGTGGACGGATATCTCGGGTGACGTCCGGACGCAGGGCGGCACTGATGCGATTCTGATCAAGCGGGGCGTCTCTGCGTCGGGCGGTACCGTCGCAGAAGAGGGCTCCTGTTCGATGACCCTGGACAATAATGCCGGGGCCTATTCGAACCGCAACCCGATGTCGCCGTACTACGGGTTCCTGGGGCGCAACACGCCCCTACGGGTCGGTGTCGCCTACGGCACGCCATGGCTGGACGTGCCCTATGGCTCCACGAACCGGGCCACCACCCCCGACGCCAGCGTTCTCGACATCACTGGCGACTTGGATGTGCGCGTGGATGCCGAGCTTGCGACCTGGGGCGACGCGGCAGGTAACGACACGACCGGCACCGTTGAACTCGTCGGCAAGTACAACACCGCCGGTCAGCGGTCATGGCGCCTGCTCTTCACCGAGACGGGCTCCCTGCGCCTGAACTGGAGCACGGACGGATCGGTCGTCTTCTTCGCTGACTCCGACGTGATCGACGTCCCACCGGGGGTGCGTCTGTCGGTCCGGGCGACGCTCGACGTCAACAACGGCAGCGGCGGCTACACCGCCACCTTCTACACGTCCACGACGCCCGGGACGGCCGGCCCGTGGGTGCAGTCCGGGCGGGCGTTCTCGGTATCGCCGACGACGAACATCTTCAATTCCACGGCCGCGCTGGAGATCGGAGATTTGTCGAGCCTGGGATTTGGCAATCTCGCCCGGAAGATCTACTCGGTGGAGGTCCGCAACGGCATCGGCGGCACCATTGTTGCGAACCCCAATTTCGAGTCGCAGACCGTGGGCGCCACCTCCTTTGCTGATACGGCCCCGTCGCCCCGCACCTGGACCGTGACCGTGGGGGCCATCAGTAATCGGTTCCTGCGGTTTGTCGGCGAGGTGTCCGAGTG
The DNA here is from genome assembly GCF_031844685.1 of Streptomyces sp. ITFR-21. Taxonomy (NCBI): domain Bacteria; kingdom Bacillati; phylum Actinomycetota; class Actinomycetes; order Kitasatosporales; family Streptomycetaceae; genus Actinacidiphila; species Actinacidiphila sp. ITFR-21. The sequence goes on from NZ_CP134605.1 coordinate 6,520,974, forward strand.
GCCGCCGCAGTGGGACACCGGCGGGATGGATGTGACGACGCCGATCGTCGCGTCCGGGATACTCCAGCGCTACGGGCAGTCGAAAACGGTACTTCAGAGCACGCTGCGGCGCCGCATTGCGGCGCTGGCGACGCTCAATGCGTACTGGCCGATGGAGGAGGGCGCCGACGCGACGCAGGCATCCAGCCCGATCGCGGGTGTCCAGCCGATGCAGGTCACCGGCTTCACCTGGGCCGCTGACAGCAGCCTCGCCGGGTCCGCACCATTGCCGCAGCTCGCCCCGCCGTCCACGATGACGGCCCGCACGCCAGGCTCGCTGCCTGGTGACTGGCATGTGGAGTGCGTGTACAAGCTCGACACCCTGCCGGCCTCTCCAACCTTGATGCTTCAGGCGAATCTGTCGGCCGGCACCGCGGCGACGATCCAGTTTTTGATCGGCGTGGCGGCGGCGCGGATCACCGTGCTCGACTCCACTGGCGCCACGATCGCCAGCGCCGACTTCGCGCCCAACAACTTCACCGACGGCTGGGGGCGGCTCCAGCTCTGGACATCCACATCCAGCGGCACGGTCACCGTGTTCGGCCGGTGGCTCGTCATCGGCGCCCCGCAGGCGTGGTTCGTGACAACCGCGTTCGCGGGCAGCCCGGGGCGGGTCGCCACCGTGCTGGGCACGTGGGGCAGCGCTTTCGCGGATCTTCGGCTCGGCCACCTGGCGGTCTTCCCCGAAACGGGTGTGTCCCCCTACGACAACGCGGACATCGCATTTGACGGAGAGACGGCTGCCGCACGCTTGGCGCGCGTGGCGACCGAACAGGGGGCCCGCATGTCGGTCGCCGCATACGCGGCTGATACCGAACTGGTCGGCGCGCAGGCGATGGACACCTTCCTCAGCGTGGTCACGTCGGCAGCTCAGGCCGACGAGGGAATGCTGTGTGAGGCGCGCGAGTTCCTGGGGCTCCGGTACCGGGGCCGCGCATCCTTGTACGACCAGCCGTCAGCCTTGGACCTGCCCTATGTGGCCACCCCGCAGGCCCTGATGGTGCCGCTCAGGCCGGTGGACGACCTGCAGGGCGTCCGCAATGACAGCACGGTGACCCGGCTGGACGGCTCCTCCGGGCGCAGCGTCATCGCCACCGGCCCCCTGTCCACACAGGACCCGCCAGCCGGCATCGGTACCGGTTATGACGAGGACGTCACCCTCAACCTGCACACGGACGGGCAGGCAGCCCTGCATGCCGGCTGGCGCACGCACCTTGGGACCTGGGACGAGGCGCGGTTCCCCGAGGTCAACATCAGCCTGGAGAAGAATCCGGCGCTGATCCCGGCCGCCGTCAGGATCGACACCGGCAGCCGGATACGGATCACCCCGCCACTGCTGAAGCAGTTGCCCCCCGACCCGATCGACCAGCTGGTACTGGGCTACGAGGAGAACATCAGCCAGTTCTCCTGGCGCCTCGCGTTCGCCTGCCAGCCCTACGGCCCGTACAGGGTCGCGGTCGCTGACGACGCAGTGCTGGGCCGCGCAGACACGGACGGCAGCCAGCTCGGCGCCAGCATCACCTCCACAGCGACCAGCATGCAGATCGCCACCACTTCCGGGCCGCTGTGGGACACCGACCCGGCCCAGTACCCGGTGGATATCCGCATGGGCGGCGAAACCATCACCGTCACCGGTGTCACCGGGTCGTCCTCCCCGCAGACCGCCACCGTCACCCGCTCGGTCAACTCGGTCGTCAAAGCCCAGACCGCGGGCACCGCAATCACCGTCGCTACCGCTGCCATCGCGGCGCTCTAAGAAAGGAGGTGGTCTGTGGCGTTCACCGCATGGCTCGCAGGCGACAAGATCACCGCTGCCCGGCTCAACACGATGGTCAGCACCGTCACCTCCTACACGCCCATCGTCACCAACGGCGGCAGCGCCACATTCACCGTGAAGACCGGCATCTACGTGCCGGTCGGCCCCCTGACCTGGATCAACATCGACATCACGATCGGGACCGCGGGGTCCGGGTCCGGGCTCGTCACGATCTCCATGCCCACCACCCCCGACCGCACGCAACGGCAGGCGCTGACCATGCACACCGAGTCGATCGGCGCCAACGGCAACGCGATCAGCCACATCGGCGGCGGCGAGGCCGTGTTCCTCGCCGGCGGCTCCGGCGCGACGACCGACCGTCTGCGTACCGACGAGGGATCCACCACCGCCCGCGAGAACAACATCCTCGGCGCCGACCTCCTGACCGGCGGCCACATCACCATCCAGGGGTTCTACCTGTGACCCCCGACAGCGCCCCGGGAGGGCACATGACCACCCGCACCATCCCCGAGTACCAGTCCGAGACCGGCGGCGGCCGGCTGGGCCGGCACATCCACCACGACCCCCGATCGCGCGCCTACGTGATCTCCGAGGACCTGCTGCCGGGCGCCTACACCAGCGCGGTGCACACCGTGCGCATCCCGGTGCTGGACCAGGGCGATCTGGGCAGCTGCACGGGCAATGCGGCGGAGGCTTTCGCGGGCACGGACCCGCTGTACGCGGTGATCCCGGCAAGCGTGGCGGCTCGGCCGACCGGGGACGCTGCGGCGGACGAGAAGCAGGCCGTGGCCCTGTACTCGGCGGCGACCAGGCTGGACGATGCGCGGGGCACCTATCCGCCAACCGACACGGGCTCGTCCGGTGTGGCCGTGGCGCAGGCGGCGCAGAAAGCGGGGCTGATCAGCGGGTACCAGCACGCGTTCTCGCTGGACACCGCGCTCAAGGCGCTCGCCGCCAGCCCGCTGATCGTGGGCGTGAACTGGTACGACGGCTTCGACAACCCGGACGGCGGCGGCCTGGTGAAGATCGCCGGTTCCGTCCGTGGTGGCCATGAGTTCCTGCTGTACGGCATCGACGCCGAGGGTCAGCGGGTGCTGGCCCGCAACTCCTGGGGAGAGTCGTGGGGCTCGGACGGGTGCTTCTCGTTCAGCTTCGACGACTTCGGCCGGCTGCTGGACGAGGACGGCGACGCGACGCTGTTCGTGCCGCTGAATAAGCCCGCACCCACGCCCAACCCGCCGCAGCCGGCACCCACGCCGACCCCGGACGACGTGGACGCCGCACTGGCCGCATCCATGCACTCCTGGCTCACCGCGAAGGGGCTCTGACCATGGCCGAGCAGACTCCGAGCGTGGGCCGCATCGTCCACTACGTCAGCACCGCCACCGGCGAGGCCGTCTGCCGCGCCGCGATTGTCACCGAGGTCGGCGCCGAGCGCATCGGCGTACACGTATTCCTGCCCGACGTGACGTTCTCCGACCGCGCCGCGCACAGCGAGACGTCATACGACGGCGGCACCTGGCACTGGCCGGAGCGCGTCGGGTGACCGGCTGCCAGGGCCAGGACTGGGCTTCGTACCAGGCGACGAATCTGCCCACGGCCGGGCTCGGCTTCGTGTTCGTGAAGGCCACCGAGGGCACCGGGTACACCAACCCGAAGTACGCCGCGCAGATCGCCCACGCTCGCGCGGCAGGACTGGTCGTCGGCAGCTACCACTACCCGCACATGGCAGCAGACCCGGCGGCCGAGGTCACCTACTTCCTCGCCAACGCCAAGCCCCAGCCCGGCGACGTACTCGCCCTCGACTGGGAGGGCTACGACGACGCCAACAAGTCCGTCCCGATGGCCCGGCAGATCGCCTACAGGAACGCATTCCTCGCGCGCCTGGCTGCCGCGGCGCCGCACAACCAGGTCGGCACGTACTGCAACGCCGACTACCTAAACCGCGACCCGAACGGCACCTACGGCGACTTCCTGTGGATCGCCACCGCCAAACTCGCCGCCGGACTACCCGGGATCAACCACAGCTGGCTGTTCCACCAGTACGGCACCGCGGGCGGCATCGACCACGACTACTGCCCCCTCACCCCGGCCCAGCTCAAGACGTGGGCGCACGCCAAGGAGGACGACATCATGGCCCTCAGCGCCGACGACAAGACCTGGCTCCAGAACGCTGTCAACGCCGCCGTGAAGGCGCAGATCCCCGCCATCGCCAAGGAAGCCGCCCACCAGGTCGCCATCTACCAGTGGGCCAGCCCCGTCAGCGGAAAGCCCACCATGCTCGGGTCCTTCCTGGCCGCCGGAGACCAGCACACCCAGGACATCCTCGCCGCCGTCAAGACTGCGGCCCCCGCACTCACCGACGACCAGGTACAGGCCCTCGCCGCTGCGCTCGCCTCGAACCCCGGCCTCGCCACGGCCATCGCAACCGCAAGCATCGGCGAACTCGCCGCCCGCCTTCAGTCCTAACCCACCCCGAGAGGAACCGTCATGAAGATCTTCGGCAGAGAGCCCGCCCTGTGGCTCGGCTTCATCGCCGCCGCGGTGCAGTCCCTGACCGCGTTCGGCTTCAACGTCAGCGCCGGCGTACAGACCGCGGTCAACGCAATCGCCGCCGCGGTCGTTGCGATCATCCTCGCCGTCGTCCTGAAGAACGGCGCGCTCGGCGCCGCACTGATGCAGCTGGCCACCGCCGGGATGGCGCTCGTCGTCGGCCTCGGCCTGAACTGGAGCACCGACAAGCAGAGCTGGGTCATGGCTCTGGTGGCCGCGGGGATCGCGCTGTTCACCCGGACGCAGGTCACGGCCCCGGTGCCCACAGTGCCGCTGGAGCAGCGCTCCCCGGTCAAGGCGGCCTGAGGTGCAGGCCGCGGCGCAGCGCATGGTGCGCCGGTGGGGGCGCCGCGGCCCGTTCCTGCTGTTCCTCGGCGCAGGGAAGGTTTTCTTCGGCGTCGGCATGATCGTGACCCCGCCGGCGCAGACGGGGCTGGCCTTACTGACGAACCTGGCGCCCCTGCATTACTGGGCGCTCACATGGATCATCGCCGGGGCTGTCACGTTCGGGTCAGCGTTCGTCCGGTTCGGCCGCGACAGGTGGGGATTCATTGCCGCCCAACTTCCCCCCACCCTGTGGGCGTTCGCCTACGGGTGGGCGGCGGTGACGGGCATCTACCCGCGCGGCGTGTGGATCTTTCTGTGGTACATCACGGCGCATTGTGGCGTGATCTGGTGCGCATCGCGCGTCCCTCCTGAGCCGAGGGCCGGTCGCCCCGTCCTGGAGGCGGTTGAAGGGAGACCCCGGTGAACGGGTGGCTGGGTGTTTTGGGCGGGGCCGTGACCGTGGTCGGGGTAGTCGTCACGGGCTGGTTCACCTACCGGGGGACACGGACGGCAGCAGCCATCGCTGCCGGGCCGCAGGCAAAACAGACGGAGTTCACGGTGCTGCAGGCGACCGTGACCCGGGTGGACGAAGAGAACAAAGACCTGCGGACCCGGCAGTCCCGCCTGGAGGCGTTGCTGCGGGCCTTCGCGTGGACGACCGACCGGTGGGCGAGCCAGATGCGCCGGGCCGGAGTCGAGCCGGAGCCGCCGCATCCCCTGGTGGACGAGTACAACCGAACTGGAGTCTGACCATGGGTTTCCCCGAGGGTGCACAGACGACACTGCTGACGATGAAGCTCGGCCGGACGGACGGCTCAGCGGACCGCGAAACGGTCACGATCACCCCGTCGCCGTCGCAGATCGTCTCGACCGACCTGAACGATATCCGTGAGGGATCACCCATCACCATCACCCCGGACCGGTCGTCGGGGACAGCGGCAGTCCGGCTCCTTAATACCGACGCGAGTGGGTACAACCCCTCGGGCTGGACGTACTCGGTGCAGCGCGGTAGCCGCGCCCCGTACAGCATCAGCTTGCCCGCCTCCCTCGGACCGACCGCGGACCTGGCGGACCTGACGGAGGTGTCCGAGTCGCCTGGGGTGTACGACGTGCTGCTCCCCGCCAGCGAACTGGGGTCGGCGGCCTTCCTTGACGTGGGCCAGACCGAGGGCACTGTCGCCGCTGGTGACGATGACCGGTTCTCCGGTGGAGGAGGGGGCGGGCCGTCCCCGTCCGGCACGGTGGCGGCGGGCATGTCGTTCGGTGCGTCCTCCACAGCGGGTACCGCCTCCACGTACTCCCGGGGCGACCATGCCCACGGGACCCCGGCCGCGCCGACTCTTGCCGGCTTGGGCGGACTTGCCAAGACCGGCAACCTGTCCGATGTCGCCTCCGCGGCGACGGCCCGGACAAACCTGGGGCTCGGCACCGCGGCGGTCCAGCCGGCCAGCGCTTTCGACACTGCGGGCGCGGCTGCGGGCGTCGCCGGGAACCTGGCAGCACACGCTGAGGCCACCACTACGGTCCACGGGATCGCGAACACTGCCGCACTAGTCCTCACCGGCGACTCCCGGCTCGCGGACAACCGCGCCCCCACCGGTACGGCCGGAGGTGACCTCAGCGGCATGTACCCCAATCCGTCGGTCGCCGCAGTCGCCGGGGTCGCCGTCTCGGGTACAGCAGCCAGCGGGAAAATCCTCACGGCCACGGGGCCGAGTGCGGCTACCTGGCAGATACCCGCGGGTGGTGGCGGGGCGACGGGCTTCGGTCCGACCGTGCCGGTCCGGATTACCGACCACAACCTCTCCACCAACCCTTCGCTTCCGGATGCCCCGTCGTGGACAGTGGTGGAGACCTCGGCCGGGACCCAGTTCCTCGGCACGATTCCAGCGGCGGTCGGCGACCGGGTGCGGATCTACCCGGACTTCATGCGGAAGGGCAGCCACTTCCTCGACTGGGTGGTCGTGGTCGACGGGGAGATCGTCTACTACCGCACCACGAAGTCCAGCACCCCGCCCGGCGAAGGCCGGCCTAGCCTCTACCCGTCGCTCAGTTTCTCTTTCACGACCAGCGCGGTGATGTTCACGATCACGGAAGACATGCGGGACGCAGACGGCCGCGTGACGCTCGCCCTGGCCCATCAGGGCACCGGGGACTTCATGGTCTACGCGCACGCGGCGTATCCATTCGAGATGGACCTGGAAAACGGCGGCCCCAACCCGTAACGTCCTCCATCCTGGCCACTGCGTGAGGTGATTCAAGCGAACCACCCACGCACGCCGCCTTCGGCCCCATACCGTGAAGGCTTCCGACGGCCAGGGGGGTCACATGGAGATCAGGCGCGCGTGGTGTGCGGCGGCGTTGATAGCGGCGACGGGGATCGCAGGGTGCGGGGAGAGTGGCGGCGCGTCCGCAACGCACTCACCGATCCCAAACTCACAGATCACACTGATCGGTCAATTGCCGATCGCGTCGCCGGACACGACGTCACCGGCTTCGGTCACGCCGTCTCTGCCTGCAACACCAGAAGAAAAAATCAACACGATCGCCGAAGAACGTGGCTGGGCCCTAGGCAGTACCAACGATGACGACAGCATCCTCGGACTCGACGACAGCTCTCTCTACGACAGTCCAGCAGCATTCGTACAAGACATCTGCGACTCCCTGCCCGACCAGGCCGACAGCGGCCCCGCCCAGTGGCTGGCGGAAAATCAGGCATCAACCCCTGACGAGATGCAGATCCTCACCGTCGGCATCCCACTGCTCTGTCCAGAATGGACGAAGACCGTGAGGCAGGCAGTATCAGGCCACTATCCCGTCTACATCGGGTCTGGCACGTACAAAGTCACCAGCCACCGAGCCGACGACACCGTCCCGCCCGGCACCTACAGGACTACCGGCGACCTGGAAGGTTGCTACTGGGAACGGACAAAGGCCGACGGAACGATCATCGACAATAACTTCGCGACCGCAGCTACTCGGATCACGGTCACCATCTTGCCCTCAGATGACCTCTTCACGTCACAGGACTGCGGGACCTGGGGGCCCGTCGACTGACTTGCGCGCAGTTGCTTAACCGGGGCAAAGGCCGCTCCCGCCTTCGGGTGGGGGCGGCTTTGTCATTCTTCGCTCAGCGGCGGGTTGTCGATACGGCGTGCGACGACCCACTCTTCGTCGCCGCGGCGGCAGGTGAGGATCAGTCGGATGGGCTGGCCGGCGTACTGCTGCTGCCAGTGCCCGTCGGTCATGCCGGTCATCCAGTGGCCATGGCGTGTGCGTTCCATGGTGAAGGGGCGCCCGCGGCCGACGCCCAGGGGGATGGGCGCGACCTGGCGCCCGTCTTGTCCGGCGCCATCTGAGCCAGGTGTGAACCGCCACGGGCCCCAGATGTGCGCGTCGATCTGTTCCTGGGTGGGGGCGCCGACGAAGATTTGCGTGAGGGTGTGGTCGTTGTCGTCGTCGCCTACCCGGATGGTCACCTCGTCGAGTCGACGGAGGGCGTCGGGCCCGTCGAGGTGCACGATCAGGCGCGCGTGCCCGCGGCCTTGCTCGATGAGGGCGATGTCGAACTTTGGGGTGAGGTCGGCGTGCCAGCGGGCTTGCTCGATGCGGGCGAGGGTTTCGGCGGTGCGGTTGGATCTCTTGGCTGCGAGCCATGACCCGCCTGCTGCCAGGGTGCCTGCGATGGCGGTGACGGCAGTGGTGCCGTCAGCCCAGTGTATTGACATGGCGAGGAGCGTAGCCGTGGCCGTGTCCCTCTATCGGCTGACTGGTCGCTGCGCCTGCCGCCGTTGTCGTCGGCTACCCGGTACGCAGGTGTCATGAGACGAACGATGCTCGCCCTGCTGACCGCCGTAACCGTTCTGGTCACCATTCCGGCCGCGGCCGGTGCGCAGGAGCCGGCGGCCGGCCCGGTGTCGGTGCGTGCGCTGATTGAGCGGCTTCCGGTGGCGGCGGAGGACCGTACCGGGTACGAGCGGGCGAAGTTCAGGCATTGGGTGGATGCGGACCGCGACGGGTGCAGCACGAGGGCTGAGGTGCTGCTTGATGAGGCGGTCGCCGCCCCGGCCCGCGGTCCGGGCTGCAAGCTGACCGGCGGGACGTGGTTCTCGTACTACGACGACACGACCGTGGACGGCCCGTCCGGGCTCGACATCGACCACATGGTGCCCCTCGCGGAAGCCTGGGACTCCGGCGCCTCCCGGTGGGACGCAGCCCGCCGGCAGGCATACGCCAACGACCTCGACTCCCCTCGCAGCCTGGTCGCCGTCACCGCCAAGTCCAACCGGTCCAAGGCGGACCAGGACGTCGCCACGTGGCTGCCGCCGGCGGCTGATGCCCGCTGCCACTACCTGGACGACTGGGTCAGTGTGAAGGTCCGCTGGAACTTGGCGGTAGACCCTGCTGAGCGGGATGCGCTGGAGCGGCTGGCCGGCGGGTGCCCGGACGTGGAGCTGGACGTGCCGCTGGCGTAGGCGAGCTCGGCACCAAGCCGATACCGCCGCGCCCCCTGCCTTCGGGCAGGGGGCGCGTTCGTGCCTCTGGTGGCCGGGCGACGTCAGTGCCGCAGGATCAGGAGGATCAGTAGCGTCCCGGCGATGAGGATGATCCACACGGTCGCGCGGGTGTCGGTGGGCCGGCCGGGCTGGTGCTGTCGGAGGAGTTGTTCGCCGTCAGGGATGTGGCCGGCGTGCATGCGCTGCCGGTGCTGGTCCCGCTCGGTGAGGACTTCAGACCAGGTCCGCACAGGCAGGGACGTGGTCTCGCAGAGGCCGCAGCGGTACCGGTACACGGGGGCTCTTTCTGGGGGCGGGCGGGTAGGTAGGGGCGGGGTAGGCGGGTGGTAGGGGGTGTGCTGACCTGCGGTTCCTACCGGTCTACCCGCCTCCGTGGACGGTGACCGGTGGCCGGTCGGGGAGGGGCCGGGCGGGGTGTTCGGGCGCGGGTTCGGCGGGGGTGGTGGCGGGGGCCGGCGGGGCCTTTTCCGGGCCCTCGGGGAGGGCGCTGAGGCGCACTCCCTGGCGGTTGCGCTGACCGCCCCCGGGGAGCCTCAGTTTGAGTTGGTCGGCGACGGGGATTCCGGCTGCGGCGAGGACCGCGAGCAGCTCCGTCCGGGACCGTCCGGGGAGGTGTGCGAGGAGGTCGTCGAGGTGGGCGCCCTGCCACCGGTTGGCGGTGGCGATCTGGCGTACCAGGGCGGTCACGGTGGCGGCGTCGAGCGGGGGTTGGGCGGGCTGCTCCCCCGGCGTGTCATCTTTCATGATCGTTGCGGGGTGTTCGGGGGCCTGCCGGGGCGGGGCTACGGCCAGAGCGGCGACCGTCCATCCGGCTGCCGCGCTCCACCAGATCCACAGCGCATACGGCGCGGCCAGATGCAGCAGCGCGCGCCCGGCCAGGATCGTCGGGACCGCGGTGACCACCATGGCGAGCAGGGCTATTCCAGCGGATTCTGCCCGGTCGGCGCGGTTCTCCCCGGACATCGCCTCCGCCCAGGTCAGCCTCCACGCCCGGAGTACGCCCCGGCCAATGCACCGGCACAGCACGCCGGATCCCGCCATCAGGGCGGTGGCGGCGCGCCGGTCTGGCAGGTAAGGGCGCAGCTGGGGCCGGGTGATGGCGCGGCCGGGTGCCCGCTGCGTCTCCGCGTCCTCCATGGCTTTGTCGAGCAGGGCGCGCGCCTGCCCGGTGAGCATCACGCGCCCCCGGTGAAGTGGCCGACGATCAGCCGGACGGCGTTGACGCAGACACCCCAGATGCCCCCGGCGGTGCCGTAGGTGGCGGCTGCGCAGAGGCCCAGGAGCGCAGGCCAGATGGTGCGCTTCCACTTCGGGGCGAACGTGGCGAGGGTCAGGACGATGGCGATGGCGCCCTGGCCTGGGTTGCCGAGGCCGCTGCCGGGTCCGAGGACCGAGGTGGGGATGCTGCCGATGCTGGCGGCCGTGCTGGCCCATGCGCTGCCTGCGGCGATCCACACGGTGCCGGTGAAGATCCCGAACGCGCCGATGCCGTCGCGGGTGTGGATGACCTTGAGCCGGTCGGCTTTGCGGGCGGCCAGGATCAGGGCGAACGCGCAGACCAGGGACAGGCCGGACAGGGTCATGGCGCCCAGGATGTGGCCGCCGTGAATGCCCGGAACCGTCTCCGGGGTGGCGAGGAACGTGGCGGGGATGTGGCTGTTCACGGGGTCACTCCCGGGGCGTAGAGGCAGAGGGCAAGAAGAGCGGTGGCCAGCGGGATGCGGCAGCACCAGGCCAGGGGTGCCCACCAGCCGCGGGTGCGGTACGCGGCGAAGGACGCGGCGGCGACCATGCCCAGGCCGAGGATCAGCCCGGGGGCGTTGCCCTGATCGCGGGCACAGGCGGTGATCCAGCCGGACATGGCCTGGAGCAGGCCGAGGAACCATCCGCAGCCGGCACCTGCCCCGGTGCTGAGGAGCCAGCGGGTGCGTCCTTCGAGTCCGGCCCAGGCGGCGATGGCCTGCTGCCGTTTCTTGCCGCGCCTGACGGCGGCGGGGGTGGATTCGTCGGCGGGTGCCGCGTCCTCCCACTCCTCGTCCGGATCGTCTCCGGCGTCGCCCTCGGGCTCGTCCGGACCGGATCCGCCATGGTCAGCGGTCTCGTGCTTCCGCCAGTCGGGGAGGCGTCCGGAGGGTTTCCGGAATCGTCCGGATGCCTCCGGGGGCTCATCCGGATCGTCGGCGGCGGGGTCCGGATCGTCCGGATCGGGGTCGTCGTCGGGGTCGGTGCCGTGGAGGGCGGTCCACCAGTCGTCGTCGGGGGCGGGGTTGTGGTCGACCTGGAGGTCGCGCAGGTAGTGGCGGATCCTCAGCTCGTCCGCGCCGGGGGTTGTGGTCATGGGGGTGCTCCAGTCGCGTGCGGTGGTCGCGCGCGGGTCTGCGCGCCGGGTCTGCACGGGCCGTTGGGCGGGTGCTCGCCGGGGCTCGTCGGTCTGCGGGCTGTCGGGCAGCCTCGGCCGTCGCCACACCGCGCGGGGGGTGTGGCGGCGACCGGGACGGCCCGCGGGTCAGGGTGCGGGTACCCCGATGGTCGGCGCGTCGCCGTCGTCCTCGGCCAGGAGCAGGGCGCCCCAGCTGCGGCGGACGCGCTCCTCGCTGCCGACGAATCCGTGCTCGCGGAAGGCGGTCTTGGCCTGCCGGTAGGACAGCGGCGGGTCGTCGTGGTGGCGCAGCCACCGCAGGACGACGGCCAGCTGCCCGTCGTCGAGGGGCTCGCCCGGGACGGGCACGGGCACGCCCGCGACGAGGGCGAGCTCGGCGAGTGTCACGCCCGGGACGGGCGGGACGTGGTCCGGAGCGGTGGGTGTCCCGGGCGTCCCGGTGGGCGTCCCGGCGGGCGTCCCGGCCTCGTCCGGCTGGGCCGGGCCGGGGGTGCTGGCCTGCGTGACGGCATCCGGGACACCCGCCCCGCCGACCGTCCCGCCGACCGTCCCGCCGACCGTCCCGGCCTCCGGTTCGGGTGCGGCCTCCAGGGCGGGCGCGGCCGGTCCTTCCAGGCTGTCCGGGACGCCCGGGACGGGTACCGGAGCGGTGGGCGTCCCGGGTGTGACGGTGGGCGGGACGGTGAGCCCGTACATGGCGCCGAGCGCGGTGTCGGCGGACTGGATCGTGCGGGCGCGCTGCACGGTGACGAGGCCGTCCCCCAGCTCCATGTCGTCCGCTCCCACCCGCCGGGCGAGCTTCCACGCCCGCCGCTCGGCCGACCGGCGCTCCTTCAGGTCGGGGTGGTGGGCGGCGACCGCCCACTCGTAGGCCAGGCGCCGGGTGGTCTCGGCGGTGCGCCGGCGGGCCTCGACATCGACGCCGCTGGTGCGGATGACGATCCGGCGGGCGATGAGCCCGCAGCCCTCGGCGGCCACGCACATCGCGACCGAGGAGATCGCGTAGACGGCGGTCTGGGCGGCGCCCTGGGCGACGGTGGCCCCGATGACGGCGGCGGCCGTCGGGAGCAGCCACAGCGCCACGCGGACGGTGCGGGGGGCGGTCTGGCCGAGCATGGTCAGGGCGACGTAGGCGCCGGACAGGATCAGGGTGGCGCCTTCGCCGCCGGCGACCGCGCCGAGGGCGGTGCCGGAGCGGTGGAACGCGGCGGTGAGGTTGGTGTAGGTGCCGGCGGCGCCGGCGGCGCCGATGGCGAGGATCCCGGCGGCGGTGACGCCGAGGATGATCGCCTGGGCGAGCGTCAGCGGGCGTCCCCCTGCGGGCAGCGGGCCGGGTACGGGCGGGCTGGTGGTCATCGAGGTGGTCCTCACAGGAAGTCGCCGCCGCTGTCGGGCAGGGTGTCGTCGGTCTCGGTGACGGTGAGAGCCGGGTGGTATTTGCGGATGCGCCCGATGCGTTCCTCCGCGAAGCCGGGGGCGTTGGTGGAGAACTCGTCCAAAAATTCGCCGCCGGGGCCGGTGACGCGGTACTTGGTCATCTGGAGTGCCATGGGTTCTCCTATCCGCCGTAGAGGCGCCGGTCGCGTTTGTCGTGGTCTTGCCAGCCGGCCCGGTCGGTTTTGGTGGCGTGGCGTTTGTGGGTGCGGGCGCGTTTGATGGATTTGGCGTCTTCGCGGGGGTTGGGGTGTCCGCCGAGCCAGGAGAAGCGGCCCATCAGCGGTCGGCGTAGAAGCGGCGGGCGTGTGTGTCGAACGCGCGCCGTGCGGCGTGGCCCTGCTGGTAATCGCGGGCGCATGCTTCGGGTGTGGCGGGCTGCTGGATCACGGTGCTGGGCTGCGGGGGTGCGGGCGGCCGGTGCGGAGTCTGTTCGGCGCCGGTCCCGATGCGGGTGGGCTGGTCGCTCATCGGGCTCGCCGGGTGGTGACGTGGTGCACGACCGTGTGGTGGTGCACCACGGTGGTGTGCGTGGTGTGCCCGTGGCTGCTGGACGGGGTGCACGCGGCGAGCGTGAGGAGCGCGATCGTCGCGGTCCCGGCGATCAGGGCGCGGTATGTCGCAGCCGCCTTCGACTTGCCGGGGCTGGGCGGGGCGTAGTGGCTATCGGTAATCTGCACGTGGATCTCCCAGGTACTTAGAGGTGCTGGGCGGTCTGGCCCTGGCCATATGGAGCTGCGAACTCCGGCCAGGGCCGTTCTGTTGGTGCCCTACGAGCGTAGCGACTTCCTTGTAAACTTACAAGGAAGCTGAGAGGATGGAGCATGCCCAGCCCCGATGGGGAGGAACAGCGTGCAGAAGGAGGCCCGGACTTGATCTCGTTTGGTCAGATGCCGGATCGCTTGGAAGCCGCCGGGCTAAAAAAGCTGAGCTATCAGCGCTGCCGTCAGCTCGCCGAGGAAGACCCGGACTGGCCGATCCCCATGGATCAGGCAATCAAGGTCGGCCGAATGCGGCTCTTCGACTGGTACGCACTGGAGCCGTACTTTCGCAACCGGAAGTCACGGCAGGGCCAGCGGGCAGTCAGGGAACAGCCGCCGCAGGAAGGCCCTTCGAGTGATACCAACCAGCACGACGAGTCCGAGCAAGGAGACGAGTAGGCGCGCCGCCGTCTACCGCCTGTACAACGAGGCGGGCGCTCTGTTGTACATCGGCTCTGCCTACGACCCCGACCATCGCTGCAAGAGCCACCACGTGAAGCCGTGGTGGCCGCAGGTCGCCCAGCGTGTAGACGAATGGCATCCCAGTCGCGAGGCCGCATACGTCGCCGAGACCGAAGCCATTGCGACCGAGCGGCCGGGGCGAAACCGGATCAGCGGCCCCGGTCCCGTCCGCTTGCCGGTACCCGGCGCAGCCAACCCCATATTCGCGCTGACCGAGATCGACGCCTACCTGGACGCGCTGCATGGAGAGCCGCCCGAGGCGCGAGCGAAGCGTCTGACCGAGTTGTTGAAGTCGGTCGGCGAAAAAGTCCGAAGGGAGCGCCGCGCCGCCGTGTTGGAGATGCAAGCCGGCGGCATGACCTACCGGCAGATCGCGGACGCCTCTGGGATCAGCTTTGGGCGCGTCCGGCAGATCATCGCCGACGACCCGGCGGACTCGCCGGACCCAGCGGAGGAATGAAAGAAGGCCGAACGGTTGCCACCGTCCGGCCAGAGATCAAAGCGGGCTGCAACCCGCCGATCGAGTGGACCAACCCAGCAAGGAAGGGCCGCCATGAGCGTAGCTCAGGCTGAGCACTGTGCGAAAGGGCGGGGCATCGCACAGTGAGCACACCCCGTATCAGGCGCGGCCCCATGGCCGCCGAAGTGCTCGGTCGCGACTACACGCAGGTCAGCAACCAGCTCTTCCGCGACGCCCGGATCCACGCCAAGTCCAAGGGCATCTTCGGCTTCCTGGCCACCCACCGGGACGGCTTCGGCGTGTCTCCGGAGTCGATCGCGGCGGCGATGGCGGACGGTCTCTCGGCCGTGAAGTCGGCTCTGCGCGAGCTGGAGCAGTACGGCTACCTGACCCGGTCGCAGGTTCGAGGATCGGACGGACTGATGGGCGACACCACCTACCGGATCACGGATATGCCCAGCTCAGAACCGGCGGATGAAAACCTGCCACCGGTTCCCACCAGCAACGATGCACAAACCCGCAGGTCGGAACCGGTGGATGGAAATCCGCCAGCGGTTGATCCGCCAGCGGTTAATCGACCCCATAAGAAGACCATTCCTATGAAGAAGATCAGTAGTGAAGAGAAGACCACCTCCTCCTCCGTGGCCGAGGTCTCCGAAGCCCCAACCGCAACTGCCCCCGAGGCCACCGACGGAGGCGGCGGTGGGTCTTCTTCTTCAAGGGCAATCGCCGAGGAGATCGCTGCCGTCCTGGACTACCGGGGCAAGCTCCCGGACAAGCGGCAACGGCAGTTGATCGCCGACCGGTTGGCGGCTGCTCTGGACGGCGGGTGGTCGGTGGACGGGCTGGCCCTGTACCTCGACCTCGGGGACGCACCCGTCAACTCCGCTGCCGCCGTATACGCCCACCGGCTCCGGCCCGATGTGCTTCCCGAAGCCGAGCCCGCCCCCTCCCCGGTGCAGCTCTTGGACGTGACCGCCGACGACCTGTTCGGCCCGGCCCGGCCGGAACTCCCGGCCACCATGTGGGGGCGGGCCGTGCAACTCGCGCAGTCCCGCCTCGTCGGGTCCGGCCACCGCCCGTTCGAGTGCCCGCCCGCGTCCGCGTACACCAACCGCGGGTTCGGCAGCGGCGGCGGCACGGACGACCGGGTGGCCGGCTGGGGTCAACTCGCCCGACAGTTCGCCGCGAAGGAGCACAAGCCGTACACCAACGCCGGGTGGTAGGCGCGGCTATCCCGGCTCGTCGGCCTCGCGGGTCGCGTTCGGTCGCGCGGGCGGCTCGGCGCCGGGGCGGCCGACGTACCACTCCATGTAGTTGCGGAGTTCGGCTGAGCGGTCCGTGCCGGCTTGGGCAGTTGCTGCCTCGAACTCGACCCATAGCTCTTGGGGGACGCCGCGGAGTCCGCGTACTGGGTGCTTGTGGACGTTGGCCATGGGGGGATCTTCGCAGGGTGGTTGACCACCCGTCAAGGCTGTGTCATATTGGTCATGTCGGGGTGGTCAACCACCTTTGACCAGTGGAAACCAGCGGCAACCAGGGGAGACGGACATGGGCAGCACCATGAAGCCGAAGATGGACGCTAGCGAGCGGGCCGCCCGCGATCTTCTCAACCGCAAGGTCCGCGAGAACCTCATGGACCGCCGCAACGCCAACGAACTCCTCAAGATGGGCCTGCCGTTCGTCCGCGCGATGATCGCCCAGTGGCGCCGCGAAGGGACCTCCCCGCAGTGGCTGACCGACAAGTTCCAGGCCAAGCGCACCGAGGCCGAGCGTCAGCTCGCCGTCGCCGCGAACCCGTTCGCCGAGCGCCGCGCCCGCACGGGGATTATCGCCGCCGAGATGTACCTGGCCATCTGGGCTGGCATGCAGGAAGACCTCGGTCAGCTCGTTGCCGAGCGGCGCGCTGAGCGCCCGGCCATCGATTCCTGACTCACCCCGCCCGCCCCTTCCCGGGGCGGGCCACCGCTCCCGCCCGAGGAGGGCCGCAATGCTCACGTCCGCCCAGCGCGCCACTGCGATGATCCGCCACTATGCCGACAGCGCCGACCCGGATCGGCGGACGTCCACGGCCGACTCGCGGATCGCCCTGAACATCGCCCGGGGCGTCGACATGAACGACATCGACCCCGCGTCCGGCTGCAACTACTCCCGCGCCCACTACGACAGCTGCCGCCGGGACTGGATCTTCATGGTCAAGATGCACGGATTCTCCGACTTCTACGGCGGTGGTGCCCTCCTCGCCGACGTCCTCGCGTACTGGGCGCCCCGCCCCGAGTTCACCGCCGGCGACGACTGGCTCGCCGACGCCGAGAAGGCCCACCGCGCCTACTGGGAACAGGACGGACGGTCCTGTTCCAACCCGCACTGCGACTTCCACCCCGACGCCGACCACGCCGAACTGTTGCGCATCATCGCCGAGATGGAAGCGGAAGCTGCCGAGTCCGCCGACCGCGGTCCGGGGGTGCAGGGCTCGCTGTTCGACTGACCCCAACCCCCGCCCCCACCTGCGGTTTTCATGCTGCGCGAGTACGCAACGGGCTGGCGATCAAGGCGGGTTGGCGGGACAATGAACCTACACAAACCGGGAGATATGATCATGATCCGCACCACGTACAAGGGTCGCGACATCAAGATCCTCAAGTCCACGACCTCGAACTGCGTCAAGACGTTCGTCGGCGGCCACGTCATCAGCCACGCCTGGCAGGGCGACGAGATCCAGGCCCTCGACTGGTTCCGCCGCGAGATCGACCGCATCGACGCCAAGGGCCCCGGCAGCAACCCGCAGGAGACGCTGCCGCACTGGTACGCGCCTGGCACGTTCGACCTCAACGGGCGGGGCCACGTCATCGCCCCCGGCGGCGCGTGCACCTGCAACACGTGCCTTGCGTCCCCGGAGAAGAACGTGCCGTGCACCGACACCACCGCGTGCCAGCACTGCCCTATTCCGCAGGCCACCCACGCCCGGCAGTTCACCGAGTTGGTTGGCTGGCACCCGTGGGTTGCGCCCACGCCGGAGCAGATCAAGGGCCGCATGCAAGCGCGCCGGGCGGCACGACAGGAGACGTCGTGACCGATCCGCCCGCCGCCTGTCGCAACTGCCGTCGCCCGCTCCACTGGTCCGAGGCGACCGGCTGGCTACACGGCGAACTCCCGCAGTACGCGGGCGAGGAGCTGACGTGCGAGCGCCCCGAACCCGTCTGCTCGCCCCGCCCGTTCACCACGGCCGCGCCCGGCTGCGGGGCGCGGCTCATGGCCGCAGGACCCCACTCGGACTGTTCGTGCGGGTGCCACCTGCCAGCCGATAGGAGTCACCGATGACCAGCCCATATGACCTCGACCCCGAAGCCCTCGCCTGGGCCCGCGCCAAGGTGCAGCACTACATCGACCGGCTCGCGAAGTTCGAGCGGCAGGCCACCGAGAGCAACAGCAGCAACAAGGCGCGCGGTCTCCGGGTCGCCCGGCGCAGTGCTGAGCAGACCCTCATCGGCGGCGAGGGCTGCGTGATCGCCGCGTTCGACGAGCGGCTGCCCGATTTCGCCCGCGCCATCGACGGGGCGATCCCGCCGGCTGTGGACCGGGCCGTGCGCCGGGACCACTCGCTGTGCGGCGTAGACCCGTGTTCGGACTGCCGATGAGCACCTCCACCCGGGGCACGTCAACGACCCCCGCCGCGTGCCGTCACTGCCCCGTCCCGGAGCGCGAGCACATGCAGCGCTGGACGCAGGCCGCCGGCTGGCACACGTGGACGCCGCCCACCGACGCCCAGCGCCTCGCCCGGATGCGGGCCCGGCAGGCACAACGACAGGAGACAGCGTGAACTGCGAGGACTGCAACGGTTCGTACTGCTACGACTGCGGCGGCCATTACTGCTGCGAGCCGTGCCCGTGCGGCCGGTCGCACAACTGCTCGTGCGAGTGCGGCAGCTACGACCGGAGGCTCACCAATGCCGAGTAGCCCCGTCGTGACGACTGCCACCCCGGCCCCGGTCGAGTTCCTGTACGGGATCGACAGCAGCGTGGACGACGACTCGACCCGCTACCGGTCGCCCCACGTCGTGCAGTTCAGGATCACGAAGAAGACCCCGAAGCGGATCTACTACGTGGCCAGCAGAGACTGGGACAGGCACCCCCGCATCCGGTTCGTGGACCGGCACCGCATTGAGGCCGACGGGGAGATCTACCGGCGCTCCGCCGGCTGGTGGGAAACCGACAACCACCTGTACCTGAACCCGCCCGAACTCCGCCAGCCGGCCAAGCCCGACCTGCCCGCCCTCAAGGCGGCCATGGCCGCCGCGCACCCCGACCGGGGCGGCTCCGACGCCGAGTTCATCAACGCCCGCCAGCAGTACGAGACCGCACGGAACCGGGAGGCATCGTGACCACCACTGACCCGCCGACGACACGCCTGGTCTGCGCCAACTGCGGCCTTGAGGTTGAGGACCGGGGGCAACCCGTGGCCCGCGAGGGTGAGGGCTTCGGCTGGTACTCGAACTGGGTCCACGCGAACGGCGGGTACGCGACGTGCTTCCCGCAGCGGGGCGCCAGCAGCCCCAAGGCCAAGCCGGTGACGCCGTGACCGCCGCCCAGATCGCCCTGGGCGACCGCGAAGCGCCCGCCTACACCGCGACGGACAGCGTGCCCGAAGGCTGCTACTGGTGGACCGACCCCGACGGAGACCTATCCCTCACGCCCGGCTGCATGGCCCGGATACAGGACCCGGACGCCGAGTGCACGTGCGAGAAGCTCGTGGCGCGCCTGGCCCGGGTTGAGCGGCGCCTGCGGGAGGCGCAAGAGCGGGAGCGGTACGCGGCCACCTGGTGGACCGCGCTCCGGGAAGCCGTCGAGGCGCACCCCGACCGGGCCAGCATCCTGGCCGACGCACACAGAAGGGCTGGCCGATGACCCCCGAGGCGGACCGCATGCTGAACCCGGAACGGCCCACGGAGCGGCTGGAGGAGAAGGCGGCACGACTGGAAGCAGATCAGAGGGAGGCGGGCGCCGAAACCCCGTCGGCCCTGCTGCTGCGCGCCGCGACCAGGCTGGACGAGGTGGCCGGGGCGGCGACCCCGGGGCCGTGGCGCGCCCACGACACCCACCTCGGGCAGTACGGGCACGCCGCAACGATCCTCTCCGGCGAGGGCAACGACACCGACCTCCGGGCGTGGCTGCCATCCATGAGCCAGGGGTACTGGGACGAGACCCGCAACGTGTGGGCCGACGCCGCCTACATGGCCGCCGTGGATCCGCTGGTGGGCGCCGACTTCGCCGGCATGCTGCGGGCCGCTGCCGCGATGGCGCAGGGCCTGCCCGAAGCCGAAGGCATTGAGGTCGTAGCCGCCGCCATGGTCGCCGCCCGGCGGATCCTGGGGGTGGAGGCGTGACCGACACCGACTTCGACGGCTGCAACTCCGCGTGCCGCCGCGCGGGTGCCCACACGCTCCGCTGGGGCGGCTGCGAGCACGCGCCCGAGCTGGAGCCCGCCGTCACACTGATGCGAGTGCAGTTGATGGACGACGGGGAGAACGCCATCGTGGGCGTGCGCCTGACTCTCGCCGAACTCGCCGAACTCGCCGAACTCGCCGAACTCGCCGAACTCGCCGAGCTGATCGAGCTGATCGAGCCGGCGCTTCGTACCGTCGCCGTCCGGCTCGGCCCGAACGCGCTGGCGATGCTTCAGTGTGGCGAGACGGTCGGCTTGTCCGGCGGTGAGTACGCCGACCTTGCCCGCGCTGCTGCGGACGCCATCGTCAGCCCCGCCGAGGAGACCCTGTGACCGCCGCGATATCCGCCACCCTCGCTGCTGTCGCCGCGTACTGGGCTGGTCGGGTGAGACTCGGCCGGCGTCTGCTGGAGTGGGCGGAGGACCGCAACGAGGGCTCGCACGGGCCAGGCTGGTGGGCAGCCCAGGGAGTCGGGCTCGCCGCGGTGGCGTGGATGATAACCGTCCACCCACGCCGCTCGGCCGCCAACCGCCGCTCATGGCAGGAAGCCTGCAACGCCCGGCGTAGCCCCGCCCCGCAGTTCGACTCCGGCTGGGCCGCCAAGCGCGACACCACGACACGAGACGAGCCCCGATGAACGCCGCCCTGATCCGCGCCCGCGACGCCATGACCGCCCAGGGGTTCACTGAGCACGAGGCGGTCGCCCTGCTGCTGCCGATCATCGGCGCGGCGTACCGGGAGGTCGCCGACGAGGCCAACGAGTCCGCCAAGTCGCCGAGCGTCTGGGGCGACACCCCGGAGGTGGCGTTCAGCGAGTTCGCCGCCGCGTTCCGCAAGCAGGCCTACGAACTCGACCCGCCAGTGGAACCGGACCTGCGCGGCGGGTTCTGGCCGGGCATGACCGGCGGCATGTGCGCCCGCTGCCACCTCGCGGTGAACCGTGGTGACGACGCCGACCCCGAGCACGAGGTGTGCGTGGTCATCGCCGACGGGATGCGGATTACCAGCAGCCGCCCCGACGAGGTGCTGCTGCACCTGCCGTACTGGACGTACTGGGACACGCAGGCGTACAGCACCGAACTCGGCATCCCCGCCGGCCACCTGCCCGCACTCAAAGCCGTCATTGACGCGTGGCTCGCACAGCAGGCTGTTGACGCGGCCAAGGACAACAAGGAGCCCACCCCGTGACGACCCTGCCCCCGCCCCGCCAGTCGAGCCGTGACGTGTCCTGGTCGGTGATGTTCCGCCTCGGCGGCACCGGCGTGTGGGCGGAGTGGTCGAACGGGCACCGCTCCCCGGGTGAGGCCGTGGACTGGGCGGAGCCTCTGAAAGCCAACCCGGCGGTCGCCGACATCCGCTTCGACCGGATCACCCGCACCCGCGACATGTTCGACCTGCACGGGATCGCCCAGGCCGGAGAGGGGTCCTGATGCTGGTTCTCCGCGTGGAGATCTGGCCGGGTGGTGACCGGGACCGGGCCAAGGAGATCGCCCGCGTCGGCATCGCCAACACCACCGGGCTGCGGGCCGTCTCCGACTACTCCGTGGTTCACCTGGACGAGGCCGGGGCCCGTACCAACGCCCGCGTCCGGGGCCATCGGCGGGGGCTCGGGTGGGTGCCGCTGGCAGCCCGTGCGCTCGCCGGCCTGTGCGAACCCGCGGCGGCCGTACCCGACGGCGACGACATGGCGCGGGTGCTGAAGGAGGGCATGTGACCCCCGCCCCGTCCTGCCCCGCCGCCCGCACCGTCCTGGGCCAGCGGGTCGCGTGTGCGGCGTAGGGGGTTCTTGAGGCCGTGGGGCGTCCGGTGAGGTGGACGGAGGGAAGTGTGACGTACACCTGACATCGACTGGGATAGGCCACCTGATTACTCGACATTGGTATATGCCAAATGACTATGCATATACTCTGCGTAGGTCCTCCACTCTCCTGGGTGACAATTTTGCCGAATGGGGGGGTCCTGCTGCGCCGCCCTCGGTGGATGCGCAATCATGAAGGCGGTCCAAGAAACAACGAACAGCCCTTCGAACATCGGGGACCGCTAGTAGAAGGACACATCACTCATGCCTAACATCTCGCCCCAGCAGGCAGACCTGCTCACCCTGTGCGCGCTGCGCATAGAGAAAACGTCGATCGACTGGCACCTCATTGCACGCATCTGCCAATCACCCGACGGCCTGGCCGCGATGCTCACAGGCGAGATCCCAGAAGAGTCCGCCGCCGCCCGAAAGAACCTGCCCATCCTCAAAGCGGCCCTACGGCACATCGATGAGGCCAGGGACCGGGCTCAGAGCGAAGTGGACGCAGCCGCCACGGCTGGCGCGCGGCTCGTAACCGTGCTCGACCGGGACTACCCGGCGAACCTACGGCTCGTACCCAACCTGCCGCCGTTCCTGTTCTACTGCGGCGACCTTCTCGAACGGGACGCGCGATCGGCGGCAGTCGTCGGTACCCGGAACGCCAGCGAAGACGGCATGAGGCGCGCAGCCCGCATGACACGCGGGCTCGTAGAGCAGAACGTTGCCATCTTCAGCGGCCTGGCCAAAGGAATCGACACGGCTGCCCATACGGCCACTCTCGACGTGGGTGGCCGGACAGTGGCAGTGATGGGTACGGGCATCGCAGCGAAGATCTACCCGGCCGAGAACAGGCCCCTTGCCCGCCGGATCCTCAACGAGGGGGGCGCGCTCCTCTCGCAGTTCTGGCCAACAAGCCCGCCCGCGACCTGGACATTCCCGCGGCGCAACGTCGTGACCTCCGGTGCCACGCTGGGCAGCATCGTGATCGAGGCGTCATCCACCTCTGGGGCGAAGATGCAGGCACGTATCGCGGCGGAACACGGCAAGCATGTGTTCCTGCTGAAATCTCTTGCTACCAGAGAAGAGTGGGCGGCCAAGATGATCGCCGACGGCCGTGCGGTAGAAGTAGTCGAACTTGAGGATGTCCTGTCCAGGCTCGGAACGGCCAAGAGGATCCAACGCGCGGCCGACCAGAGACTCCAGCTAGCCCTGGCCGACCTGTGACGGGCCTGTCGGATCTTCCCGCGCCCGCCGGCTTCCCGCTGTGTGCCCGCTGCGCGTATAGGACTACGGGGACCGCTGAATGGTGTGCGGCATGCGCCAGTCGGACTCTGCGCCCGTTAGCCGATGTCCACTGCCCGACGTGCAGCCAGACACTTGAGTCGGCCGAAGCGGAATGCCGGAACGTGATATGCCGGTGGGATGTGGATAGGAGATATTTTACCCGGGTCGCTGCGGTCGCTTTATACACCGGACCGCTTGAAAGCACGATCAAACGCTTCAAATACGACAAGCGTTACTCCCAGTGGGCCTCCATCTTCGGCCGCCTGCTCATCGGCTGGCTCGAAGCCCACCCTCATGAGATGCAGGACATCGACCTGATCGTCGGCAATCCAACAGCCGCCGACCGCGACCCGTTCCAGCACATCGAAGCGATCATGCAAGCGGCTTCGACCGAGGACACACGGGCCAGTTGGCCGTTGGACGACCCCCTGAACCCGGTTCTCATCAAGCAGTACGAGACCCCCAAGTCCGCAACGCGGAGCTGGCAGGAGAAGATCGCAGCAGCAAAGGAGCACGCGGAGGCGCTTGCTCTCAAGGGCGATGTCACGGGTAAGCGAATCTTGCTGGTGGACGACGTGTTCACGACCGGCGCGCAGTTTTTCACGGTTGCCAAGTTTCTTAGGCAGAGCGGGCTTGCGGCAGAGGTGCGGGGACTCGTTCTCGCGCGGGTCCCCTGGGGCGCTTAGACGCCGACTACCCCGCCCTCTTCCTCGCCGTCTTCTTGGCAGCCGTCTTCTTCGCCGCGGCCTTCTTGCCCGCCCGCTTCTTCGGCATGGCGTGCACCGCGGCATCCTCCCCGCGGTCGGCCCGTGCCTGTTCCGCGGCCCGCTGGAGCGCAGTCATGAGGTCGGTGACGCCGGTGTCGGCCGCCTTGGGCCGCACGGGTGACGGGGGTGCCTCGCCGTGGGCTTTGGCTTCGACGACGGTCCGCATGGCTTCGGCGTACTCGTCGTGGTAGGCGGTGAGGTCGGTGTCGCCGATGGCGTCGATGAGGGCCAGGGCCCCGCGGATCTCCTCGGCGGTGAGGTACACGTCCGGGGGTGCGGCGTCGCCCGCCGGACGCAGTTCGTCCGCCCACCGCATCCGGTGCGCGACGAGGATGTCGCCGGCGGCGTAGACGAGGCCGAGCGCCTCCCCGCTGCCCCTGAGTGCCCACTTGCCGACGGCGGCCTTGCCTGCTCTGGCCAGGGCTTCGCGCATGAGGACGTAAGGCTTGTTCGCCCCGGGGACGGCGGGCGCCAGGAAGTACGGGGTGGCGAACTGCTCACCGCGCACCGACGCCAGGTCGAGGAACCCGCTGACCTCGATGGTCTTCGCGGTCGGCAGCGGCATCTGGTCGAGGTCATCATCGGTGACGGAGACGAGCTGGCCGCCGGGGGTCTCGTAGGCGCGGCCGATGTCCTCCGGCATCAGCACATGCTCGTCCAGCTCGCAGACTTTGCGGTAGCGGACCCGGCCCTGGTCCTCGCGGTGGACCTGCCGGAACGCGATCCGGTGGGAGCGGGTCGCGGACTCCATCCGAACAGGGATCGCGACCAGGCCGAACGTGAGCGTCCCGGACCAGATCGGGGGCACGGCCACCACCTCCACACGACGACGCCCCCTGCCGCCACGGTAAGCGGAAGGGGGCGAACGTGCTGGGCGGGGCGGGTCAGAACGCCCCGTAGTTGACCTGCCAGGTCGGCAGGCCCATGCGGCGCCACAGGGCCACGACCCGGTCCCGGTCGTCCAGACTGACCCGAACGTTGAACCGGTCGCGGACGTGCTCGTTGAACAGCTCGGCCTTGACAATGTCGTCGCGGCGGGAGTCGCCGGCCGCGCGCATCCACAGCTCGTTGAACGGCACCTCGTGCTTGGCCAGCCACGCCTCGGTCTCCTTGCGGAAGTCGTCGCCGCGGCCGGACAGCAGGATGATCCAGTCGTCGTTGGCCAGGCGGAACGAGACGAGGGCGCGGCGCACGGACTCGTTCAGGAGGTCTTCGCCGCAGCGGGCGAAGTCGAACGGGCCGCGGTCACCGGTGAGCGCCAGGGTCCCGTCGATGTCGCACATGATCGCCGACGGCAGCGCCGGGTTGGGCACGTAGGGCTCGACGCTCGGGGTGTCGTTCATCCACTCGTCGGTGAGCCGCCAGCCGTTGCGGGTGGCCTTGAGGTGGTTGGCGTGAAGGCGCTGGATGACGTCCTCACCCACCGAGTTCTCGCGGGCGGCGTCACGCCGCAGGCACTCCTCGAACGGCACGCCGGTGAAGTCGTGCACCTGAAAGACGGCCTGTCCGAGAGCGGCGGCCTTGAGGCGCTTGGGGATGTGCGGCGTCAGGTGGGTGTTGTCCACGGCGACATCGAAGCCGCCCGCTATGGCCTCGCGCACCGCCGCATCCTGGATGCCCAGCGCGGTCTGCTCGTGGGCGTGCGACCAGACCCGCTCGCCGCCGGAGTCGTCGAGCATGGCCCGCAGGTCGTCCAGGTTGATCCGGCGGATGCGTCCCTTGGACTCGGCGAGCAGCGCCCGCGCAGCAGTCGTCTTGCCGCTCGCGGGGAGCCCGGTCATGACGTGGATCGTGGGCATCGGTCAGCCTTCTTCGTCGTTCTTGAACGGCTTGTCGCCGCGGGGCTTGATCTGCTTCCACGCCCAGTCGCTGACGGCCTTGTCGCGGCCGTCGTGGACGAGGAACAGCGCGGAGCGGTACTCGGACTGTGTCGCGGCGAGCGCGAACGTCTTCCGGTCCGGGTCGGCGGGGAGGGTGTCGAGGACTGCTCGGTGCGCGGTGAACGCTTCGCCGACGAGCCGGTCGTGCTGTTCGCGCAGGCCGGCTGCAATGTTGCGGGCCCAGTCGGCGAACTCGTCCGGCACCTGGTCGAACAGCACCGACGGCTCCTGCCCGGAGGCGAGGACTTCCCAGATCGTCTTCTCGTTCGTGCCGGTGAACAGCTTGTGGAGCGTCAGGTACGACGACAGCTTGATCTTCGCGCGTGCCCCGGAGGCGTACCGGATGACGTAGCCCTCCTCCTCGGTGCCGCCGACCGTCGCCCCGTCCAGGGTGGTGCTCGCCGCCGCCAACTGCTCCACGTCGGCGAGGCCGTCGCGCAGGCCCCAGGAGCGGACGACGGGGCCGATCGGCTTCCAGTGCGGGCCGACCTCGGCGAGCGTCGCCTCGGTGCCGTCCGCCGGCCGGAAGGCGGCGAGCAGCATCAGCTCCTCGCGCTGCCCGTAGTCCACGACGATGCGGTTCGCCGGGTAGATCGCCTCCGCAAGGTAGGTCAGTCCGGGGTCGAGACCGGTCAGGTCGGCGCCGTCGAGGACTGCCTGCGCCCACTGTGCCTGCTCGCTGATGAACGATCCCTTGGAGGCGGCACGCCACCGGCCGTCGTAGTGGAACGCGATGATCAGGGACCCGTCGGCCTTCTCGAAGATCTCGAATGGTTCGGCGGGCAGCGGAGGTGCGAAGTCGTACACGCCGTGCATCCCCGTAACGAAGATCTTCGGGAAGGGGAGCGCCACGACCCCGCCGGTCCTGTCGTCGGCGATCAGGCCGCGGCACCGCATGGTGACGAGATTCCACGCGTGGGAGTACTGGACATCTCGCGTGTAAGTCAGAATGGAAAGGGGCAGCTCCGGGTGGGCCTTGCGCGTCACCTGACCAGCCACGATTGCGGCCTCCAGGTCATCCAAGTTGAACAGCTCGGAGAGCTTCATGCTTGCCTCCATCGGTATTTCTAGGTGAGTCCGCGCTCAACGTCGTCTGCGTACTTTTCGAGAATCTCGTTGGCCCACACGACAAGATCGGCCGCCCGCTG
The DNA here is from genome assembly GCF_031844685.1 of Streptomyces sp. ITFR-21. NCBI lineage: Bacteria > Bacillati > Actinomycetota > Actinomycetes > Kitasatosporales > Streptomycetaceae > Actinacidiphila > Actinacidiphila sp. ITFR-21. Next base: position 6,548,004 of record NZ_CP134605.1, read on the forward strand.
GCCCGACGGCTGAGAGGTCACCCGAAGCTCAAGATTCTCGGACCGGTTGTCGAGCCGATTTCCGTTCTTGTGGTGCGCGTTCTCTCCGGGCTGGAGCGGACGTCCGAGCCGGTCGGCCAATACCTTTCGGTGCTCCAGAATTCGGCCATGACGATTGACATTAGGGTGCCCGGGTGCTGAGATGCGCCGGTAGCCCTCCTTGGTTATCTGGCCGGTTCCCGCAGGTGCCATGCTGCGCGGCTTAACCCCGGCAGCGCGCATGTAGCTGTATCGATGGTTTACGCAGAAGCCGCGACTGGCTACCGGCTTCACACAATCATCATCTTGACAGATCTCATACACCAAGCCAGACTCAAGCACCACGCGGATTTCCGACATGCGATTTTCGATGCACGGTCGGCAGGTGATGCGAGTGCGGCTCAGGGTGGTCGTCAGGTTGCTTTTAGTCTGCGCCCAAGAAGTGATGGCGACTTCGGCCCACCAGCGCTTCTTGAATACCAGGGCAAGATCTTCACTACCCTTGCACATATCGCATATTTTGTCGGTCAAGTGAGTAGCGAGTTGTCCCGCGCACCAACGGGCGTGCTTTTCGGATGATGCCATGTCCTGAGTTTACCGTTAACCGAGGATAGGATTCCCGGTTATTTGTAAATAGGCAGCATCAATCGCAGCGTCGGGTGGGTCTTGCGGGTGACGTGGCCTGCGGCGATCGCGGCGGCGAGGTCGTCCGGCGGGAACAGCGTGTTGAGCTGGGTCACAGCGGGCCTTTCGGTGGGCTGATCTGATGGTGAACGGTCAGGGGGGCGGCGAACGAGTTAGCCGGCGCTCGGCTCGCGTCCCGCGCAGGACCTGGTGCCACAGCTCCGCCTGGGGTGACCGGGTGGAGTCTCGCTCACGGCATGTCCTCCTTGGTCACGGTCTCGAACCACCGCCAGAGCCCGTCGTCCCAGTACTCGACGCGGGCGGTCATCGGAGCCCCCGCAGCCACCAGTAGGCGCGCTCTGCCGGACGGCGGACAAACCGCTGCCGGCTGACCCACCAGCGGGTGCGCCAGCCGTACCGGCCCTCCGGGTACCAGCGCAGCAGGGGGCGCCGGGCGAACCGCTGCCCGCAGTGGGGGCAGGTGTACGCACGCCAGACGCGCACCGTCCGGCCGGTCGCCTCGGACGCCCCGGAGGTCCAGCACGCTGGGCAGCGGTGCGGCTTGTCCAGATCGGCGCGCACCAAGTACGGGACGGCGGTCAGAGGGGGGGCCGTCGTCGTGTCGATGCGGTCGGCTCCGTCGCGGATGCCCTTGACGTAGCTGGCGGCGCACAGGCTGGTGAGCAGTCCGTCCTCCTGGTCGGCGAAGTCCCGCACCGTCTCGGCGTCGTGGGCGCGGACGGCGGCTTCGAGACGGCTGACAGCGTCTCGGGCCTGGTCGGCGTTCGGGGCGGCGAGCAGCACGAAGTACTCGTGCACGTCCCGCCGCGCCTCGGCCACGGCCCGCTCGGCATCGGACACGGCGGTCACGGGGTGGCCTCCAGTGCGCTCTTCCCCTGCGTCTCCAGCTCGGCGAGCCGGATCAGGTCGCCGGCTGCCCGGTTGGTCGGCCCGTACTTCGCCCGCAGGTACGCGGCGGCCAGACGCAGGGTCTCCTCCCGGGCCTCGGCCACCACCTCGCAGGCGATGGGTTCGCCCATGTCGCGGATCACTCTGTCCAGCGCGGTCATGTGTCTCTCTCCTTGCTGCGGTGCTGGGCGCGGGCGGGGGTCAGGCGGGGTCGTCGTCGTGTTGGGTGGCGCAGTCGGGTTGGTGCCAGAACCCCACGCCTGCATGGACCTCGGCGTCGCACGTGCACTGGGGCGCGTCGGCACAGGGCCAAGGCTGTCCGCAGGCGCACAGCTTCCCGCCATGCGGATACGACTCGATGTCGTCCCGCCGGTAGTGCCTGACGCGCCGGGCGCTGTACGGAGGCCGGGGCTTCTCGCGAGCCATGCTGGCAAGTCCTTCCTGGTCGTGGTCGGTGCCGCCCGGCCGCGTGGGGGACGGCCGGGGCGGGGGCGAGGGTTACGCGTCGAGCTGAGCGCGGTGGGCGGTGATCTCGACCGTGAGGTCAATCCCGGCGTCCGCGAGGTAGGCGATCAGGTCGAGGTCGTTCACGGCCTGGCCCTCCTCGCGGTTGCCGAGGTACCGGGCGACCGCTTGCCGGATCGCGGCGATGTCGGACAGGAGGTCGTCGCGGGTCCACTCGGCCGCCTCCATGGTTCCGGCGGCGCGGTCTCGGGCCGACGCGTAGGCGGTACGGAGGCGGTCGGTGTCGGCGGGGCGGTGCTGCTGCACGATGTCCCGGAGCCAGCCCGGCCAGCCCTCGGGCTTGCCCAGGTCACCGGGCTGCACGAAGTACGGATTCGCTTCGCTGTCGAAGGCGACCGCCGACGGGGCGCCGTCGACGTAGGTGATGCGCAGGCTGGTGACCTGGGTGGGCGTGCCGTACTCGTCGGTGATCACGGGCCCGTCGGTGAAGGCGAGTTCGACACTGGTCCGGGTGCGGGTGATGCTGGTGGCGAAGGTGGTCATGGCGGGTGGGCCTTTCTGGTCAGGCGGCCTTGTTGCGGCGGAGGGCTTGCCGCTGGGTGCAGCGGTGCTCGGGCAGGCTGGTCAAGGTCTGGGCGCGCATTACGTAGCCGCAGTCCGCACAGCGGGCGAACCCGGTGCAGCGCAGGAGTTCGTCGGCGGTTGCGTCCGGGGTCGACTTCTCAGCGGCCAGGAACGCGTGGCGGTTCGGGTTGTTGAGGTGGCCGGTCACGTCGGCGGTTGCGGCGAACTCGGTCTAGCCGACCTCCAGCGTCGTCATCCGGTCGGCCCGGAACGTGGTGTCCTCGCCGTCGCGGTGGTCGAACGCGCGGCAGGTGATGTTTCCGGCGGCGGTGGTGTCGAGCCGGTGGGGGGTGATGTCGCGGACGGAGGCGACGCCCTTGGAGTCGGTGTAGGCGATCCGCACGGTGGCGCCCTGGTCGATCGCGGTGAACAGGCGGACCAGGAGCGTGAACCTCGCGCCGCGGACGGCGGTGACGAGTGCCCGGCCGGCGCTCATGGCGGCGCGGATCGTGCGGCGGATGGTACGGAGCGTGCGGGCCATCGGGTCCCCCTCGGGTGGTGCGGTGTGGTGGGTGGCGGCCCGCCCCAGGGAGGGGCGGGCGGAGTGGGTCAGGAGAGGGATCCGGCGCGAGGAGCGCGGTTGGCGAGGGTGCGGGCGATCGTCCAGCCGCTGGCTTCGGCCGTCTCTCGATCCATGTGAGTGCAGTTGTCGCAGGCGTCGAGCGTGTTGGAGCCCTGCCGGGTGAACACATGAGTGGCGGGCTGGGGGCAGTTCCAGCAGCGAGTAGTGGGCATGACGGGCTCCGGGGTGGGGTTGGCGCTGGCCTTACGGGCGAGGCGGCTGAGGGCTCGGCGGGCGGCTTCGCGCTCGGTGTTTCCGGTGCGCGGGTGATTGATGAGTGCGGTGAGGTGCCGCACCTTCTGCTGCGTCTTCGTGGCCGTCATCGCCTTCATGTCCGTCTCCCTGCTCGCCGCTTCCCTGCTGATGTCTCTACTGTACATCAAGTCTTTATGTACATCAAGCCCCAATGGTAGAGTTGGCTCTATGGACACCGAGAAGGCCGATCACTCCATCGCCGAGGCACGCGCGAACCTCTCCGAACTGCTCGTCTCCACGCGCCTCTTGCGGCGGACTTACTTCTTCACCAGCAGAGGCAAGCGGCAAGCGGCGGTCGTACCCGTCGAACTGGGCGAAGCCGTCGAGAAAGCCGGCGGGGCAGACAAGGCAACGGCCATCATCAACAGCCACCTAGAGGGTGACCAATGAGGGAACGCACCGCCCTCTACCGGGTGTACGACACCAGTGACGCCTTGCTCTACGTCGGCATCTCTACCGACCCAGAGCGGCGCTGGAGCGAGCACGCAGGAGAGAAGTCGTGGTGGGAAAGAGAGGCCGTCCGGCAGACTGTCGAGTGGTACAGCACGCGCGCCGAAGCCGGTCGAGCCGAGTCCGTAGCGGTCCGCACGGAAGCACCACGCCGAAACCGAGTCGTACCGGCTGCGGACGGATCCTCCAGCTTTCGTCTCATTACTCCGCGCCCCTGTCGCACCAAGGCACCGAGGCGAGCGCCACGCCGCAAGGCAAAACTACCCAGCGGGGCGCGGGGATTCGCTGCCACCGATGACCTGTGGCAACGCTTCGGCGACGCCGTAGAAGGAAGCGCCGACGCGGAAGCCGACATGTCCAAAGTCCTGCGCGCGTTCGTCCGTTGGTACGTCCACGAGGCAGGCGCCAAGCTCCCAGACAGGCCAGTCGCCGGCCCTTGGTCGAAACCCGCCCCCGCCCCTTCCGCGACCGAGGAGAGTTGACCCATGACACTGCTGAGCCGCATCCCTGGTGACATCCGGGCGGGCCTCCGGGCGTGCCTGGACCTGCTGCTGTGGGGGCACGTCTACCCCAGCCGCTACCCGACGGGCGCGTCCGCCCCGGACATCGCAGAGGAGAGTTGAGGCATGGATCTGCTGACCTTCGTCCGCCAGAGTCTCGCCGAGGACTCCGCACTGGGTGCCGCCGAGCTGCACGCGAAGATGCGGATCATCCGAGCGTGGCCCGACCCCTTCGGCAACTGGACGGCCGAACAGGCCGAGGCGGCACGAGCCATGAAGGAGGCCGTGCTCCGCGCAATGGCGTCGGTGTACGAGGAGCACCCGGACTACCGGCCCGACCTGCCGTGGACCGCCGCATCTCAGACCGAGAAGGACCGGTGACCCCGTGATGACCTACCGCCCGTACCCGTCCCCGGTCCGCGCCCGCCACCAGGTGGAGCGGCACGTGCACGTGGTGTCCGAGCCGCGCATCATGCTGTCGCCGCCGGCCCGGCATCCCGGATCGGTGCCAGTGTTGCCCCTAGCCAGCCCCGCGCGGGTTACCTCCCCACTCCGCCGCCCTGCCGATTCCCCCGTCGGTGGGGCGGCGGCGGGTCAGGCGGCGTCGCGGGCGGCGCGGCAGGTCTCCCGGGCGATGCGGTTGCGGGGGCGATCGGGCCTGTACACGTGCTCCCCGCGGTCGCGGGGCCGAGTCCGCGCCTGCTGGTTATGGGGCGGGGACTCCCGCCTTCTTCTGGCTACCGCCGCACGGTGCGCGGGTCAGGCATGGGGGGTGTCCCGGCTGCCGCGGTGGTTCCCCCGGCCTGGGCGGGTCGCGCGTGCGGCCTCGACCAAGTCCGCCGGGTAGAGGTTCTCCCCGGTGCGGCCGGGCTGCCGTCCCTCTGCCGGGATGCCCCACCGGCGCAGCTGGCCGCCGGTGGCATCCGCACTGGACAGGCCCAGGAGCCCGGTGATGTGCGACACCGGCCACAGAGTGCGTTTGCGCTGTGCGAACGCCCGCACGGACTCCGGGCGCCATTGCGGGCGGCCTGCGGCGTACCGGTCCGGGCGCATCAGATCCGTGCGCTGCAGCGTCTGCCATCCGGTGAGGGACAGGCCGGCGCCGTACTTCCGGAGCAGGTCCATCGCCTGGTCCCGGGTCACGTACCGGTCGGCGGCGCCGGCCTGCCAGGACGGCACCCGCGGGAGACCGAGGACGCCGATCGGGTACCAGTGGGGCTCCTGCACCCGGGCCTGGTCCTCCAGCCAGCCCGTCAGCGGCACCACGGACACTGACGGGAGGATCTCCCATCGGACGGTCCGGATCGCCCGCCTGTCCGCGTTGCGGACGGGGCGGTAGGCGTCGGGCAGGCAGTGCAGGTCGGCTAGCTCGGCATTGGTGAGGTCGCACTCGAACTGGACGAGCATGGTCCCGCCGGGCACGGCGTGGGATGTGGCGTCGTGGAGGGCCTCGGTGAATGCTCGGGCGCGGGGGGTCAGTGCGTCCAGGTCTACCTCTTCGTGGTAGGCGGGGACGAGGCGGCCGTTTTCGTGTTCGTGGGCGTCGCGGCGGAACTTCACGCGGAGGATCGTGGGCACGGCGGCTCCTTCGGGTCGTGGGCGGAGGGTTCTTGGGCTACTCGTAGTAGTCGTTGAGGTAGGCGTCGTCCGCCGCGTCGGCACGGGCGTCAGCGGCTGCCGACCGGGCGAGGGCGTCGTCGATGATGCGCCGCAGGAGCGGCGCGCCCTCCAGGCGGGTGTCGTCGACGAGGTAGCAGGCGCCTTGTACGTCGGGGTGTGTCGGGTAGGTGCCCATCTCGTAGTCCAGGCCCCTGGGGCCGCCGAGGTGGCGCCCGGCCCAGTCGCGGGGGGTGTGGCCGAGGTGTACGCGCTGGCCTGTGTATTTTCCGCCGAGGGTGATCGGGGTGTCGGACTCGAAAGCGGCCCGCAGCGCGTCGGCGGGGCCGATGACGCCGAGGAGGGGGCCGGGGGTGCGGATTTCGTTGGTGAGGACGAAGGGGAGCTCGCTCACGGTGGCCTTCCGGGTTTTGAGGGCGCCGATGGTGATGCGGTGGGCGAGGGAGGCTGCGTCGATGACCCACCGGCCGGCGGTCTTGGTGGCGGCGATGACGCCACGGCGGCACCAGGTGCGGATCGTGGCGGTGGTCACGCCGGCCTGGAGCGCGGCTGCGGTCGTGTTCATCGGGTCCCTCCCTCTCGACAGCAACCATAATGCTCGACAATCGAGCAAAATGCAAGGGGCGCGGGGAACCAGCCAGGCGCTCCAGGCTGCTAGAGTGGGCACCGCAGTGAACTACTGCTCCCCGCACGGCGGGGCTGATCCCCGCGTTCAGTTCAGTCACGGTGGGTCGTTTGCAGTGCTCCCCATCCCGTGGGGCTGATCCAATGCCGGTGGCCGCGAACACCCTGCTCCCCGCACGCCGGGGGCTCCCCACCCGGTATCCCGATTCACCCCAGTGGGGTTGAGCCCCCGCCGGTATCGCACCGGCGGGGGCTTGCTGCGCCTACGCCTCCCGCGCCGCCGCGTGCAGCCCCTGCACGGTGGCGTAGTCCTCGGTGAGGCCAGCTTCTGCGATCCCCGCGTGGAGCGCTTCGGCCGCCGCGGTGACGATGCCCATGAGCCGGGTGTGCTCCTCGTCCTCCCCGGGCGTCCACACGGGGAGGGGCTGGACCTGCCACTTGGCGAGCTCCCGCACGGGGACGGCCTGCGCCCGGCGCCGGGCGTCCACCTGCTGCCGGTGCGTCTCGACCGCAGCCCACGCCGCATCGACGCGCCGCTGGAGGGCCACCAGGGACTCCGGGAGATCAGCCATACCGCCGATGCTACGGGCCGGGTGTGACAAGCCGGCCAGCGGGCGCGCACCTACCAGTGGTGGTCACTCTGCGGGCGCCCGCAAAGTGACCAAGAGGGTCCAGGCCGCTTGCGCGGAAGCCCTGAACCTCCGTGCCCTGGTGCCCTGCCACACTGGCGGCATGGGGATTCTGAGCCGCCCGTGCACCGGCCACGGGGACTGCCCGCGCTGTGACGTGACCGACCCGTGCCCCTGCTGCGGCCTGCGCTACAAGGACGGCGAGTGGGTGACCACGTCATCCCGTTTCTTCTGGTGGACCGCCTCCGGCCTGCCCTACCGGTGGCGGCCCCTCTACCTCGGGGGGTTCTGGCACGGCGACGAAAACTGCAACCGCACCATCGGCCTGAGGCTCCCCGGCGGGATGCTCTTCATCTGCCTCAACCTGCCACTACGGCAGGAACCGCACGACGACTGCCGGATACCCGCGTAGCTACGCCCCGCCGTCCCGCGCAGCTTCCTGCACCTTCCGCGCCCCGGCCGGCGCCGTTTACGGCATGATCGCGCCCATGACTTCTCTCAAATGGCGCGTCGTGCGTGAGATCGAACTCTTCGAGGCGGTCGTCCCCAATCCGGACAGTACGGCGCAGCTCCTGCCGAAGTTCCAGAACATCCGCGTCGCCTTCGACGGCGCCCTCGTCCACATCGACCCGCGCAAGGTGGGCGCACCGGACCATGACGCGAACGACCCGGAGTTCCACGTCTACGCCGTGCCCGCCAGTTCCGTGCGGGTGATCCACTACGTGGAAAAGAAGTCGGCCGGCAATGTGGCGGCTGTTGTCTGACGTCGCTGTCCGACCCGCCCGCCACCCTGCGCGTAGGCGGTGCGCGCCGCCCGAGCGGGCCAGCGGCCGGCCAAGGGTCTCCGACTCCGCGCCAGCCCCGGCCGGACGCGGCCGGGGCGTTCTGCTCTACCCGCAGTCAATCCGGCGACCGTCACCCACACGGGTAACAAAGACGTAGAAGCTGTCATGCAGGTCGCCCCACGGGCGCCCGTCCGGCACAGTGTCAGACCTATGACACACACTGATGTCACCAGCAGCCGTCTAGGAGGCAGGCGATGACCGTGACCATCAACGAGCCCCGTACAGGCGACGACGACACCGTCGTGGAACTCACCACCGAAGAATTCGAGACAGCCAAGGGCAACGCTCTCAGACGCCTCGGGTTCAGCTACGAACAGCTCGCCGAGCAGGCGCGACGGCACGACTTCGACTCGTCCCAGGCGCTCGCCGTCTGGTCGGTGATCGGCGGCCCACTTGATCAGTGACGTCTTATTCAGCAAGGCGCACGGCTTTGCGGCCGAGATCCAGACCTTGCTGACGCAGACCGTCTGCGGCCACGCACAGGTACGCGCAGCGGTCATGCCGCCGACACCAGCAGGCCGGGCGTTCGTCGTCGGCCACCAGGTGTCCAAGGCCAACGTCATCCCGTACAGGCTGCCCCTGCGCACCGGCACGAAGGCGCCACGCCTGTGGCTGGACGTGAGCTTCCGTCTCCAGATGGACGCGGAGGAGCAGTACCTGACTGTCCGCTCCTCGTTCTTCGGTGTCTTCCCCACAGAAGACGGCAAGGACGCCCTGTTCCACTACGACTACGAGCGGGACAAGCGGGACAACTACCCGGATGCCCACTTGCAGGTCGCAGGCCAGGACACCGCGATGCAGGCGCTCCTGCCGGGCAAGCCCGCCATCAAACTGCACTTCCCCGTGGGCGGCAAGCGGTTCCGGCCCTGCCTGGAAGACGTCATCGAGTTCTTGATCCGGGAGGGCCTGGCCGAGGGCAAGCCCGGCCACGAGGCGGTGCTCGAAGCCGGCCGCGAGGGCTTCCGCATCAAGCAGCTCCGGGCGGCGATGCGCCGCAGCCCTGAAGTCGTGCAGGAGTTCATAGGGGATCACCCCGGCCTCATCAAGGGCTGACCGGACCCGGAGACGCCGGGCCCCCGCCGGAGAACTCGGCGGGGGCGTTCTGCTGCCCGCCCGCTGGCCTGCAACTTCGAGGCGAACCTTAACTTCGGCCGTGATAATTTCACCGCCAGAGTTAAGGGTGCGCCCCGCCTACGCCGCCCGCTCCTCAGCTTTGACGGCCCGCGCGTACTCCGCCCACAGCCCGGCCAGCCGCTCCCGCTCCCCGGCATCCAGCGCCAGCCGGGCGGCCAGGAGGCGGATGTCCGCATTCACCACCGCCACCGCACGCGGACGCGCGTCAGCACAGGTACACGGCGGTGGGGGCATGAGGTGATCATACCGGGGCTCGGGACAACAACCCTCGCCGCCCGCACCTGCACACGAAGACGGCCCCGCCCCTACTCTGGCAGTGACGAAGCTGCAGAGAGGGGCGAAGCCATGTCCTCCGATGATACCGGTGCACCCGCGACACCCACAGAACCTGAACCGATCAGGTTCGGACAGAGACTCCAAATCCTCCGAGAGCGCCGAGGTATGACCCGCGAAGTGCTGGCCGGCCTCGTCGGCAAAAGTACCGAGACCATCCGCGCCATCGAGAAGGGGCGGCACAAGGCGCCCGGCCTGGACATGGTCCTCGCGCTGGCCGAAGCACTCAGGGTCCGAGACCTGACCGATCTGGTCGGGACCCATACCGGCCGGCCGGCTGTTGGCCTGTTCGCCGGCCCCGGCCATGCCCGGCTTCCCGAAGTCCGTGACGCGATCAACTCCCTGTCGCTGACGACCCGCCACGAAGCGCCGCCTGCCGCGCACCTTCAAGCCCGGCTTGGCCGCGCATGGTCGGCCAGGCATTCCTCCCCTGATCATCGCGAGGTCATCGGGCGCCTCCTCCCCGACCTGATCCGAGACGCGCAACTCGCAGTCCGCCAAGCCGAGGCCGCCGTCGACCGGCGCGCGGCGCAGGCCGTGCTTTCGGAGGTGTACTCACTGTCGCAGTTCTTCATCGCCTATCAGGCCGATGCTGCTGAGCTGCTGTGGCGGGTTGCTGAGCGGGGAATGGTTGCCGCCCAGGAGGCGGAGGACCCGCACGCCATTGGCGTGGCCGCATGGCTGGCTGCACAGGCCCACCGCGACTCCGGACCGGGCCACTACGACGCGGCCGACGCTGTCACCCTGGAGGTGTTGCAGTATCTCGAACCGCTGCTGCCGGATGCGACCACCCCGGTCCTCGCCATTGCCGGCGCCTTGCGGTTCGAGGCCGGGTACACCGCGGCGCGGCGCGGCGACACCGGCACCGCGTGGGCGTACTGGGACCAGGCGAGGACGGTCGCTGATCGGCTGCCTGCCGACTACTACCACCCCGCCACTTCCTTTTCGCGCGCCATCATGGGCGCCCATGCGACGACAGTGGCAGTCGAGTTGCACGCGGGCGGTGAGGCGGCGAGGCAGGCTGTCCGTGCAGAGGCCGCCGTCATCCCGTCCCGGCCCCGGCGGGCTAGGCACAGGATCGAGCAGGCCCGGGCGTGGCAGTTGGACGGGCAACCTGACGTGGCACTGGCGACCCTCGCCCAGGCGCATGAAGCGGCTCCCGAGACGATCCGCTACAACGGCTACGCGAGGAAGATCCTCCTGGAGGAAACTGAGTCGACTGTCGCGGCGCGGCGAGAGCGGGCCGCCCGGCTCGCGGTCAAGATCGGACTGCTGTCCTGACGGGGTGGTAGAAAACCTACCAGCGGTGCCGTGATGGGGCTCTTACTGTCGTTGAGCAGGCCAACGACCAGGGAGAGACATGACGGACACTGCTCAGCCCTTACCGGTCGGCACCAACCGCGCTGCCGTCGTGGCGCCTGGCGGCGCCACGATGGCCGGTATCGGACGCGCGACCGACGAGGTCCCGCCCCCGTTCACCCCTCGCTGCCCGGACGACTGCTGGTGCCACGGGCGGTCGGCGTGACGCGCTGGTGCGGCGTCCACCGGGGAGGCGTCGCGGACGGTGAGGCGCAGGTCGTCGGGATCGCCGAGACCGGCTCGGGTCCCGGACTGCCGCGGTACGCGTGCTGGGAGTGCATCCGCCGTGAGGGTCTCATCCCCCTGACGACCCGGACTGCCGGGCGGCACGGCGCGGGGACTACCCCTGCGGCGGCGCGGGGTGGTCCGCGGTGAACGTCCCCCGCTGGGGGACCACGACGACGGTGCCGTCGTCGCGCAGTACCGCGATGGCCCGGCGGACCGTGGTCCGGGCCAGCCCGTACTCCTGTACCAGGTCCGTCTCGGACGCGATGCGCCGTCCGGGTGCCCAGTCGCCGCGGGCGATGCGCGCCCGGAGGATGTCGGCGAGCTGCCGGTAGGGCGTCACCGGACCATCGTGATCAATCTGGGCATCGGGATCAATCGCCATGATCACGACGCTACGCAGCGCACCACGAACCGCATCCTGGGACTACGTAGCTGTACGTAGCGATACGAGTGGATACATTGACCAAGCAGAAACCCCCGCGGCCTGGCAGGGCCCGGGGGATTGGACGACCGAGAAGGGGTCATCGTGGGCGACAGTACAACAGATGCAGCCACCGGCCAGGCGGCGCCGCACCCGGGCCTGACGCTGCGCGTCTACACCGTGGACGCGGCCACCGGCGCGCGCACCAGCGGGCGCCCGAAGACGGCCGTCACCCCAGGCCCCACCGACCCGCCCTTGGCGATCTCCATCTGGCCGCCCTGCCGGTGCGACCGCTGCCGGCCGGAGGACCACCGGTGACCGGCGGCCACTACCTGGACACAGGCGCCGGACCGCGCAGCCTGGACCCGGTCACCCCCGAGCCGCCCACGGTCACCGATTTACGGGACGCCTACCTGGGCCACCTGCGGGAGTGCCCCACCTGCCTCGCCGGGTACCAGTGCGTGGACGCGGCCAGGTTGCGGCGGGCCTATCAGGAGACCGGGCAGGCCCCGTGGACAGGCCACCGGGACCGGCCGCCGGAATCCCCGCACCGGCCGGTCCCCGCGCCGGACGACCGCCCCGCCGGGCCGCCCAGCACCGCCACGACCGGCCGGCCCTGCGCCCGCTGCCAGCAGCCACTGCTGCGCGGCCAGGCACAGGAGGTGCACGTCGACCAGGCCACCGGCGCCAGCCTCCTCTACGTACACCGGGGCGGCTGCGCCGACACGAATCGGCGGCACTGACGCGTCGCGCCGCAAATCCCGTCCACAGGGTGGACGTTTCCGGCGGCAATGGGCAGTGTGGGAGCGTGGCCACGGCGGCCGGGCTCCGCGAGATGAGCAGGCCACCCCCAACAACCGCTCGACCCGCGCAACCGGCCCCGCGGCAGCCCGACGCCGCGAGGCTAGGATGCGTGTGCCAGATTCGAACGCATGTTCACTCGAATGAGTGAATGCCCACGTCAAAAGCAACTCGTTGGACTGGGTAAGAGTCAAACCACATGAACGTGCCGGGCGTCCCAGATGGCAGTGACCCCCCTCGGGGTTCCCGGCACCGAGCGCGCCCCGCCCAAACAGATTGGGCGGGGCGCGTGCTTACCTGGGGCTTGTCAGCCGGGAGTTGGGAGATTTCTGGGCGACGATCTTGCCGCCCGAACCCGGCTCAACCCAGTTCAACACCCGGCGAACACGCCTGCTGTCGGGGGCAAATCCCCAGCTCAGCCCAGTCCCGACCCGCCGAACACCCCCACCTCACACGGACCCGGCGACGCGGGGGATCGTCGGGTCCGGCGTCCGTCTGCCGTGCCGCGCGGGCACGGCCTCGGCGCGGAGCGTCCCACGGCATCCGGCATCCGGCATCCGGCACCGCACGACCGCGCCGGTCCGATCGTCCGCGCCTCGATACCCATTGCGGTCGCCGGATCAGGTCAGCGCGTGCAGGCCGGGGCCGAAGGCGATCAGCAGCGGTACCGCGGGCGCCAGCAGCGCCAGCGCCGTGACCCGCAGCCTGCGCCCCACCGTCAGCCGGGGCGCCGGGTCCAGCAGCCGGTTGACCCGACCCGGCAGTGCGCCCGGCGACGCCGGGCCGGGCCCGAACACCCCGCGCCCCTCGTTGAGTTCCACCAGCGCCAGCGCCGTGGTCAGCCGGCCGAAGCGGCGCGAGGCGGTGTCGTCCGCCGCCAGCTCCACCAGGTGGTGCACCTGGTCGCGGAAGGCGGCGAAGACCGGCACCTGCGGGAAGCCGCCGGCCAGTGCGCCCGCGCAGTGCAGCAGCACGTCGTGGCGGGCGCGGGCGTGGCCCTGCTCGTGGGCCAGCACCGCGTCCAGGCTGCGGCCCTTCAGACGGCGCAGCGCGGCCGTGGTGATCACCAGCTGTGGTTCGGCGCCGGACAGCCACCACGCGTCGGAGCGCGCGTCCTCCAGGACGACCAGCCGCTCGCCGGGCGGCACCTGCTCGTCGGGCAGCCGGGGCGCGCGGGTCCGCAGCTCGCCCCGCCGCCGTCGGCGGCGGGCGCGGGCGCGCCGCACCTCCCGGGTGAGCATCGTCGCCGTCCACACACCGCCGAGCGCGAGCGTGATGGCCAGCGTCCCGGACCAGCCGCCGTACGCGGACAGGCCGTAGGCGCTCTCCACACCGCGCGGCGCGAAGGCGAAGACGTGTCCGCGGACCGCGGCCCAGGCGGCCGAGGCGGTCAGTGCCATGGCCAGCACGCAGCACAGCAGTACCGCGGCGACCACGCACTGCCAGACCCACAGGGCCAGCACCGGTTCGCGCTCCGGCCAGTCGGCACGGGAGAGCAGACGCGGCGCCGTAGCCGCCGCAAGTGCGCCGAGGACCAGCAGCACGAACGGGACCGTCATGCGGATCACCCTAGGAGCCGCCGGGGACGCCGTGGTACGACACCGGACCCGATGTGACGTACGACTCACATCACGTGTCGGCGCGGCTGTCGGCGCGGTCCGGCCCCGGCGTCCGGCGGGCCGCCGGAAGGGCACGTGTCACAGGGCCAGCAGCATGGCGAGCATCCCCAGCGCCATCGACACCCGGCAGGCCAGAGCCACCTCGGGCGCGTACCGCAGCCGCACGGCGGCCGATGGCCCGGACGGCGCCGTCGGGCCGGCCGGGCCGGGTACCAGGGCCATACCGGTCCGCAGGACGTACCAGGCGAAGTACACCAGCAGCGCGCCCGTGAGCAGTGGGACCCCCGCGCCCAGGTGGGCGGCGTGGCCGGTGTGCCCCGCCGCCATCGCCACCGCCATGTAGACCATCGCCGCCGAGCACACCGCGTGGTGCAGCCGGTGGGCGGCCCGGGTGACCAGCGAGTGCAGCCCGGCGAGCGCGAAGACCGGGGCCAGCACCGCGGCGCCCCAGGGGCCGGGGTCGAAGACGGTCAGCGGCACCGCCATCACGGCCATGCCGGCACTGGTCGCCGCCTCCGCCCCGGCCTCCCGGCGCAGCAGGCACGATCCGGTGACCGCGAGGCCGAGCCCGACGAGCAGCCACGCGACCAGCGGTGTCCCGTGCATCGGTGCCCCTCCCCTCGCCCACCGCTCCCGGCGCGGTCGCCCGCGACGTGCGATCCGGGAGAGGCTGCCCGGCGGGGTGGACGCGCACCCAGGCGTGCGGAGTCACTCGGGGGAGTGCACCGGCCGTCCGCGCGACCCGGCGGTCGCCTCCACCGGGGTGTGCCCCGCCGCGGCCCGCCCGGCCCGGCGGGCTCCCGCCCCCGAGCGCTGGGTGACCGCCACGCACACCAGCACCGCCACCGCGGCCGGCCAGGTGGCCGCCCCCAGGCTCTCACCGAGCAGCGCCGCGGACCACACCAGCGTCAGTACCGGCTGCGCCAGTTGGAGCTGGCTCGCCCTGGCCACCCCGACCGCGGCCATGCCCCGGTACCAGACCAGCAGCCCCAGGAACTGCGACACCAGCGCCACCCACACCAGGCCGCCCACCGACTCGCCGGTCAGCCGCACCGGCTCCACCGCCACCGCGACCACCGCCGCGGGCAGCGTCAGCGGCAGCGCGCCGATCAGCGCCCAGCCCACCACCTGCCACCCCGGCAGCAGCGCCGCCAGCCGCCCGCCCTCCACATAGCCGGCCGCGCACACCAGCAGCGCGACGAACAGGTACCCGTCCCCGGCGGTCGGGGTCCCGCCGCTCTCGCCGACCGAGAAGCCGACCACCACGGCGGCGCCGGCCACCGCCGCGGCCCAGAACGTACGGGAGGGGCGCGCGCCGGTCCGCAGCGCGCCCAGCGCCGCGGTGCACAGCGGCAGCGCCCCGACCACGACCGCCGCGTGCGAGGTGTCGGTGGTCCGCAGCGCGAGCGTGGTGAGCAGCGGGTACCCGAGCACCACTCCGCAGGCGACCACCGCCAGACCCGGCCAGTGCGCCCGGTCCGGCACCGGCGCCCGGCCGGCGAGGAGGAAGGCGCCGGCGACCGCCGCGGCCAGCACCGCCCGCAGCGTCACCGAGGACCAGGGGCCGAAGCCGCTCAGCGCCCAGTGGGTGGCGGGGAAGGTCAGCGAGAAGGCGGCGACACCCAGGCAGGCCAGGACGGTACCGCCCACCGCTATCCGCTCTCCGGGAGTAGCGCTATCTTTGTTCTTCATGAACGACGATAGCAGTGCGGCCGTCGTTGCCGATTCGCTGCGCAAGGAGCTGAACCGCTTCCCTGCGGGGGCGCGGCTGCCGTCGAGCCGCACCCTCGTCGAGCGCTTCGGGGTCAGCCCGGTGACGGTCTCCCGGGCGCTGGCCGCACTCGCCGCCGAGGGACTGGTCGTCACCCGGCCGGGCGCCGGCACCTACCGGGCGGCCGAGGACGCGGGCCGGCCGCGTACCGTCGACACCTCCTGGCAGCAGGTCGCGCTCACCGCCGAGGACCCCGACGCGGCCCCCCGGGTGGTGGACGCCGCCGGGGTGCTGGCGACGCTGGCCCCGCCGCCGCCCGGCGTCATCGCCTTCACCGGCGGCTACCTGCACCCCACCCTCCAACCCGAGCGGGCGCTCGGCGCGGCCCTGGCGCGGGCCGCCCGCCGGCCCGGGGCGTGGGAGCGGCCCCCTGTCGAGGGCCTGACCGCGCTGCGCGCCTGGTTCGGCCGGGAGGCCGGCGTCGGGCCCGCCCAGGTGCTGATCACCGCGGGCGGCCAGGCGGCGCTCACCACCGCGCTGCGGGCGCTGGCCCCTCCCGGCGGGGCCGTCCTGGTCGAGTCGCCCACCTACCCGGGGGCGCTCGCGGTCGCCCGCGCCGCCGGACTGCGGCCGGTGCCCGTGCCGGTCGACGCCGAAGGGGTACGCCCCGACCTGCTCGCCGACGCCTTCGCCGCCAGCGGCGCCCGGGTCTTCTTCTGCCAGCCGCTGTTCCAGAACCCGACCGGCGCGGTGCTCGCCGCGGGGCGCCGCCGCCAGGTGCTCGACATCGCCCGCGCGGCCGGCGCCTTCGTGGTCGAGGACGACTTCGCCCGCCGGCTCGGCCACGGCGGGCCGCTGCCGTCGCCGCTGATCGCCGACGACCCGTACGGCACGGTGGTGCACGTCGCCTCCCTCACCAAGCCCACCTCGCCGAGCCTGCGGGTCGGCGCCCTGATCGCCCGCGGGCCGGTGGTCGAGCGGCTGCGCGCCATCCAGGTGGTGGACAGCTTCTTCGTGCCGAGGCCGCTCCAGGAGGCGACCCTCGAACTCGTCGGCGCGCCCGCCTGGCCGCGGCATCTGCGCGCGGTCGCCGCGGCCCTGCGGGAGCGCCGGGAGGCCATGCTGGCCGCGCTGCGCCACCGGTCGCCCGCGCTCGTCCCCGCCGCGGCCCCGGCCGGCGGCCACCACCTGTGGCTGCGGCTGCCCGACGGCGCCGACGAGACCGCTCTGGCGGCGGGCGCGCTGCGGGCCGGGGTGGCGCTGGCCCCGGGACGCCCGTACTTCCCCGCCGAGTCGCCGGCCCCCTTCGTCCGCGTCACCTTCGCCGACACCTCGGGGCCCGAGGAGATCACCGAGGGGGTCCGCCGGCTCGCGCTCGCCCTGGCTGGCGAGAGTGTCGGACGGCTCGGTTAAGGGCTTCGGACGGCTTGGCCAAGGTCTGCCGTGCGGATCCGTCGGCGTCCCGGGCCCCGGCCCGCACGCCTGCCGCGCTCCCGCCGGTCGGCGGCACACCATGCCGCCTCCCTCCTCCGCCGAGCAGCCGCAACGCACCGGGCCCCGTCCCGCCACCCACGCGGATCCGCAACGACAGGCCCTAGTCTTTCCCCCATGGACACCGCCCAGCTCACCTTCCGCGCCGCCGCTCCCGAGGACGCCCCGGCTCTCGTCGCGCTGATCGAGTCCGCCTACCGCGGGGACTCCAGCCGGGCCGGCTGGACCACGGAGGCAAGCCTCCTGGGCGGCCGCAGGACCGACGAGGAGGGCGTGCTCGCCGTCATCGCCAAGCCCGGCGGCCGGCTGATCGCGGTGGAGAGCGGCGGCGAACTGGTCGCCTGCTGCCAGCTCGAACACCGCGGGGAGCACGCCTACTTCGGCATGTTCGCGGTGCGGCCCGCCCTGCAGGGCGCGGGCCTGGGCAAGGCCGTCATCGCCGAGGCCGAGCAGATGGCCCGCGACGAGTGGAAGGTCGCCGAGATGCACATGACGGTGATTTCGGTCCGCGAGGAACTGATCGCCTGGTACGTCCGCCGCGGCTACGCCCGCACCGGGCGGATGAGTGCCTTCCCGTACGGGGACGAGCGGTTCGGGCTGCCGGTCCGCGACGACCTGGAGTTCGAGCTGCTCACCAAGAAGCTCACCTGACGCCGGCGGTGGCGGCGCCGGCACCGGGTTTCCCCCCGGCCCGCCACGGCCGCGCCCGCCGGCCGGCCCCCGCGTCCGCGGTGCCGGCCGGCGGGCGCCGTCAGAGCCGCCCCGACTCGGTGATCCGCCGCAGGAACTCCCTGGTGCGCTCCCGCGCGGGCGCCCCGAAGACCTCGGCGGGGGTGCCGCGCTCCAGGATCACCCCGCCGTCCAGGAAGCACACCTGGTCGGCGACCTCGCGGGCGAACGCCATTTCATGGGTGGCGATCACCATCGTCATGCCCTGCTCCTTGAGGTCCCGCACCACCGCCAGCACCTCGCCGACCAGCTCGGGGTCGAGCGCCGCGGTGATCTCGTCCAGCAGCAGCAGACGCGGCCGGGTGGCCACCGCCCGCAGCAGCGCCACCCGTTGCTGCTGACCGCCGCTGAGCCGGTCCGGGTACTCCTCGGCCCGGTCGGCGAGTCCCAGCCGGGACAGCAGCTCGCGGGCCTCCCGCTCGGCCGCCGCCCGCGGAGTGCGGTGCACCCGGCGCGGCGCGAGCGTGATGTTGTCCAGCACCGTCATGTGCGGGAAGAGGTTGTACGCCTGGAAGACCACGCCGATCCGGCGCCGTACCGCGTCCTGGTCGGCGCGCGGGTCGGTGATCTCCTCGCCGTCGAGGAAGACCGCCCCGTCGTCGACGTCCTCCAGCAGGTTCACACAGCGCAGCAGCGTCGACTTGCCGGAGCCGGATGCGCCGATGAGCGCGGTGACGCTGTGCGCGGGCACCTCCAGGTCGACGTCCGCCAGCACCACCGTGGAGCCGTACGCCTTGCGGACCGCGTCGAGCCGCAGCACCGGCTTGCCGCCGGGCCCCGGGGACGCCTCCCGCGCCGGCCGGTTTGCCGCCCGCGGGTCCGCGGCCCGCTCGTCCGCACTCATACCGCGCCCGCCTGGGACTGCCGCCGGTTCATGCGCGCCGACACCCAGTCGGTGAACCGCGTCATAGGGATGGTGATCGCGACGAAGATCAGCCCCGCCAGCATGTACGGCGTGTAGTTGAACTTCTGGCTGGCGATGATCTGCGCCGCGTAGACCGCGTCCACGGCGCCGCCGATCGACACCAGCCCGGTGTCCTTCTGCAGCGACACCAGGTCGTTGAGCAGCGGCGGAACCACCCGGCGTACCGCCTGCGGCAGCACCACGTAGCGCATCGCCTGCGCGTTGCTCAGGCCCAGCGAACGGGCCGCGGCGCGCTGGCTCGGGTGCACGCTCTCGATGCCCGCCCTGAACACCTCGGCCACATAGGCGGTGTAGGTCAGGCACAGCGCGAAGCCGCCGAGCAGGACGGGGTCGTTGGTGACCCCGCTCAGCCGCAGCGCGGGGATGCCGAAGACGGAGATCAGGATGCAGATGATCAGCGGCAGCCCGCGGAAGAAGTCCACGTACGCGGTGGCCAGCGCGCGCAGCGGGAAGAACACCGGCCCGCGCAGCGTCCGCAGCAGCGCTGTCAGCAGCCCGGCGACCAGCACGACGGCCCCGCACACCGCCAGCAGCCGCACGTTCAGCCACAGGCCCTGCATGACGTCGGGGAAGGCGGCCCGGAAGTAGTGCGGGTCGAAGAAGGTCTCCCGGGTGCGCTGCCAGCCGGGCGAGTTCACGATCACGGCGTAGAGCACGCCCGCGGTCACCGACGTGCTGACCGCGGCCACGCCGAACGCGCGGCGGGTCCGGGCGCGGCGGTGCCGCTCGCGCTCGATCCGCCGCGCCGACGGCCGGTAGCCGTCGGCCGCGGGCGCCTCGGGCTCGTCCCTGACGGTCACTTCAGTACCGGCGCGCCGACCGCGTCGGACAGCCACTGCTTCTCCAGCGCGGCGAGCGTCCCGTCCGCGCGCAGCGAGGTGACCGCCTGGGACACGCAGGAGGTGAGCTTGCTGCCCTTGTCGAGCACCAGCCCGAACTGCTCGGGCGTGCCGCCGGTGTCCGCGAACTGGCCGACCACCTTGGCGTCGGTGACCTCGGCGCCGGTGATGTAGAACGCGGTCGGCAGGTCCACCACGATGCCGTCGACCTGGCCGTTCTTCAGCGCGGCCACCGCGAGGTCGTTGCGCTGGAAGACCGCGGGCTGCTTGCCCGGCCTGACCACGTTCTTGATCACGTCGAGGCTGGTGGTGCCCACCTGGGCGCCCAGCTTGGCGTCCTTGAGGTCGGCCAGCGAGTGCGCCCCGAAGATCTTCGAGCCTTTGGCGGCGATGACGGCCTGCCGCACGTCGTAGTAGCCGGGCGAGAAGTCCACGGCCTTGGCACGGTCGGCGCTGATGGAGACCTGGTTGACGTCGAAGTCGAAGTCCTTGGCGCCCGGCGCGAAAGCGCTGTTGAACGGCACCTTCCGCCACACCACCTGGTCCTGGGCGAAGCCGAGCTGCTTGGCCACCGCGTAGGCGACCGCCGACTCGTACCCCTTGCCGTTGGACGGCGTGTTGTCGGAGAACCACGGGTCGTAGGCCGGGTTGTCGGTGCCGACGGTGAGCTTGCCGGGGGAGCGGGTGGGCAGTGAGCCCGGCGCGCAGGCCGCGGCGGTGGCGGCCGTGGACGCGGCGCCCGTCGCGGGCGGGGCGGAGGACGGCGCCGACGAGGCGTCGTCGTCCTGCGGCGAGCAGCCGGCCAGGG
This sequence comes from Streptomyces sp. ITFR-21, assembly GCF_031844685.1. Classification (NCBI taxonomy): domain Bacteria; kingdom Bacillati; phylum Actinomycetota; class Actinomycetes; order Kitasatosporales; family Streptomycetaceae; genus Actinacidiphila; species Actinacidiphila sp. ITFR-21. The sequence continues at coordinate 6,568,524 of NZ_CP134605.1, forward strand.
CCAGCGTGATCAGGGCGGCGGCGCCGAGGACGGCCGCGCGGGGCGGGGACAACCGGAAGGCAGGACGCATGGCGGGACCTTGACACCGCCAGGGCTCCGCTGTCCACGGGATCCGAGCGGTTGTCCGCATGCCGGACCTTTGTGTCCGCGATGTTGCCGCCGCGGTTACCTGTCGGCGGTTGCCGGTCGCGGTACGTACGGGCCCGGTCACACGGTGGGTTCCGCCGGCAGGTCGGTGGCGGCTCCGTCCAGGCCGAGCGCGCGGACCAGCGCCCAGTCCTGGGCGGTGTTGACGGTCCAGGCCATCACCTTGATCCCGGCCTCGTGGCAGCGCCGTACCGTGTCCAGGTCCAGCCGGCGCAGGTCCAGGCTCACCAGCCGGGCGCCCACCGCCTGGGCGCGGGGCACGATGTCGGGTCCGGGCTTTTCGGCGACCAGCACGGTGCGCACCTCGGGCAGCAGCCGGTGGATCTCGGCGAGCGCCTCGTCGTGGAAGGACAGCACGCTGACCCGCCCGGTCGCGCCGCGCTCGCTCAGCACCCCGGCGAGCACCCGGGCGGCGGCCACGTCCTTGATCTCGGCCTGGATGGGCCGGCTCACCGCCTCCAGCACCTCCTCGAAGACCGGCACCCGCTCGCCGAGCCCGGCGTCCAGGCCGCGGATCTCGTCGAGGGTGAGCTCGCGGACCAGCCCGGTGCCGTCGGTGGTGCGGTCCACGTCCGGGTCGTGCATGACGATCAGCGCGCCGTCCTTGCTCAGGTGCAGGTCGAGTTCGACCTGGTCGTGGCCGGCCCGCTCGGCGCGGCGGAAGGACCGCAGGGTGTTCTCCGGCTCGACACCCGCGACTCCGCGGTGACCGACGGTGAGGAAGCTCATGGCCGCACCCTAGCGAGTCCAGGCGACCGGGGGCCGAACGCGCCGTGACGGGTCGGCGTCCGGGTCTGCTCGGCGGACAGCGCCGGCGCCGCCGGGCGGTGCGTCCCCCAGCCGGTCGAAAACGCAACTTTTCCTGCTCCGTTCGGGAGGAAGGCAGGATAAACAGCCGTCTTGGACGGCTGTGACAGGAGGATCTCCATCGGCTCCTCTTGTTGCGACGGCGACGGCATGGATACGGTGGCTTGACGGAAGGTTCTCTTGTGGAGGTGGGGTCATGACCGAAGTTCTTTCGCCCGGAACGCTGGACAGGAGCGGGATGTCCGGTACGGACGTGACCGGTCACCCTCAGTGGGCGGTGCTCAAGGAGGCCGTCGAGACCATCCGACCCTGGCAGCTCAAGGACGGCTCGATCGACTTCGACGCCGAGGACGCGCCCGGCCGGGACGAGGCGGCCCGGATTCTGGAACGGGTCGCGAGGGCGGTCGAGCGGCTCTCCCCGCTGCTCCCGCACGACGCCGGCTACCACCGGGCGCTGGCGGCCGACCTGCGCCGCTGGGCCGGCGGCGGCTTCGCCGTACCGGACTTCCTGGACTCCCTGCTGGCCTTCCAGCCCGCCGCCGACCGGCGTGACGGGCGCCAGCACCTCGTGGTGTTCCCGATGTACACCCAGAACGGCAACCCGGACCGCAACCTGGAAGCGGTGGTGCTGCGCGTGGTGTGGCCGGAGTGGCTCGCCGAACTGGAGCGCACCCGGTACGACAACCCGCTGTTCGTACCGATCACCTTCGAGGACTTCACCCCGGGCTACGACACCGACTCCGCGGTGCTCTTCCCGGAGACCGTCGCCGTCCGCCAGGCGCCCGACCGCTGGACCTGGGGCGCCATCTTCTGCGACCGCGAGGCGGCCCGCTTCCGCGCCGTCACCGACGCCGCCGTGGCCACGCTCGGCCTGGAGCTGCCCGAGGCGGCCGTCCGGCTGGTCGGCGACCAGGAGCTGACCCAGCAGACCTTCGTGCTCTGGGACATGATCCACGACCGCACCCACAGCCACGGCGACCTGCCGTTCGACCCGTTCATGATCAAGCAGCGGGCGCCCTTCTGGATGTACGGCCTGGAGGAGCTGCGCTGCGACCTGACCACCTTCAAAGAGGCCGTCAAACTCCAGGCCGAGGGCCACCCGATGGGCCTGGGCGTCCAGTACACGATCCTCTTCGACCGCCTCTTCCGCTTCCCCGTGACCGGCGCCCGCACCCGCAACTACGACGGACTCGGCGGCCAGCTGCTCTTCGCCTACCTCCACCAGCACGACGCCGTACGCTGGACGGACAACACCCTGCACATCGACTGGGAGCGCGCACCGCAGGTCACCAACCAGCTCTGCGCCGAGATCGAGACCCTCTACCGGGACGGCATCGACCGCCCCAAGCTGGTCCACTGGCTCGCCGCCTACGACCTGGTGGCGAAGTACCTCTCCCCCCACCCCGGCTCGGTCTGGGCCAAGGGCCCCGAGGCCCTGGACCTGTCGCTCCCGCCGCGCAGGCTGGTCGACGACGTGCTGCCGGACGAGTTTCCGCTCAGCATGTTCTACGAGGCACTTGCCAAGAAGCTCCGCGAGGTGATCGCCTCGACCAAGGGGATCACCGGCGACAGCGTGCTGCGGAGCGCCGCGTGACCGGAGCGGCCGAGGAGGCGGAGATGACGACCGACACGTACACGGGTGGTCTCGACGGAGCGGTGATCGCGGTGGCGGGCGCCGGCGGACCGGCGGGACGCGCCGTACTCCAGCGGCTGGCCCGCGCCGGCGGCCATGTGATCGCCGCCGACGCCGACCCGGAGCGGCTCGCCGAGGCGGTGGACGCGGCGCGCTACGACGCCGGAGGCGCGGACATCACCGGCGAGATCGTCGACCTGCTCGACCTGGAGGCCACCGAGGACTGGGCCGGCCGGATCGAGAAGGACCACGGCCGGGTCGACGGGCTGGTCCACCTGGTGGGCGGCTGGCGCGGGTCCGCGTCGTTCCCCGAGACCGACCTGGCCGACTGGGACGTGCTGCACAAGCTGCTGATCCGTACCGTCCAGCACACCTCGCTGGCCTTCCACGACGGCCTGATGCGCAGTGCCGGCGGCCGGTACGTACTGGTCAGCGCGTCCGGCGCCGGCGCACCCACCGCCGGCAACGCGGCCTACTCCGCAGCCAAGGCCGCCGCCGAGGCGTGGACGCTCGCCCTGGCCGACTCCTTCCGCAAGCTGAGCGGTGACGACGGCCCGACCGCGGCGGCCACCGTACTGGTGATCAAGGCCTTGGTGCACGATGAGCTGCGGGCCCAGCGCCCGAACGCCAAATTCGCCGGCTTCACCGACGTCACCGAGCTGGCCGAGGCCATCGCGGGCGTCTGGAACCGGAGCCCTACGGAAGTGAACGGGAACCGACTGTGGCTGACGCCCCAACCGTGACCGACCAGCCCGCCTCCGACGCCATACGGCGTCACGATCCGCACTCCCGCGGATTCGCCAGTGACAACTACGCGGGCGCGCACCCCGAAGTCCTCACCGCCCTCGCCCTCGCCAACGGCGGCCATCAGAGCTCCTACGGCGCGGACGCGTACACCGCCCACCTCCAGGAGGTCTTCCGCCGGCACTTCGGTCCCGCCGCCGAGGTCTTCCCGGTGTTCAACGGCACCGGCGCCAACGTCATCTCGCTCCAGGCCGTCACCGAGCGCTGGGGCGGGGTGATCTGCGCCGAGACCGCGCACATCAACACCGACGAGTGCGGGGCCCCGGAGCGGGTCGGCGGCCTCAAGCTGCTCACCGTGCCGACACCGGACGGCAAGCTCACCCCCGAGCTGATCGACCGGCAGGCGTTCGGCTTCACCGACGAGCACCGGGCCCAGCCGCAGGTCGTCGCGATCACCCAGTCCACCGAACTGGGCACCTGCTACACGCCCGAGGAGCTCAGGGCGATCTGCGACCACGCCCACGACCTGGGCATGGCCGTCCACCTGGACGGCGCCCGGATCGCCAACGCCGCAGCCTTCCTCGACGTGCCGCTCGCCCGCTTCACCACCGAGGCGGGCGTGGACATCCTGTCCTTCGGCGGCACCAAGAACGGCCTGCTGTTCGGCGAGTGCGTGGTCGTGCTCAGCCCGGACCGGGTGCGCGGCCTGCCGTACCTGCGCAAGGAAACGATGCAGCTCGCGTCGAAGATGCGGTTCGTCTCGGTGCAGTTCGAGGCGCTGCTCACCGGCGACCTGTGGCTGCGCGGCGCCCGGCACGCCAACGCCATGGCCGGCCGCCTGGAAGCGGCGCTGCGGACGGTCGACGGGGTGCGGGTGCAGCGCCCGGTGCAGGCCAACGCGGTCTTCGCGGTACTGCCGCGCGAGGTCACCGAACGGCTCCAGAAGCGCTACCGCTTCTACGTCTGGGACGAGCGGACCGGCGAGGTGCGCTGGATGTGCGCCTACGACACCACCGAGGACGACATCGACGGCTTCGCGGAGGCGATCGCCGAGGAACTGCGCGCATACGCGGCCCAGCACGACCGCTCCGGCGTGACCGGCCCGGCGTGACCGGCCCGGCGTGACCGGCCGGGTGTGAGCCGCCCGGTGTGAACGGAGGCGGCGGGGCCGGCGGTTGCGCCGCCGGCCCCGCCGCGCCGTCTCAGGCGTGCGCTGTGGTGGCCCGCTTGATCAGCAGGTACATCTGGCAGCCCAGGCAGAACGCGAAGGCGGCGTTGAGGAAGGCGGCGGCCAGGGCGAACGCGGTGGCGACCGTACCGAGCCACTGCGGGCCGACGAGGTAGCCGACGACGCCGACGAGGGTGAAGACCAGGCCCACGGCCTGGGCGAACTGCGGCGGCGCCGCGTCCTCGGTGGCGGGCGGCGGGCCGAGCCTGGGCCGTACCACGGTACGGAACAGCCAGCCCCACGGTGAGTTCTGCGCGCCGGCGGCGGCGCCGACGGCGAAGAAGACCGCCTGCGCGGCCAGCAGCCAGCCGTTGCCCGTGACCAGCGTGATCATCAGTACCACGGTGGTGAGGGCGGCCCCGAAGCGGGGCCCTCGGACATCAATCTCCATCGTCAGATCATCGCTCACAAACGGCGGATCCGCGCCCCCGGGAATCATTGCGGTCGGATGAACGCTGCAATCGCTGAAGCGCTGCCGCCGCGACGCGGCCGGTCGCCCCAACGGCCGCCGGCGGCAACGGCGTGCGGAACGGCGGGCGGCGGGAAATGCCCGGCGGGAAGCACCGGGAACGAGAACCACCGGGAAGCGGAAAGCGGCCGGTATCGGGAAAGGGTGGGAGACGCGGAGATGACCGGACTGATCGTATGCCTGGCCGTGCTCGCTGCCGCGAGCGTCTACGGCGTCATCCACCGGCGCAGGGACGGGAGGGTCCGGGTGCGGGCGAAGGACGACGGTGAGCGGCTGACGGCCGAGGACCTCGGCGGGCCGCTGGGGGAGCGGGCGACGCTGGTGCAGTTCTCCAGCGCGTTCTGCGCGCCCTGCCGGGCGACCCGGCGGGTGCTCGGCGAGGTGACCGCCATGGTGCCGGGCGTACGGCATGTGGACATCGACGCGGAGAGCCGGCTGGAGCTGGTCAGGCGGCTGAACATCCTCAGGACGCCGACCGTGCTGGTGCTCGGCGCGGACGGGTCGATCGTCCGGCGGGCGGCGGGACTGCCGCGCCGTGCGGACGTCATCGCCGCGCTGGGCGCGGCGGTCGAACCGGTCTGAGCGCGGGGAAGCCGGCCGAGGCCGTGGGCATAGGCGGCCGGTCCGAAGATCACGCCATATGTCCATATAGTGGGAGACCCCTTGACGAGGCACCCCGGGAATCGTCACTCTTGCGTTGCGTCCCTTTGTGTGTCCCTTGACCCCCTTCTGCGCACACGGGCCGATGTCGATCTCGGGCGTCATTCCAGTGCGCGCTGTCGGGTCCGCTGAGCGTCTTCGACTCGCCCCACAGGCCCGCTCGCCCCAGAAGGACATCACGTGACCGCCACGATCGATTTGGGCCCCGCCCATGACCAGGCCGGCGATCCCGGCTTCGACCCGACGCTCTTCCGCTCCGTCTTCCGCCGACATGCCGCCGGTGTCGCCGTGATCACCGCGATGGGCACCGCCGGCCCGGTCGGCTTCACCGCGACCTCCCTCACCTCGGTGGCCGCCGAACCGCCACTGCTCTCCTTCGGCATCAGCCTGGGCTCGTCCAGCTGGCCCGCCGTCGCCGACGCGTCCTCCGTGGGCGTGCACATCCTCGGCGAGCACCAGGAGGACCTGGCGGCCGTCTTCGCCCGCAGCGGCGCCGACCGCTTCGGATCCGACACCGCGTGGTCGGTGGGACCCCACGGGGTGCCGCTGCTCGACGAGGTCTCCGCCTGGCTGGCGTGCCAGGTGATAGCCCGGGTGCAGGCCGGGGACCACTGGCTGGTGATCGCACGGGCGATGGCCGGCGACTCCGAGGGCCCCGGCGGCCCGCTCCTCTACCACGAGGGGAACTTCCACCGCCTGCCGCGTTGACGTCCACGCCCCCGGGGTGCTCCGCTCTCCGCCCGGGGGCGTCGGGCAGGTCACAGTGCGCGAGCCTTGCGGTTGTGTCGGCACGTCTGTGTACTGGCGAGTAATATTTCGCTCGGAACAGTTGCCGTGCCCCGGCCGGGAGCTGTCCCCGCAGGCGCCTATGCTGCCGTAACGGGGTGCCTGCCGGACTTCCGGTCCCGTCGCGGGCCGGGGCTTCGGCCGCCTTGTCCGGGGGCAGTTCACGAAGACGTGCAGGACGATGCAGTAGGAGAGCAGGCGTGAGCTTGAGGATCGTAGTCGCAGTGAAGTATGTGCCCGACGCCACGGGCGACCGTCACTTCGCCGAGGACCTGACCACCGACCGCGACGCGGTCGACGGCCTGCTGTCGGAGCTGGACGAGTACGCGGTGGAGCAGGCGCTGCAGATCGCCGAGGCCGCCGGCGACGCGGAGATCACCGTGGTGACGGTGGGTCCCGAGGACGCCAGGGGCGCGGTGCTCAAGGCGCTGCAGATGGGCGCGGCCAAGGGAGTCCACGTCGAGGACGACGCGCTGCACGGCACCGATGTCATCGGTACGTCGCTGGTGCTGGCCAAGGCGATCGAACACATCGGCTACGACCTGGTCGTGACCGGCATGGCCTCCACCGACGGCACCATGGGCGTGCTGCCCGCGCTGCTCGCCGAGCGGCTGGGCGTCCCGCAGGTGACCCTGCTCTCCGAGGTCGCGGTCGCCGACGGCAAGGTCACCGGCCGCCGTGACGGCGATGCGGCCAGCGAGCGGCTGGAGGCGTCGCTCCCGGCGCTGGTGTCGGTCACCGACCAGTCCGGCGAGGCCCGTTACCCGTCCTTCAAGGGCATCATGGCCGCCAAGAAGAAGCCGCTGGAGTCACTGGACCTGTCCGACCTGGACATCGACCCGGCCGAGGTCGGCCTGGCCGGCTCCTGGACCGCCGTCGAGGACGCCACCGCGCGCCCGGCACGCACCGCGGGCACGATCGTCAAGGACGACGGCGAGGGCGGCAAGCAGCTCGCGGCCTTCCTTGTGGAGCAGAAGTTCATCTGACGAGCCGTCCGGCCGCGCCCCCGTCCCGCCGACCGGGTCCGGGCCGTGCCGTCCCCGCCGCCCAGCGGCGCGACCGACGGCCGCCCGGCCTCCGGCCCGCCCCCGCCCGCAGACCTTCCGCAGGAGTGCATTCCCATGGCTGAAGTCCTCGTCTACGTCGACCACGTGGACGGCGCCGTCCGCAAGCCGACCCTCGAACTGCTCACCCTGGCCCGCCGCCTGGGCGAGCCGGTCGCCGTCCACCTCGGCCCCGGCGCCGACACCGCCGCCCCCGTGCTCGCCGGGCACGGGGCGGTCAGGGTCCTCACCGCCGACGCGCCGGAGTTCGCCGACTACCTGGTCGTCCCCAAGGTCGACGCCCTGCAGGCCGCCGCCGAGGCGGTGTCCCCGGCCGCCGTGCTGCTGCCGTCCTCCGCCGAGAGCAAGGAGATCGCCGCCCGTCTGGCGCTGCGGCTCGGCTCCGGCATCATCACCGACGCCGTGGACCTGACGGCGGACGAGCAGGGCCCGGTCGCCACCCAGTCGGCGTTCGCCGCCGCCTTCACCACCAGGTCCCGGGTCACCAGGGGCATCCCGGTGATCACCGTCAAGCCCAACTCGGCGCCTGTGGAGAGCTCCCCGGCAGCCGGCACCGTCGAGCAGCTCGCGGTGGTTTTCGGCGGCCTCGCCACCGGTACCAAGGTCGTCCAGCGCGCCGAGCGCACGTCCAGCGGGCGTCCGGAGCTGACCGAGGCCGCGATCGTGGTCTCCGGCGGGCGCGGCGTCAACGGCGCTGAGAACTTCACCGTCATCGAGCAGCTCGCCGACTCCCTCGGCGCGGCCGTGGGCGCCTCCCGCGCCGCGGTGGACGCCGGCTGGTACCCCCACAGCAACCAGGTCGGCCAGACCGGCAAGTCGGTCTCGCCGCAGCTCTACATCGCCAACGGCATCTCCGGCGCCATCCAGCACCGGGCCGGCATGCAGACCTCGAAGACCATCGTGGCCGTCAACAAGGACGCCGAGGCGCCGATCTTCGACCTGGTGGACTACGGCGTGGTCGGCGACCTCTTCCAGGTCGTCCCGCAGCTCACCGAGGAGATCAACGCCCGCAAGGGCTGATCCCGGTCCGGCCGGACGGCCCCCTCGCGCCCCGCCGGGTGGCGGGGGCCGCCCGGCCGGGGGCCTGTTGACCCCCGCCCGGCTCCCGGCTAGCTTTCGCTTCAACGGTCCGTTGAAACCGGGAGGACGCGGATGGCGGCCCTGACGAGCCTGGCGGACACGGTACGTACGGGCATCGGCGCATCGCTCGCCGCCACCGACGCCGAACTCGCCCGCCGCTACCCGGGCGACCCCGGCACCCGGCAGCCGGTGCACACCGTCTACGTACCCGCCGACGCCTTCACCGCCGGGACCGTACGGCAGTGGGGGGACCGGGCGCTCGCCGCGCTCGACGCCCACGCGCCGGACGCCGCCGCCCTCGCCGCCGTGCTCGGTCTGCCCGCCGGTCCCGCCGCCGAGGTGCACGACCGGGTGCGGGCCAAACTGCGCCGCGAACCCGTCGAGGACCTGCGGATCGACTTCGAGGACGGCTACGGGCCGCGACCGGACGCCGAGGAGGACGCCGCCGCGGTCGCCGCCGCCCGTACCGTGACCGCGGCCGTCGCCGACGGGACCGCGCCCGCGTACATCGGCATCCGCATGAAGTGCCTGGAGGCGGCCGTGCGCGACCGCGGCATCCGCACCCTCGACCTGTTCCTGACCGCGCTGCTCGACGGCGGCGGGCTGCCCGGCGGACTCGTCCTGACCCTTCCCAAGGTCACCTTTCCCGCGCAGGTCGCCGCGATGGCCCGGCTCTGCGCGGAGTTCGAGCGGGCCGCGGGACTCCCGGCCGGCCGGATCGGCTTCGAGATCCAGATCGAGACCACCCAGGCCGTCCTCGGCCCGGACGGCACCGCGACCGTGCCCCGGCTGATCGACGCCGCCGCCGGCCGCGCCACCGGGCTGCACTACGGCACCTTCGACTACAGCGCGGCCTGTGGGATCAGCGCCGCCCACCAGTCGTTGGACCACCCCGCCGCCGACTACGCCAAGGCGGTGATGCAGGCCGCGGCCGCAGGCACCGGCGTACGGCTCTGCGACGGCTCCACCAACGTGCTCCCCGTCGGCCCCGCCGAGCGGGTGCACTCCGCCTGGCGGCTCCACTACGGCCTGGTCCGCCGCTCGCTGGCCCGCGCGTACTACCAGGGCTGGGACATGCATCCGGCGCACCTGCCCACGCGCTACGCCGCCACGTACGCCTTCTACCGCGAGGGGCTGCCCGCAGCCGCCGACCGGCTGGCCGCCTACGTCGCCAGGGCGGGCGGCGAGGTGATGGACGAGCCCGCGACCGCCCGCGCGCTCAGCGGCTACCTGCTGCGCGGCCTGGACTGCGGCGCCGTGGACACGGCAGAGGTGAGCGGGCGCACCGGACTGGGCCGGGCGGAACTGGACGCGCTGGCGGGGCGCTGACGGCGCCCGTCGCGGCGCCGGTCCGCCGGACCCGGTCCCGCGGGGGCGGCGCGGCCGGGGCGGCGCGGTGGGGCGGTCGGGCGGCGATCAGTCCCCGGGCCCGCGGGACGGCGGGATCTCGCCGGAGCCGCGCGGCACCAGCCGGGTCGGCAGCTCGATCCGGGTCGGCCGCTCGTCGGGGAGGAGGCCGTCCAGCCGGCGGAAGAGCAGCTGGGCGGCGGTGCGGCCGATGCCCGGCGCGTCCTGGGCCACCACGGTCACCGGCGGGCTGAGCAGGTCGGCGAGCTCGAAGTCGTCGAAGCCGACCAGGGCGACCGGGCGGGCCAGGGCGGACAGCAACCGGACCGCGGTGACGGTGACCCGGCTGTTGCCCGCGAAGACCGCGGTGACCGGTTCCGGCCCTGACAGCATCGCGTCGAGGGCGGCCCTGACCCGTTCCGGGGCGGTGGGGCCCATCGCGTACCACTCGGGCCGCACCGGCAGTCCCGCCCCGGCCATCGCCTCGTGGTAGCCGCGCAGCCGCTCGGCCGCGGTGTGGATGCTCCGCCGGTCGCCGATGAAGCCGATCCTGCGGTGGCCGTGTGCGACCAGGTGGGCCACCCCCTGCCGGGCGCCGCCGGCGTTGTCGGTGAGCACCACGTCCGCGTCCAGCAGGCCCGCCGGCCGGTCCACGAAGACGGTGGCCACCCCCGCCTCGATCTCCGGACCCAGATAGCGGTGGTCGTCCGAGGCCGGCACCACCACCAGACCGTCCACCCGGCGGGCGCAGAAGGCCAGGACCAGCTCCTGCTCGCGCCGCGGGTCCTCGGCACTGGACCCGGTGAACAGCAGCGCCCCGTGCGCCCGCGCCACATCCTCCACGGCGCGGCTCAAGGACGCGTAGAACGGGTCGGCGAGGTCCTCCAGGACCAGCCCGACGCTGGACGTGCGCCTGGTCCGCAGCAGCCGCGCGCTGTCGTTGCGGCGGAAGCCCAGCGCGTCGATCGCCGCCTGCACCCGGGCCACCGTGTCCGGCGTGACGCCCGCTTCCTCGTTCACGACCCGGGAGACCGTCTTGAGCCCGACACCCGCCCGCGCGGCGACGTCCTTCATGGTGGGCCGGGGAGGGCGGCCGGGTGCGTGGGTCACGGTCGTAGTATTCCCTGCGGCAAGTGATGGACAACGTTGTCAGAGGTAGGCGAGACTATCCCCGGGGGCCGTTTCCGCGGAACCCCGGCGACCGAAGCCGCCTCCGGGCCCGTCGCGGCGGCTTCGCCGCGCCGTCCCCCGGGCCGACACAAGAGGGAGACCCCCAGACGATGCACCCCTTCGGCGCGACCGGTCCACTCGTGGCCGCCCTGGACATCGGCGGTACGAAGATCGCCGGGGCGCTCGTGGACGCGGAGGGCCGCCTGCTGCTGCGGTCCCGGCGGTGGACGCCCGCCGCCGAGGACGCCGAGACCGTGATGCGGGCGGTCGCCGAGGTCCTGGCGGAGCTGCGGGCGGCCCCGGGGTGGCCGGCGGTGGTGGCGGTCGGCATCGGCAGCGCCGGACCGGTCGACGCGGCGCACGGCACGGTCAGCCCGGTCAACGTGCCCGGCTGGCGCGCCTTTCCGCTGGTGCCCCGGGTGGCGGAGGCCGTCGGCGGCCTGCCCGTGGTGCTCACCGGCGACGGCGTCGCCATCGCCGCGGCCGAGCACTGGCAGGGCGCGGCCCGCGGCTACGACAACGCGCTGTGCATGGTGGTGTCCACCGGCGTCGGCGGCGGCCTGGTGCTCGGCGGCGCGCTGCTGTCCGGCCCCACCGGCAACGCCGGACACATCGGCCACATCAGCGTCGACCTTGACGGCAACCTGTGCCCCTGCGGGTCGCGCGGCTGTGTCGAGCGGATCGCCAGCGGTCCCAACATCGCCCGCCGCGCTCTGGACTCCGGCTGGCGGCCACCGGCCGGCACCGAACCCACGGCCGCCGCCGTGGCCGGGTCCGCCCACGCCGGCGACCCCCTCGCGCTCGCCTCCTTCGACCGGGCGGCCCAGGCGCTCGCGGCCGGGATCGCCGCGACCGCGACCCTCGTCGAGATCCACGTCGCCGTCGTCGGCGGCGGCGTCGCCAACGCGGGCTCCGTCCTCTTCGACCCCCTGCGCGACCACCTCACCCGCTACGCCACCCTCTCCTTCGCCGCGGGCGTCCAGGTCGTCCCCGCCGCCCTCGGCACCGACGCGGGCCTGGTGGGCGCGGCGGCGGCAGCGGCCCGGGCCCTCGGCCTGGGGGCCTTCAACGTGGGGGCGTAAGGCTGCCCGGGCAGGCCCCGGAAAGGGCCGTCCGCGGGACGACACCGGCGGCCCGCCGGCGGCTCCTGGCACTCGGCGGGAGACCCCGGGCCGGCGCTCGGGGGGTGGCTCAAAGGCGTCTCTCTGCGGCGTCTCGGGGGCGGCGAGCGCCGGGGCGGCCGGACGGCGCGCGTTCCGCGGCGGGGGTCCGCCCCGGCCCGACGCAGCCCGGCGCGCCGCCCTTGGCGGCCGAAACGCCGCGGCTTCCGCGCCGCGGTCCCGGGCGAGCCGCCGGGCGGCGCGCCCGGCGGCTCCGCTCACGGACGTCCGGCCGCGTCGCCGGTCGCCGGCGGAACGGGCCCCGCCGTTTCGGGCGTGTCGGCTCAGCGGCCGCTGTTGCCGCCGGGCGGGTGCACCGGAGGCGGTGGCGCGTTTGCCGGGGTCGATGATCCGGGCAATTCGTAGGAGTCTACGGAGAAGGGGGCACCGTGATCATCTGGGTGAACGGGGCGTTCGGCGCGGGCAAGACCAGTGCGGCACGCGACATGCTTGACCTGATACCGGCAAGCACCCTGTACGAACCCGAGGTTTTCGGGGGCTGTCTGCGCCAGCTGCTGCCCGAGAGGCAGCTCCGGGAAGTCACCGACTACCAGGAGTCCCCCACCTGGCGGCGGCTGGTGGTGGAGACCGCCTGCTCGCTGCTGAACGAGGTCGGCGGGGTGCTGATCGCCCCGATGACCTTGCTGCGGCAGGACCACCGCGACGAGATCTTCGGCGGCCTCGCCGCCCGCGGCATCGAGGTCCGGCACGTCCTGCTCGATCCTGGAGAAACGATCCTGCGTGAGCGGATCGCCCTCCGGCGGGACCACCCTGACGACGAACGGGCCGACGACACCGCCCGCTGCTGGGCGCTGGACCGCATCGCCGACTACCGGCAGGCGCTGCCCTGGCTCACGCTGGACGCGTACGTGCTGCCCACCGCCGGGCTGACCGCCCGGCAGACGGCCGAGGCGGTCTGCGAGGCAGTGGGCAGCGGCGCGGGGGTCTGCGGCATCGTGCAGACCCCCGCGCCGCGCGCGGAGACGGTGGCCGCCGGCGTGCTGCTCTTCGACGACGACGACCGGGTGCTGCTCGTCGACCCCACCTACAAGCCCGGCTGGGAGTTCCCCGGCGGCATCGTCGAACGCGGTGAGTCACCCGTACGGGCGGGCCACCGCGAAGTCGCCGAGGAACTCGGGATCGAGCTGACCCGCGGGCTCGAACTGCTGGTGGTGGACTGGGAACCGCCGCAGCCGCCCGGACACGGCGGCCTCCGGCTGATCTTCGACGGCGGCCGGGTGCCCACCGCCGACATCGCCCGGGTGCTGCTGCCCGACGCCGAACTGCGCGACTGGCGATTCGTCACCGAGGACGAGGCGGCCGGCCTGCTCCCCCCGCTGCGCCTCGACCGCCTCCGCTGGGCCCTGCGCGCGCGGGAACAGGGCCGTCCGCTCAACCTCGAAGCGGGCCACCCGGCGCAATGACCCCGCCGGCCCCGCGGCGCCGTCCCGGCCGCCCGCGAAGGCGGCTGGGACGGGCAGGCGGGCGCCGTCCCCGTCCGGGGCCCCGTCCGGGGCCTTGGCCGTCACCCCGGTTCAGACGCCGAGGCCGGCCGACTGCGACGCCGCGTAACGCCGCAGGAACAGCGCCTCCGTCAGCGACATCAGCTCCAGCTCCCGAGGGGACAGGCTCTCGTTGGCCGCGTGGATCTGCGCGTCGGGCCCGCACAGTCCGATCAGCAGGATCTCCGCCTGCGGGTACAGCCCGGCCAGCGTGTTGCACAGCGGGATCGAACCGCCCAGCCCGGCCACGGCCATCTCCCGGCCGTACGCCTCGCGCATCGCGTCGGCCATCGCCTCGTACGCCGGGCTGCCGGTGTCCGCGGCGAACGGCTGACCGCTGCCGCGGACCGTCACCTCGACCCGCGCGCCCCAGGGCGCGGCCGACCTGAGGTGCGCGGTCAGCAGTTCGACGGTCTTGTCCGCGTCGAAGCCCGCCGGGACACGCACGCTCACCAGCGCGCCCGCGGCCGCCTGCACCGAGGGGGTGGCGCCGACCACCGGGGGCGCGTCGATACCGAGGACCGTCACCGACGGACGGGCCCACAGCCGGTCCGCGATCTCGCCGGTGCCGACCAGTTCCACCCCGTCCAGCACCTTCGCGTCCCGCCGGAAGTCGGCCTCCTCGTAGGCCAGTCCCGACCACCGGCCGGTCCCGTCCAGGCCGTCGATCGTGGTGGCACCGGTCTCGTCGCGCAGCGAGGACAGCATCCGGATCAGCGCGGCGAGGGCGTCCGGCGCCGCCCCGCCGAACTGTCCCGAGTGCAGGTTTCCCTCCAGCGTGGCCACCCGCACCTCCAGCAAAGCCATGCCGCGCAGTGAGGAGGTCACCGTCGGCAGACCAGCCTGGAAGTTGCCGGCGTCGCCGATCACGATGGTGTCCGCGGCCAGCAGCTCCGGGTGCCGGCCGACGTACTGCTCCAGGCCGCCGGTGCCCTGCTCCTCCGAACCCTCCACGATCACCTTGACGTTGAGCGGCAGCCCGCCGTTCTCCTTCAGCGCCCGCAATGCGGTCAGGTGCATCAGCAGCCCGCCCTTGCAGTCCGCGGCCCCGCGCCCGTACCAGCGGCCGTCCCGCTCGGTCAGCTCGAACGGCGGCGACAGCCACGCCGACTCGTCCAGCGGCGGCTGCACGTCGTAGTGCGCGTACAGCAGCACCGTCGGCGCGTCGGCCGGGCCCGGCAGGAAGCCGTACACCGACTGCGTGCCGTCAGGCGTGTCGAGCAGCGCCACCTCCTGGAAGCCCTCCTGCCGCAGCGCCTCCGCCACCCACGCGGCGGCCCTTAGGGACTCGCTCCTGGGGAATTGGCGCTCGTCGGCCACCGACGCGAACGACACCAGCTCGGTCAGCTCGGCCTTTGCACGGGGGATCAGCGACGCCACGGTGTCGGCGAGCGGAACGGAGGGCATGAGGACTCCTAGGGTCTGTCGTGTGGACCTGCGCGGCGCCGCGTGCCCCGGTACTGCGCACCTGCCGCGTTCCCGCCGGTCGGCGACACACCACGTCGCCTCCCTCCTCGGCCGTGCACGCGCACGCACCGGACCCCGCTCCTCGACCCGCGGAGATCCGAACGCAAGACCCTAGCAGGGACGGGCGGCAATTCTTCCGGCCGGCGCGGTCGTTGACCTCCGCGACGGCTCGCTGCCGATGGTGCCACAGCGAGCAGTCGTCACCAGGCGCCATAGGATGCGGCTGAACAGCGAAGACAGCCGAGCGGGCCGAGCGGGAGCGTAATCAGACGTGAGCGGTGAAGAAGCGCAGGACAGCGGTGCGGCGGACGACGGAACCTCGTCGGTCTGGGACGTCGTCGTGATCGGCGCGGGCCCCGCCGGAGCCTCGGCGGCCCACGCGGCGGCCGTGACCGGTCGGCGCGTCCTGCTGCTGGAGAAGGCCGAGCTGCCCCGGTACAAGACCTGCGGCGGCGGCATCGTCGGCTATTCCCGGGACGCGCTGCCTCCCGGGTTCGAACTGCCGCTGCGCGACCGGGTGCACGCGGTCACCTTCAGCCTCAACGGCAGACTCACCCGGACCAAGCGCTCCCGGCAGATGCTCTTCGGCCTCATCAACCGGCCCGAGTTCGACGCCGGGCTGGTGGAGGCGGCCCGCGCGGCCGGCGCCGAGGTGCGCACCGGAACGACCGTCTCCCGGGTGGAGCAGCACGGCCCCGGTGTCCCCGACCGCCGTACCGTGGCGGTGATACTCGGCTCCGACGGCAAGCGCGAGGAGGAGACCGTCTACGCTCGGGCCGTGGTCGGCGCCGACGGCAGCGCCAGCCGGATAGGAGCCCATGTGGGCGTCAAGGTGGACCAGGTGGATCTCGGCCTGGAATCCGAGATCCCGGTCCCCGCCTCCGTCGCCGAGGACTGGGCCGGACGGGTGCTCATCGACTGGGGGCCGCTGCCCGGCAGCTACGGCTGGGTCTTCCCCAAGGGCGACTCCCTCACCGTGGGTGTGATCTCCGCCCGCGGCGACGGCGGCGCCACCAAGCGCTACCTCGACGACTTCATCGCCCGGCTCGGTCTGGCGGGCTTCGAGCCCAGCGTGTCCTCGGGCCACCTGACCCGCTGCCGCGCCGACGACTCCCCGCTGTCCCGGGGCCGGGTGCTGGTGTGCGGCGACGCCGCCGGGCTGCTCGAACCCTGGACCCGCGAGGGCATCTCCTACGCGCTGCGCTCCGGCCGTCTCGCGGGAGAGTGGGCGGTGCGCATCGCCGAGTCCCACGACGCCGTCGACGCCCGCCGCCAAGCCCTCAACTACGCCTTCGCGGTGAAGGCCGGGCTCGGCGTCGAGATGGGCGTCGGCCGCCGGATGCTCGACCTGTTCGAGCGGCGCCCCGGGCTGCTGCACGCCGTGCTCACCACCTTCCCGCCCGCCTGGCGGGCCTTCGCGGGCATCACCCGCGGCAAGAGTTCGCTGGCCGAACTCGTCCGCACCCACCCGCTGGCCCGCCGCGCGCTGGGGGCCGTGGACCGGGCCTGAGCCTCCCGCCCCCGCCGCGAAGACCCGGCCGCGAAGACCCGGCCGCCGGGCCGACCGACCGCGGGCCGTCCGGCCGCTCACTCGCCGTCGGCGGGGTGGACCCGGAACACCGGGTGCCTGGGCGCTATCGCGCGCAGCTCCTCATCCGAGGAATCCGGGCCCACCCCGTCGAAGAACACCCCGACCTCGGCCTTCCAGCGCTTGAGGTACGCCCGCAGAAGGACGGGCTTGTCGTCGTCGGGGACCTCGGTCGCGGTGAACTTCTCGACCTTCCGGCCCAGCAGCAGCTGCCCGCCGCCGGCCGCCCGCATGTTGTGCGTCCACTGCACATGCCCGCGCGGGGCCACCAGATAGCGCCGCCCGTCCACGGTCAGCGGGTTGACCGGGGTGCGGCGCCACTCGCCGGACTTGCGCCCCTGTACCGCCAGCACCCGCGAGCCCCAGACGCTGAGGCCGCGCCGGGTCAGCCAGGCGACGGTGCGGTTGAAGACGTGGACGGTGAGCCAGCCGGGCTTTTTGACGTGCAGGGTCTGTTCGGACATGGCGGTCTCCCGGTTCGTAAGGCATGAGTGACGTGGGTGGGTGGTGCCCGGCGGACCGCGTTTCGTGAGCGGTGCTCTCGCCTGAGAACAGCCTGACACGTTCCGGAACGACTGACAAGAGCACTGCTCTATATTCCTTCTCCCGATCTCATTCTTGATCGACGCTCGCGGCGTGTGGCACACTCTCCGCATGAGCGTCATTCGAGGAGCCAGAGAACGCGCCCGCGTCGAAGTGACCGCGGCGATCAAGGACGAGGCGCGGCGACAGCTCGCGGCCGAGGGAGCGGCCCGCCTGTCGCTGCGCGCGGTGGCGCGCGAACTGGGCATGGTCTCCTCCGCGCTCTACCGCTACTTCCCCAGCCGGGACGACCTGCTCACCGCCCTGATCATCGACGCGTACGACGCGATAGGCGCCACCGCCGAAGCGGCCCTCGCCACGGCCGCCGAGGCGGACCCCGTCGACCGCTGGACAGCGGTCTGCCGTGCCGCCCGCGACTGGGCGGTGCTCCACCCCCACGAATACGCCCTCATCTACGGCTCGCCCGTGCCCGGCTACAGCGCGCCGGCCGACACCGTGGGCCCCGCCTCCCGCGTCGCCCTGGCCCTGGTCGCGGTGGTCCGCGACGCCTACCGCGCCGGCCGGCTCGGCGACCCGCCCGGCCGCCCCCTGGCGGCCCCCGTCCGCACCGACGCCGCCCATCTCGCCGCCGAGTTGGCTCCCGAACTTCCCATCCCGGTCATCGCCGCCCTCGTCGCCGTCTGGGCCCAGGTCTTCGGGCTCGTCAGCTTCGAGGTGTTCGGCCAGTTCAACCAAGTGGTCGAGGCACGTGGCCCGTTCTTCGACCAGGCCGCCGCCGCGCTGGCGGGACAGGTCGGACTCGACGTGCTCCCGGCGGAGTAGGCACGGCGCCCCGGCCGGTGGACGCACCACCGAGGACCGGGCGTCCGGCGTGGCACGCACGGCACATGTGCAACCGTCCGGGCCGTCGGGGCACCGCCCCCGCCGCGGGACGGCGGGTCCGGCTCCGCGCGACCGCACCCGACTGGCTGCGTTCGCCTACGAGTCCTGCCTGGTCCGCCCGGGCCGGCTCGGCCGACCGGCCGACACGTCGGCGCGCGGCAACCGGTTCTGCCGCTCGAAGCGCCGCAGTGTCAGCGCCACCCGCCAGCAGAAGATGGCCGCGGACGCCACGACCGCCCCGGTGAAGCACCCCTCACGGGCCGTACCGTGCGCCGCGTCCGCCAGCACCGGACTGATCGCCGCGGCGAAGGCCATGGCGGCGAACAGCGCGCCGGTGACGACCGCGTAGACCGTCTCCACCGTGACCGCGTCCTGCTCCTGCTGCGTCCTGACCCTGCGCATCCCCGGTTCCTCTCCGCCACGTCCCCCGACGGCGCGTCAAGTCTGCCATGAAGACGGGGCCACGGTTCGGCCCGCGCGTCCCCCCGCTAGCCGCGGGACCGAGGAAACCGGCCGCTCGCCCGATTCCGCCGCGGACCGCAGTCCCGACAAGCCCGGCAGCAGGTCCGTGGGCGCTGGGCATGCGGTCAGGCCCCGGACGGCGATGCGGCGGCTTCCGGCGGATCGCCGTCCGGGGGGCGCCGTGTCCGTGCTCGTCCCGTGCGCGACCGTGCTCCGCGCGGAGGCGGCGGAGCACGGCCGGCCGGTGAGGGTCAGCCGTGGCGCCGGTGCCAGATCACGACCACCGTGACGGTGGCGACCCCCGCCTGATGCGCGGCGCCGCGTACGAAGTGTCCGAGGAGCGCACGCCTTTGCGTTCTGACCGTTTGTGCAAGGTCGAGAATGATTCTGCTAATTAATACGATGAACTTTTCAATGTGGTGTCTGGGTGGGCACAAGATCGCGGTTACCTTGCGGAGCGTAACTCCAGTGTGGTTTCGTAACATGGGTTTCCTCTCGCTGCTGACCAGGGCGTCAGGGGGCCACGCAAGGAGCCCCTTGCTCCCCCGCGGTTGGCGCCGCGGGGGGTGATGAGCGGGGGCTCCTTAGCGCGTTCAGCCGACTTTATGCGCGGTCGATGGAGTGTGCGCCCGCCGGCGGCTGACCGGGTCGCTCGTCTTGATTTCAGGTTCACCCGACTGGTCGATGCCTTATCGGTGCAAATCGCTGTGAAATTTCCACTCGGTTTGCACTGTCGTGCCTGCAGAACTGACGGGGGTGATGTGTGGTGCGCCAGGTTGACGTTGTTACGTGGCGTTCTATTTCTCCGCCGGCGGGTCGGCAACGGTGTGCGTACACGGACTGCGCGAACGGCCGGCCGCCGCATTCGATGGCGCTGCCGGGTGCCATTCCGTGCGCAGGCCCGTCTCCTCTGCACGCGTTTGTTGTTCGAACATGTTGTTTTCCGGACTGCTACCCTCGCCGCATGACCGGCGACAAGGATGAGCGGGCGCTCGTGGCCGAGTGGCGGGAGATCCTCGCCGTCCACGCGCGCACGACGGGCGAGATTGACCGCGAGCTGCACCCGTACGGACTGCGTGCCAGTGATTTCGAGGTACTCGACGTACTGGTGGGCGGGGGTACGCAGGACGGCGGCTCCGCGTTCCGCGTGCAGGAACTGGCCGACCGGGTCCACCTCAGCCAGAGCGCGCTGTCCCGGTTGGTGTCCCGGTTGGAGAAGGACGGCCTGGTGGGCCGCGACACCTGCAGTGAGGACCGGCGCGGGGTGCGGGTCGCCATCACGGCGGCGGGGCGCGAACGGTACGAGGAGGCACGGCCGGGGCATCTGGCCGTGCTGGAGCGGATGCTGCCGAGGGGCTGAGGCTCCCGGCCGCCCGCTGCCGACCCGAATCCCCGCCGCGGCCCGGTGGTTACGCGGTCGCGCCGCTGTTCCGTGCCGCGTACGCGATCCCCGCCGCTACGGCGGCCAGCACCGAGACCGTGAGCAGCGCGGTCGGCAGGCCGAAGGCGTCGGCGAGGAAGCCGATCGAGGGCGGGCCCAGCAGCATGCCGCCGTAACCGAGGGTGGAGGCGGCGGCCACTCCGCTGGGGCCGGTCAGCTCCCCGGCCCTGGCGATGGCGGTCGGGAAGAGGTTGGCCAGGCCGAGCCCGGTGATCGCGAAGCCGATCATCACCAGCGGGATCGCCGGCGCCAGTGCCCCGAGCAGCATTCCGGCGCAGGCGACCACGCCGCCCAGCACCAGCGCGCGGGTCTGCCCGAGCCGGACCAGCAGCCCGGTGCCGGACAGCCGCCCCAGCGCCATGGCCAGGGTGACGCAGGCGTAGCCCGCCGCCGCGATGCCGGAGCCGCCGTGCAGATCCTGCTGGATGTGCAGCGGCCCCCACTCGGCGAGCGCGCCCTCGCCGTATGCCGTGCAGGCCGCGATCAGGCCGAAGACGGCGACCAGCAGGGTGGAGGGATTCTTCGGTGCGGGTGCGGGTGCGGGTGCGGGTGCGGGCGCGGGCGTCGGCGTCGTCGTGGTGGGAACCGGCACCGACGCCGCCGGTGCGGGCCTGTGCTCCACGTCCACGGCCCTGGTGCCCGCGCGCCCGCGCGCCGTGGGTCCGCTCAACGGGTGCGCCACCATGACACGCCCGGCCGCCACCACCGCGACCAGGCCGATCGGGGTGAGCAGCAGCAGGTGCGTGGCGGGGGAGAGGTGCGGCGCGACCAGTCCGCCGATGCCCGCGCCGGTCAGCCCGCCGAGGCTGTAGGCGGCGTGGAAACCGGACATGACCGGGCGGCGCAGCGCCGCCACCAGGTCCACCGCCACACTGTTCATCGCGACGTTCATGCCGCCGTAGGAGACGCCGAAGCACAGGAGGACCAGGCCGAGTGCGAGCGCCGAGTGGGTGCGCGGCGGAAGGGCGATGCTCAGCGACAGCAGAACGCCGGTGGCCACGGTCACCCGCTCGCTGCCGAACGTCCGGCACAACCGTCCGGTCAGCACCATGGTGGCCACCGCTCCGGCCGACACACCCAGCAGAGCCAGGCCCAACTGCCCGGCGGAGGCGCCGACCTGGGCCTTGATGGCGGGGATGCGGACCACCCAGCCGGCGAAGAGGAAGCCGTCCACGGCGAAGAAGACGGTGAGGGCGACGCGAAGCCGCCGCAGGGCGGGCTCGGCGGCGGCGGTGTGATGGGATCGGGGCGGCATGGAAAAATTCGAGAGAACAGTCCCTATTTTGTTTAGCGTCGGCACAAAGTCAGAATAGGGGGGTGACACAGATTCGGACAA
The DNA here is from genome assembly GCF_031844685.1 of Streptomyces sp. ITFR-21. Classification (NCBI taxonomy): domain Bacteria; kingdom Bacillati; phylum Actinomycetota; class Actinomycetes; order Kitasatosporales; family Streptomycetaceae; genus Actinacidiphila; species Actinacidiphila sp. ITFR-21. The sequence continues at coordinate 6,590,040 of NZ_CP134605.1, forward strand.
GGCTTGAGCGGGGCCGGGGTGCGCTCGGACCGGCGCTCTCCCTGGTGCACACCGGACGCGCGGCGACCCGCGCGCTGCTCACCGCGGAACTCGGGGTGACCCGGGCCACGGCGGGCGCGGTCGCCGCCGAACTGGAGGCACTCGGGCTGATCCGGGTCGACACCCGGCCCGCCGGGCCTTCCGGCGCCCAGGGCCGCCCCTCGCACCGGCTCGACGTCGCCCCCGGCGGGCCGGTCGCGCTCGCCGCGCAGGTGCACGCCGACGGCTTCCGGGCCGCGCTGGTCGGGCTCGGCGGGGAGATCGTGACCACGTCGCCGCGGACCATGGCCGTACCGGCCGACCCGGCGCACGTACTCGGCGCGGTGGTCGAGGCGGGGGCGGAACTGCTGCGGGAGTACGGGCGGGTCTGTGTGGGCGCCGGGCTCGCGGTGCCCTCGGCGGTCGCCGAGCCCGACGGCACCGCGCTCAACCCGCTGCACCTGGCATGGCCGGCGGGCGCCCCGGTACGCGAGGTGTTCGCCGGGCAGGTCGCCCGGGTCGGCATCCTCGGGCCCGACGGCGAGCCGGTGCCCTCCTTCGTCGGCAACGACGTCAACGTGGCCGCGCTCGCCGAACACCGACACGGCGCCGGGCGCGACGCCCAGCACCTCCTGGTGGTCGCCTCGGGACACCGCGGCGTCGGCGGCGCGCTGGTCCTCAACGGCCGCCTGCACACGGGTAGCTCGGGCCTCGCCTTGGAGGTGGGACACCTCACGGTGCTGCCCGACGGCCGCCCCTGCCACTGCGGCAGCCGCGGCTGCCTGGACGTCGAGGCCGATCCGCTGGCCTTCCTGGAAGCGGCCGGCCGCGACCCGGGCCCGGAGGTCTCGCTGCTCCAGCAGTCCGTCGACCTGCTCCGCGAGGAGTACGACGACCCGTCCGTCCGCGAAGCCGCCCACGTCCTGATCGACCGGCTCGGGCGCGGCCTCGCCGGCCTCGTCAACGTCCTCAACCCCGACCGCATCCTGCTCGGCGGCCTCCACGGCCACCTCCTGAACGCCGACCCCGAGGCGCTCCGCGCGGTCGTGGCCGACCGCAGCCTGTGGGGACGCAGCGGAAGCGTCCCCGTACTCGCCTGCGCCCTCCACCACAACAGCCTCGTCGGCGCGGCGGAACTGGCCTGGCAGCCGGTACTGGACGACCCTCTGGCGGTCCTGGGCGGCTAGGGTCAGTCGGCGGGAGCTGCGCGGCGTCGCGGGGTCCGGTACGCACGTGTGCCGCGTTTCCGCCGGTCGGCGACACACCGCGTCGCCTGCCTCCTCGGTCTTCCGGCCGTACGCACCCGAACCCCGTCCCGCCACCCCCGCAGACCAACACCACAGGCCCTGGTCAGCGTTCGCCGGGGGAGGCGCGGCCGGGACCGGACCGGCCGCCGTCTGAGGGCTGGAGGCGGTGGCCGTTCCGGTCCCGGCCCGGGATCCGCCAAGGCCGTCAGGCGACCGAGGCGGCGACGGCGACCCGTTTCGGAGCGATCCGCTCCATCGGCATGCCCGCGGCCTTCAGGGGCGCCGGCGTGGGCGCCGCCAGCGGGGTGCGCAGCACGAACCACACCACCTTGCCGGCGTCGTCCGGCAGCAGGTCCGTACCCCAGCTGTCGCTCATCGCCTCGACCATGGCCAGTCCGCGGCCGGTGGTGGCGCTCGGCTCCATCGGCCCCAGATGCGGCAGCCGTGGGTCGTGGTCCGTGACGGCCACCAAGAGGCGGTCGGGGGCCAGGCTGAGCTTCACCGCGCAGCGCTTGTCGGGTCTGGCATGGCGGTGGACGTTCGCGAGCAGCTCGCTGATGCCGGTCGACGCCGCGTCGACGAGCGGGTCGAGACGCCAGTAACGCAGCTGAGCGGACACGATGCGGCGGATCTGCTGGATCCGGTACGGATGGGCTTCCAGGTCGAGCGAGCACTCTCGGGCCGCTGGATCGGCTTGGTCGGCTTGCATGATCACGGCTGCGACTCCCTCCGCGGCGGGGCGGTCCCCGCACACGCGGGGCCGGCCATGTGCCGCTCCTATGGGAACTGAGCGAAAATGCGTAGAGTGACTACTGCAGTACTCCGTGATGCGTATTCCGCGTTTTCAGGGTGACCCGGCGGCGGGCGCGGCGCAACTCGCGGCGTGACGCTGCGTGGGCGCGGGGCGACACCGCGGGGGCCGCGCGGCGGTCGCACGGCGGGACGCCGGGTCGCCGCGGGCCCGCCGTCTCAGGCGTCGGCGCGGGGACCGCAGGTCGCGGGAAGCGGACGCAGGGCGGGCCAGCGGGACTCGACGGCGCCCAGCAGTGCGCCGGTCAGGGCGCCGACCTCGGACAGCCGCGGGTGGTCCGCGGTGAGTCCGGCGACGACACCGAGCCGGTGGCGCAGCCGCTCCCGGGCGGAGCAGGCGCCCCAGCGCCAGTCGCGCCGTACCGCGCGGGCCAGATAATCCCGGGTCCCGCGCCGGGCCTGCGGCACCAGAGCGTCACCGCGGATCAGCCAGCCCACGCACGCGTCCGCCGGGTCGCCCGGCACCTCGGTCCCGGTGGCCTCCCGCCAGGCGGCGGCGTAGGCGGCCTCGGCCGCCGCCAACTCCCCGGGCGGCAGCCCCAGCGCGCCCCAGCCGGTAGGGAAACCCAGCCGCGGGAAGACGAGTTCGACGACGCCGCTGCCGAGCGCGCCGCCCTCGAAGTCGACGAAGACCGCTCCGCCGCCGGTGTACAGGTCGTTGCCCAGTCACGGGTCGCCGTGCGGCAGCGCGTGCTGTCCGGCGGCGCCGTCCGCCAGCCGCCGGACGGCGCCGAGCAGTTGGCGGCGCGCCCGGGGCCCGGCGGATACCCCGAGGGCGGTGGCGAAACCGCGGAACGCGTCGGCGTCCGCCGCCGTGGGCCCGGTCCAGACCGGCAGCACGGCGGCGTCCCGCGGCCGGCCGGTCGCGTGCAGCCGGGCCAGTGCCTCCAGGCAGCCGACCACCCAGTCGGCCGGCGCCGGCCTGCGCCCGACCCGGGCGAGCACCATCACCCGCGCCGCCCGGTCCGCCGCCAACAGCGGCGCCGCCACCGGCTTCCCGGCGCGCCCCGCCACGTGGAACGTGGCCACCTCGCGGCCGAACCGGGCACTCGCGCCGGAACCCGCCACGACGTGCTTGACCACCACCGGGACCGTCCCGGCCCACAGCCGGGAGCGCGGACTGCTCCTGATCGCCCGCACCCCGGTCAGCCGCCCCAGCTCCGCGCGCAACCCGTCGCTCCCCGGCACTCTTCGCAGCATGCGGCGACGCTACCGCCGGTCAGCCGGGGGAGACGTCGTCGGGGTCGGTCCGCGCCAGCGCGGCGAGAGCCGCCAGGGTCTGCCGCAGGACCTGCGGCGGGGGAGAGGCCAGGCCGAGCCGGACCGCGTTGGGCGTGCGGTGCGGGAGTACGGCGAAGGAGGCGGCCGGGGTCACGGCGACGCCCCGGCGGGCGGCGGCGGCCACGAAGGTGTCGGCCCGCCACGGCTCGGGCAGCTCCCACCAGCAGAAATAGCCCCGCGGGTCGGCGCGCACGGTGAAGCCGCGCAACTTCTCGGCGGCGATACGCTGCCGGTCGCCAGCGTCGGCCCGCTTGGCCGCGGCGACCGTGGCCGCGGTGCCGTCGGTGAGCCAGCCGGTGGCCGCCTCCAGCGCGTACCCCGAGGCCGTCCAGGCACCCGAGCGGAGCGCCGAGGCGAGCCGGGCGGCGAGCGCGGGGGGTCCGACGGCGAAGCCCAGGGTCAGCCCGGGGGCGAGCCGCTTGGAGAGGCTGTCGGTGTGGACCACCCGCTCCGGCGCGTACGCGGCCAGCGGCGCCGGACCGTCCGGCCGCAGGAACGACCACACCGCGTCCTCGACGGCCACCGTGTCGATCTGCCGCAGGGCGACCGCGAGTTCGGCCCGCCGGTCGTCGGGCATGGTGACGCCGAGCGGGTTGTGCAGGGTCGGCTGGACGTACACCGCGCTCAGCGGCGCGGCCCGGTGGGCGGCCAGCAGCGCGTCCGGGCGCAGGCCCCACTCGTCACCGCCGACCGGTACCAGGGTGATGCCGAGGCGGCCGGCGATCGCCTTCACCACGGGGTACGTGAACGCCTCGACGCCCAGCCGGCCGCCGGACGGGACCAGCGCGGCCAGCGCGGCGGCGATGGCCTGGCGGCCGTTCCCGGCGAACAGCACGGACGCGGGAGTGGGGGACCAGCCCGCGCGGGCGAGCAGGGCGGCCACCGCCTCCCGGGCCGCCGCCGTGCCCGCGGCCCCCGCCGGGCAAAGCGCGGCGGCCAGCACGTCGGGGCGCGCGAGCCGGGCGAGTCCGGCGCCCAGCAGCTCCGACTGGCCGGCCACCACGGGGTGGTTCAGCTCCAGGTCCACCCGGGCCGGGGACGGCTCGGCCAGCGCGGGCCCGGCCACCGGCGGCGCCGCCCGTACGAACGTGCCCCGCCCCACCTCTCCGACCACGAGCCCGCGGCGGGCCAGCTCCCCGTACACCCGGCCCGCCGTGGAGTCCGCGATCCCCTGCCGGCGGGCGAACGCCCGCTGCGTCGGCAGCCGGTCCCCGGCCCGCAGCCGCCCCGCGGCGATCTGGGCGGCGACCTCGTCCGCCACCCGCCGGAAATCCCGCACGGTTCCCCTTTCCCGGGCCACCACGACCCCTCGTCGACCCGCGCCGGCTCACCCGTTCAGCGCACCGCCCACCGGCGTCCCCGCGCCACGTCGGCGCGGTGGCGCGGTGGCGCGGTGGCGGGTGCAAAGGGCCCTGGGGGCCCTTTGCACCGAGATCAATATAGGGATTGCCCTCCCAAAAGCCCAGCCATAGCCTCGACCCACAGCCGCGAGAGAGAGGGAACACCCAGGTGGGCACCGTATTCGTGCACGGCGTCACGATCGCCTATGAGGACACCGGGTCCACCGGAGCGGACGGCGGCCCTCCCGTACTGCTCGTCCACGGGCATCCCTTCGACCGCACGATGTGGCGGCCGCAGACGGACCACCTGGCCCGGCACGGCGTGCGGGCGCTCGCGCCGGACCTGCGGGGGGTACGGACGGACCACGGTGGTGCCCGGGACCACCGCGCTGGAGACGTTCGCCCGGGATCTGGCCGGGCTGCTCGACCGTCTGGGGGTGGCGCGCGCGGTGCTGGCCGGGGCGTCGATGGGCGGGCAGATCGCGCTGGAGTTCCACCGGCTCTTCCCGGGGCGGGTGGCCGGCCTGCTGCTCGCGGACACCTCCGCGCGGGGCGAGACCCGTGCGGGGAAGCGGGAGCGCAACCGGCGGGCGGACCGGCTGTCGGCCGAGGGCATGGCCGGCTACGCCCACGGCGTGCTGGACTCGATGATTGCGCCCGCCACCGTGGGGGCGATGCCCCAGGTCGCGGAGCACGTGCTGCGGATGATGCTGGAGGCGCCGCCGGAAGGGGCCGCGGCGGCGCTGCGGGGGCGGGCCGAGCGGCCCGACTACACCGGGACGCTGCCGGGGATCGGCGTACCGGCGCTGGTGGTGGTCGGGCGCGAGGACGTGTTCACGCCCGTCGCGGACGCGGAGTTCCTGCGGGACCGGATCCCGCGGGCGCGGCTCGCGGCGATCGAGGGGGCCGGGCACCTGCCGAACCTGGAACGGCCCGCCGCGTTCAACCGGGAGCTGGCCGCGCTGCTGGCCGCCGTCACGGCGGCCCGGATATGACGAAACCCTGACGTTCACCGGTTGCCCCTGGCCGGCGGGCCGCCGGCGTGCTCGAATCGGTCCATGGAAGACCGTACGTCGCACCCGGTGAGGACGCCGGAGCCGTTCCAGGAGGAGGACCCCGAGGAGCGGCGGCACGGCAGCCCCGTGGGCCGCCGGATGGTCCTGGGCATGCTCGGGCTCGGCGCGGCGGGCGTCGCCGTCGGAGGCGGTGTGCAGGACAGGCTGGACTCGATCCTGGCCTCCGTCACCACCAAGGACCCCACCGGCATCACCGGACTGCTGCCCGGCAGCGGCGGATTCCGCTTCTACTCGGTCTCCGACTCCATCCCGCACCGCGGCGAGGCCGACTACCGGCTGACCGTCGGCGGCCTGGTGGAGCATCCTGTCAGCTACCGCCTGTCCGACCTGCGGGCACTGCCCCAGGTGCGTATGGTGCGCGACGTGCAGTGCGTGACCGGCTGGCGGGTGCCCGGGACGGCCTTCTCCGGGGTGCGGCTGTCCACCCTGCTGGACGCCGCCGGGGTGCGCGCCAAGGGCACCGCCCTCCACTTCACCTGCTTCGACGGCCTGTACAGCGAGAGCCTCACCCTCGAACAGGCCCGTCGCAGCGACATGCTGGTGGCGCTGACCATGAACGACAAACCGGTCACCGACGCGCACGGCGGCCCGGTGCGGCTTTACGCCGCGCCCATGTACTTCTACAAGTCCGCGAAGTGGCTGTCCGGGATCACGGTCACCGAGGACGTCGAGCGCGGCTACTGGGAGCACTACGGATATGACGTGGACGGGTGGGTCGGCAGGTCGAACGGCCGCCATGATGACCCGACTTCATGAGTCGATGGCCCGGATCGAGCAGTCCCGGGCGGCCGGCGGGGTACGCCGCTTCACCCGCGCCGAGACCTGGGTGCACCGCTCGCTGGCCTGGGTGACGGGCGTCTGCGTCCTCACCGCGGCCTGCCTGTACTTCCCACCGCTCGCCGAGATCGCCGGCCGCCGCCGACTGGTGGTCGCCGTCCACGAGTGGTCGGGCATCGCGATCCCGCTGCCGCCGCTGCTGGGCCTTGCCTCCCGCGCGTTCCGGGCCGACGCCGGCCGGCTCGGCCGGTTCCTCCCGCACGACTGGCGCTGGCTGCGGGTGGCGCTGCGCCGCCGCAGGCGGGAACCGGGCCTGGCGGGCAAGTTCAACGCCGGGCAGAAGCTCTACGCGGCCTTCGTCGCGGGTGCGGTGCCGGTCATGGCCGGCACCGGGCTGATCATGTGGTTCCCGAGGATGACGCCGCTGGTCTGGCGCACCGGGGCCACCTTCGTGCACGACTGGCTCTTCCTGCTCATCGTGGCGGCCGTCACCGGCCACGTCCGGTTCGCGGCCAAGGACCCCGAGGCCCGCCGCGGACTGCGGACCGGATACGTGCCCCAGTGGTGGGTCCGCGCGGAGCACTCGCTGTGGCGCCCCGAGCGCACTGAGGGACCCAGGCGTCCTCAGGAGGCCGGGGATCCTGAGGGGCGCGAGCACCCGGTGGAAACCGGGCAGCCGGAGCGGCGGGTCCCGCCCGCCCCGTAACCGGCTGAGCGTGGGAGTCGCGCTTCGCAGCCGTTCCGTTACCCCCAGGACACCGCGCGGTCGCCACGAGGCCCCCGGGGTTCCAAGGGCCCGCCCTGGCGTCGCACCATGACGACGCCACAGGTGACGCGGCCACCGGCGGGGGGGCAGGCCATCCACCGCTGTGGCGCCCCGCCCCGAGCCCTACCGGCCGTCCCGCCGCCCTGCCGCCCTGCCGCCCGGCCGGGGCCGCGCCGATTCGGAACGGGCGCGGCGACGGCCCTCGCCCTGCTCGCCGCCCTGTGTGCGCTCACCGTCATCGGCTCGGTCGCCGTCCGGAACGACACCGACGCGCTGCGCACCGCCGTCATCCAGCGGGCCGCCGTGGCGGGCCGGTTGCGGCTCGCGCTGGCCGACCTGGACGCCCAGCGCGCCGACACCCTCGCCCCCCGGGGTATCCGCCACCAACCCGAACGTGGACATCGGCAACGAACTCGTCGCGCTCATCACCGGCCAGCAGCGGCGGGCCAGGTCAGCGACCTGCTGCGGCGACTGGCCGCCGACGCGGACCAGGGCGGCCAGGTCCGCGCGCCGCTCGACGCCCTGGGCCGCTACGACGACCCGAGCGGACGGGCCGCCTATGTCGACGAGCAGGCGTCGGGCCGCACGGCCGGGCACCCGCCGCCGATCGCCGTCTCCGTGAACGTCCAGGCCGGCGAGGTGATGCGGAACGAGCTGCTGCCCGCAGCCACCGACCTGTCGAACGCCTACCAGGAGCAGGCCGCCCACCGGCAGGGCCAGGTCCACGACTCCGCCGTGCGGTGGGCCCTGGCCGTCGGCGTGCTCACCCCGGTGTTGCTGTGGTGGCAGCGCCGGCTCGCCCGTGACTACCGCCGGCTGCTCAGCCTGCCGCTGGTGGCCGGCGCCGCCGCGGTGCTGGCCGTCGCCCTGACCGGCACGATCACCCTGACCTCCCGCGTGAGCGGTGTGGACACCGCGGTCAGCCAGGGCCAGCGCCCCTGGACGCAACTCGCCCAGGAGCGGGCGGCCGCCGCGCATCCGGGCGCTCCGGTGTCACCGGCACCGCTGAGACCAGGCTGCGGCGCCGCGGCGGACTGGGCGCCCTGGCGGGCATCCTGCCGCTGGTCGTGCTCGCGCCCGGCCGCGCCTGGTCCCTCATCCGGGGCAACGGCTGGCAGGACGGCGGCGCCCCCGCGCCCGCCGGCCCGGTGCTTCACGGCTGACTCCCGGTCGGCGGCAGGGCCCGCGCCGGGGCCGCGCCGCAGCCCGCGGCGCTGCCGGATCAGCTCTCCGCGCCCTCCCCGGCCGGCTCGCCCGCGACGATCAGGTCCGCCAGGTGCTCGGCGATCTCCGCGCGCAGCACCTCCGGGATGCCCGCGTCCGTCACCAGGGTGCCCACGTCCTCCAGCGAGGCGAACGAACTCAGGCCCACCGTGCCCCACTTGGTGTGGTCGGCGATCACCACCACCCGCCGGGCCGAGCGGACGAACTGCCGGTTGGTCTCGGCCTCCGCCAGGTTCGGCGTGGACAGGCCCGCCTCCACCGAGATGCCGTGCACCCCCAGGAACAGCAGATCGAAATGCAGCGACTGGATCGCCCGGTCCGCCACCGGCCCGACCAGGGTCTCCGACGGCGTACGCACCCCGCCGGTGATCACCACGGTCGCCGTCGCGTCGCCGTGGCCGGTCCCCGGCCGCCGCTGCCCGGACTGGAAGACGTCGGCGACCCGGACCGAGTTGGTCACCACCGTCAGGTCCGGCACGTCCAGCAGATGGTGGGCCAGGGCGAACGCGGTGGTGCCGCCGGCCAGCGCGATGGCGCTGCCCGGGGGGACCAGGGCTGCCGCCGCTCGGGCGATGGCCTCCTTGGCGCCCAACTCCAGACCCGACTTCGCCTCGAAACCCGGCTCGTGGCTGCTGGCCTCCACCACCGGCACGGCGCCGCCGTGCACCTTCTCCACCACCCCCTGGCGGGCCAGTGCGTCGAGGTCGCGGCGCACGGTCATGTCCGAGACGTTCAGCCGGCGGGTGAGCTCGTTGACCCGTACCCCGCCGCGCCGTCGTACCTCGTCCAGGATCAGGGCCCGCCGCTGCTCCGCGAGGAGGTTCTGGTTGTCGCTCACCCGTGACCCCGTCCCGTCCGTTTCGTTGTCCACCGTTGCCGTACGCCGAAGTGCTCCGGTCATCCTTCCACGCGCGGGTGCGGCCGGTGCACGCCGCACGGAGCCGGAGCGGCTCAGGGCAGCTCCGGCAGATCCTCCGGGTAGAGCAGTTGCAGCTCCTCGTGGGTGGGTTCGGCCACATGCGCGAGCCGTACCGCGTGCCGCTCCACCATCGCCTCGAACGTCTGCCGTGCCGCGCGGCCGTTGCCGAACGCCGGACCCTTGGGCAGCGCCTCGAAGTACTTCAGCAGCGCGTCGCCGGTGTCCTCACCGAGCCGGTACTCGTGCTCGGCCACCTGCGACTGCACGATCCGCAGCAGTTCCTTCGACGTGTAATCGCCGAAGGTGATGGTCCGTGAGAACCGCGACGCGACCCCGGGGTTGGTGGCCAGGAACCGGGCCATCTCCTCGGTGTAGCCGGCGACGATCACCACCACCGCGTCCCGGTGGTCCTCCATCAGCTTGACCAGGGTGTCGATGGCCTCGCGGCCGAAGTCCCGCCCGGCGTCCTCCGGGGCGAGCGCGTACGCCTCGTCGATGAAGAGCACCCCGCCGCGCGCCCGGTCGAACGCCTCCTGGGTGCGGATCGCGGTGGAGCCGATGTGCTCGCCCACCAGGTCGACCCGGGAGACCTCCACCAGGTGGCCGCGCTCCAGCACACCCAGTGACGCCAGGATCTCCCCGTAGAGCCGGGCCACCGTGGTCTTGCCGGTGCCGGGGGAGCCGGTGAAGACCAGGTGCCGGCGTGCCGACGGCGCCTTCAGCCCGGCCTGCTCGCGGCGGCGGCCCACCGAGATCAGGTCGATCAGGGTGCGCACCTCCTGCTTGACGTTGTCCAGGCCGACCAGCGCGTCCAGGTCGCCCAGTACGTGCTCGCTGGCCCGGACCGCCGGCGCCGGCGGCTGCTCGGCCGGCCGCTGCTCGGGTACGGCGGCGGGCCGCCCGTAGGACTGCGCGGCCGTCGCGTGACCCAGCACCCCGCCGTCGGTCGGCGGACCGGCCGGTACGGGCAGCGGGTTCTCCACGGACGCCGCCTGGTCGCTGGAGCAGTCCTCGGTGACCGGGCCCGGCTCGGCGAACTCGTAACCGCCCCTGGCGCAGCGCTCGGTACGGCAGCGGGTCAGTGTGGAGCGGCAGCCGTCGATGATGTGGAAGCCGTAGCCGCGGCTGCCGGTGACCCGCACCCCGGTGAAGGTGCCGCGCCCCTCGGCCGAGACGTACACGCCCGACTCCACCGGGTTGGTGACCGTGCAGCGCTCCAGGGTCGGATCGGCGCCCTTGGTGACGATCACCCCGGTCGCCGTCTCGTCGATGGTGACCTGGGCGAGGGTGCCGCCGCTGCCGTGGTCGCGGAACCAGGCGCCGGTGGCGGCCTTGCTGATCCGGCAGTCGTCGAGCTGGATGCCGGCGCCGTCGCTCACCGACACCGCGGTGTTGCGGATCTGGGTGAAGTCGCTGTCCACCACGTCCGCGCGGGAGCCGCGGTCCAGCACGAACAGCGCGTCGGGCACGTCGTGCACCCGGCAGGAGTCCAGTATGGCGACCGCGCCGTCGCTCACCCACACCGCCGGGTAGTCGCCCGTGCTGTCGTGGATCTCGCAGCTGTCGGCGTCCACCCGGGTGCCCGGGTCCCACACCGACAGGCCGTTGCGGCCGAAGCGGTGGACCGCGCAGCGGGTGAGGGTGAGCACCGAGCGGGCCCGCAGGTCGACCGCGTTCTCCGGGATGTCGTGGATGTCGCAGTCGGCCATCGCCAGCACCGCGTCGGTGTCCAGGGTGATGCCGTCGCCGGTGGTGCGGTGCACCTGGCAGTCGGTGAAGTGCCCGGTGGCCCGCGCGGAGACCTGCACACCGGTGCCGCGGATCTCGAACACCTCGCAGCCGACGGCCTCCAGGGAGCTGTTCTCACCGGTCACCGAGAGCCCGGCGCCCGACGTGTGGTGCACCCGGCAGCGCTCCAGCCGCGGCCCGGCGCCGCCGCGTATCGCGATCCCGGACTGGCCCGCGGCGACCACCTCGCACTCCTCGTACAGGCCGCCGGCGCCGTCCAGCACGCTGATGCCGAGCCCGGCCGGGTTGTCCACGGTGCAGCGCCGCACGGTCGGCCGCGCGCCGCCGCGCACCTCAAGACCCACCGCGGAGCGGGTGTTGATCCGCAGTCCGGACAGCTCGGGGGAGCCGGCCTCCACCAGCAGTGCGGCGGACGAGGTGTCCTGACCCTCCACCAGCAGGTCCTGCACGGTCGCGCCGGCGCGTACGGTCAGCGCCACCCCGGAGGCGGGTGCGATCCGTACCGTGCCCGGACCGTCCGCGCAGCGCAGGACCACCGCGTGGTCGAGGACCAGGTTCTCCCGGTAGGTACCGGAACTCACCGACAGCACATCACCGTCGCCCGCCGCCTCGAGCGCCGCGGCGAGGGTCTCGTACTCGCCAGTGCGGCGGCGCCACCGCGAGCTGTTCTGATTGGTGACCTGCACCACGCCATGTGCCATCGGGCTGCTCTGCCCCCACCTCTTGCGTCGGCCGACCGGGGATGCAACCGTAGCGCGCGCCGGGACCCGGTGCTGACGCCTGCCGGCGCGGGGTCACCCGCCGGCGCCCGCGCGGCCCCAGTCCTGGCCGACCCGGGCCCACTCCCGCTCCCAGCCGTCGAGCCTGCGGCGCATCAGGCGCCACATCACCACCTGGCGGGTGATCAGCAGCAGGCCGCCCGCCGAAGCGGCGGCCGCGGTGCCGGCCAGCACGGAGTGGGTGGTGGCGGTCGCGGAGTCCAGCGGCGGCGGCACCAGATGGCCGGCGCGGTCCGTCCACAGCAGTATCCTGCCCTGGTCCCACACCTCGAGGTCCACCGAGACGGTCGTGACGTGCACCGAGTGGTCCGGGGCGGTCCACTTCAGCAGGTCCCCGCGGACGTTGGACTCCCGCTCCTGGGCCGTGACGTCCGCGGCGGCCAGCGCCATGGCGGGCGCCCCGGCGGACGGCTGCCGCGCCGCGCCGCCGACCGCCCTGCCGGCTGCCTTGTCGGACCTGCCGGACCTGCCGGGCGACACGGCCGTCGCGGTCACCAGGAAGCGCTCGGCCCGCTGGACGCGCACCACCCGCTGCAGGGTGCGGTCCACCGACTGGCCGGACCACCAGCCGAAGACGGGCACCAGACAGAACAGCAGCCCGGTGAGCACCCCCAGCCACGCCTCGGCCATATCGGTGCGGCGGCGCAGGCTGTTGCGCCGCCACTGCCAGCCCGTCTTCTTCAGCCTTTTGCGGCGACGCGCTGACGGGCTCGCTGACGGACCCATTGGCAGCCACCCCCTTCACCACCCGTTCGATTACCGCGAACGGAGCGACTCATGCACAGCACACCCTGGGAAGTGTTACTCCACCACCAAGAACGGATCACCGACCCGCAGGGTTCCGGAGTGCTCGGGAATCAGATTCTGGCCGAAAACCAGTTGGGCACCGAGCTTCCGGTGCCGGGCCAGGGTGCGCAGCGGCTCCTTGCCGCGCGCGCCGGTCCGCTGGTCGGTGGTGGTGATCACGCAACGTCCGCAGGGTTTGGGCACCCGGAACTCGACCGACCCGATCCGTACCCGGCGCCACTTGTCCTCCTCCCAGGCCGCGGTGCCGTCGATGACGACGTTGGGCCGGAACCGGTTCATCGGCAGCGGCCCCTCCTCGGCCCGGTCGCCCGCCGCGATCAGCGTGTTCAGGGCGGCCAGCGAAGCGGTGGTGGTCACCAGCAGCGGAAAGCCGTCGGCCAGGCTCACCCGGTCCTCGGGCCGGGCGAACCGCGGGTCGACCGTCCGGCGGACCGCCGGGTCGTCCATGTGCACCAGCCGTACCGGCGCGTCCAGGAACTCTTCGAACCAGCGGTCGGCCGCCCCGCCCACCGGGAGCACCTCGATCTTGTTCGCGAACAGCTCCACCGTCTCCAGCGGCCCCGGCGGCGGCACGGCGAGGTGCAGCGGCTGCCGTCCAGGGGCGTGCACCCGTACGCCGTCACCCCCCACGGGCTCGGCGGACAGCAGTGCCAGGCGGGCGTCCTCCCGCTGTGTCACGGCCTTGTGCGTGCGGACGTCGATCAGCATCCAGCGGCGGTCCCCCGCGAGCCCCCACGGCTCCACGACCGCCTCGCCGGGACTGACTCCGCGCAGCGACTTGACCGGATACACGTGCAACGCGCCCACTGCGGGCGCGATCCTGCGCGGCGCGTCGATACCAGGCGTGGTCATACCGCCATCCTCGCAGGCGCCGGACCTGCTCGATCCCCGTCAGCTCGGGTAGTAGCCACCGCCCTGCTGCGCCGGGGGCACGCCGAGACCGAGGTTGCGCCGCGGGTACTGCTCCTCCGGGTGGCCGCCGGGCATCTGCCGCGGCTGCGCCGGACGCGGCGGTACCGGACGCGCGGCCTCGTACCCGCCGGGCGCCGGCTGCGGGGGCTGCGCGGGGTAGCCGTTGCCGTTGTACGGGGGCCGCGGGGCCGGAGGCTGCTGCGGGAGGTACGCGGTCTGCTGCTGCTGCGCGTAGCCGGGCGCCGGATAGCCGTTCTGCGCGGGGCTCGGCGTCGGGCTCTGCACCGGTGCCTGGGGCTGCGGGTACTGCGACGGTGCCGACGGGCCGGGCGGCAGGGCCGGGAGGGCGGCGGGCAGCGCCGGAAGGCTGCTGCCGCCGTAGGAGTTGTAGCTGCCCGAGTCGTACGGCGAGTAGGCGGCGGGCACGCGGATGGGGGCGATCTGCGGGGTGCCTCGCTCGGCGACGAGGCTGTCGTAGATCGGAGTGTCCGGAAAGGACGAAGACGAGGAGGAGTAGCCGCCGTAGCCGCCACCGTACGAACCGCGGGGGGTGCTCATACGGCATAAGTTAAGCCCACGATGTGGTCGTTGGGGAGACCGATCAGAAGGTTGATTGGCGGGTGCGGAGCGGCCCGCTGTCCCCAATATGAGCGAATCCGCGAAAAACGGTCACCGGCTCATGATGTGATCAGGTAAAACGCATGCGCCGGGGGGTTACCGGGGGTCTCGGCGGACCGGGGAGGGGGCGCGGACGAGCCTGCGCAAAGGGGAGAACACCGGCCTGCCGGCGGCCGTCGTACGGCTGGAGTTCGAGCGCCGCGCGGCAGCCGGCACACCGAGGGCTTACGCGTGCGCCCTGCTCCTCGCCGAAGGCCCGTCGGGCGCCGCGGTACGCGGTCCCGCCGACCTGGTGCACCCGGGCGATCCGGTGCACGCCTCCGGGGCGGTCCGGCACGAAGGCAGCACCGCCGGCGGCGGATTCGCCCTCGACACGCTGACGGTGGACCTCGCGTCACTCGAAAGCGCCGTCACCTCGGTACTGGTGGTCGCGCGTGGCGACGGCTCGCCCTTCGGGCGGATTCCGGGGCTGTCCATACGTGTCGCCGCACCGGCCGCGGGAACGGACCGGGACCGGGACCGGTCGGGGAACTGGCGCGGTTCGACCGCACCGGGGCGACCGGCGAGACCGCCTACGTCCTCGGCGAGTGCCACCGCCGGGCCGGCGGCTGGCGGTTCCGCGCGGTCGGGCAGGGCTACGAGGGCGGGTTCGTCGAACTCGCGCGGCGCTACGGACTGGCGGCGGTGCGGAGTCCACCGCCGGGGCGGCGGCGCAGGCGCCGGGCGCCGCCGCGGCGACCGCCGCTCCCGTCGCGCTCTCCAAGGTGACGCTCACCCGGCGCGCGCCCGCCGTGTCGCTGGCCGAGCGGGGCGCTACGTCGGGCACCCCGCGGGTCGGCCTCGGCCGGCAGCCGCCCAGCGGACTCCGCAAGGACGGCGTCGACCTCGGCCTGTGCGCCCTGTTCGAGCTGACCGGCGGCGGCAAGGGCGTCGTCCGGGCGCTCGGCGGCGCCTTCGGCTCCCTGGGGCAGCCGCCGTTCATCCTGCTCGACGGGGACGACCGCACCGGCGGCAGGGCTGAGGGCGAGAACCCCATCGTCAACCTCGACCACCTCGCCCGCTTCCGGCGGATCCTCGTCTTCGTCACCGTCTACGCCGGCGCCGCCGGCTTCGCCGGACTCCACGCCTCGGTCACCCTGCGCCCCGAACACGGCGCGGCCGTCGACTTCGCGCTCGACGAATGCACCGTGCAGTCCAGGGTGTGCGCGCTGGCGCTGCTCACCCGTGACGGACCCGACCTCGTCGTCCGGCGCGAGGCCCGCTACCTGGAGCTTCGCGCGGGGATCAGCCCGCAGCGGACCGTCGACTACGCCTACGGCTGGGGGCTCGACTGGACGCCGGGCCGCAAGTGAGGCCGTGCCGGGGGCCGGTCAGACGGTGGCGTCCGGGCGGGCGTAGGTGCGGCCCTTCCAGGCCGCCCCCCGGCCTCGGTAGTGCTCGACCGCCGAGTCCACGGTCATCAGCAGATACAGGGCCGCGGTGTACGGCAGCAGGGGCGCGAGCCACAGCGGCTGCCCGTAGTAGCGCAGCATCGGCAGATAGCTGCCGGTCATCAGGACCCACCCGGCCAGGCCCAGCGCGCACAGCGGCCAGGCGCCGGCCAGCGCGCCGCCGACGGCGGCGACCGGCGGCACCAGGTAGACAAGCGCCAGACCGAGCACCGTGCCGGCGAGCACGGCGGGGTTGTGCCGCAGCTGGGCGTAGGCGCTGCGGGACACCATGCGCCACAGCTCGCCGAGGCCCGGGTAGGGGCGGACGCTGTCCACCCGCTCGGCCAGGCCCAGCCAGATCCGGCCGCCGGATCCCTTGACGGCGCGGGCCAGCGCCACATCGTCGATGACCGACTGGCGGATCGAGTCCGGTACGCCGGCCGCGGTGACCGCGGTGGAGCGGATCAGGACGCAGCCGCCGGCCGCGGCGGCGGTACGGGAGCGCGGCCGGTTGATCCACCGGAAGGGATAGAGCTGGGCGAAGAAGTAGACGAACGCGGGCACGATCAGGCGCTCCCAGCCGGTCCGCACCCGCAGTCTCGCCATCTGGGACACCATGTCGAGATCGGCGGTGACCGCGGCGGCGGCCAGGGCGCGCAGGCTGTCCGGGCGGTGCGCGATGTCGGCGTCGGTGAGCAGCAGGTACTCGGCGCCGGTCCGCTCCCGGGCCAGCTCGATGCCGTGCCGCACGGCCCACAGTTTGCCGGTCCACCCGGCGGGCGGCTCACCCGGCGAGGTCACCGTCAGCGGCAGGCCGCCGTGCGCGGCGCCCAGCTTCCCGGCGAGCTCCCCGGTTCCGTCCGTGCTGCCGTCGTCCACCAGGAACACCTCGGCCCGGCCCGGGTACGCCTGCGCCAGGACGGACGGCAGGCTCACTCCCAGCACCTCGGCCTCGTCCCGGGCCGGCACCACCACGGCGACGCCCGGCCACACCGCGGGCTCCCCGCCGCCCCGGGGCAGCCGCACGTCCGTCCGCCAGAACCCGCCCTGCCCCGCCACCAGCCACACCCAAGCGGCGAGCGACACTCCGGCAACCGTCCACAGCACCATCACGCCCCGCAGTCTGCCACCCCCCGCACGGGGCGCCCGACCGGGACACGGCCCGCCGCCGCGGCGCGGCGGACCGGCGCGGCGGACCGGGCCCGGGCGGTCCGCCCGCGCCGCCCGGCGATCCGTAGGCCCGGCGCTCGGGAACGCGGTCCGCGGGGGTGCGGGTTCGCCGGGCGCGGGACCGGGCGCCGTCCGCCAGGGGGCCGCCCGGCGGACGGCGGCGGGGAGGGACGGGGCCGGGGTGGCTAAGGTGAGAGGGTGAAGATCGGGCTGGTGGATTCGGGGATCGGGCTGCTGGCCGCGGCCGCGGCCGTGCGCAGGGCCCGGGGCGACGCCGACCTGGTGCTGGCGTCGGACCCGCAGGGGATGCCGTGGGGGCCGAGGTCGGCGGCGGACGTGACGGCGCGGGCGCTGGAGTGCGCGCGGGCCGCGGCGGACGGCGGCCTGGACGCGCTGATCGTGGCGTGCAACACCGCCACCGTGCACGCCCTGCCGACGCTGCGCGCCGCGTTCGAACCCGGACTGCCGGTCATCGGCACCGTGCCGGCGGTCAAGCCGGCCGCGGCCGAGCACCGGACCGTCGCGATCTGGGCCACCCCCGCCACCACCGGCAGCGCCTACCAGCGCGGACTGATCGCCGACTTCGGCAACGGCGCCCGGATCACCGAGGTGCCCTGCCCGGGTCTGGCCGACGCCGTACAGGCCGCTGACGAAGCCGCGGTAGAGGCCGCCGTCACCGCCGCCGCCGCCCTCACCCCGGCCGGCGTGGGCGCCCTCGTCCTCGGCTGCACCCACTACGAACTGGTCGCCGACCGGATCGCCGCCGCCGTCCCGGGCGCCGAGCTGTACGGTTCCGCGGACGCCGTCGCCGCTCAGGTGCTGCGCAGGATCGGCGCGGCCCCCGCCGCCCCGGCCGGCCCGCCCGGCGCCGTCACCGTGATCCTGGGCGGGCTGCGCGCCGCCCGGCTGCCCGACGCGGCCCTGGCGTACCCGCAGGGCATGGCGCTGGCGGCGGCGCCCGCCACGACCTGAGCGAAGAGTGCTGCCCTATTCCCGCGGCCTTAGTACGCTTCCTGGCATGAAGCACGCGCCCCGGCAGCAGACCGGCGCGTCCCAGGAGTGGACGGGCCGGGCCACCAACCGCATGCAGTGGGTGCTCGCCGCGGCGGGCGCCGCCTGCCTCGCCCTGGGCATCGACCTCGCGGTGGACGGGCCCGGCACGTCCGGCCTGGCCCCGCTGGTGATGTCCGTCGTCGGCTGCCTGGCCGTGGGCCTGCTCGTCCTGTTCGGCACGATCGCCTTCACCCACGTGCACGTTCGGATCGACTACGACGCGGTCCACGTGCGCTGCGGTCACATCGGGGTCCCCCGGCGCCGCATTCCGCTGGAGGAAGTCAGCGGGGCCCAGGTCGACACGCTGATCAGCCCGCGCAGCTGGGGCGGCTGGGGGTATCGCTGGCGTCCCGAGATGGGCACCGCCGTGATCGTACGGCGCGGCCCCGGCCTGGTGATCGACCTCGGCGGCGGGCGGCACTTCACGGTCACGGTGGACGATCCGGAAGGCGCCGTTCAGGCCATCAGGGACTGCCTGCTGCTGCGTGGCACCCGCCCCGCCGCGGGTACCGGCAGCGCCTGACCGCCTGACCCGCCGGTTCTCAGCGGCGTCGCTCCGGCGCCTTACCGTCACCGCTGCCGCCCGCGTCGTCCGCCAGCGGCCGGGCCGTCGCGATACCGGCGAGGAACCCGGCGCCCGCGGTCACCACGGCGTAGCTCAGCACCTGGTCGGCGGTCGCCAGCAGCGCCAGCCCGGTCAGCGCCGCCGCCGCGGTGAGCACGACGGGTGCGGGCCGGGAGGAGCGCCACAGCGCGCACAGCAGCCAGCCGTACGCCACCGCGAGCAGCGCGACCCCGGGGCAGCCCTGTTCGGCGGCCAGCTGGAGGGGCGCGGACCGCGGGGTCCCGGCCGGCGGCGTGACGGACCCGTAGGGGAGCGCCCCGGACTCGTCGGCGAAGCGTTCGGGCCCGACCCCGCGCAGCGGATGGCGCCCGGCGAGGGCGGCCGCCTGGTGCCACAGCTCCACCCGCGGCCGGGTCAGCGCGTCGGTGAGGGGGGCGGACACCCGGTTCGGCAGCGCGTCGGCGGCGAGCGCGCAGCTGCCCCCGGCCGCGAGCGCGGCGGCCAGCGCGAGGCCGGCGAGACCCAGCAGGCGGTGGCGCCCCATCCGGGCGGCGGCCAGCGAGCACACCACGACGGCGAGGCCGACCGCGAAGCCCGCGGCCGAACCCAGCGCGAAGGCGGCGGTCGCCGCGAACACGGCGACCAGTTGCAGCGCCGTCCGCCGTACCCGGCCCCCGGCCGCCCACGCGGCGCAGCAGGCCGCGCCCGCCGCCAGCACCAGCAGGGCCGCGTCGGCGCCCGTGTACCCCAGGAACGGCGCCTCGGAGCGGGCCGACACCCGGTCCGGCGGAAGCAGTACCAGCGCGAGCACGGCCACGGCGCCCGCCGCCGGCGCCAGCACCGGCAGTACGGCGCCGAGGACGCGCCCGGCGGCGTATCCGGCGGTGACGGCGAGCAGTGCCAGCAGGGCGCCCTCGGGGCGGGCGGACCGTCCGGCGGCGGCGATCAGCACCCAGACGGCGCAGCAGGCCAGCACCGCGATGCCGACCGCGTCGACGGCGCCGTTCTGCGGCCGTACCGCAGACACCTCCCGGGGGTCCAAGCCGCCCGGCAGGTCGGTGCGGGCCGTGTCCGGCGTCTCGTCGGCCGTCCTGTTCATCCCCCGGTACCCCCTGCCGCCACCCGGGCGTGACGGGGTGCCGTCATGCCCGCGTTCCCCGCGTGGGCGCTGTCTTCGGGGTCACCGTAACGGGTGAAGGCGGGTGTTGTGGATATCCAGCGCGGTGACCTTGTCCAGGTTGTGAAACCTGGTGCTGATGTGGCGTTCACCCTTTGTCTCGTAGGCTCGGGGCATGGCGACTCCCCGGTTCATCCTGGACATCCGCGAGAAGGCGGGAGACATCCTGCTGTTCCTGCCCGGGGTGGTGATGGTGGTGTTCGACGCCCGCGGCCGCATCCTGCTGAACCGGCGCGTGGACAGCGGGCGCTGGGCCCTGATCAGCGGCATCCCCGATCCGGGCGAGCAGCCGGCCGAGGCGGCGGTCCGGGAGATCCTGGAGGAGACGGGGGTGTCCGCGGTGGTGGAGCGGGTGCTGAGCGTGTTCACCAACGAGCCGGTGGTGTACGACAACGGCGACCGCGCCCAGTACGTCGACATCGTGCTGCGCTGCCGGGCGGTCGGCGGCCAGGCGCGGGTCAACGACGACGAGTCGCTGGACGTGCGCTGGTTCGCTCCCGACGAGCTGCCGCCGCTGGGGCCGATCGCCCGCGGCCGGATCGAGCTGGCGCGGCGCGACGACCCCACCTGGTTCGCCCCGGCGCCGGCGCCGGGCCTGGCCGACCCTGGCTACTCGGTGCCGTAGCCGGCGCCGCGGCACCCGCCCGGGACCCTTGGACGGGTGCCGTGCGGGCTCGGCCGCCCGTGCCCCGGGCGAATCGGCAGGAGAGACTGCTCCACCATTTCATATATCGATCAATTTCTTGCGTGAATAACTATTGAATTTACGTCATTATTCTGATAAGATGCGACGTGCTCCGGCGCGACCTGACCCGCGCCGGAGCACGTCGCGGCGGTCGCCGCCGGGCCCCGCCCGAACCGGTCGTCCTCGCTCCGGCCAGCGGGTCCTGTCGGTGCCCAGCGGTAAAATCGACAGTGTTCGAGAGGGTTGGCCGACGCCTCTGGAGGATGCCGATGGCCGCTGCCGTACTGCCCCTGCCGAAGAACCGACCGACGCAAGCACCGCTGTTCGCGGCGCCGTTGCCCAAGAAGCCGCTGCCCGCCGGGCTGCCGCGCGAGTGGTACGTCGCGCACAACCGCCGTCTGAAGACCATGCGCCTGGTGATCGCCCTGCTGGATTCGGGTGTGTACGAGCCGGCGCAGGCCGGCAACGCGCGGATCCGGGACACCGCCGAGCGGATCGGCGTGTACCCGCCGTCCGACGTCACCTGCCGGATGGTGCGCGCGCTGCTCGGCTACGGGCGCTGAGCGGACCCGCTTCACCAGCCTCCCTTGCCGCACGGTTCGCGGCAAGGGGGGCCGCCGGGCGTGCGGCGGGCCGGCCGCCGGGGCGGGCCCGTCGGGGCGGCGGGACTCAGTTCTTGCGGTACGTGTACGCCTCCGCTGCCGCCGCCTCCACCGCGGCGAGGTCCGCGCCGGCCGAGGCGGTGACGACGGCGGCGACCGCGCCCTCCAGGAAGGGGGCGTCGACCAGGCGGGTGCCCTCGGGCAGCTCCGCCTCCGCCAGCAGGGCCTTGACGGTCAGGACGGCGCTGCCGAGGTCGACGATGACGGCCACGCCCGCACCGCGGTCCACCGAGCGGGCCGCCGCCGCTATGCGGTCGGAGCTGGTGCCGAGGCCGCCGTCCGGGCCGCCGCCGGCCGGGGCCACCGGGACGTCCCCGGCGCCGCCGGTGAGGCCGGCGGCGAGTTCCGCCACCGCCTCGGCCACCGCAGCGCTGTGGGAGACCAGCACGACACCGACGAGGGGGGCCGCCCCCTGGGGGGAAGCGGGGGCCCCGGTCATACGGCGGCGCCCTTCGCGGTGTCGGCCAGCGCGGTGATCAGCAGCGCCGCCGAGGTGGCTCCCGGATCCTGGTGGCCGACGCTGCGTTCGCCGAGGTAGCTGGCCCGGCCCTTGCGGGCGCGCAGCGGGACGGTGGCCCGCACGCCCTCGTCCGCGGCGGCAGCGGCGGCGCCGAAGGCCTCGGCGGTGGAGCCGCCCCCGTCCAGGGCGGCGGTCAGCGCGTCCACGGCCGGGTACAGCGCGTCGAGCATCGTCTTGTCGCCGACCGCCCCGCCACCGAGTTGGGCGACGGCCTCCACCCCGGCGCGCAGCGCGTCGCGCAGTTGCGCGGCGGACACCGCGGGCTCGTCCCCCAGCGCCTTGCCGGTCCGCCGCAGCAGCGTGCCGTAGAGCGGTCCGGACGCGCCGCCGACCGTACTGATCAGCTGCCGGCCCAGCGCGACCAGCACACCGCCCGGTGTGTCCGGCGGCTCCTGCTCGACGGCGGTGCGGGCCGCCAGGAAGCCGCGGCGCATGTTGGCACCGTGGTCGGCGTCGCCGATCGGGGAGTCGAGATCGGTCAGCCGTTTGGACTCGCGGTCGATGACGGTCGCGGCCGTGTCGAGCCAGCGGCGCAGGAAGGCCGCGTCGATCGCGGTGCCGTCCGCGGGGAGCGCGTTCATGAGGTGCCTTTCACCGAGTTCACGAAGTTCACCGAGTGCACGGGTTCACCGGATCACCGGCGCCGAACCCGTCGGGGCCACCCGTTCCGCCGGGTCCGGCGATCTCGCCGGGACGGCGCGGGACGACCGGGGTGTCACGGGCCGAGGGGGTTGTCCGGACTCAGCAGCCCCAGCGCAGGGCGGGAGTCGAGACCGGCGCGTCCCACAGCCGCAGCAGCTCCTCGTCCACCTGGCAGATGGTCACCGAGGCACCTGCCATGTCGAGCGAGGTCACGTAGTTGCCGACGAGGGTACGGGCCACCGGAAGGCGGCGTTCGGCCAGCACCCGGTGCACCTCGGCGGTGAATCCGTAGAGCTCCAGCAGCGGGGTGCCGCCCATTCCGTTGACCAGCAGCAGCAGCGGCGCGTCGGGACGCAGGTCGTCCACCACCGCCTCCACCGCCACGTCCGCGATCTCGCCGGAGGTCATCATGGCCCGCCGCTCCCGGCCCGGCTCGCCGTGGATGCCGACGCCGAGCTCCAGCTCGCCCTCGGGCAGGTCGAAGGTGGGTCCGCCCTTCTCCGGTGTGCTGACCGCGGTCAGCGCCACGCCGAAGCTCCGGGACACTTCGTTGACCCGGCGGGCGATGCCGGCCACCCGGTCCAGCGCGGCCCCCTCCTCGGCGGCGGCGCCGGCGATCTTCTCCACGAAGAGGGTGGCGCCGGTTCCGCGCCGGCCCGCGGTGTACGTGCTGTCGGTGACCGCCACATCGTCGTCGACCAGCACCGTGGCGATCTGCACGCCCTCGTCCTCGGCCAGTTCCGCGGCCATGTCGAAGTTCAGCACGTCACCGGTGTAGTTCTTCACGATGAACAGCACACCCGCGCCGCTGTCCACCGCTGCCGCCGCCCGTACCATCTGGTCTGGAACCGGTGAGGTGAAAACCTCCCCGGGGCACGCGGCGTCCAGCATCCCCCGCCCGACGAACCCGCCGTGCAGCGGCTCGTGCCCCGAGCCGCCGCCGGACACCAGCCCGACCTTCCCCTCGTAGGGCGCTCCCCGCCGGATGATCACCCGCTGTTGCACGTCGACCGTCAGCTCCGGATGGGCGGCGGCTATCCCGCGCAGCGCGTCGGCAACCACCGTCTCGGGCACGTTGATCAGCATCTTCATCGGTATCTCCTGGTGGGACTAGCAGCGGGGCTCACGGCCTGTGTCCGCGCAGACCGGAGCGCGATCCGAGGCGCCGACCCGGGGAAGGGGGGCGCCGGGTCCCCGGGGTCCTGCCGTAGCTGCTCTCAGCCGGCGCATACCCACCAGTATCCGTCCGTGATCGACGGGCGTCACGGCGGCGGCGCGGACGACCGCGGTGCGGTCGCTCACTGTGTCCGGTGCGGGGCCTCCCGGTTCCTTCCGTGACGCAGCGCGACCCGGCGGCTGCGCGGGCGGCTGCCGGGCCGCGCCGGTCGGCCACCGGGTCGCCGGAGGGTCATCCCGTCTGCGCGGGGACCGTCGCCGTCACCTCAACCGGGTCTTCCCCTTGCAGGCGGCGTCGGGGCAGAACCAGTCGAGGGTGT
The DNA here is from genome assembly GCF_031844685.1 of Streptomyces sp. ITFR-21. Lineage (NCBI taxonomy): Bacteria > Bacillati > Actinomycetota > Actinomycetes > Kitasatosporales > Streptomycetaceae > Actinacidiphila > Actinacidiphila sp. ITFR-21. The sequence goes on from NZ_CP134605.1 coordinate 6,613,763, forward strand.
AGGCGGGGTCGGGGCGCGGCTCGGCCGTCTCGACCTTGACCGCCGCGGGGCGGACCGTGCGCTTGCAGTAGGGACACGTGCGGGACAACCCGGCCAGCTCACTCTCGTGGCACCGCCGGGGCAGCGCTTGCAGTTCCATACCCGCACGGTGTCACGGAAAGGGTCCCGCCGGGCGCCGCGGGCCGCCCCGACCTGATCGGGCTCCCGCCGCGGCGTCCGCCGCGCCTGCGCGCCCGGCCGCCACCGATCGCGTTGCCGGCCCCCACCGGAAAGGGACGGCGTCCACCCGCGCGCCGGCACCGGATCGGGTCCGCGCGCACCGTCGCCGTATGCCACGCGGCCGTCCGCCACGCGTCGCGGCGGCCATCGGGACGCTGGACCGCGGTCGCCCTCCGACGCCCGGTGGTGCGGGAATTGTTCGGCGCGAATCAACTGACGGGAATTCCGTCGGCAAAAGGCGGCGGATGAGGGAAGCCGTACGCGAAGGAGAACCGTCGGCAGCCGGTGCCGATTCCCTGCAGCGGTATTGTCGGCGAATGCAAACGCGCTTGCCCCCGGCCGTACGGCCGGGGGCAAGCGCTCTCGGTGTGCGCGGTCAGGACTCCTCGCGGCCGTAGCGGCGGTTGAACCGCTCGACCCGGCCGGCGGTGTCCATGACGCGGGCGTTGCCGGTGTAGAAGGGGTGGCTCGCCGAGGAGATCTCGACGTCCACGACCGGATACGTGGCCCCGTCCTCCCACTGGACCGTGCCGTTGCCGGTGGCGGTCGAGCGGGTCAGGAAGGCGAGACCGGCGACCTTGTCGCGGAAGACCACGGAGTGGTAGTCGGGGTGGATGCCGTGCTTCACGGTGTGCCCTCGCTCTCTGCTGCGTCGTACCGGGGTGTGGCGGGAGGGCGGCCGGGCCGCGGGGGCCGGCCGCACGGGAGAGCCCGGAGGTCAGCGCTCTTCGCGGAAGAGCACGTGCCGGCGGGCGACCGGGTCGTACTTGGTCAGCTGCAGCCGGTCGGGATCGTTGCGACGGCTCTTGCGGGTGACGTAGGCGTACCCCGTCCCCGCCGAGGAGCGCAGCCGGACGATCGGTCGCAGTTCGCTGCGGGCCATGGGACCTGCCCCTTCCTGAGGGTTCCACCGGACCATGTCTGGAACGGTTTTCATTCTCGGTTCGGTGACGACAACGCTTCGCCCGCCTCCCGCATTCCCAGTGTCCCGCCGGTCACCCGGGTCGCGCCTGTCGGGCGCCGCGGTTGTCCGGGCCCGGGGTCGACGCGCGGGCGGCTCCCCTCCCGGCAGGCTCGGCATTGTTTAGTTTTTGTTTCAACAATCTCTTCGGTATCGGATCCGGCGGGCCACCGCCGGGGCGGTGCGGTGGATTGGCCCGGATTCATGCGGCATTGCGGAGTGCCTGAACTTCACCCCGCCGGAACGCCGCCGAAACAACAAACTGAACTTTCACGGACCGGTTCAGAAACTCCCCGGACGGCCTTCCACTGCTATTCCCAAGGTCATAAAGTCTCCTTCCGGGCCGCCATTCCCCCCACGTTCACCTTTTCCTTCGCCATGCGCCAACGAGGATAGGAAAGCTGTCGATGCCAGCAGAACGTGTACCATCCACGCACCCCGTGACCGCCGGATCACCGGCCGTGTCCGAGGTGCCCGAGACCCGTCACGGACTCAGCCGCCGAGCCGTGCTCGGCGGGGCCGCCGCCGTGACCGGAGCCGCGGCCGTCTCGGCCGCGACCGTGGTGCCCGCCGCCGCGCACTCCGCCGCGCCGCCCGCAAGCGCCTTCGAACACGCCTTTCCGGCTGTCTCGGGCATCAAGAAGCGCTCCCGGCTCGTCGACTACGAAGTGGTCGAACTCGCCGCCCTGATGCGGGCCCGCGTCGTCACCGCGGTACAGGTCACCAAGGCGTACCTGGACCGTATCGACCGCTTCAACGGCCCCTTCGAAACCTACGGCGACAACGGCCTCTACAACGCGTTCGTCCGGATCGACCGGCAGGGGGCGCTGGCCCAGGCCGCCGCCGCCGACGCCCGGTTCGCCAAGGCCCGGCACTCCCACGAGAGCCTTCCGCCGCTGCTGGGCATCCCGTTCGGCGTCAAGGACTCGGTGGCCGTCAAGGGACTGGAGGCGAAGGACGGCAGCCACGCGTTCGACGGGAACGCGGCCCTGCGGGACGCCACCGTCGTGCACCGGCTGCGCGAAGCCGGCGCGGTGATCCTGGGACACACCATCGCCTCGGCCTTCTCCGGCTCCATCACCGGCACCTTCGCCGGCAACGCCTGGAACAAGGCGTACGTGCCCGGCGGTTCGAGCCAGGGCTCGGGCGTCGCCCCCGTCGCGCGGCTGGCCGCCGCCGCCATCGGCGAGGAGACCGGCGGCTCCATCATGATGCCGTCGGCCGCCAACGGCGCCAGCGGCATCAAGCCCTCGCTCGGCACCAGTTCGGTCGCCGGGCTGATGCCGCTGTCCCCCGGGTACGACGTGCTCGGGCCGATCGCCCGGTCGGTACGCGACGCCTCACTGATCCTCTCGGTGATCCTCGGCCCCGACCCCGCCAACGACCCACTGACCCTGTCCGCCCCCGACCCGTTCCCCAGGATGCCGCACACCGCCCGACAGGGCCGCAAGCCGCTGTCCGGGATCACCATCGGGATACCGCAGTCCGACTGGATGCGCACCAACCGCGGCATCCAGGCCGGCACCTCCCCGCAGTCCCTCTACGACGCCGACCACCTGGCCGCCTTCAACCGGCTCCAGCAGCAGCTGACCTCGCTCGGCGCGAAGGTGAAGGAGTTCCCGGGCCTCGACGTCACCGTGCCGGCCAACGACCCGTACTTCTCCAGTACCGACGTGCTGGCCACCGTCGACGGCTCCCCGGTCTCGCCGTCCTCGGCGGTGCTGAGCCCCAACCGCTACGAGATCCGGTACTGGGACGCGGTCAAGGACTTCGCCGCCACCCGCCCCGCCGACCAGGCGGCGGCACTGCTCGCCCAGTACGGGCGCAGGGCCCCCGGCGAGACCACCGCCTCCTTCGAGTCCGCGACCCGGTTCGGCGGCGCCGTACCGGCCTCGGTACGGGTGGAGGGCGAACATCGGCGGCGCACCCTGCAGGCCAACTACCAGGCCGCGCTGGACCAGGCGGGCGTCGACTTCATGCTGGTGCTGTCCCTCGGCGCCCAGATCGGGCTGCGCACCGGCTCCGGCTTCCCCGTCTACCGCGCCTACTACCAGCTGCCCAACGCCCTGACCTGGCCCATGGTGTCCTTCCCCATCGGCTACGACGGCACGCTGGGACTGCCGATCGCGGCGCAGTTCTGGGGGCCGCGGTTCAGCGAGCCGCAGATCGTCCAGGCCGCCATCGACTACCAGGACCACTACCCGCAGTACCACAACGCGGCCCCGCCGGACCCGGTCGTGGCCACCGCGGCCAAGATCGCCCCGCACGCCCTGGTCGTCGAGGCGCCGACCCCGCCGGAGCTGTCCAACGACCCGCTCATCGCCGAGGAGGCCCTGCGATGAGCTTCCTCACCGTCGGCTGGGGACCGGTCCTCAACGCCGGGCTCCCCCCGCAGCACCCCGGGGACGGCACCTCGCCGGTGGCGACCGTGGGCTGGCTGCCCAAGCTCGGCACCGCCTTCTACCCCTACCCCGACGACGACCCGGATGCCGGCACCGCGGCCGACGCACGCACGACGTGAGACTGGGAACCGACCACCATGAACAGACAGATACCCAGCCGGGCGCTGCGACGCCCGCTCACCGCGCTGACCGCGGGCCTGCTCGCGCTGGCGGCCACCACGGCCGCCGCGGCGCTGCCGGCCACGGCCGACACCCCGGACGCCGGCTCGGCCGTGGTCGACTCCGGGTCCGACTGGACGGTGACCCAGGGCGCGGGCGGCTACGTCGTCTCGCTCGCCCTGGACACCGAACTGCCCGTCAAGGACGACATCCCCGTCCTGCTCGCCGACGGCGCGAGCCTCGGCCCCGCCGCCGAGTCGGCCGACGGGCACACCCTCCTGGTGACCACGTCCGACCCCTCGGTCGCCACCGCGAAGGACATCACCTGGCAGTGGTCCAGTGGCGGCGACGACACCGCCACCGGCCCGGCCGCCGTGCCGTCGGCGACCGCCCTGCTCAAGGCCCAGCGCGACAGCACCGTCACCAAGCCGGGCGGCTCCGGCAGCACCGGCAGCGACCCGACGACCATCGGCACCGGCCGCTACACCATCGCCGACTACAACTTCGGCGCCCAGTCCGTCGCCCTGGCCGACATCGGCGGCATCCGCGGCGAACTGGAAGGGCGTATCTACCTGCCGAGCAGCCGGGGCGAGCACCCGCTGGTGATCTTCCTGCACGGCCGGCACAGCTCCTGCTACAACACCACCACGCTGCGCGGCGCCAGCGGCTGGCCCTGCCCGACCGGCACCACCCCGATCCTCAGCTACGCCGGCTACGACGGCGCCGGCGAGGCGCTGGCGGCCGACGGCTACACGGTGGTGTCGATCTCGGCGAACGCCATCAACGCCAACGACAACCAGCTCTCCCCGGACGACGGCGCCATCACCCGCGGCCAGCTCGTCCTGGACACCCTTACCATGCTCAAGTCGGTCAACAGCGGTCACCAGGTCAGCTACCACGACGCCGCGACCGACCAGGACGTGACCCTCGGGCAGGCGCTGACCGCCGGCCTGGCCACGTACCCCACGGGCACCGTCACAGCACGGCAGCTGGCCGGCACGATGGACTTCGGCCGGATCGGCCTGATGGGCCACTCGCGCGGCGGCGAAGGCGTCGTCACCGCGGGCACCCTCAACGAGGGCCTGGCGCACCCGTGGAACCTCAGGTCGGTCTTCGCGCTGGCGCCCATCGACTTCACCCGCGCCACCCTGCCGGACGTGGTGACCACGACCCTGCTGCCCTACTGCGACGGCGACGTCTCGGACCAGCAGGGCCAGCACTTCTACGCCGACTCCCGCGACGGCACCTTCTCCGACGACGTGCAGCGCTCCGACATCTGGGTCATGGGAACCGACCACGACTTCTACAACTCCTCCTGGACGCCGCCGTACCCGGGCGCCTCGGACGACTGGTCGAGCACCAACGACCCGGTGTGCGGCACCAGCGCCACCGCACTGGCCTCGGGCAAGAACATCCGGCTCACCGCCGCCCAGGAGTACCAGGTCGGCTCGGCCTACATCTCCGGCTTCTTCGAGGCGACCCTCGGCGGACAGACCCGGTTCCAGGGCATGTTCGACGGCTCCGGGCAGGAGCCGCCGTCCGTGTCCGACTTCGCCGACGTCCGGACGGTCGCCCAGCAGCCCTCGTCGCTGCGCACCGACATCACCACCTTCAAGGCCGCCTCGCCGCTGGTGACGGCGACCGGCGCGGTCACCGCGACCGTCTGCGCCAACAAGTACGGCCGTACCGTGCCCGAAGCGCTGCCGTACTGCACCAACCCCGGCAGCACCCTCACCAACCAGCAGGTGCCGTACTGGACCCCCGCCAACTACGCGCCCAACGTGCCGCTCAACCCGATGACGCACCTCACCTGGACGGGGACGACCGGCGGCGTCACCGTCGCGGTCCCGCCCGGTGAGCGGGACGTCTCGCACTACGCCGAGATGACGGTGGACATGTCGCCGGACGAGAGCGTCGTCACCGGCACCGACGTCAAGCTGACGGTGTCCGACACCTCCGGCCGGACCTGGAGCGCCCTGGCGTCCGACCTCAACAAGTGGGGCGTCACCCGGATGCCGGCCAGCACGTCGACGAACCTGGGCAAGATCGTGCTCCAGCAGCTGCACGTGCCCACCTCGACACTCAAGAAGGCCGGCCTGAACCTGAGCCGCCTGTCCACGATCACCTTCGCTCCGGCCGTCGGTGTGGACGGCACCGTGACCGGCGGCGCGTACCTGTCCGACCTCGGGTTCGACAGCAAGGGCGTGGGCACGCCCCGGGTCCGGACACGGCCGACCGTCAACGTGGCGTCCACCACCGCCGAGGAGGGCTCGGCGGCCGGCACCGACCACGTCGCCGTGTACCTGTCCGCCCCGAGCCGGTCCAAGGTCACCGCGTACCTCACGGCGATCGGCTCCACGACCGGCAAGGTCGGGCTCGCCATGCAGCGGGTCGTCTTCCCGCCCGGCGGGACCTGCCAGGTGGTCGCGATCCCGGCCACCGGCGACACCGTCGCGGGCGCGACCTCTACCACCTCGTACAAGGTCGGGGTGTCGAACTCCACCGACGCGGTGCTGGGCAGCCACGACTTCGGCACCGTCACGGTCCGCGAGGACGACGGCATCACCGGCACGGCCACCCCGGCGCCGCCGGTCGGCGCCCAGGGAGACGTCTGCGCGGAGTACAAGGCGCTCTCGCACCCCGGCAAGCTGGCCGTCACCGACACCACGCCGGTTCCCGGCCAGAGCGTCACCCTCAACGGGTCGGGCTACCGCAGCGGTGAGAACGTCGCCTTCACCCTGGACTCGGTGGCGCTGGGCAGCGCCGTCGCCGACAGCCGGGGCACCGTCCTCCTCACCGCGGTGATACCCGCCGCCGAGGCATTCGGCAGCGCGGCGGTGTCCGCGGTCGGCGCGGGCTCCGGGCGTACGGAGACGGCGACCGTCCACGTCACCCGTCCGCCGGTCCACGGAGGCCACGGCGGCCACTGAAGCGGGTGACCGGGTGACCGGGCGACCCGTCGTCCGGTCACCCGGACGAGGAGGGCCCCCGCGGGCGCGAGCCCGCGGGGCCCTTTCGCGTTCCCGCGGCCCCCGAGCCCTTCGGCGGGCGGTCAGCCGGTGGTCGGCCGGTAGGAGTAGACGGTGGTAACCACCTCGCAGACGCCCGGCGACACGATCTCCACCCGCAGCACCTTGGCGGCCGGGTCGTAGTCGACGCCCTCGGTCTCGAAGGCACCCGAGCAGATGCTCGACTGCGGCACCTGGAAAAGGGTGCTGACCTGGCCGGTGACCGGCGTCCCGTCGAGCTGGTGCGGCAGGTCCACCTGGAAGACGTCCTTGGCGCCGTCGTCGGACGCGCACACCAGCCGGGTGGCGGAGACGAAGTCGCAGCCCTGGACGTCGTCGACGCTGCGGCTGAGGGTGATCTGTCCGGCCTGGGGGAGGGTGCCGCCGGTCGCCGGAGTGCTGGGATTGGTCAGCGGGGCAGGGAAGACCTGGAGCCGGTTCACGGTGTTCCACTCGCCCGCCACCAGCCACTGGGAATCGGGCGAGACGGTGGCGAAGGAGTTGTTGAGCAGCTCACCGGAGTCCAGCGGGTGCGTGTAGTCGTAGGCGTGCCCGGAAGGCGTGGTCACTTCGAACATCTTCGAGGTGGCGCTGTCGCCGCCCTGGTAGGCGTCGAAGACGTAGCCGCCCGCGATGTCGGGGTCGCCGACGTGGTTCCAGCCGGCGAACCGCAGGCCCAACGGGATCGAGCCGAGGCCGCGGGTCAGCAGCGAGCCGTCGGCCCGCGAGGCGACACCCTCGCCGCCGGTCAGCGAGTTGACGAGCGAACTGCCGGTCTGCACCCATCCGCCGGGGGAGTCGGCGTGCGCGGTGGAGGCGCCGGCCGCAGTAAGGGCGGCGACGGCGAGCAGGGTCGCGGTGGTACGGCGGAACGGCGCGGTCGCGCGCAACGGAACCCCCAGGAAGACGTGGGCGGACCGCACCCGGCACGGGCGGCGGCCTCGGGCAGCAAGCAACTTAGCCTCACCGGCGCCTCCGTCACCATGGGCGGTCCACCAACTCAACTGGAACACAGAGTGGTTGGCCGGTACATCCAGGCCCGGCGACCGCCTGCCCGCCGGGGGCGCGAACCGCGCTGACGTGCCGCGATCCCTGACATCGCCCGCCCACGGTGACACACTCGGCTGACCGGGCCGGCACGAAGGTCCGGAAAGGTCAGGGGAAGTGCGGGAAAGTCCGGGAAAGGGATAACCGAATGGCGCAGCGGGTGCGGGGCGTTGTGGCCCTGGGCAAGGGTGAACCGGTCACCGTCGAGACGGTGGTGGTACCCGATCCGGGCCCCGGTGAGGCGGTCGTCCGGGTGCAGGCATGCGGGGTCTGCCACACCGACCTGCACTACCGGGAGGGCGGCATCAACGACGACTTCCCGTTCCTGCTCGGCCATGAGGCGGCCGGTGTCGTCGAAGAGGTCGGCGAGGGCGTGGCGGAGGTGGCGCCCGGCGACTTCGTGATCCTCAACTGGCGTGCCGTCTGCGGCCGCTGCCGGGCCTGTCGGCGTGGCCGGCCCTGGTACTGCTTCGACACCCACAACGCCCGCCGGAAGATGACGCTGGCCGACGGCACCGAACTGTCGCCCGCCCTCGGCATCGGGGCGTTCGCGGAGAAGACCCTGGTCGCGGCCGGCCAGTGCACCAAGGTCGACCCGGCCGCGGCGCCCCGGGTCGCCGGGCTGCTCGGCTGCGGTGTGATGGCCGGAATCGGCGCCGCCGTCAACACCGGCGCGGTCGGCCGCGGCGACTCGGTGGCCGTCATCGGCGTCGGCGGGGTCGGCGGCGCCGCGGTGATGGGCGCCCGGTTGGCCGGCGCCGGCGCGGTCGTGGCCGTCGACGTGGACGACCGGAAGCTCGCACAGGCGGTGCGGCTCGGCGCCACCCATACCGTCGACTCCCGGACCACCGACCCGGTGGCCGCGATCCGCGACCTCACCGGCGGCTTCGGCGCCGACGTGGTGATCGAGGCGGTCGGCCGCCCTGAGACGTACCGGCAGGCGTTCTACGCCCGGGACCTCGCCGGAACCGTCGTACTGGTCGGCGTACCCACCCCGGAGATGCGGCTGGAACTGCCGCTGCTCGACGTCTTCGGCCGCGGCGGCGCCCTGAAGTCCTCCTGGTACGGGGACTGCCTGCCGTCCCGGGACTTCCCCGTGCTGATCGACCTGCACCTTCAGGGACGGCTGGACCTGGAGGCGTTCGTCAGCGAGACGATCGGCCTCGGCGACGTGGAGGAGGCGTTCGCCACGATGCGCCGCGGCGACGTACTGCGGTCCGTGGTGCTGCTCTGACCGCGGTCCGGGTCCGTCCGGCCGAACGGTAGAATCGCCACCGGCGACGGCTCACGGCCGTCGCGCGGCGGTGGGGCCCGCCGTACCCGAACCGCGGTGACGCCGCCAACGGTCCCTGCTTGCGACGACGCGCACCTCGTACCCGGACGTGCGCCGTGACCGACGAGTAGGAGACGCCCGTGGCAGAACCCCGTTCCCGCACGGCCGGCGAGGCCGTGGACCCCGACGTCGATCTGCGGGTGCCCTCCCAGCGCGCCGAGACGCGCCGGGGGATGCGGCAGATCGTCGCCGCGGTCGCGGCCGGCGGCGCGATCGGCGCGGCGGCCCGCTACGGCGCCGCGCTCCTGTGGCCGACGGCGGACGGCACCTTCCCCTGGACCACCCTGGGCGTCAACGCGGCAGGCTGCGCCGTCATCGGCGTGTTCATGGTGCTGATCACCGAGGTGTGGAACCCGCACCGGCTGCTGCGCCCGTTCTTCGGCACCGGGGTGCTCGGCGGGTTCACCACCTTCTCGACCTACACCATTGACGTCCGGCGGCTCGCGGACGACGGGCATCCGCGGATCGCGGTGGCGTATCTGGGCCTCACCGTGGTGGTCGCCCTGCTCGCGGTATGGGCCGCGGCGGCCCTGACCCGGCAGCTGGCCGTACGAGGGCGACGATGAAGCGCCCGGTGACGAGGCGGCGGCCGGCCCGTCGGCAGCCGGTCCGCGCGGTGCGGCGGCCGGTGCGGCCGGCCGGCGCGGAGCGGGAGAGGCGGAACACCCGGTGAACTGGCTGCTCGTCGTCGTGGGCGCCGTCGTGGGCGCCCCGCTGCGCTACCTCGCCGACCGGGCGATCCAGTCCCGGCACGACAGCGCCTTCCCCTGGGGCACCTTCACGGTCAACGTCGTCGGCTGCCTGGTCCTCGGCGTCCTCACCGGCGCCGCCGCGGAGGGCGCCGCCTCCGCCCACCTGCAACTCCTCATCGGCACCGGGCTGTGCGGCGCGCTGACCACGTACTCGACCTTCTCCTACGAGACGCTGCGGCTCGCCGAGGACGGCAGCCGCTTCTACGCCGCCGCCAACGTCGTGGGCAGCGTGGCCGCCGGCCTCGGCGCCGCCTTCGCCGGGACGGCGGTCGCCGAGGCGGTCTGGGGCTGAACGGTCCGCCGAGCCGATCAGCGAGCCGGCCGGAGCGACGGCGGTCGGCAGCGGCTTTGGCAGCCGCTGCCCGCCGCAGCGGCTCGTCGGGATGTCCGCGGGCGGGGGAGCGGGGCCCGGTGCGTGTCGCCGCGAGGTGGAGGTGAAAGGTGACGCGGCGGGTGCGCCACCCCGGCCGCCAAGGCCGAGGGCAAGGCGACGCCTTCCCCTGCCCCCCGCCCGGGGTGCCTCCCCGGGTGTCAAGGCCGAGGGGGCCGTCGCCGGCCGGTCAGAACGCGGCAGGCGTGCGTGCCGGTTCCGCGACGCCGCGCGGATCCCGACGACAGACCCCGTGCCGCCCGCCACCGCCACCCGCATCTGCCAGCCGTCCCTTCCGACTCCGGGCCCGCGACCACCGCGGGCTCCGGACAGGACGAGCCGGCTTCCCGTCCGGTGACATCCACCCGCCGCCGGTCACCACGCCGACACCGGGACACGCGGGGTCGCGGCGTAGGCCGCGGCCGGGGTCATCGCCACACCGTTGACGGTGACCGACGCCGTGGTCGACACCTTCGCGCACGCGCCGCCGCCCGCCGCGGTGCGGCCCCTGGCACTCGAGGCGGTCGGCGACCCCGCCCGGCCGCCCGCACCGCCGGCCGCCCGGTCCTCGAAGGTCTCGTCGGCCGGCGGGCCCGGACGCGCCGTGCGCGGATGCCCGCCGGCGGCCGTCGGCGGTCCGGAGACCCGCAGCGGGCGGTCGGCCCCGATCGCGGCGAACAGGCCCTCGGCGGCCGGTTCCGGCACCAGCCGGTTCGGATCGGCGGGGTCGGGGCGGCTCGGCATCGTGGTGAACGCGAACCGCGCGGAGGGCACCTTCCGTACGTCGTCGGCGAGCCCCGACAGCTTGTCGACCGAGGCCAGCGCGGTGTCCACGGTCAGCGCGGTGGTCGCCGCGTCGGCCAGCGACAGCATGCCCGCCGGGCCGGCGGGCGCCCCGCCCTCGCGCATCCGGTGCGCGAGCGCGCCGAGGAACAGATGCTGTGCGTCGGTGCGTCCCAGGTCGCTGCCGTCACCGAAGGCATGCCGCGACCGCAGGAACTCAAGCGCCGAATCACCCTTCAGCTCATGCCGGCCCTTGGCGAGCTTCAGATGCGAGTAGGGGTCGTACACATTCCGGTCCACGCACACCGGCACCCCGCCCACCGCGTCCGACATCCGTACCACCCCGGCGAAATCGGCCAGCACGAAGTGGTCGATGGGCAGCGCGGTCAGCTTGTGCACGGCGGCGACCGTGCAACCCGGTCCGTACTGCAGCGTGGAGTTGACCGGGCCGCGGTGCGCCGCCGCGATACCGCCCCCGGCCGTGCGGCACGCGGGCAGCGCCGTCACGGTGTCGCGCGGGATGCTCAGCACGGTCGCGTGCGAACGGTCCGCCGCGATGTGCAGCACCATCTCCACATCGGCGTTCTGCCCCGGGCCGCAGTCCCCGCCGAGGCGGCAGTCCGCCCGGCCGGAACGGGCGTCGGAACCGATCACCAGGACGTTCAGCGGGGTCCGGCCGAACGCGTCCGGCCGTTCGCTGCCCGCGTTGCCGCCGATCCCGCCGAACAGCGGCAGCTCCCGCAGGCTGCCGTTCAGCCGGAGGTAGACGAACGCGCCCGCGCTCGCGGCCAGCAGCACCGCCACGGACAGGCCCACCGTCACCCGGCGCGCCACCTTCCACCACCCGGCGTGCCGCGCCACCGGCGCCCCCGCTTCCTGTTCGCCCTCCCTCTCCGCGGGCGCCGAGAGCTGTCCCGGTCCGCCCGTCGTCCTGTCGTGGTGGTCGTCGTCCTGCCCGTCGGCCATGAGTGTGTACGTCCTTGTGTCCGTGCGCGACCCGATGGACAAAACGCCCACCGGCGCCATCGCAGTATCGCCCACCCGGGCGCCGGATCCCGGCTGCCCGCGGGCGGGGTGTCGGCCGGTCGGCGCATCCGGCCGGGCGGTCGGGCGGCTGGGCGGCCGCGGTCCCGGTGCGGGGCGGGCCCGGACCCGCGCGCCGCTTGGGGGGACCACCCCCGTCAGGACGGGTGCGGCCCCTGCGGGGCGGGCGCTCCGCCCCGCACCCCAGCCGCTCCGTACCCGGCTCCGCCGCGCCCCGCCGGAACGCCGGATTCCGCTGTGTCCGCACAGTTCCCCCCGGTGGATGTCACCCCATGGATTTCGGTACACACACAGGGTGACAGAAGCCGCGACCGGTGCCCCGGAGTTGTCCACAGGCCCGATCCGGCCGGGCCGCCGCGAGCCGGACGCGGCCCGAGCCGGCCCGCCCCCGGACGCCCGGCGGCATCCCGGCCGGACTAGCGTGGGGCGGACGCAGCGCGAAGGAGGCCGCCATGAGCGACGCGGACCTGGACTCCGGGCGGTACTCGAAGCCCGCGCCGGCCCCGGAGGCCGTACCCGTCCCCGGAACGGACCCGCACCCGGGCACGCCGGCCTCGCCGCACCCCGGCGCGCCCGGACGGACCCGCCCCGACCCGCCGACGCGCACTCCCCCCGACCCGGGCCTCTTCGGACCCGACTCGGTGACCTGGCAGCTGCACGGCGACCCCGTCATGTGGATCGCCGGCGTCCGCGCGCTCTACCTGCAGGCCCTGCACCCGAGGGCGGTGCGCGGCGTCGTGCAGAACTCCGACTTCCGGCAGGACGCGTGGGGCCGGCTGCTGCGCACCGCGTCGTTCGTCGGCGAGATCACCTACGGCACGGCGCCCGCCGCGGAACGGGCGGGGGCCCGGATCAGGGGCATCCACCGGCGACTGTCGGCGACCGACCCCGACACGGGGGAACGCTTCGGCGTCGACGACCCCGAACTGCTGCTCTGGGTGCACTGCGCCGAGATCGACTCGTATCTGCACGTGGCCCGCCGCTCCGGCTTCCCGCTGACCGACGCGCACGCCGACGCCTACGTGGCCGAGCAGCGCGAGTCCGCCCGGCTGGTCGGCCTCGACCCGGCCGCGGTGCCCGCAGACACCGCCGAACTCGCCCGCTACTTCGACCGGGCGCGCCCCCGGCTGGCGGCCACCCCGGAGGCCTTCGACGTCGTCCGGTTCCTGAAGGCGCCGCCGGTGCCGGCCGTGCTGCTGCCGGCGCGGCTCGCCCTCTGGCCGGCCGTGGCCGGCACCGCCTTCGCCGCCCTGCCGCCGTTCGCCCACCGGCTGTACGGCCGCCGGGCGCCGTCCGAGGCGGCCACCGACCGGCGGCTGCGCATCACCGGGCGGCTGCTGCGGACCGTACCGGCCGCCCTGCGCCGGCGGTTGCCGCCAGGCCACATCCTCAAGGCCGTCGGGCGCCTCGGGCCCGGTACCCGTCCGTCCGCACACCGGCTGCACGCCGCGCGTACCGAATTGCGCTGACGCGCTGTCCCATGAGCCGCCCGCCCCGGCCATACTGGGACCGGGGAAGCACCGAAAAGTACGGGGGCGGCGGCGCGCGATGGCGGCTGTACATCATGACGGACACCAAGGACCGGAATACGCGATACCCGGTGGAACCGGGGTGAGCGGGACCCTGATCCAGGGCCGGTACCGGCTGCACGAGCTGATCGGCCGGGGCGGGATGGGCGAGGTCTGGCGGGCGCTGGACGAATCGCTCGGTCGCCGGGTCGCGGTGAAGTGCCTGAAACCCAGCGGGCCTTCGAGGGACGCCGGCTTCACCCGGATCCTTCAGGAGCGCTTCCGCAGGGAGGCCCGGGTCGCCGCGGCACTCCAGCACCGCGGCATCACCGTCGTACACGACTTCGGCGAACACGACGGCCTGCTCTTCCTGGTGATGGAGCTGCTCGACGGCCGCAACCTGCTCCAGATCCTGGACGACGCGAGCCGCAGCCCGCTGCCCGTGCCCGACATCACCGACATCGCCGAGCAGGTCGCCGACGCCCTCGCGTACACGCACGCCCAAGGCGTCGTCCACCGCGACCTGAAACCGGCGAACATCATCCGGCTCAGCGACGGCGCCGTGAAGATCTGCGACTTCGGCATCGCCCGCCTCGGCCACGACATCGGCTTCACCTCGCGCCTGACCGGCAGCGGTGTGGCCATGGGCACCCCGCACTACATGTCGCCCGAGCAGATCGACGCCTCCGAGGTCGACCACCGCAGCGACCTGTACTCGTTCGGCTGCGTGCTTTACGAACTGGCCACCGGGGCGCCGCCGTTCGACCTCGGCGACGCCTGGTCCATCCTCGTCGGGCACCGGGACACCGAGCCCGAGCCCCCGCGCGTCAAACGCCCCGAACTGCCCGAGGAACTCCAGCGGCTCATCCTCGACCTGCTCGCCAAGGACCCCGAGCACCGGCCGCAGGACGCCGCCGACGTCCACGGCCGGCTCAAGGCCATGCGAGCGGCGGCCGGCGTGGCCGCGCACCCGGTGGCACCGGCCGAACTGCCCGGCTGGGCCAGGGGGTTCAGCACCGGCTGTGCCGCCCACTCCACCCGCGCCCACGGCGCCGCGGCCCTGCCGCACCACGAGCTGACCGCGGCCTGGTCGACCCGCCCGGTGAACGTCGCCGCCGACCCCGACACGCTCGCCTCCCTGGCCGCGCGGCACGCCGAGGCCGTCGACCTCGGCCGGGTCGGCAACTGGCGGCAGGCGTACGAACTGCACACCGCCGTCGCCGAGGCCCGCGACCGTGCCCAGGGCCCCGAGCACCCCGACACCCTGTCCGCCCGGTACGAGGCCGCGTACAGCCTGACCAGGCTGGGCCGCACGGAGGAGGCGCTGCGGATGTACGAGTACGTCGCCGAGGCCCGCCGCCGCGTCCTCGGCCCGGACGACCCCGGCACCCTCGCGGCCCGGCACGAGGCGGCGTACGAACTCGGCCGGCTGGGCCGCTACCTGGAGGCCCACCGGGAGTTCGCCGCGGTGCTCGCCGCCCGCGAGCGGACGGTCGGGCCGAACCACCCCGACACCCTCCAGTGCAAGCACAACCTCGGCGTCAACCTGGGAATGCTCGGCCGGGCGCAGGAGGCGTACACCATGGCCGCCGAGGTGGCCGAGGTGCGCACGCGGGTGCTCGGCGGCGACGACCCCGAGACGCTGGTGACCCGGTTCGAGGTCGGCCACGCGCTCGGCCGCACCGGGCGCGCGGCGGAGGCGCTGCGGACGTACCAGGAGGTCGCCGAGGCCCGCGCCCGGGTGCTCGGCCCGGACCACGCCGAAACGCTGGCCGCCCGCTACGAGATCGGCATCTGCCTGGGCCGGCTCGGCCGCAACGCGGAGGCGCTGGCGCTGTACGAGGACCTCGTCGCCGCCCTGACCCGCACGGTCGGCTCCGCGGACACCGAGACCCTGCGCGCCCGGCACGCCCTCGGCGTCAACCTCGGCCAACTCGGCCAGTGGGACCGGGCGCTGGCCGAAGCGCGCGACGTGGCGGCGGTGCGGGAACGGGTGCTCGGCGCCACGCACCCCGACACCCTGGTCAGCAAGCGGGAGATCGCCGTCGGCCTCGGCTGGCTCGGCCGCTGGTCCGGGGCGCTCCCGTTCTACCGCGAGGTCGCCGAGGCCCGCGAGCGCGTCCTCGGTCCCGCCCACCCGCACACCCTCACCAGCCGCAACGACGAGGCCCGCTGCCTGGCCCAGCTCGGCCGCACCGCCGAGGCACAGGCCCTGTACCGCCGCGTCTCCGAGCAGCGCGAGGAATCGCCCGAGCGGCTCTGACCGCGCCGCGCCGCCGGCGGAACGGTGTCAGGGACCGGACGCGCCCCCCGCTCGCCCGCCCGGCCGGTCGGCGGGCCGGAAGCGCCCGCCACCGGCCCGCGGTGCACCACTGCCGCCCGGTCGGGACGGCGTCCAGCCCCGGCCGGGACAGGCTCAACACCTGTAGCGCTCGCTGCCCGGCTCCTCGGGGGCCGCGTCCTGCCACAGGGTGAAGCGCGCCAGCTCCCAGCGGCGCGGGTCGACCGCGAGGGCGACCGAGTGCACCCCGGGCCGGTTCACCGGCCGCTACGCCCTCGGCGACGATCTTGGCGAGGCGTCGGCGCAGCCAGGCGAAGGTCTCCTGGACCGGCTGCCGCAGCTCCTCGGTGGCCACCACCTCCGGGTCCATCGCCATCCGGCCGACCCGGCAGCCGCGCAGCGGATCGCGTTGGCGCAGCAGATAACCGCCCAGCCGCTCCACCGGCGTGTCACAGGTGGAGAGGTGGACGTCGGCCTGGGCGCGCAGCTCGGCCGCGCCGCGGCGCATCGCCGTCACGGCCGGATCCGGCGTGCCCCGGAAATGGTGGTGCATGCTGCCCTGTCCGGCGCCGGCCCGCTCCTGGATGGCGCGCGGGCTCGTCCCGACGTAGCCGCGCTCCCAGAGCAGTTCCCCGGCGCTCTCGATCAGCCGTTCAGCGGTGTCCGTGCCCGGAGTTTACATACTAGTAGGTACGGAATCGGCCGACGGCGCGGACCGCCGGCCGGCCCCCGGTGCCCCGGTTCAACCGTCGGCGAACTCCACCTCCGAGGCCCTGACCACCGTGCCGAAGCGCGGGAAGTCCAGCGCCACCGACGACTGGTGCTCCGCGGCCGTCAGCCCGGACATGGCGTCGGCGGCGAAGACCAGGCCGTAGCCGAGGTCGGCGGCGGCCCGCGCGGTGGACTCCACACCCAGGTTGGTGGCGATCCCGGCGAGCACGAGGGTGCGCACGCCGCGTTCCCTGAGCCGGTCGTGCAGCCCGGTGTCCTGGAAGGCGCCGACGGTGTGCTTGACCACCACCAGGTCCGCGACCGCGGCGATCTCCGCGACCAGGTCGCTGCCCGGCGGCTGGTCCGGCGCGCCCGCCCGCCGGACCCGGACCGCCACCACGGGCGCGCCCGCCGCACGGAACGTCCTCGCCAGCCCGAGCGCCGCGTCGAGCACCCGCGGGCCCGGGTGCGGAGCGAGCGGCAGGGCGATCATGCGGTCGATCAGATCGATCAGCACCAGTGCGGTGCGGGCCCGGTCGAGCCCGGGGGACAGCGGGGACTCACGTACGGCGCCGGCCCGGCGACCGTGATCATGTGCGCTCATGATCCGGACCCTACCGGGCCGGTCATGCCGCCGCCCGATGATCGAACACGCCTGTGCCATAAGGGAGTTGTGAGCCCGGAACGGAACGGTCCTAGCACCTCGCGACCGTGCTGCCGACCGCTTCGGGCTTCTTGCTCCGGCCCGGCGCCGCGGCGGATACGCTGGGCCGGTACGACGACGTGGCATGTGGGAGGAGCGCGGACGTGGCGGAGAGCACCATCGGACAGCCGTTGGCCGACGGGAAGAAGCCCCAGGTCGACCTGACGGACGCGGAGTGGCTGTCCAGCAGCCAGGGCACCGGCGATGTGCAGATCGCCTTCGTGGAGGGCTATATCGCCATGCGCGACGGCCGCGAGCCGGACGGCCCGGCACTGATCTTCACCCCCGCCGAGTGGCGTGCCTTCGTCCTGGGCGCACGCGACGGGGAGTTCGACCTCACCTGAGGCCGCCCGGCACCCGGCCTCACCCGCGGCCGCTTCGGAGACCTCCGAGGCCGTCCGGCCGTCCCTGCGCCGCCGCCGCATCCACGGTGCGCGGGCGGCGGGGCGGACCGCCCGATCCGGTCGCCGCCGCCGACGCGGTACGACGGGCGAGCGGCCTGCCACCGGGAGGCTCGCGGCCACGGCCCCACGGTCCGCGGGGCCGCGGCCGGGCCCCCGGCCGCGGGCGCTACGGCCAGGGCTCCAGGTCCGGCAGCGGATCGCCGGTCAGCGGGCCCACCGGATGCCGCCCCGCCAGCCAGGCCGCGAGATCGGTGAGCCGGCCCCGTACCGCGACCGGAGTGCCCGTACCGCGCGTCCACGACCAGGGGCCGTCAACCGCGGTGAGCGACAGTTCGACGCCGACCGGCACCCGCGGCGCCAGGAACTCCACCAGGTGGGCGCAGAAGGGCTCCGACCAGTCCGCCACGCCCCGGCCCAGCAGCGCGTCGGCCGTGTGGATCTCCAGCTCCCGCCACCAGGCCAGGCCCGCGTCGAACAGCGTGCCGTCGCGGTAGCGCACCGGGCGCCCCCAGTCGTCGGGGCCGACCGCCGACCAGGACGCCTCGATTTCGTCCAGCGCGTCGGCGAGCGCCGCGCGCAGCCGGGGCGCGCCGCGCCGCTGCCCGGCCTCGATGGCCGCGTTCCGGCCGGCCCGGCCGCCGTCGTAGACCTCGATGAGCCGGCCGCGCAGCGCGTACCGCGCCTGCCGGGCCAGCGCCAGGCCGACGCCCTCGATGTGCGACAGGACATGGCCGCGGGTCCAGCCGGGCAGCGCGCTCGGCGCGCGGGCGGCCTCCTGGGTGAGGCCGCCCAGCAGCTCCCGCAGCCGCAGGTGGCCCGCGTCGAGCGCGAGCCGCAGGTCGGCCGGTGTGACGATGTCCGGTGTCACGGCCACAGCAGCCCCCGCTCCCAACCGGTGTCCGTACGGCGGTAGTCGACGCGGGTGTGCCGTCGTTCGCGGTCGCCCTGCCAGAACTCGACCTCGTCGGCGCGCAGCGTGTAGAGGGTCCAGCCCGGCGCCACCAGCCCCGGGTCGCGCCCGATCCGCTCGGCGGCGACGCGCACCGCCTCGTCGCGGGCGGCCGGGTCGGACAGCGGGGCGCTCTGCCGGCCGGGCAGGGCCTCGGCACGGGCGCCGGGGGAGCGGGCCAGGAAGTCGGCGGCGGAATCCCCGGCGGTGGCCGGTACCACCGTCCCGCGCACCCGGACCTGCCGGGAGACACCGGACCAGTAGAAGGTCAGGGCGGCGGCCGGACGGGCGGCGAGCTCACGGCCCTTGCGGCTGTTCTTGTCGGTGGCGAACTGCCAGCCCGCCGCGGAGACGTTCTTGCAGATCAGTACCCGCGCGGACGGGTTGCCGTCGGCGTCGGCGGTGGAGACCGTCATGGCGTGCGGTTCGCGCACCCCGTCACGTATGGCCTCCAGCAGCCAGTCGGTGAACAGCTCATGCGGATCGGCCGGCAGCCGTGTGGTGTCGAATTCCGGCAGATCATCCGCGAACACCTCAAGTCCGCGCAGCACTTGGCGCAGGTCGGACACGGATACCCCCTCGCTGTTAATGGTGTGCGGCGAAGATACCATTAACACATGGACGTTGATCATCTCGCGCTCGACCTCGCGGTCACCATCCGGCACGACGGCCACGACGGGATCGCCGACGGCCTGGCCGAGTCCGCCGGGCTGACCGCCTGGGTGCGCGAGCACGCCCTAGCGCTGGCCGGTCACGGATTCACCGTGTCCGGCGGGGAGTTCACCGCCGACGAGGCCGCGCTCGGCGCGGTCGTCACGGTCCGTACGGCGGTCCGCGCGCTCTTCGGCCGGGCGGTGCTGCCCGGCCCCCCCAGCGCCGCCGACGCGGGCCGGCTGCCGTCCGCGGAGGAGTCGCTGCACCGGCTGAACGCGGCCTCGGCGCTGGTGCCGGTCGTCCCGCGGCTCGACTGGCTCCCGGAGACGGCGCCCACCGCCCGCTGCGCGGTCCCCGGCCCGCTCGCCGCCCCTGCCGCCCCCACCGCCGACCGGCTCGCCGCGGCCCTCGCCCGCGCGGCCATCGCCTTCCTGGCCGGTCCCGACCGCGAGAAGCTGCGGGCCTGCCCTGCGCCGCGCTGCGTCCGCTACTTCGTCAAGCAGCACGCCCTGCAGGAGTGGTGCAAGCCCTCCTGCGGCAACCGGGCCCGGGTGGCGCGCCACCACGCCCGGCGCCGCGCCGCGGTCCCGGCCGTCGCCGACCGTCCCGGACCGACGCCGTCCGGCCTCGGCTGACTCCGCCCCGGCGCCCCCCTCCGCTGCCCCGGCACCGACCGGTACCGACCCGCACCGCCCGAGTCCCGGCTGGCGCCGACGGCCGCGCCGCGCTCCCGGGGGGTGGGAGTGGGGAGGCGGACGTTGTGGTCGGTGAGGGGGCGCATACGGGGCGCATGGGGGCTTCGGGCCGGGGCGGAACCGGCCGAGGCTGGTGGGGCTCGCCGGGGCCGTGGCAGTGTCCACGGTGGGCTGGCCCCGCCGGGTGCCTCCACGGTGCCGCCACGACGCCGTGCCGGTCGCGTCTCCTGCCAGTGGCGGACCGGCACGGCGGCTCCGCCGAAGACGGCCTCCCGCCTTGCCGTACTCCCCTCGCGGACGGTGGTCGGCGGCGTACGCTGTGAGGCCATCGGACCGGTGGCCGTACGGAACGTCGTGCGCCCGGCGCGCGCCCGCCGGGGGTAAGAGGGGGCACCATGATGCAGCGCCACTCGCGCAAGCGGCAACTTTTACTCGAACGTGACGACGAACTCGGCGCCGTGGACGATGCGTTGGCAAGGCTCACCGGCGAGTACGGCCGTCCGCGCGGCGGGCTGCTGGCCTTCGCCGGGTCCGCGGGTCTGGGCAAGACCACCCTGCTCGGCGAGGTACGCGACCGTGCGGTCGGCCGCGGCTGCACCGTCCTGTCCGCCCGCGGCGGTGACCAGGAGCAGCAGGTGGCCTTCCATGTCGCCCGGCAGCTGCTCCAGCCCCGGCTGGCGGGCCGCCCCGAGCCCGAGATCCGCGACACGCTGGGCAGCTGGTACGGCATCGTCGGCCCCGCCCTCGGCCTGTGCACCGCCGAGGGCCCCGCCCCCGACCCGCAGGGCCTGCGCGACGGGCTCGACTGGGTGCTGACCCACCTCGCCGTGCAGAGCGCGCCCTTGGTCCTGGTACTGGACGACGCCCACTGGGCCGATCCGCAGTCCCTCAACTGGCTCGTCGCGTTCGCCCCCCGCGCCGACGAGCTCGCGCTGCTCGTCGTGGTCGCCTACCGCCCCGACGAACTCCCGCCCGGTGCCGAGGCGTTCCGCGGCCTGCCGGGCCGCGCCGGCCACCGGCCGATAGACCTGGAACCGCTCACCGCCGGCGCCGTCGGCGAGTTGGTACGGGACTCGGTCGGCGCCCACGCCGACGACGCCTTCTGCCGGGAGTGCTGGGCGGTCACCGCGGGCAACCCCTTCGAGGCGGTCGAGCTCAGCGCCAAGGTCCGCGACCGCGGGATGCCTCCCGACGAGACCAGCACCCACCTGCTGCGCGACCTGGTGGCCGCGGTCAAGGGCAGGGGCCTGATCACCCAGTTGGAGCGGCTCGGCCCGTCGACGGTACGGCTCGCCTGGGCCTGCGCCGTCCTCGGCACCGAGACCCGGCCCGCGCTGGCCGCGGACGTCGCCGGACTCGGCCACGAGGAGGCCGCCGACTGCGCCGACCGGCTGCGCGCGGCCCGCGTGCTGACCGGCAGCCAGACCCTGCGCTTCGTCCACCCGCTGATCGCCACCGCCGTCTACCGCGCGATACCCGACGCCGTACGGGTCGCGCTGCACGGGCAGGCCGCCTGGGCCGTCATCGACGCCGGGCAGGGCCCGACCGCCGCCGCCCGCCACCTGCTGGAGACCCACCCCGAGGGCGACCCGTCGGTCGTCCACCAACTGCGCGCCGCCGCACGGGAGACGCTGCGGGCCGGCGCCCCGGAGGTCGCCCGCACCCTGCTCGCCCGAGCACTGCGCGAACCCCCGCTGCCCGGACAGCGCGCCGCCGTGCTCTACGAACTGGGTTGCTCCTCGCAGCTGTTGGAGCCCTCCACCACCGTCAACCACCTGCGCGCCGCGCTGGAGGAGCCGATCGACGACCCGGCGCTGCGCGACGGCATCCTCTTCCGGCTCTCCCAGTCGCTGGCGCACAGCGACCGGATGGCCGAGGCCGCCGAGGTGGTCGCCCACGCGGCCCGCACCGCCACCAGCGCCCGCACCCGGCTGCGCATGCAGGCCGAGCAGTTCATGTGGGACGCCTTCCGGGCCGACGAACCCGACTCGCCGAGCCGCTCGCGGCGGCTGACCCGGCTCGCCGACCGGCTCGGCGGACGCGACCTCACCGAGCGCTACATCATCGCGCTGCGCGCCTGGGACGCCACGCTGCGGGGCGAGCACACCTCCACCGTGCTCCGGCACGCCGACCGGGCGCTGCACGGCGGAATGCCGTGGGCGGACGAGAACCGGGGCTTCGAGGTGCCGGTGCTGGCCGCGCTGTCGTACGTGTACGCCGACCAGCCGGACCGGGCCGAGGAGCTCTTCGCCACCGGCATCGCCGACTTCGAACGGCAGGGCTGGCGCGGCGCCCACCTGTCCTTCGGCTACGTGATGCTCGGCTACGTCCGCTACCGGGGCGGCAGGCTCCCCGAGGCCGAGGAACTGGGGCGCGACGGGTTGCGGCTGGCGGAGCGGGTCGGGCGTGGCACCCCCGTGCAGTGGTACGCCGTCACGCTGCTGGTCGAGGTCCTGCTCGCCCGCGGACGGGTCGAGGAGGCCACGGAACTGGCCGCCGAGTACGCCTTCCACGCGCCTTTCCCGTCGGCCGTCACCATCCCGGACGCGCAGGCCGTGCACGGCGAACTACTGCTCGCCCGCGAGCGGTTCAAGGACGCCGCCGCCGAACTGGCCTCCGTCGGACGGCGACTGGATCCGCGCGGGATGCGCAACCCGTCCTGGTGCCCCTGGCAGCTGCACCTGGCGCTCGCCGAGTCGCACGACGCCCCCGACCGGGCCGAGCGGAGCGCCCTCGACGCGGTGGCCAGGGCCCGGCAGTTCGGCGCGCCCTCCGCGATCGGCCAGAGCCTGCGGGTCGCCGCCGAGGTGGTCGGCGGCGACCGCGGCCTGGACCTGTTCGCCGAGGCGGTGGCCCGGCTGGAGGTCTCGCCCTCGCGCTACGAGCTGGCCCGCGCGCTGGTCGCCCACGGCGCCGCGCTGCGCCGCTCAGGGGCGCCCGCCGAGGCCGCCGACCGGCTGCGCCGCGGCCTGGAGGAGGCCCTGCGCTGCGGCGCCGACGGCGCCGCGGACACCGCCCGCCGGGAACTCTCCCTGACCGCCCCGCCGTACCCGGCCGGCGTCCCGCTCCGCGCCGCGGCCGCGGCCGGCCCGCAACCCGCCGACCGGCCCCGTACCGTGTGACGTCCGGCTGCCGGCGGCGCCCGCCCACCCCGTACGATGGCCTTATGTCCTTTCTCCGCCGCCGTAGCGCAGCCACGCCCACCGGTCCGGACTTCGACGTCCTCGCGATGGACCCGGGGGACTGGCCCGGTGACCTGGGCGCCGGGCTGCTGCCCGGGCCCGACGGCAGCTGTCAGGGCATCTACCTGCGCTACGACCTGTACGGCGGGCGCGGCCCGGCGATGCTGATCGGGAACCTGCCGCCCGGCTCGCCCGCCCGCGACCTCGAAGACGGCCAGGTTCCGTTCGAGGTGGCGCAGCTGCTGGCCGCGCTCGGCAACGACGAGCCCACCGAGGTCACCGGGATCGAGGACACCCCGGTGATGCACGGCGACGGCCTGCTGATCGTGCGGCGGATCAAGATCTCCGAGTCCCGTGTCGGCTGCGCCCAGTTCGACCGCAGCGACGGTGTGCAGGTCACCATCGCCACCTGGGACCGGCCGATCACCGACGACCTGTACCAGCTGCTCAAGCCGCTGCCCGCGCAGATGTTCCAGGCCGGCTGAGTCCGTCCGCCGGGCGCCGCCCGGCACCGGTCGAGGGCGCGCCGAGCGCCCGCCGCAGACCGCGTGGCGGCCGGCCGGTCCGGTTCCCCGGGGTCCCCGGCCGGCCGCCTGCGCGCGGGCCGCCAGCGCCTCAGCGCGGGGCGCCCAGCGCCGACGGCAGCAGCGTCACGTCCTCGGCCCTGACGTACTCCACCCGGGCGCCGAGCTGGATCTCGTAGTAGAGCTGCCTGCCGCGCACCACCTGGTGGCTCGCGGTGTCGAACGTCACCGAGTAGTAGTACTCGCCGCGCTCCGCGCCGCCCACCACGTACCGCTGCCCCGCGGGCACCGTGTACGGCATCGGGCTCAGCGCCTGCACGGGCACGCCCGCCGGGAAGGCGGACGCCTCCGGGTAGGCCCGGCCGTAGACCGGGACGCTGTCCAGGCCCTTCTTCGGGGTGACGACCAGGCCGACCGCGTCCACCGCCGTCGGATCGGTCCGCGGGTTGTGGAACCACGCCTTCTGCCCGAGGTACCAGACGGCCGTCCAGTCGCCCTGCCGCTCGGCGACCGCGAACTGCTGGCCGGTCGAGGCCCGCGACCCCATGTCGTTGACACCCGTCGTGCCGGCGCCGGTGGCGCCGTGCATCCCGACGTCCTTCACCAGTGGTGCGTCCTCGCTGGGCGCGGTGTACAGCCGTACGGCCGTCGAGCCGTGCGCCGCGCAGGTGTCGCCCGCGGTGATGCAGCCGGTGTAGACGGGCTGGTTGGTCTCGTAGTCCGGGTCGATCGTCACGATGCCGCCCCAGGACCCGGCCGTGGCGCGCACGGGGGCGCCGAGCAGGGCCAGGTAGTGGCCCCAGTCCCAGTACGGGCCGGGGTCGGTGTGCATGCCGGGGACGTACGAGGCGGTCGGACCGGGCACGTTGTCGTGGCCGAGGATGTGCTGCCGGTCCAGCGGGATGTGGTACTCGGCCGCCAGGTACCGCACCAGCCGCGCCGACGAGCGGTACATCGCCTCGGTGTACCAGGCGTCCGGGTCGACCAGGAAGCCCTCGTGCTCGACACCGATCGACTTGGCGTTGGTGTACCAGTTGCCCGCGTGCCAGCCCACGTCCTTGGTCTTCAGGTGCTGGGCGACATGGCCGTCGGCGGACCGCACGGTGTAGTGCCAGGCCAGGTACGTCGGGTCCTGGACCAGCTGCATGGCCGTGTCCCAGTAGCCCTCGGTGTCGTGGATGACGATGGTGTCGATCTTCTGGCCGGCCGGGCGGTCGGCGATGTCGTAGTTGCCGTAGTCCCCGCCGCCGGTCTCCTGGTACGGCGCCGGCACCCACTCGCAGCCCAGCCCCGGCGGACACTCGGTCCCGGCGGCGTTCGGCGCCCGCAGCCCGACGCGGGCCACCTGGCCGGCCGCCGGCCGCAACGACGGCAGCGCGGTGAGCGTCACCCGCCGGCCGGTGTCGGTGACGCGGGTCTGGCCCTGCCGCATCACGTCGAACACGTCGTCCGCGAAGGAGCCGGCGGTGGCCCGGTCGTCGGCGCCGGAGTAACGGGCGACCGCCGCGTACCAGTCGGCCGGGTCCGCGCTGAGCGGCTCGCCGAGCGACTTCTGCAGGTCGGCGAGCAGCGCGGCGCCGCCGGCCACGTTGGCGGCCGGTTCGGCGCGCAGTGCGCCGGCGGGCAGACCGGTGAGGGCCGCGGCCCGGTCCAGCGTGGTCAGCGCGGCCGGCAGCGCGGCGACGTCGGGCGCCTCGATGGTGGCCGGGGTGATCAGCGGCCGGGAGTCGTCGCCGCGGCCGTCGTCCCCGCCGTCGCCCACGGCCGACCGCGGGAAGTCGGCCAGCGCGGTACGGGCGTCGGTCAGATGCATCGGACCGTAGCCGCCGGTGGCGCTGGGCATGCCCTGGTGGCCGTCCCAGCGGGACTCCAGGTAGGACACCCCGAGCAGGACGCTCTGCGGCACCCCGTAGCGCTGCGCGGCGTCGTCGAACGCCCGCTGGAGCGGGATCGCGGCGGCGTCCCGGGGCGGTTCGGCCGCCTGAGCGGTGCCGAACAGCGGGAGCAGGGCCGCCGCCGCGGCGACGGCGGTCAGCGTACGCGGCAGACGCCGCCCGTGGTGTCTGCCGGACGGGGGAGCGGTTCCTGGCACAGGGTCCTCCATGAGATACCGGTTCATCAGGCACCACAGAGGTATCGCCTTGCACCAGCCCCGTCAACCGGGCGTCAGCTTCCCGTATACGACGGTGTCTTCGCACGTCAGGGCTGGTTCCGGCGAGGTTTCCGATCCGTGGGGCGCCGACCTGGCCCGCGTCAGTGGTGTGGACCACCGGGGCGGCCGTGGCGGGGCGGGCGATCCGGCCGGCGCGGGGCGCGGAACGTCGCGCCGCGGTGGCGACGTGCGTCCCGGGCGGTGCGGTGACGTTTTCCCCTCCCTTCCTCCTCTCTGTCGTTCCTCCGGGGCGCGACGGCGGGCGGACGGGCCGCCCGGGACGATACCCGGACGGGTCGCCCGGGGCGGCGGCGTGACGGTGGGTCAGCCGAACGGCACGGCAGAATGCAGTGACGATTCGTCGGCGCGGGTCAGCGCGTCCCCACCGCGGCCCGGACCGCGCCCCGCGCCATCGCGCAGTCGTCGTGCAGCCGCCGCAGCAGCAGCCGCTGTTCCTCGCCCGCCTCGGCCGAGCCGGGCGCCACCGGACCCGGCGCCCGCATGGTGCGCTGGACGGCCAGTTCGTAGCTGCGGATCTCCCGGGTCAGCACCAGCATCAGGTTCACCAGGAAGGCGTCCCGCGCGGCCGGGCCCGGTGCCTGCGCCTGCTGGCTGATCTGCCGGCGCGCCGCGAGATCGTCGCCGAGCACCGACCACAGCACCGCCAGGTCGTAGCCCGGCAGGTACCAGCCGGCGTGCTCCCAGTCGACCAGCGAGGGACCGGCCGGGGACAGCAGCACGTTGGACAGCAGCGCGTCGCCGTGGCAGAACTGCCCCTGCGCGTGCGCCAGCCCGTGCAGCAGCTTGTGCAGGTCGCCCATGTCCCGGTCGGTGAGCAGCCCGAGCTCGTGGTAGCGGTTGATCCGCGCCGGGTAGTCGATCGGCGCGTCGAAGGACCCGGGCGGCGGTCGCCACAGGTTGATCCGCGAGTACGCCGACAGCGCGATGCGCACATCACTGCGGCCGGGCGCGTGCGAGGGATGCCGCTGCGGCGACACCATCCGGCCGGGCATGCGCTCCATCACCAGCACACAGCTGTCCGGGTCGGCGGCGATCAGCCGCGGCACCCGCACCGGCGGTCGGTGCCGCACGAAGGTGCGGTAGGCGGCTATCTCCCGGCGGAAACGTTCCGCCCAGGTCGGTGAGGGGTCCAGGAGGCACTTGGCGACCGCCGGGGCCCGCCCGGAGCTGCCGATCAGCAGGGCGGTACGGCTGCCGCGGCGCAGCAGTTGGACAGGAGTGAACTCCGGACAGATCCGCTGGACCGCGGCGACCGCGGAACGCAACTGCGTGGCCTGGGGCCCGGTCAGGTCGAGTCTCCCGCTGAGTGGATGGGGGCCGGCCGCCGGGCCGCGCCGAACCACGGTGGTCTGACGGGATCTGAGCACCGGCTCGGCGACCGACGGGTACACGGGGCGTGGCGGAGCGGACACGGAGGACGATGCCGAATACATAACGGAGAGCAGATCCCTTCGCGTGCCTACGAGTTCAGGGGCACCAGCCGGCCGGCCACGGCGCGGGGCCGGTGCCGCGCCCCGCCGGCCGGGTACCGCACCCTGGGGAGTGCGGTGTCCGGCCGGCGGTGCCGGCCCGTCCTCGCGCCGTGCCGCCGTCCCCGTACCGTTCCGGTGAAGGACCGTACGACGCCCGGCAGTTGCCGGGCGGGGTGGCGCTTTCCTACCTGACACCAGGGCACGGGTGGCAGACCACGTAGCGAACCCTGGCGAACCCTGGCGAATAGTCGCGGGGCGGATGTCGGCGGATTACTGTCGATGTGCCGAGAAACCTGGGGGCTTGACGTGGGCAATGAAGCCAACACCCGACTCGCGGACCTGTTCGGCCTCACCGGCTGGTCCAAGGGCGAACTCGCACGGCTGGTCAACCGGCAGGCAGGGGCCATGGGCCACGCGCAGCTGGCGACCGACACCTCGCGGGTGCGCCGTTGGATCGACACCGGTGAGTCGCCGCGCGATCCCGTGCCGAAGGTGCTGGCAGCGCTGTTCACCGAGCGTCTCGGCCGTGTCGTGACCATCGAGGATCTCGGGTTCGACCGGCGCCGGCAGACGGGCAGGAGGCAGACCGGAGACGGCCTGGCGCTGTCCCAGCCGGAACGGACCGCCGAAGTCCTCACCGAATTCACGGGAATGGACCTCATGCTCAACCGACGCGGTCTGGTGGGCGCGGGCGCCGTGCTCGCCTCCGGCTCCGTACTCAGCGCGGCCATGTACGAGTGGCTGCACACCGATCCGGCCCTGGCGGCCGACGCACCCGTTCTCGACGACCCCCTGCACGCCGAGCCCGCGGCCTACGACCGCTACGAGGCGGCCCCCCTCGGCTCCCAGGAGATCGAGTCGCTGGAGCACTCGGTCGAGGTGTTCCGCGCCTGGGACGCCTCCCGGGGCGGCGGCCTCCAGCGCAAGGCGGTGGTGGGCCAGCTCAACGAGGTGGGCGGGATGCTCTCCTACCGCCATCCGCCCCAGCTGCAGGGCCGGTTGTGGGGCGTGGCGGCCAACCTGGCGGTCCTGGCCGGGTGGATGTCGCACGACGTGGGCCTGGAACCCACCGCCCAGCGGTACTTCGTGCTCGCGGCGCACGCCGCGCGGGAGGCCGGCGACCGGCCGCGGGCCGGCGAGGCGCTGTCCCGGGCGGCCCGCCAGATGGTGCATCTGAACCGGCCGGACGAGGCGCTCGAACTGATGGACCTCGCCAGGGCGGGTGCCAGGGAGGGCGCCCCGCCGCGGGCCCGGGCCATGATGCGGACCATCGAGGCGTGGGCGCAGGCGGCCATGGGCCGCGGCCAGGCGGTGCGGCGCACCCTCGGCGAGGCCGAGGAGCTGTTCGTCTCCGGGTACGGTGACGCGCCGCAGCCGAGTTGGATGCAGAACTTCGACGAGGCGGATCTGCACGGCATGCACGCGCTCGCCTACCGGACGCTGGCCGACTTCGACCCGGCCGCCGCCGCGCAGGCGCAGGTGCACGCCAAGCGGGCGCTGGAACTGCGCACCGACGGCCACGAGCGCTCGATGATCTTCGACTACCTGTCACTGGCCGCCGCCTGCTTCATCGACGACGACCCCGGCCAGGCCGACCACTGGACCCGGCAGGCGCTGCGGACCATCGGCCAGACCTCGTCGCACCGCACCTGGGACCGGCTGTACGAGACGTACCGGCATAGCGAGCGGTACGCCGGCGACCGCCGTATCCAGGGCCTGCGCGCGGAGATCGAGGCCGTGATGCCCCGCAGAAAGCCGGTCAGGAGCCCCCGGGAAACCACCAGGGACAAGGGGGACGGCCGGATGCCGGTGTGACCGGCGGGCCACGGCGCCGGACCGGCCTGCCGCCGAACGGGCGGCGGGCGCGGAGCGGTCGCCGCGCCGGCTGACCCGGCGGGTCCGGAGCCCCGCGGCCGGATGCGCGGCGCTCACGGCACACGGCCCCGCTTCGTGTTCGGCTCCCCGGCGCCGCGGCCGTACGCTCCGGCGAGGCCGCTCAGGCGATCCTGGCGACCAGGACGCAGGCGTCGTCCTCGCGCTCCGGGGTGCCGAACTCCGCGGCCACCAGCCGTACGCATTCGTGCGCGGACCGGGTGGCGGCGAACAGCGGTGCCATCGCCAGCAGCCGGTCGGCGCCGCTGCCGGCCCCGCCCGGGGCGTCGGCGGCCCGCCGCTGGGCCAGGCCGTCGGTGTGCAGCACCAGCAGGTCGCCGGGGGCGAGCTGCTCGCGGGCCTGGGCGTACTTCGCGCCGGAGGTCGCGCCGAGCAGGACGCCCTCCGGCGAGTCCAGCACCCGGCCCCGCCCCTCGCGGAACAGCAGCGGGGCGGGATGGTCGGCCTGCGACCAGTTCAGCGTCCGGGTGCCCGGTTCGTAACGGCAGCACAGGGCGCTGCCCAGCGCGGGCTGCGGGGAGGTGTCGAGCAGTTCGTTGAGCCAGCCCATCAGCGGACCGGGCCGGAGCCCCGCGACCGCCATCCCGCGCAGTGCCCCGAGCAGCATCGCCATGCCCGAGGTGGCGGCCACCCCGTGTCCGGTCAGGTCGCCGACGGTCAGCAGGGAGGAGCCGTCGGGGAGCTGCATCGCGTCGTACCAGTCACCGCCGACCAGCGCGCCGGTGCCGGAGGGGAGGTAGTGGGCGGCGAGGTCCATCGTGATGGGGCCGCCGTCCCGCGGGAACCGCAGGGCGCCGCGCCACGGCGGGAGCACCGCCTCCTGCATCTCGACCGCGATCCGGCGCTCGGCCCGCGCGATGCGCTGCTGCCGCTCCAGGGACTCACGGGTCTCCCGGAGCGTCCGCTGGCTGCGGCGCAGCGTGCTGACGTCGCGGATCACCGCCCACATGGACACGGTGCCGCCGTCGGCGCCGAGCACCGGCTCGCCCACCATGTGCACCGTGCGCACCGAGCCGTCGGCGCGCACGATCCGGAACTCGCCGTCGATCGGCCGCCCGTCGACCAGGCAGCCGGTCACCATCTTTGTCAGCAGTTCCTGGTCCTCGGAGAACACCCAGGAGGGCAGCTCGTCCAGGGTCAGCGGGCCGTCCTCCGCGGTGCGGCCGAAGATCCGGTAGAGCTCGTCCGACCACTGCACCGCGTCGGTGAGCAGGTCCCACTCGGCGCTGCCCGCGCGGCCGAGCGCACCGACCGCGGCCCGCTCCGGCACCGAAATCCGGGCCGGCGCGCGGGTGTCGGGCCCGTCAGCCGTGTCCGGCAGCGGGCCGCGGGCGCCCGCGGGCTCGTCCGGGCCGAAGCCCTCCTTGAGCTGGCCGAGATGGGCGCCCAGGTCGTCCAGCTGGTGGACGGCCAGCTCGCACAGGGCCCGCTGCCAGCGCAGCCGCGGGTCCTCCGCCGCGCTCGCGTGCTCCCGCAGCACCGCGTCCGCCCAGGTGCGCAACTGGCGTGCCTGGGAGATCAGCGCGTCCACCGCGCCGGAGCCCGGCAGCGGTGCCGCGGTGTGATCCGCGTGCGTGGAAGACGGCATGACGCACTCCGAGAATGTCTGCGGGCAGCCGCTGGGGGCCGTGGCGGACGGTAAGGACCGGTGACGACTGTTGCACAGCGAGCGATGACCCGTAAGGGTTTCCGTGATACCCGAACCGGTGGTGCTGGCGGCATATGCCGGATGCTTGGGGCAATTTTGGCCGCGAACCGGCCGCCGCCCCGCGCCGGGCCCCGCGCGAGTGGCCGGAGCGCGCCGTCCGGAAGCGACATCCCGCCCCCGCACTGGGTAGGCTTCCGCCGCCCGTCCCCACGGAATCCTTGCTACCGCCAGGTATGGAACACCTGGCGCCCGGTAAGGATGCCGGGCATGGGCAGCGGAAATCCCGTTGCCATGATTCCCCCCGCACCGGATGCTGACCTCATGTTCGACCCAGACATAGCGCCCAGTGGCACCCTTCTCGGCCTCCTCCAGAGGGGACGCGGAGACGGGCCCCTGCACGCCCTGGCGGCGCCGCGGGCGGAGGCGCTCGCCGCCCTGGAGCAGTGCGTGCTGTGCGACCCCCGCCTCGACTGGCGGGTCGAATCGCGCTCCCTCTACTACGCGCGTCTGTACTCCGACCTGGAAGGCCCGCTCGACGGGATCGAACAGCACCTCTTCCGCCCCGACGACCTGCTCTCACCCGACGAGCACCGCACCGGCCTGGCCCTGTCCGTCCTCGGCCACCTGGCCGGATACGGCCGCCGCGACGCACTGCTGCTGCTGCGCCGCTACGCCGCGACCGGCGGCTGCTGGGAATGGGCCCTGGACGAGCTCGCCGTCCGTGACGACGACGAGACCGCCCTGCGCGCCCTCGGCCCGGCCGTGCTGGCCCGTTTCCCGCGGACACCGGAGGGCGACGGCGAACTGGCCCGCGCCGTGCGCGAGTCCTACGAGCCCCGGCCCTGGCAGCTGTGGGCTGAGGACGGCGCCCGCCCCGGCACCGCCCGACGGGTCCGCCGCGCCCAGGAGCAGTCCTCCTTCGACCGCTGGCAGCGCCAACTGCGGCCCGCCGGACCCACCCCCGGCTGGAGCGTGACCGCCGTGCTCCGCTGGGCCCAGGACGGCCTGGCCGGCTATCCGGCGGTGGAGCGCGACCAGCCCGCCGCCCGCTGCCTGGCCGCCGTGGCCGGCCCCGAGGACCACCCCGCGCTGCTGGACGCCGCCCGCCAGGGGCCCTCCGCCGCCCGCGCCGCGGCCCTGCGCCACCTCGCCGACCGCCGCGCCCCCGAGCGCCTGGACCTGATCGAGGCCGCCGCCGGCTCCGGTGACGAACGGGTCGAGCGCGCCGCCGTGGAGTCCTTCGAACGGCTGCGGGACGAGGCCGCGATGGTCCGCGCCCGCCGCTGGGCGGTCCGCACCGACCAGCTCGGCGCCGCCGCTGCCCGGATGCTGGCCCGGCACGGCGGCCCGCAGGACGCCGGCCTGGTACTGGGCGCGCTGCGCCGGACCGTGCAGACCGGCGGCGCGGACGCCGACGGCCTCGACGCCCTCGTCGAGGGCGCCGGACGGCTCGCGGCCGGCGCGGCCGGCGACGAGGGCAGGGTCACCGCCTGCCGCGCCGCCCCCCTGCTGCGCCATTTGTACCGGGAGACCTCCTCCTCGCAGCTGCGCGGCACCGCGGCACGCGCGCTCGCCGCCGCCGACCCCGGCTTCGGCGCCGGCTTCGCCGTCGAGTGCCTGTGGGACTGCGAGGAGAGCACCAGGGAACTGGCCGCGCGCCGCGCCGCGTCCGGCGACGTACGGGTGCTGACGCAGCTGCGGAGACTGGCCGCGGACCCCGCCGAGGAGGCCGAGGTACAGACCGCGGTGCGAGGAAGGCTGAGCTCGGGAGGTTCCCCGAGATGAGGCCTGACCCCAACGCTCACAGCGCGTTTCACTGAGGGAAAGATCCCCGTGGTCCCGACAACTCCGCATACGGCGACAACCACCGTATGCGAGTCGCCATAGTCACCGAGTCCTTCCCCCCCGACGTCAACGGTGTGGCCCACTGCGCCCTGCGCACGGCCGAACACCTCGCCCGCCGCGGCCACGACCCACTGGTCATAGCGCCGGCCGGACCACAGGGGCCAGAACCCGGCCAGGACCCCTGCCCGGTCGTGCGCGTCCCGTCCGTGCCGCTGCCCGGCTACCCGCAGGTGCGGGTGGCGCTGCCCTCCCGCAGGACCGCAGCCGCCATCGCCGCCCACCGCACCGAGATCGTCCACCTGGCCAGCCCCTTCGTCCTGGGCGTGCGCGGTCTGGCCGCCGCCACCCGGCTGCACATCCCCGCGGTCGCCGTCTACCAGACCGACCTGGCCGGATACGCCAGGACGTACCTCAACGCTGGCGAGGCCGCCGCCTGGCGCCGGATCCGCGGCGTGCACACCGCCGCCGCCCGCACCCTGGCCCCCTCCACCGCCTCCATGACCGCTCTGGAGGAGCAGGGTGTGCCCCGGGTCCACCTGTGGCCCCGCGGCGTCGACTCGGCCCGCTTCCACCCCCGCCACCGCGACGAGGCACTGCGCCGCGAACTCGCCCCGCGCGGTGAGCTGATCGTCGGCTACGTCGGCCGGCTCGCCCCGGAAAAGCACGTCGAACTGCTCGCCGAGACCTGCGCGCTGCCCGGCGTGCGGGTGGTCGTCGTCGGCGACGGCCCCAGCGTGCCGAACCTGAAGTCGGCGCTGCCCGGCGCGGTCTTCCTCGGCCGCAGGACCGGCGGCGACCTCGCCCGGGTCTACGCCTCGCTCGACGTCTTCTGCCACACCGGCCCGTTCGAGACCTTCTGCCAGACCGTCCAGGAGGCGATGGCCGGCGGTGTGCCGGTGGTCGCCCCCGCGGCCGGCGGACCGCTGGACCTGGTCGACCACGGCCGTACCGGACTGCTGGTGCCGCCGGTCGACGGCACCGCGATACGCGTCGCCGTGGAAATGCTGCACGCCGACCCCCGGCTGCGGGTCCGCTACGCCGCCGCCGCCCGCGAGGCGGTGGCCGACCGCACCTGGGAGGCCGTCGGCGACCAACTGCTCGACCACTACGACCAGGTTCTCGGCGAGCGCGAGGCGGCGGCATGACCATCCCCCTCGACGACCCCCCCGTACGCCCGCGAACCGGAGCGCGGCTTGCGGATCGTGCGGATCGCCAACTTCGTCACCCCCGTCTCCGGGGGGCTGCGCACCGCGCTGCGGCACCTCGGAGAGGGCTACGCGGCGGCCGGCCACGAACCGGTGCTGGTCATCCCCGGCGCCGACAGGTCCGACGAGCCCACCGGGCAGGGCCGGGTGATCACCCGGCCCTGCCCGGAGATCCCCGGCACCGTGCTCAACCTTCCCTGGCCGCTGGCCAGGCCGCTGGAGCGGCGGACGCGGGCGCTCAACGACACCGTGCACGCGCCGCCGGCCCACCAGGGCGCGGTGCACGTGCACGCCGCGGACCATCCCTGCACCACCAGCCCCGGTGCGCTCAGCGCCGACCGGCTGCACCCGAGCGAGACCGGGCACCGGCTGCTCGCCCGGGACTTCCACGCCCTGCTCACCGCGGCCGGGATCGCCACCGGCCCCGCCCCGCAGTCGGAACCGGACGGCGCGCCGCCCGGAGCCGCCGCGTCGGTGTGGTGGATGGCCACCCGTGGCACCCGCTGGGTCGCCGACCGCTGCAGCGACCTGCTCCCCGACCTGCCGCGGCTGGCCTGGGAGGAGTACCGGCACGCCGGCCGGGGCAGCGGCCCGCTGCTCGACCCCGCCTCCGCCGAGGCGACCGCCGGGGCCCTGGGGGGACTCGGCCGCACCGCCGGCTCGACCGGCTACGCCCAGCGGGCGGAGCGCACCGGCACGAACCGGATTCTCGTCCCCGGCGGCGACTGGGCCGCGGCCGGGAGCGAAGCCTCGGGCACCACACCGATCACCGGATAGCCGCCGGTGGTCGGATGATCGGACAGGAAGACGACCGGGCGGCCGTCGGGGGGTACCTGGACGGCGCCCAGCACCATGCCCTCGCTGGGCAGTTCGCCCTCGCGGGCCCGGAGCAGGGCCGGGCCCAGCGTGCGCAGCCCGATCCGGTTCGACGCCGGGGAGACGGTGTACGCGCCCCGGGCCAGCGTGCCCAGCGCGCCGGCCACGAACCAGTCGTCGCGCGGACCCGGCGCCAGCGGCAGCACCAGCTCCTCCGGGTGGCCGCCGTACCACGCCACATCCGCGCCCCGGCTCAGACCCGCAGCGCCCCCCACCGGCAACGCGTCGCCGTCGGCGAGCGGGCGCGGCCCGAGCCCCGACAGCAGGTCCGTCGAGCGGCTGCCGAGCACCTCGGGCACCTCGACGCCGCCGGCCACCGCCAGATACGACCGCAGCCCCCGTACCGCGGCTCCCACGTCGAGCAGCGCGCCCGCGGGTACCCGTACCGGGGCGCCCCACGCGGCCGGCCGTCCGTCCACCCGCACCGGGCACGCCGCGCCCGTCACCGCCACCACCAGCGACCGGGACGGCCGCACACCGCAGCCGGTCAGCGTCGTCTCCAGCGTGGCCGCCCGCGCCGGGTTGCCCACCAGCCGGTTCGCCAGCAGGTGCGCCGGCGTGTCGAGGGCACCCGAGCGCGGCACACCGAGATGCGCGTGGCCCGGCCGGCCGAGGTCCTGCACCGTGGTGAGGGCGCCCGCCCTGACCACCTGGAGCACCGCGGGAACCCGGGGCGGCGCGCTCATCGGCCCATCGCCCGGAAACGTACCTCCGTGCCCGGGGCCAGCAGCGCCGCCGGCTCCCGCGCCGGGTCCCACAACGCGGCCCCCGTCGTACCGATCAGCTGCCAGCCCCCGGGCGAGGAGCGCGGATAGACCCCGGCGTACGGACCGGCCAGCGCGACCGAACCCGCCGGGACGGCGGTGCGGGGCGTCCCGCGGCGCGGCACGTGCAGCCGCTCGGGCAGGCCGGTCAGATAGCCGAACCCGGGCGCGAATCCGCAGAAGGCCACCCGGAACACCGTATCCGCCACGATGCCCGCGGCCTCCTCCGCCGTGACCCCCCACCGCCCGGCGACCTCCGCAAGGTCCGGCCCGTCGAACCGCACCGGCAGCTCCACCGCCCGCCCCCCGCCGCGGACCACCGGCGGCAGGTCCCAGCGCGCCACGTCCACCGCGAAGGCCCGCGGGTCGGCCAGGCCGCTGACCAGCACGGTACGGGCGGCGGGCACGATCTCGGCGACCTCCGCCAGCTCGCCGGCCGCCCGCCGTCGCAGCAACTCCGCGTGCAGCGCCTGTGCCTGCTCCCCGTCCGCGGTCTCCACCAGGACGGCGCGGGCGCCGGCCGGGAGTACCCGCAGGGCCGGCCTCATCGCCCGCGCTCCCGCCGCCCGCGCGACCCCGCGGTGCCGGTCATACGAACGCCGCCACGCGGAGCCCGGCCGCCTCCAGCGACTCCCGGACCCGGACCGCCAGCCGCGCGGCGCCCGGCGTGTCGCCGTGCACGCACAGCGAGCGGGCGGCGACCGCGACCTGCTCGCCGGTCAGGGCGGTCACCCGGCCGTCCCGGGCCAGCCCCACCGACCTCGCCACCACCGCGTCCGGGTCCTCGACCACCGCGCCCGGCCCGCCGCGCGGTACCAGCGTGCCGGCCGCGGTGTACGCCCGGTCCGCGAACGCCTCGCCGACCGTGGCCAGTCCGGCCGCCGCCGCCGCGGCCAGCAGCCGCGAGCCCGGCAGGCCCAGCACCGGCAGCCCGCCCGCGAGCCGCACCCCCGCGACGACGGCCGCGGCCTGACCGGCGTCGCGCACCGCCCGGTTGTAGAGCGCGCCGTGCGGCTTCACATACGACACCGCCGAGCCGGCCGCGCGGGCGAACACCTCCAACGCGCCGATCTGGTACGCGACTTCGGCCGCGAGTTCGTCCGGCGGCACATCCATCGCACGCCGCCCGAAGCCGGCCAGGTCGCGGTAGGACACCTGCGCGCCGATCCGCACCCCGCGGGCGGCGGCCGTCTCGCACACCCGGCGCATCGTCGCCGGATCGCCGGCGTGGAAGCCGCAGGCCACGTTCGCGCTCGTCACCACCGACAGCAGCGCGTCGTCGTCGGTGAGCCGCCAGCGGCCGAAGCCCTCGCCGAGGTCCGCGTTGAGATCGATGACCGCATCCGTCATGATGATCCGCCCGGTGTCGTTCTTGTCCGTCCGCGGTGCCGCCGAGGCGGTCGCCGCCGTGGCTACGATCATGGCACGCCCGCCCCGTGCGGGTCCGTGCCGTTTCGTGCGTTGTCGGTGGCACCGCCTACTGTGTGGGGCGTGACCACCACCGTCCCGTACTCCGTGCCGGGTGCCGTCCGCCCGGCACCGGGCCCGGCGGCCGACGAGGGCCTGGCCCGCAGGCTCAAGGCACTCGCGTGCACCGCGCCGCTGCACGACCTCGACATCCGCAAGGCGAACCTGGCCGGTGCGTACTCGGTGTACGCGATGGCGGAGGTGGCGCTCGCCGCGATCGATCTCGTCACCCTCAACATGGACTTCGACACCGGCGCGGACCACGACCAGATAGTGGGCAGGCTGCTGCCCCGGGTCGCCGCCCAGGCACCGTCCAGGACGCCGACCGAGCACGAGCGGGTGGCCCGCTGGGTGCTGGAGAACCTGATCAACGTCGGCAGCGCCGACCGCGGCTTCCGCGCGGTGTACGGCACCTTCGGCGCCGACGGCGCCTACGTCCGGCGGGACTACGACTTCAAGCTGGTCGAGGAGGTGCCGGGGCCGGCCGGCACGGTCTATCTGCGCACCACGGACGAAGCGGTCAACGTACTGGTCGGCGCGCTCGACACCGACGTCGCCAGCGCGCAGATCGCGGCCGAGGTCAAGCTGGAGGTACTGATCAGCCGGGGCCGGCTGGCCGACGCCCAACTCGCCGCGGAGCAGGCCCGGTACCGCACCGTGCAGTACGCGGAGACGCTGCGCCGCACCCTGGAGGCCACCCGGCGCAACGTCCGGGCGGTGGACTGGCTGCGGCAGGTCCCGGACATGATCGCCGAGGCGCTCGACCACGTAGCGGACCGGTACCGGCACGAGAACGCGATCCTCACCAACATCCGCAGGGCGCGCGACGAGGCGGAGGACCCGGAGCACAGGCGGCGGGCCGCCGAGCTGGTGGACATCGTCAAGGACTGCATCCGCCGGCACACCCGGCTGCAGTCCCGGCTGCTGGAGGCGGGCCCGCTGTTCCGCGCCGAGCAGGACCGGCAGGCGTTCGCCGCGCCGCCCGCGCGGGCCGGGCTCGACCTCTACGGCCAGCTGGTCGCGCCGCTGCTGACGCTGCCGGTGGACCGGGCCTCCCGGGTCACCGACGCCTTCTTCTCCCGCGGCGCGGGACTGCGCACCCCCGCCGCGGTACGCGCCGCCGACCTCGTCGAGCTGCTCCTGACGCCCCCGGTCGAGCGGGAGCACCTCGGCGCCGAGATGCCGGAGCCCGACCTGGTGGCCACCCCGGACGACTCCCGCTTCTCCGAGGAGCAGCTGGAGTCCGCGCTGGAGCTGCTCGACCTTCCGCACGACGCGCCGCGCCGCCTGTCCGGCGTCCTCGCCGCCGCCCGCCGCCGCGACCCCGACCTGCCGTACCTCGTCGCCCTGCTGGCCGTCCACGCCGCCTCCCCGCCCGTCGGCACCGCCTACCGGCAGGGCGAGTCCCGCCTCCTGTTCGCCGTCGACGACGGCACGCCGCTGGACGACCCCGACTTCGGCGGCGCCGACCTGGTCCTCGGCACGGCGCGGCTGACCGCTCCCGCCCCGGAGTCCCCGTGAACCCCGGGCGCCGCCACCGCCGTGACGTTCCCCACCGGAGCCGCGACCGTGCCGCGACCGGGCGCGGACCGGGCCCGGCGGCGGGTGCGGAAGCCGGCGGTGGCGAGGGGACGTCTGCCCGCGAGCCGTCTTCGACCAGGAATTCGCGGGAGTGCGGGGCCGGAAGGCCGCGGTTCGTGAGGAGGGTGCCAGGTGAGTGAGGGCCGGGAGAGCGGCGCGGTCACCGCGGGGGACGTCGCCGACGCCGCGCGGCTGGTCGGGTTCGGACTGCAGCCGAAGCTGGCCCCGGCGCGGGACGCGGAGTACGGGGAGCTGATCCGGCGGTACCGGGAGGAGCCCGCGTTCGGGAGGCTGGCGGACGCGGTGGCGACCGGTCTGGGACTGGTCGTGCTGGAGGTGTCGCCGCGCGCCGGGATGGCGGTGGCCGCCGGTGAGGACTCCGTGTTCGCCGTGCGGATGGGGGACTACGCCCGGCGCGCCGCCTCCGACGCCGGGGACCGGTTCCTGCACGGCCTGGCACACCTGGCCGCCGCCGCCCTCGCCTTCCCGCGCCCGGAGGACCTCGCCGACGACGGCTACATCGGCCGGATCACCGTGCACGGCGTGGACGCGTTCGTCCGCCAGGCGTGCCGCCGGCTGGAGGAGCGCGCCGACGAGTCCGGCGAGAACACCGACCCGGCCAGCGACGCCCCCGGCCTGGAGGCGGCCTGGCGGGTCTGGACCCGCCGCAGCGCCACCGGGGCCACCAAGGACGCCCGGCGGCTGGCGAGTTCCACCACCGGCATCGTCGGCAAGGCGGTGGCCTTCCTGGTCGACTCCGGCTTCCTGCAGCGCACCGGCGACGAGTCGGGCGGCACCTACCGCACCACCGCCCGCTACCAGGTGCAAATCCGCGACATGGCCGGCGGCGCCGCCATGGCCGAACTCCTCGACCTCGGACTGGTCCCCGTCGGGGACGGCACCGCCACCCTCGTCCCGGCCGCCTTCGACGACGAGGGCGACCTGGCCGTCGACGCCGGGCTGCCCTTCCACGCCCAGTACTGATCCACGCCCGATACTGATCCACGACCGCCCCACGCACCGAGTCCGCCGCCGGGCGAACCCGTCACCGGGTCCGCCGCCCCCCTTCGACGACCCTACGAGAGTCCGCCGCATGTACGAGCTTTCCCGCATCCGCCTCTACTCCATCGGGCCGGCCGGCGCGCGCTACGCCGACACCGTGCTCGATCTGCGGGGCGTCGGCGAACCCGTGCCGCGACCCGCCCCCGCCCAGGGCGAGTTCTTCGCCGACGAGCCGTCCGGACCGCCGCGCCGCCCGGCCCCCGCGGGCGTGCTCTTCCTGGAGAACGGCGGCGGCAAGTCCGTCCTGCTCAAGCTGATCTTCTCGGTGATGCTGCCCGGCCACCGCAACACCCTGGGCGGCGCCAGCTCCGGCGTACTGCGCAAGTTCCTGCTGGCCGAGGACTGCGGCCACGTCGCCCTGGAGTGGCAGCACACCCTCACCGGCGAACTCGTCGTCGTCGGCAAGGTCAGCGAGTGGCGGGGCCGCCAGGTCTCCCCCGACCCGCGGAAGTTCGCCGAGGCGTGGTACTCCTTCCGGCCCGGCCCCGGGCTCGGCCTGGACGCGCTGCCGGTCGCCGAGGCCACCGCGGTACGGCCGCGCGCCGAGGGCGCATCCGGGGCCCGCGGCCGGCGCCGCACCATGAAGGGCTTCCGGGACGCGGTGACCGAGGCCGGAAAGGCGTACCCGCACCTGGAGGTGGTCTGGGAGGAGGTCCACGACCGCTGGAACGAACACCTCGGCGACCTCGGACTCGACCCCGAGCTCTTCCGCTACCAGCGGGAGATGAACGCCGACGAGGGCGAGGCCGCCGGCCTCTTCGCGGTCAAGAAGGACTCCGACTTCACCGACCTGCTGCTGCGCGCCGTCACCGACACCCGCGACACCGACGGCCTGGCCGACCTGGTGCACGGCTTCGCCGGGAAGCTG
The DNA here is from genome assembly GCF_031844685.1 of Streptomyces sp. ITFR-21. Taxonomy (NCBI): domain Bacteria; kingdom Bacillati; phylum Actinomycetota; class Actinomycetes; order Kitasatosporales; family Streptomycetaceae; genus Actinacidiphila; species Actinacidiphila sp. ITFR-21. The sequence goes on from NZ_CP134605.1 coordinate 6,654,306, forward strand.
GGCCGCCGCGCCGAGCTGACCGCGGAACGCGACTTCACCGCCGGCTCGCTGGACCTGCTGGAGCGCATCGTCGGCGCCGCCGCGACCCGCGAGCGGTCCCGCGCCGTGCACGCCCGGTCCGAACGCCGCACCCGCGCCCTGGCCCGGCAGCTGTCGGCACGCGGCCGGCAGGAACGCGAGCGGGCCGCCGAACTGGCCCAGCACACGGCCCGCGCGGCGCACGCCGTCACCGACGCCGAGCGGGCCCGCCGCGGCAGCGGCCTGACCGCGGCCGAACTCGCCTACCGGCACGCCTCGCTGGCGCTGGCCGCGGCCGACAAGGACGCCGCCGCGCTGCGCCGCGAACTCGGCGACGCCCGCACCCTGCACGCCGCCTGGCAGACCGCCGAGACGGTACTGCGGCACCGCGCGGCCGGCGACCGCCTGGAGCGGGTCACCGCCGCCATCCGCGAGGCCGAACGCGACGCCGCGCCCGCGCTGGCGGCCCGCACGAAGGCGGCCGGCGACCTCGTACGCGCGCTGCAGGCCGCGGCCGCCCGCGCCGAGGAGCAGGCGGACGCGGAGGAGGAGCGGTCGGCCGGACTCCAGCGCCTCGCCGAGACCGCCCACCGCGACGCGACCGCCGCTGCCACCGAGGCCCAGCGGGCCCGCAGTGAGAGCGAGCACCTCGGACAGCGGCTCGGCGAGGTCGAGCAGGAGACCGCCGAGGCGGTGCGGGCCGGCTGGCTGGACGACTCCGCGCCGGACGCCGACCCGGCCAGGGCGGCACTGGCCGCCGCCGACGCCGAGAAGGCCGCCGAGGCAGCGGCCCGTGCCGCCGCCGGGGCCGCCACCACGGCCGCCGCCCGCGCTCGGGAGGCCGCCTCCGCCGAGGCCCGCGCGGAACTCGCCGCGGCCCGCGCCGCCGACGCCCTGGCCGCCGCCGACTCCGCGCACGCCGCGGCCACCGTCGCGGCCGCGGCCCTCGCCGCCGACCCCCGCCTCACCGCCCTCCTCGGTCTGCCCGCCCCGGCCGCGACCGCCCCGGCGGCCCGCTCCGCCCCGGCCCGGCCCGGCGCCGCCGCCGCGGACGCCGCCGCGGACGCCGCCGCCCGGAACAGGAGCACCCCGGACGCCGAGGACGCCGGGGACGCCGAACCCGGCGCCCCCGCCGGGCCGCCCCGGGCCGCCGCCGGACCCGACGGCCACACCCCGCTGACCGCGGCGCAGCTGGACCGCTCCGCCGACGGCCTTCGGGAGCTGCTGGACGACGCGGTGGGCGCCGCCGAACGCCAGCTCTTCGAGCTGCGGACGGCCGCCGCCGACGACGCCCGCATCCTCGGGGCCCTCGGCGACGGCGGGCTGCTGCCCCCGGGGCCCGACGTGCTGGCGACCGTGGAGTACCTGGGCGAGCACGGCATTCCCGCGCTGCCCGGCTGGCGCTACCTCGCGCAGGCCGTCGACCCGGTGGACCACGCCGTGGTGCTGGCGGCCCACCCCGAGCTGGTCGACGGGGTCGTGGTGACCGACCCGGACACCTACGCGCGGGCCAAGGACGTCCTGGGCCAGGCCGCGCTGCTGCCGAGGTCGACCGTGGCCGTCGGCACCGCCGCCGCGCTGCTCGCGCCGCCGGCCGCAGGCGCCGCGCCCGACGTCTTCCTGGTACCGCCCAACCCGGCGATGCACGACGAGATGGCCGCCGACGGGGAGCGGCGGGAGCTGCGCGACCGGGCCACCGCCCGGGAGGATGAGATCCGGTCGCTGGCCGCCCGCCTCGCCCACGACCGGACCCTCGCCGCCCGCCTCGCCTCCTGGCGGGCCGCCTGCCCGCGGGGCCGCCTCGGCGAACTGGCCGGCGACGTGGCCGCGGCCAAGGAAAGTGCCGACCGGACCCGTACCGAACTCGCCGCGGTACGCGAGGAGCGCGCCGAGGCCGAGGCGGCGGCGACCGAGGCCGAGGGTGAGTCCGACGCCCGCCGGTCGGCCGCCGAGCGGGCCCGCCGCCGGGCCGACGCCCTCGCCGGACTCGCCCACCGGCTGCGCGAGCGCGCCGGCTGGCAGCGCAGGAGCCGAGAACTGGCCGCCGACGCCGCCGAGGCCGAGGCCCGCGCCGAAGCCCACCTGGCCGCGGCCCGCGCCGCCGACGAGGACCGCAGAGCCGCCCAGCGCGGGTCCGACGACGCCCGCCGTACCGCCCGGGTGCTGCGCGCCGAACGGGCCGAGATCGCCGGCGCCCCCGAGGACGGCGCCGACACCGCGTCCGCGGCGCCGGCCGCCGCGTCGCTTCCCGCCCTGCGCGAGGCGTACCGGGCGGCGTCCCAGGTCTACGAGAAGGTCGGCGTCGGCGCCGACCTGCGGGCCGAGCAGGCCCGCGCGGAGAGCACCGGGAACGCCGCCCTCGCCGAACTGGAACGCCTCACCAACAAGGTCCGCAGCCGCGCCGCCCGGCTCCTCGAAGGCCCGGACGGCGCCGACGGCCCCTCCCGGCAGGCCGCCGCCGCCCGCGCCGAGCAGCTGGTCCAGACCCTGGAGTCGCGCCAGGCCGGCGCCAGCGAACGCCTCGGCCGGCTGCGCGGCGAGGCCGAGCGGCTCGCCCCGGCCGGCGGCGGCCACCACACCGAGCTGCCCGAGGAGCTGCGACCGCGCGACGCCGACCACGCCCAGGAGCTGCTGCGGGCCGCGAACGGCGAACTCGCCGCCCGCAGCGACGCGCTGGAGCAGGCCGGCGCCGCGCACGCCGACGTGGTCCGCGCCCACCGGGCCGCCGAGGACGCGGCCGGCGGCTTCGACGAGACCGCCGCGATGCTGCGCGACCTGCTCCGGGACGGCCCGCAGAGCACGGCCGAGGAGGACGAACCGGAACCGTACCCGGGCGGCCTGGACGAGGCCCGGCAGGCCGCCGCCGAGGCCCGGCGCGGTCTGCGCGGCTGCGCCGCCGACCTGTCCGCCGCCGACACCCAGCTGCGCGAGGCCGCCGACGTACTGATCCGGCACGCCAACGCGGTCCGCTACGAGCAGGTCCGCACCCCGGCCCGCCAGCAGATCAGGGAGCTGCCAGCCGCCGCGCTGCCGGACCACGCCGCCGCCTGGGCCGCGGCCTTCGCCCCCCGGCTGCGGGTGCTCACCGACGAGCTGGGCCAGTTGGAGCGCAACCGGGACAGCATCGTGGACCGGCTGCGCGGCCTGGTGGAGTCCTCACTGACCACCCTGCGGTCCGCCCAGCGCCTTTCCCGCCTCCCGGAGGGGCTGGGCGAGTGGTCCGGGCAGGAGTTCCTGCGCATCCGCTTCGAGGACCCCGACCAGTCCGTGCTGGCCGAACGCCTCGGCGAGGTCATCGACGAGGCGACCCGCGCCGCGGTCCGCAAGAACTCCGACCTGCGACGGGACGGCATGACGCTGCTGCTGCGCGCGGTCGCCGCCGCCCTGGAACCGCGGGGCATCGCGGTGGAGATCCTCAAGCCGGACGCGGTGCTGCGGGCCGAGCGGGTGCCGGTCGGACAGATGGGCGACGTCTTCTCCGGCGGCCAGCTGCTCACCGCCGCCATCGCGCTCTACTGCACCATGGCCGCGCTGCGCAGCAACGACCGCGGCCGGGACCGGCAGCGGCACGCCGGCACTCTCTTCCTGGACAACCCGATCGGCCGGGCCAACGCCACGTACCTGCTGGAACTCCAGCGGGCGGTCGCGGACGCGCTCGGGGTGCAGCTCATCTACACCACCGGTCTGTTCGACACCACCGCGCTCGCGGAGTTCCCGCTGGTGGTCCGGCTGCGCAACGACGCGGACCTGCGGGCGGGGCTGAAGTACATCAGCGTGGAGGAGCACCTGCGGCCCGGCCTGCCGGTGCCCGATCCGCACGGGGAGCCGGTGCACGGCGAGATCACCGCCACCCGGATGTTCCGCCGCCCCGTGGAACCGGCGGCCGCCGGTTCCACGGGGACCTGACGGCCGCGGCGGCCTGCTCCGGCGGCAGGCCGCGCGGAAGGGGGAGCGGAGGGGGAACAGGCCGGCGGAACGGAGCGGGGACAGGCCGCGCGGTACCGGTCAGGCGCTGTGCGGCCTGGGTATGCGCAGGTGATGCCGACGGCGGCCGGCGCGCTGCCGGGCCGCCAGCCGCGCGGTCCGCCGGGCCCTGCGCCGCTCCCTGCGCAGCGCCCGCGCCGCGCTGCTCGGGCTCGACACCACCCCGTTGCGCTGGTTCCACACCTGCCGGGTGACCCACACATCGAGCACCGACCAGGTGGCCACCACGCACGTCAGCACGGTGAACAGCATCATCGGCGCACTCAGCCAGGAGTGACCGAGCGCCAGCAGCACCTCGATCACCGCCTCGATCAGCGCCAACGACACGATCAGCACCGCCCGCACCGCGGCCGTCCGTACCGGATCGGGCAGCCGCGCCGTGCCGACCGCCTCTTCCTCCCACACCGACTGGCTCTCGACGTCCATGCACAGTCCCTGCCCCGAAAAAACGCAGTGCATTCCAGCGGTACGTTTCCGGCCAGACCGCCCCAACCTGCCGGTCGGCCTTTCGAGTTACCCCATATGCAGTAGTAGGCTCACGCCGTTTAAACGCGACAGAGGACCCCCAATGCGGGGATAGACGTTGGGGAGGCCATGCGCTTTCGCGGTACGACGATCCGCCGGAAGATCGTGGCGCTGCTGCTGATCCCACTGGTGTCACTGACCGCCATCTGGGCCTTCGCCGCCATCCTCACCGGCCGGGCGGTCTTCGGCCGCCCCGACTTCCAGCTGGTCACCGACAACGTCACCTATCCAGCCCAGGCGGTCGTCAGCGGCCTCCAGCAGGAGCGCAAAGTCGCCCTGATCTACGTCGCCAACCCCCGCGACTCACAGGCCAGGATCGCCTTCAACAAGCAGGAACAAGCCACCGACTCCGCGGTGGCCGCGCTGCGCACCAAGATCGTCGCCTCGCGGGTCCGCCGCGAACTCGACAGCCGTTCCCGCGCGAACCTGGACATCCTCCTCAACACCGTCGAGGGCGTCGCGTCCCTGCGGCAGCGGGTGGACAACCAGCACATCACCCGCAGCGACACCTATGACGCGTACAACGCGCTGCTCGACCCCGCCTACGACCTGTTCGAGACGCTCGACCCGCTGACCGACAGCGCCCGGGACGCCCAGCGCCGCGCGGGCGTCGACCTGATGCGCGCCCGCGAGGAGGTCAGCCGCGAGGACGCCCTGATGACCGTCGCCATCAGCAGCGGCCACACCAGCGCACCCGAACTGACCTCCTTCGCCTTCGCGGTGGCCAACGAGCGCAACTACTACGACGACAACCTCCACGTCGTCGACGAGGACCTGCGCGCCCCCTACCAGGCGTACTGGCAGAGCGGCAACGGCAAGACGCTGCGCAAGGTCCAGGACGACGTGATCGCGGCCGGCCCGGACGACGCCCCCGTCGTCGCCGCGCATCTGCAGTGGCCCACCCTGGCCGGCGACGTCTTCGACGACCTCGGCAAGCTCAACGGCGCCTCCAGGGCGACCTTCAGCAAGCAGAACGGACCGCTGTCCACCTCCGCGATCGTCGAGGCGGCGATCGCCGGCGGCCTCGGCCTGATCGCGGTGATCGCCTCCATCTTCGTCTCGGTACGCATCGGCCGCAGCCTGATCCGCGACCTGACCGAGCTGCGCCGCGAGGCCCAGGAGGTCTCCGGCACCCGCCTGCCGCGCGTCATGCGCCGACTGGCCGCGGGCGAACAGGTCGACGTCGAGACCGAGGTGCCCCGCCTGCAGTACGCCGACGACGAGGTCGGCCAGGTGGGCAAGGCGCTCAACACCCTGCAGCGCACCGCGGTCGAGGCCGCCGTCCGCCAGTCCGACATGCGCAAGGGCGTCTCCGACGTCTTCGTCAACCTCGCCCGCCGCAGCCAGGTCCTGCTGCACCGGCAGCTCACCCTGCTCGACGCGATGGAACGCCGTACCGAGAACGCCGAGGAGCTCGCCGACCTCTTCCGGCTCGACCACATGACCACCCGTATGCGGCGGCACGCCGAGGGCCTGGTCATCCTCTCCGGCGCCGCACCCTCCCGGCAGTGGCGCAAGCCGGTGCAGCTGATGGACGTGGTCCGCGCCGCGGTCGCCGAGGTGGAGGACTACGAGCGGATCGAGGTACGCCGCCTGCCCCGGCTGGCGGTCAGCGGCGCCGCGGTCGCCGACCTCACCCACCTGCTCGCCGAACTCATCGAGAACGCGGCGGTGTTCTCCCCGCCGCACACCCAGGTGCGGCTGCACGGCGAACCGGTCGCCAACGGCTTCGTGCTGGAGATCGACGACCGTGGTCTCGGGCTGACCCCCGACGCGCTGCTCGAAGCGAACCTGCGGCTGGCCGAGACACCCGAGTTCGAGCTGTCCGACACCGACCGGCTCGGCCTGTTCGTCGTCAGCCGGCTCGCCCAGCGGCACGGTGTCCGGGTCTCGCTGCGGCAGTCGCCGTACGGCGGCACCACCGCCGTGGTACTGGTCCCGGCCGCGCTGCTGACCGAGACCGGCGACGACACCGGCGCCACCCGGATCGGCGACGGGGCCGACCCCCGGCGCCCGCGGCCGGCCGGTGACACCGAGCACACCTTCCGCCAGTGGGGTCTGGACGGGGGCGGCGGCGAGCCCCACAAGGAGCACGCCGCCCACCCGGACGGTCCGGACGGGCTGCCGGGCGACGAACCCGGCTTCGCCGATCCGGACCTCGACGATCCGGTGCCGCTGCCGCGGCGCCGCTCACGCGGCGCGCCGGTGCTGATCTCGGACCACGGCAGGCCGGTCGGCGGCGGTGCCAAGCCGGGCGGCCGTCCCGCGCCCGACTCCGCCCCGCAGCCGCTGCCGCCGGTCCAGCCGGTGCGGTCCGCACCTCCCGCGCAGCAGCCCCCGCCGGCCGCGGAGGGCGCCGGCACCGTGCTGCCGCGCCGGGTCCGGCAGGCCAACCTCGCACCGCAACTGGCCACCCCGCCGCCGAGCGCGGCGGCTCACCCGGAAGGGATCAAAGAGCGGTCCGCGGACGAGATACGTGATCGGATGGCGTCGATCCAGCGTGGCTGGCGGCGCGGCCGGGAGCTCGCCGACGCGGAGTCCGACGACACATCGGTACCGAGAACGACACCTGAGGGGAACGGTCGATGACCGCACCATCGAGCCCGACACGCGAGCTGAGCTGGCTCCTTGACGATCTGGTCACCCGGGTGGCCAGCATTCGCAAGGCCCTGGTCCTGTCCGGGGACGGTCTGGCCATCGGTGCCTCGGAGGAACTCACCCGTGAGGACTCCGAGCACCTGGCGGCCGTCGCCTCCGGCTTCCACAGCCTGGCCAAGGGCGTCGGCCGGCACTTCGGCGCCGGCGGCGTCCGGCAGACCATGGTGGAGCTGGACGAGGCGTTCCTGTTCGTGACCTCCGCGGGCGACGGCAGCTGTCTGGCCGTGCTCAGCGACGCGGACTCCGACGTCGGCCAGGTCGCGTACGAGATGGCCCTCCTGGTCAAGCGGGTCGGCGCCCATCTGGGTTCCCTGCCCCGGCACGACGGCACAGCGCTCAGCGGCTGACCGTGATGAGCTGACGGACGGGTGACGGGGGTGTCATGAGTTCAGAATCGGACCGCTGGTACGACGACGCGGCCGGGCCGGTGGTACGGCCGTACGCGATGACGCGCGGGCGTACCAGCCACGCGGCCGAGGTGAAGATCGACCTGATCGCCCTCGTGGTGAGCGGGAGTCCGGTCGGTGACGACGGCGACGACAGGGCGCTGGACGACCACAGCCTGTCGCCGGAGCACCTGGACATCGTTGAGCGCTGCCAGGTACAGGCCACCTCGGTGGCCGAACTCGCCGCCGACCTCGACCTGCCGGTCGGGGTGGTACGGGTCCTCGTCGGTGATCTGCTGGAGGCCGAGCACGTGCACATCCACAAGCCGGTGCCGCCGGCCGAGCTGCCGGACGAGAGAATCCTGCGCGAGGTGATCAACGGTCTGCGCGCACTGTGACGCGTCGGCCGAAGCCGCCGCCGCTTTTTCCGCACCCCCGCCAGGGACGCAACCGACAGGGAAGTAGAGAAGAGACCATGGCCGTCGCCCGCACGGAACCACGCTCCAAGCCGTCCGCCGTCGAACCGGTGGCACTCAAGCTGCTGGTGGCGGGCGGCTTCGGCGTCGGCAAGACCACCCTGGTGGGCGCCGTCAGCGAGATCCGGCCGCTGCGCACCGAGGAGACGCTGAGCGAGCTGGGCCGCCCGGTGGACCGCACCGACGGCGTGGAGTCCAAGCGCACCACGACCGTCGCGATGGACTTCGGCCGGATCACGCTCCGCGAGAACCTGGTGCTGTACCTGTTCGGTACGCCGGGCCAGGACCGGTTCTGGTTCCTGTGGGACGAGTTGGCGCAGGGCGCGCTGGGCGCGGTGGTGCTGGCCGACACCCGCCGGCTCCAGGACTGCTTCGCCGCCGTCGACTACTTCGAGCGCCGGGGGATCCCGTTCACCGTCGCCGTCAACTGCTTCGACGGCGCCGAACTGCACGACCCCGACAACGTCCGCGAGGCACTCGACCTGGACAGCGGGGTGCCGGTGGTGCTGTGCGACGCGCGGGAGCGCGAGTCCGCCAAGAACGTGCTGATCAGTGTGGTCGAGCACGCGGCGCAGCTGGCCGCCGAGCGCCGCGAGCCGGCCGCCAACTGACCCGCCCCGGACGGCCGGTGGGACCGACACGGCCCCGCCGGCGTCCGCGACCGGCCGGCGCCGGCCCTGAGCCGCGGTGTTCCGCGCCGGGCGCCGGCCGTGATCGGCCCCGCCCCGGGCCCGGTCTCACGAACCGCCGTGCTCCGCGAGCCACTTGGCGGCGGTCTCGGCGAGTTCCGCGTCCCGGCCGGCCAGCATGGTGGTGATCATCTTCACGTCGCCGCGCAGCGACCACGCCGGGTGCCCGAACGAAGCCGGGTTGTTGCCCTCGATCAGGAAGTGCGCGGGCCAGGCCGTGCCGTAGCCGATCAGCGGCAGCGCCGCGGCGTACCGGCGGCGGCCCCGGGCCAGCCCGTAGGCGGTGACGGCGAGCCCGGTGAGGGTGCCGCCCAGATGGATCCAGCGGGTCGCCGCCTTGGAGTGCATCGCCACGTAGTAGGGCCAGAACTCCTCGAACGAGTCGAACGTCTGCTTCGCCATGCCCGCACGGTAGCGCTGCCCCTGGACGCTGTCAGGAGTCCGTGCTAAGTTCTTCTCGTTCTGAGAAATACTCAGAGCGAGAACAACTCGTCGGGTGAGCTGAGCCGTCCGGGCGGACCGGACGGCCGGTCCGGTACCCGCGGCAGGCGGTACCGGACGGCATGAAGGAGGTCACGGTGGACGGGGCGGACGGGATGGACGCGCGGCGGACCGAGCGGGAGTTCCTCGCCGCGTACGACCCGCGGGCCTTCGACCCCATCGCCGTCACCGTGGACGTGGTGGCGCTGACCCTGCGCGCCGACCGGCTGCACGTGCTGTCGGTGCGGCGCGGCGGGCCGCCGTACGCGGGGGAGTGGGCACTGCCCGGCGGCTTCGTCCGGGCCGGCCGCGAGTCGCTGGACGAGGCCGCCACCCGCGAACTCGCCGAGGAGACCGGCCTGGAGGCGTCCACGCTCGGCCGGGTCCACCTCGAACAGCTCGGCTCCTACGGCCGCCCCGACCGCGACCCGCGGATGCACGTGGTGTCGGTGGCCTACCTCGCCTTCGCCCCCGGCCTGCCCGACGCCGAGGCCGGGAGCGACGCGGTCGGCGCCGCCTGGCTCCCGGTGGAAGCGATGTCCTCCGGTGGGCAACCGGGGACGGCGGGTCCGCGTCCCATCGAACAGGGTCGGCGGCCCGGGGCCCACGGGGGTGGTGCCGGCCGCCGGCCCCTGCCCACGCTGCCCGGTGGCACCCGGCTGGCCTTCGACCACCGGGACATCCTCGCCGACGGCCTGGAACGCGCCCGTGCCAAGATCGAGTACACCCCGCTGGCCACCGCGTTCCTCCCCGAGAGCTTCACCATCACCGAGTTGCGGGCCGTCTACGAGACGGTGTGGGGCGCGCCGCTGCACGCCGGCAACTTCCACCGCAAGGTGCTCTCGGTGCCCGGCTTCGTGGAGTCCACCGGCGGGACCGACGCCCGCCCGGGCAGTAGAGGCGGTCCCCGGGCCCGCCTCTACCGCGCGGGCGACGCCACCTTGCTGCACCCGCCGCTGCTGCGCCCCGACCGGGAGGCGGCCATCCGATGACCGCCGTCCGCGGACCGATCCGCAGCTTCGACGACGCACTGGCCGCCCTGCCGGCCGGCTTCCCCGCCGACGCCGACGCGGCGTTCCGGCACCACCGCCGGCTCGCCCGCCTGCTGGACCCCGCCACCGCGCCGCCCGGCCGCACCGACCAGGCCGCCGCCGCCTTCGCCCGGCTCAGCCGCGCCTGGCAGGCCCGGTCCGCCGACCTGCCGGTCCTCACCTCCCCCCGCCACGCCTACGTCCTCGGCCCGGCCCTGGCCGCCGGCGACCTCACCACCGTGCGCACCGCCCACTACCAGCACGACGGCCACCACCGCGAAGCCGTGCTCAAGATCCCGCGGCGACCGCGTGACAACGACCTGATGGCCCATGAGGCCGCGGTCCTCACCCGCCTCGACACCGTCGGCGAGCCCCGCCACCGCGCCTACGCGCCGACCCTGGTCGAAAGCCTCCGGGACCGCGCCGCCGACGGCACCGAACGCGTAATCAACGTCCTCGAACCCCTCACCGGCTTCCACACCCTCGCCCAGGTCGCCGCCGCCCATCCCGGCGGGCTGGACCCGCGCGACGCCGCCTGGATATGGCGGCGGCTGCTGACCGCGCTCGGCTGGATCCACCGCGCCCGCCTGGTGCACGGCGCGGTCTTCCCCGAGCACGTCCTCATCCACCCCGGGCTGCACGGCCTGGTGCTCGCCGACTGGTGCTACGCGACCGCCACCGGCACCCACGTACCCGTCATCGTCGACCGGTACCGCGACCGCTACCCACCGGAGATCCACGACCGCGCACCGGCCTCGGCGGCCACCGACATCCACCTCGCCTCCTCCTGCGTCGCGGAACTGATGGGCCCCCAGGCGCCGCCGCCGCTGCGGGCCTTCCTGCGCGGCTGCACGCTGCCGCGGCAGACCAGCCGCCCCCAGGACGCCTGGGGACTGCTCGCCGAACTCGACGAACTCCTCGACCGGCTTTACGGGCCGCGCACCTTCCGCCCGTTCACCGTGCCGACCGCACCTGACATCTGAACCCACCATTCACCCAGGGGGAATCCACCATGGGCAGCGGAAACTGGTCCACCGACGTCTACGACGCCGCCACGCGCTACCGTGCCGCCTCCGGCACCGGCGCCTTCGCCTACAGCGACCGCGTCACCAACTCGGCGCCCCGCAACAGCTGGCGCGCCCACCAGAGCCTCGACCCGCACGGCCTGACCGTCCGGGAGAGCCGCGACTCCGCCGAGCACCCCACCTCGCTCGCCATCTCCGTGCTCTTCGACGTCACCGGCTCGATGGGCGGCGTCCCCCGGGTGCTGCAGACCCGACTCCCCGACCTGTTCGGACTGCTGCTCCGCAAGGGCTACGTCGAGCACCCGCAGATCCTGTTCGGCGCGGTCGGCGACGCCACCTGCGACCGCGTCCCGCTCCAGCTCGGCCAGTTCGAGTCCGACAACCGGATGGACGACGACCTCGGCAACATCCTGCTGGAGGGCGGAGGCGGCGGCCAGATGACCGAGTCCTACGAACTCGCGCTCTACGCCATGGCCCGGCACACCGCCCTGGACTGCCACGAGAAGCGCGGCCGGCGCGGCTACCTCTTCCTCATCGGCGACGAGCTGCCCTACGGCAAGGTCAAGGCCCGCGAGGTCCGCGACGTCCTCGGCGAGAAGATCCCCCGCGACATCCCCGTGCAGGAGATCCTCGCCGAACTCCAGCGCAAATTCCACGTCTTCTACATCCTGCCGGCCGGCACCTCCTACGCCGGCAACCGCGAGGTCCTGAGCGCGTGGCGGGGGCTCCTCGGCCAGAACGTCATCGAACTCGACGACCTCGACGCGGTCTGCGAGACCATCGCCCTCACCGTCGGCCTCGGCGAGGAGGCGATCGACCTCGCCCAGGGGCTCGCCGACCTGCGCGACATCGGCTCCGCGGCGGTCGACTCCGTCGCCAGGGCCCTCCGGTAGGCCGCCGCGCACCGGCATCCCGGAAGGAACGCGCATGCACAAGCTCGTGGTCGACCTCGGGTTCGGCGACGCCGGCAAGGGCGCGACGGTCAGCCACCTGTGCCGCACCGCCGGCCGCGAGGTCGCCGCCGTGGTCCGCTTCAACGGCGGCGCCCAGGCCGCGCACAACGTCGTGACCGCCGACGGCCGCCACCACACCTTCGCCCAGTTCGGCGCCGGCACCCTGCACGGCGTCCCCACCCACCTGTCCCGCTTCACCCGCGTCGACCCGCTGGCCCTCACCGCCGAGGCCGACCACCTGCGGAGCCTCGGCGTACCCGACCCGTACGCCCTGCTGAGCGTCGACCGCCGGGCGCTGCTGACCACCCCCTACCACGCCGCCGCCAACCGGCTGCGCGAACAGGCCCGCGGTGGCGCCCGGCACGGCTCCTGCGGCATGGGCGTGGGCGAGACCACCGCCTACGCCCTCGCCCACCCCGAAAACGCGCCCACCGCGGGCGACTGCGCCGACCGGCCACGCCTGCTGCGCCGACTGCGCCTGCTGCGCGACCGGCTCACCGACGAGCTGGGTCCGCTGCCCGCACCGCCGGTGGAGACCTGCGCCGAGGTGTACGCCGCCTTCGCCCGCGCGGTCACCCTCACCGACCAGCGGGACTTCCACCGCCTGGTCCGCCGGGGCCCGTTGGTCTTCGAGGGCGCCCAGGGCGCGCTGCTCGACGAGTGGCACGGCTTCCACCCGTACACCACCTGGTCCACCACCACCTTCGACAACGCCGAGACCCTGCTCGCCGAAGCGGGCGCCCCCGACGGGGCGCTGCGCATCGGCGTCGTCCGCACCTACACCACCCGGCACGGCCCCGGCCCGCTGGTCACCGAGGATCCCGAGCTCGTCCCCCTGCTGCCGGAGCCGCACAACGACCACGGCCGCTGGCAGGGCGCCTTCCGCGTCGGCCACTTCGACGCCGTCGCCCACCGCTACGCGGTCGAGGTCTGCGGAGGAGTGGACGCCCTGGCCGTCACCCATCTCGACGCCCCCACCCGCAGCCGCGGCCTGCGGATCTGCCGCGCCTACGGCATCGACGGACAGCTGGTGGAACACCTGCCGGCCGGGCCGCCCGGCGACCTCGTCCGCCAGGCCGAGCTCACCGGCCGGCTGCTCAGAGCCCGGCCCGCGCTGTGGGACACCCCGGGCCGCGACCCCCGGCGGTGGAGCGAGGCCATCACCGCACTGCTCGGTGCCCCCGTACTGCTGGAATCCGCCGGACCCGCCCGGCAGACGCTGCGGTCCGCCGCGGCCGTCGCCGGGCCGGGTCCGATCGGATAGGGTCCACCCCGTGCTGAAGGACTCCCACTGCTCCGCCTGCGGAGCGCCGTTCCCGGCCGGCGCCGACTGGCCCCGCACCTGCCCCTCCTGCGCGACGGTCGCCTACCGCAACCCGCTGCCGGTCGCGGTGGCCCTGCTGCCCGTCCGCGGCACGGACGGCACCGGACTGGTCGTCATCCGCCGCGCCATCCAGCCCCGGCTCGGCCGGCTCGCCCTGCCCGGCGGCTTCATCGACTTCGGCGAGAGCTGGCAGGAGGCGGTCGTCCGCGAGCTGGCGGAGGAGACCGGCATCGCCGCGTCCGCCGCCGACGTGGTCCTCGCCGACGCCCTCACCGACAGCCCCGGCGGCTACCTGCTGCTCTTCGGGCTGCTGCCGGTGCGCGACGCCGCCGAACTCCCCCCGTCCAGGCCCACCGACGAGACCGACGGCCACCGACTCCTCGCCGAACCCGCCGAACTGGGCTTCGAACTGCACACCGAGGCCGTACGCCGCTGGTTCGCCGGGGACTACGCCGCCCCCCGCACCCGCACCCGGTAGCCGGGCTCCCCGCCGCCGTCGCGCTCCACCACCACCTCGCCGTCCACCCAGCGGGACACGAACCGCTCCATCCGCGGCGCACCCCACCCCTCCGGGTCCCCGGTGAACACCACCCCGCTCCCGGTACGCCCCTCGGCCGGCGCCCACACCTCCAGCTCGACCTCGCCGTCCGCCCCGGCCACCGGCAGTATCGACCCCGCCTTGGCCAGCACCGGGATACGCGCCAGCGGCGCGTCCAGCCGCACCTGCCCGCGACCGCGGTAGGCCGCCCCGCTCGCGGTGTCGTACCAGCGCCCGCGCGGCAGCCGGATCTCCCGCGCCACCGACCCCGGCCTCATCACCGGCGCCACCAGCAGCGCGTCGCCCAGCAGGAACGCGTCCCCGCACTCCCGCAGCGCCCGGTCCCCCGGCGAGCCCCACCACAGCGGCCGAACGTATGGGGCGCCGGTACTGCGCGCGACGTGGGAGAGTGTCTCCAGGTACGGCAGCAGGCGCATCCGCCCGGCCAGCGACTCCCGGGCGTGGCCCAGCACCTCCGCGCCGAACTCCCACGGCTCGCGCCGCCCGCCGAAGATCGCCGAGTGGGTGCGGAAGAACGGCAGATACGCGCCCATCTGGAACCACCGCAGATACAGCTCCGGCGACGGCGTACCGGTGAAACCGCCCACGTCAGGACCCGAGTACGGAACCCCGCACAACCCCAGGCCCAGCACCAGCGCCAGCGACGCCCGCAGCCCCTCCCAGCCGGTCGCCACGTCCCCCGACCAACTGCCGCCGTATCGCTGCATACCCGCCCACCCGGAGCGGGAGAACAGGAACGGCCGCTGCTCGGGCCGCAGCCGGCGCAGCCCCTCGTACCCGGCGCGGGCCATCCCCAGCGCGTACACGTTGTGCGCCTCGCGGTGGTCCCCGCCGCGGCCCTCCAGCGCGTGCCGGGCGGACCGCGGCAGCGTCGGATCGCCGAACGGCGCGAAGGACACCGGCTCGTTCATGTCGTGCCACACCCCCGCGAACCCCTGCGCCAGGCGCTCCGCGTACAACCCGCCCCACCAGGTCCGCGCCCCCGGGTCGGTGAAGTCGGGGAACACCGCCTCACCCGGCCACACCACCCCCCGCACCTGCTCGCCGCGGGCGTCCCTGACGAAGGCGTCCACCGCCACGCCCCCGTCGTACGCGGCCAGACCCGGCTCCGCCTTCACCGCCGGGTCCACGATCGACACCAGCCGCACCCCCTGTGCGGCCAACTCGGCCGCCAGGTCCGGCAGGTCGGGAAAGTTCCGCCGGTCGACGGTGAACACCCGGTGGCCGTCGAAGTGGTCTATGTCCAGATGCACCACCGACAGTGGCAGCCCGTGCTCGCGGTAGCCGGCGACGACCCGCCGCACCTCCTGCCCGCTGCCGAAGCCCCAGCGCGAGTGGTGGTGGCCCAGCGCCCAGCGCGGCGGCAGCGCCGGCCGTCCGGTCAGCGCCGTCCACCCGGCCAGAACCCGGGCCGGCGTCCCCGCGATCACCCAGTAGCGCAGCGGGCCGCCGTCCATCCGCACCTCGCAACCGCCCGGCCGGTCATGGCCCGAGCCTGCGCCCTCCTCGCCGTCCCGCAGCGTCACCCGGCCGTCCCAGGTGCTGTCGTGGAAGATCAGATGGCAGCCGGCGTCCGCGACCACCAGCTGCACCGGCATGGTGATGTACAGCGGGTCGTCGCCCGGCCCGAACGAGCCGCCCGGATCGGTGTTCCACAGCCGGTACGACCCCGCGGGCAGCCGCGGACCGCCCGGCCGGCCGCCGAGCCCGAACACCCGCGCGTCCGCCGCGACCTCGGAGCGCTGCGCCCAGCGGGTGCCGCTGCCGTCGGGCTGCCCGGTCGGATCCCACCAGCGCGGCGGCAGCTCGCGGCGCAGCAACAGGCCGCCCGGGGTGCGGATCTCCACCGCGCCCTGCCGCGAGATCAGTACGGTGGCGCGCTCCGAGACCACCCGCCAGCCGTCCTTGTCCGGCTCCAGCACCGCCCGGCCGTCCGCCGGCGGCCCGGCCCCCTCGCCGGCCAGCGCGTACGACGGCTCGGGCGCCGCGCCGTCCCAGCCGCAGAACACCGCCCCGCCCACCGCCACCCGCACCCGCAGCCGCGAGCGGCTGAAGCGGACCACACCGCCGCCCGGCATCGGCTCGGCGTCCAGCGCCTCCCCCGGCACCCTGGCCCGCTCCGGCCCCTGCCGGGGAAGGTCGCGCGTGTCGATCCGCTGCCGCCGCCACGCCGAGCGGACGGCGCGCCGGCCGTCGGCGGAACCCGCCATCCGGACCGACTGCAGCAGGTCCCGAGCATTCATGGGCCAAACCTTTCATCCAAACCGCCTCGGGTGCCGCCCGTTCAGCCGGAGTTCACCGGCAGGGGGCCGCCAGGATCGTCGACGCGCGTCACACGACCGTCCCAACAGCCCCACGGGCACCGGCCGGGCCGACGTCCTCCCGCCCTGGCGTCGGAGACGATCACATGGCATCGTCCTGCACAGCCGCCCGAAACGGGAGACCCCCGTCCGGGACCGAACACCCACGCGACGACGCGTACCGTCCGGGAGCCGCCAGATGACCACCACGCCCGAGCCCGCCGCCACCCCGCAGACCGCGGCCGGACCGCGGCCGCTGTGGACGCCGGGACTTGAGCGGATCGCCCGCGCGCAGCTCACCCGCTTCCACCACTGGGCCGCGGGCCTCCACGGCGCCCCCGCCGCGCGGCCGGGCCGCCCCGGCGCCGACTACGCCGCCCTGCACTCCTGGTCGGTCCGTGAGCCGGAGGCGTTCTGGCGCGCGGTCGCCGAGTGGTACGACGTCCGCTTCAGCAACCCCTACCGGGCGGTGCTCGCCGACCCGGCGATGCCTGGCGCCGCCTGGTTCCCCGGCGCCCGCCTCAACTACGCCGAACACGCCCTGCGGCCCGCGCTCGACCCGGCCAGGGCCGCCACCCCCGCCCTGCTGCACCTGGACGAACGGCAGCGGACCGGCACCGTCACCTGGGCCGAACTCGCCCGCCAGGTCGCCGCCCTGGCCGCCGCCCTGCGCCGCCTCGGCGTCGCGCCCGGCGACCGGGTCAGCGGCTACCTGCCGAACATCCCGCAGGCCGTCGTCGCGCTCCTGGCCGCCGCGGCCGTCGGCGCCGTATATACCTCCTGCGCCCCCGACTTCGGCGCCCGCGGCGTCCTGGACCGCTTCCAGCAGGTGGAACCGGTGGTGCTGTTCACCGTCGACGGCTACCGCTACGCCGGCAGGACCCACGACCGCACCGGCACCGTCGCCGAACTGCGCGCCGCGCTCCCCTCGCTGCGGGCCACCGTGCACGTCCCGCTGCTCGGCACCCCGGCCCCCGAAGGTGCCCTGGACTGGGCCGCCCTGACCGCCGGCGACCCCGAACCGGCCTACGAACAGGTCGAGTTCGACCACCCGCTGTGGGTCCTGTACTCCTCCGGCACCACCGGCCTGCCCAAGGCCATCGTCCAGTCCCAGGGCGGCATCCTGCTGGAACACCTCAAGCAGACCGGCCTCCACCTCGACCTCGGCCCCGGCGACCGCTTCTTCTGGTACACCTCCACCGGCTGGATGATGTGGAACTTTCTGGTCGCCGGGCTGCTCGCGGGCGCCACCGTGGTGCTCTACGACGGCAGCCCCGGCTTCCCGGACACCGCCGCGCAGTGGCGGGTCGCCGAACGGACCGGCGCCACTGTCCTCGGCACCTCCGCCGCCTACGTCATCGCCTGCCGCAAGGCCGGGATCCACCCCGGGCGGGACTTCGACCTGTCCGCGGTCGGCTGCGTCGCCACCACCGGCTCACCGCTGCCGCCCGACGGCTTCCGCTGGCTGCACGACGAGGTGCGGCAGGACCTGTGGATCGCCTCGGTCAGCGGCGGCACCGACGTGTGCAGCTGCTTCGCCGGCGGTGTACCGACCCTGCCCGTGTACGTCGGAGAGCTGCAGGCCCCGTGCCTCGGCACCGACCTGCAGGCATGGGACGAGCGGGGCCGCCCGCTCCTCGACGAGGTCGGCGAACTCGTCGTCACCAATCCGATGCCCTCCATGCCGGTCCGGTTCTGGAACGACCCCGGCGGCGTCCGCTACCGGGAGAGCTACTTCGCGACGTACCCCGGCGTGTGGCGGCACGGCGACTGGATCACCCTCACCTCGCGCGGCACCGTCGTCATCCACGGCCGCTCGGACTCCACCCTCAACCGCCAGGGCGTCCGGATGGGCTCCGCGGACATCTACGAGGTCGTCGAACGCCTCCCGGAGATCCGCGAGTCGCTCGTCATCGGCGTCGAGGAACCGGACGGCGGCTACTGGATGCCGCTGTTCGTGCGACTCGCCGACGGCGCCGAACTGGACGACGCGCTGCGGGACCGCGTCCGCGCCGCCATCCGCGGCGAACTCTCCCCGCGCCACGTCCCCGACGAGATCATCGCGGCACCCGGGATCCCGCACACCCTCACCGGCAAACGCATCGAGGTCCCGGTCAAGAGGCTGTTCCAGGGCGCCGGACTCGACAGCACCGTCAATCCCGGCTCGGTGGACGACCTCACGGTGCTCCGCTTCTACGAGCGGCTCGCCGCCGAACGCGCGAGCCGCCCGTAGCAGGGTCCCTCAGCCGGGCGTCAGCCCGTGTACGCCGCGAAGATCTTCGAGAACTCGTACGGCGCCTGCGCGATGTTGGTGCACTTGTAGAGCGCGCCGCTGCACGCGTTGGCGTCCCGGCCTTCCTCCCAGAACGAGAGCATGCCCAGGTGCTTGCCCTGCGCGAAGGAGACGAGCTGGCGGGCGTCGGACTGGTCGTAGACGTGCCCGTCGTCGTTCTGGCCGAGCATCGGCGTCACCCCGACCATCGCCCACACCTGGGCGTCGGTCCTGCCCGGGTAGAGCGACGTGAGCTGGCTGAACACGGCGTTCGCCGCCTGGACCGCCGCGTCGCCGTAGTCGACGCTCTGGTAGTAGTCCATGGCCATCGCGTTCACCATGTCGAGGTTGACGCCCGCGTTCTTCGCCGACGTGACCACGTTCAGCCCGTCCGAGGTCAGCCCGTTGGGCAGCACCGGCAAGGTGAGCGAGATCCGCAGGCTCGGGTGGGTCTGCTGGAGCCTGGCGAGGGCCTGCGAGCGCAGGGCGATCGACGCGGGCTCCGCGACGGCCGCCCCCTCGATGTCGAAGTCGACGTAGGTGAGGTTGTACGCGTCGACCACGGCCGCGTACTCGGTGTAGAGCGCGTCCACCGAGGAGCAGGCCTGGGCCAGCTCGATGCCGCTGGCACCGCCGAAGGAGACCTTCACGTCTCCGCCGGCCGCCCTGATCGCGTCGATCTGGTCCTTGGCCCAGGCCGCGCGCGGGTCGTAGGCGTTGAACCACGAAGCCTTGCAGCCGGCCGAGGTGACGAATCCGAGTGTGAAGTCCTTCACCCCGCTCGCCTGGGACATCGCGGTCAGGCTGGGCGTCGGCCAGGCGCCCATGTCGACGTACGGGGCGGTGCGGACCAAACCGGGGGTGGTGGTGCCGCCCCCGCCGCTGCCGGCCGCGGTGCTGCCGGAGACGGCCGCGCTGTACGCCGAGGTGTTGCCCGCGGCGTCCTTCGCCCTCACTTGGAAGGAGTACGAGGTGGACGCGGTGAGACCGGTCGCGGTGTACGAGGTGCCGGTCACGGCGGCGGGGGCGCCGCCGTTGCGGGAGACCTCGTAACCCGCCACCGAGCCGGAGTTGTCGGTGGCTGCGTTCCAGTGCACGGTCAGCGAGGAGCTGGTCGCCGACCCCACCAAGACACCGGTCGGCACCGAGGGGGCCGTGGTGTCGCCGCCGCCTCCGCTGCCGCCGCCCGCGTCGCAGGAAGCGCCGTTGAGCTCACAGTTGGCCGGGACGCCGGCGCCGGAGCTGACCCAGCCGAAGACGGCGGAGGCGCCCGGGGCGAGCGTCCCGTTGTAGTCCCGGTTGGTGAAGGTGAAGTGCGTGCCGCTCTGGGTGAGCAGCGCGTCCCAGTAGCTGCCGACGGTGGTGCCGGACGGCAGGTCGAACTCGACCTTCCAGGTGCTGGTCGTCGCGCTGCTGCCGTTGTGGACCGTGTACTGGGCCTGGTAGCCGGTGCCCCAGTCCGAGGTCTTGGCGAAGGTGGCGCTGATTCCGCCGGCCGCGGAGGCGGGGGGAGTGGAGAACAGGACGAGCGTGCCGAAGAGCGCGAGCAGAAGCGTGAGGGATCTTCGCATACCGGACTCCCATTTGGTCTGTACCAATGCCGCCCGGGATCTGAATACTTGACCTGCGCTGCCGCCGTCAAGGGGTCCGCCTCTTCGCCCCTGACGGCGCGTCAGTCGCACCGGCCTCGGCGGGATGACGGGAGAGGCGTTGTCAGTGGGGGCGGTTACGGTGGGTGAGCGAGTGGAGACAGTGGGGCACAGGGCCCCGAAACCGAGGGGGAAGCATGTCCGAGAGCAGGAGTACGCCCGGAGCGGAAGAGGTCTCCGAGACCGGGAGCAGGGCCAAAGGCGGAAGCGGGACCGAGGGCGGGATCGCGAGCAGCAGCAGAAGCAGCAGAAGCAGAAGCAGAAGCAGCAGAGGCAGAAGCCGGAGCGGCAGCAGCGGCGCGAGCGGGGGCAGCGGCGGACGCAGGGGGGAGCGGCGCCTTCGGCCGGCAGGCCGCGGGCGGCACCGGCGCGCCCTGCGACGGGAAGCGCCCGTCGTGGTCGGGCTGTTGCTGGACGAGGCGGACTTCACTCGAACGGCCGATCGGCGGAGCTTCCCGTTCGACGACTACGAGGGCTATCTGCACCACCTGGACGGGCTGCTGCGCAGCCTGCACGCCCAGGGCGCCCACGTCGTGGTCACTCTCTTCGACCCCGACGCCTACGACCACTACTGCGACAGCACCCGCAGACCGCCGGCCTCCCCGGACACCCGCACCTGCTACGTCGCCGAGGTCGCGGTCACCGGCCCCGCCGTCCGCTACACGCGCCAGCCGATGCCGCTGCTCCGCTCCCACCTGGCCAGGGAGGCCGACCGCCGCGCCACCCGCGAGCGTGCCTCCGACGTCCTGACGGACGCGGGTCCCTGCGCCGACTGCGGCCGGGACCGCGCCCACTGCGCCTTCGACCGTGCCTCGGACACGCTCCTGAGGATCGTCGAGGCGGTGGGGCCAGGCGGGCACCACATCGTGTGCAGCCTGTCCACCCCGGACGGTCCGCCGCTGCTGGCAGCCGTGCAGATCGACGCCAAGCCGGACGGCGCGGTGCGCCTCGCCGAAGCCGACGCGCTGGTGGTCTGCACGGTCATGGCCGCGGGCGAGGTCTCCGCGTACCCGGGCGGCCTGGTCGTCCGCACCACGGACCCGGACGGCACGGAAACGGTGCGGGGCTGGTCGCTGCGGGAGGGCGGGCCGCGTCCGCTGACCGAGGCCGAGGTGTTCAGCGCGTACTGCACGGATCCGGAGACCGGGGAGCCGGTACCGCCGGAGCACGGGGTGCGGTACCGGGCGGGGCTGCGGTTGCGGTCGCCGGGCTGAAGCGGGCGGGAGCCGGGTCGGGGGGCGAGGGCCCTGCGGGGGTGGGGGTCCGAAATCGTATGCTTACGGGCCCTGGGGCCCACACATACACGTCACCATTCCGGACACCCCTCCGGCCCCTCCCGGTCTCGGTGGGTCCCCCCGCCTCGGCTGCTCTCCGGTTGCGGCCCGCGTCCTGCGTTCTCGCGGCCGTGCGCAGGCCGGGGTTCGTGGCCCGGCTAGGCGGCCGACAGCGCGGCCTGCGCGGCCTGGCGGGCGTCCGCCGCGCGGTCGGCCGCCCGCGCGGCGGTGGCGGCACGTCCGCACTGGGCCAGCGTGTGCCGGGCCAGCGTCGCCCGTACGTAGGGAATCGACGCCGCCCCCATGGAAAGGCTGGAGATCCCGAGACCGACCAGCACGCACGCGAGGAGCGGATCCGCGGCCGCCTCGCCACAGACCCCGCAGCCCTTGTCCTCGGCCATGGCCGCCTCGGCGGCGAAGGCCACCAGGTCGAGCAGCGCGGGCTGCCACGGGTCCTGCCACCGCGCCACCGCACCCACCTGTCGGTCCGCCGCGAAGGTGTACTGCGCCAGGTCGTTGGTGCCCAGCGAAAGGAACCCCACCTCCCGCAGCACCGACCGCGCCCGCAGCGCCGCCGAGGGGATCTCCACCATCACGCCGAACTCCGCCGCGAGCCCCGCCGCACGGCAGGCGTCGGCGAACGCCTTCGCGTCCTGGCGATCCGCCACCATCGGCGCCATGACCTCCAAGCGCGCCGGGAGCCCCTCGGACGCCCGCGCGAGCGCGCGCAACTGTGTACGCAGCACATCCGGGTGTGCCAGCAGCGAGCGCAGCCCGCGCACCCCGAGCGCCGGGTTCGGCTCGTCCGCCGGCGTCAGGAAGTCCAGCCGCTTGTCCGCGCCCGCGTCCAGCACCCGGACCACCACCCGGCCCTCGGGGAAGGCCGCGAGCACCTCGCGGTAGGCCGCGAACTGCTTCTCCTCGGAAGGCGCCCGCACCGAGTCGTCCAGGAAGAGGAACTCGGTACGGAACAGGCCGACGCCCTCCGCGCCCGCCGCCACCGCGGCCGGCACGTCGGCCGGCCCGCCCACGTTCGCCAGCAACGGCACCCTGTGCCCGTCCGCGGTCCGCCCCGGCCCGGAGGAACCCGCCAGCGCCGCCTTCCGAGCCGCCGCCGCGGTGGTCAGCTCGCTCCGCTTGGTACTGCTCGGCGCCACGAAGACCTCACCCGAGCCGCCGTCCACCGCGACGACCGTGCCCTCGGCCAGATCAGTGGCCCCCGGCAGCGCGACTACCGCCGGCACCCCCAGAGCACGGGCCAGAATCGCACTGTGACTGGTCGGCCCGCCCTCCTCGGTCACGAAGCCGAGCACAAGAGAAGGGTCGAGCAGCGCCGTGTCGGCCGGCGCGAGATCCCGTGCGACCAGGACGTACGGCTCGTCGCTGTCCGGCACTCCCGGCATCGGCACCCCCAGCAGCCGGGCCACGATCCGGTCCCGTACGTCGTCGAGGTCCGCGACCCGCCCGGCCAGGTACTCGCCCGCGGCCGCCAGCAACGCCCGGTACGAGGCGAAGGCGTCGTACACCGCCCGCTCGGCGCTGCTCCCCGCCGCGATCCGGCGCTCCACGTCGGCCGTCAGCTCCGGGTCCTG